>JBHLLO010000018.1:0-44211 GCA_048885535.1 Candidatus Hermodarchaeota archaeon
GAAATTAAAATCAAATTTAATTTAAAAATTAAAAAAAAAAGTAAAAAAATATTTATTTTTCTGATTCTTCAACTAACTTTATAGTATAATAAGTGTCTTCCAGTACTTTTAAATATTCAATTAAAACAGGCTCCGATTTTGATTTAACATCATATTGATGTAAAATTGTATTAAGTATAAATTTGGGATAGACTCTCAATATTTGAAAATCTGTTAATAAACAATAATATTCAGCTCCACGCTCATCCCGAAATGTATGAATCATTTTATGTTCCCATATTTTTTTTAATGCTCCATCAATATCATCGACTCCCTTTTTCTTTAGTTTCTCAAGAGCGCTTCTTGTCACAATTGCAATTCTTAATAACTTTAATATTTCATATGTTTGGGGATCAGTTAAAATGTCTAGAGACTTTAAGTTATCTTCACCAGAAATCCGATAATTTTGGAAAAATTTCTTAACTTCTATTCTGTATTCTTCTTTATACTTATCTGGAAGACCTACTTCTTCGGGAGCTTGAAGGAGCTTAATTGGGGGTTTACGAAGCATAAAGATATCATTTATTAAAAATATTAATTCTGATGGCATTCCTTTGACTGAAGTTTCTTTAATCAATTCCCTTTTAATGAGTTCATTCAGCGTAGCATCTATATCAAAAAATCCTCTTCGATACTTATCTTTTAACCAGACACTTAGTTCTGACTTCGACACAACTCCTTCTTCTCTAAGTCTTTCTATAATTAATCTATTCACTTCATCTTGGTAAGTAATTGCTAGGGTTTGCTCAAGATTCAAATGTGGATAGGCTGATAAGCGTTGAAATAAGAATGGTATCATATCTAGATATACATTATCTTCTAGGTTCTGAATTATGATTCTTGAAATATCTGATAAACCTCCTTCATAAGCATCGGGATCATCTTCTAAATTTAAGAGAGATATTATGTATAAGGCTTTATCTCTTCCCGTATAAAAAGAAGCAATATTTAAATGCCCTACTAACAGGCTTATCATTCCTGGTTCTCCAGTATACTCATGGGCCGCGTAGATTTGCATTAATGTTTCATCAGAAACTATAAGTTCTTCAGGATATCTTGTTATTATTTCTGTTCCAACCTTTGGATCCCATTTCATAATTATTAATCCTATTGGCATTAGTCAATTTCACCTCCATTCTTAGCAGTCTTATCTTTAAATTGATTAAATCTTGATTCGAATTCCTTAGCTCCAAGAATATCATCAAGGGAAAGCCCAACTTTTTTCCAATCTTCACCAAATAACTCTGTCATCATTTCTTCCTTATTTGGAATAGAAATGGTTTCAGTAACAGTTTTCTTTGCTTTAATGTATCCTTTAACTTTTCTTATCTTCTTCACGAATTTTGGAATTTTTGCTTGTTGAATTGCCCTATAACTTATTGCTGTAATCGCTATCGCTGCTACTGAAGCAGTTATTAATATGAAATAAAAGGTGGGCATTCCAGGGAAAATTTCCTCCATTAAAACATTAAATGTAATATCGATTTCTTGAGTTGTATAATTATCTTTTTGAATGATAATTTTACCACCAAAGATATTAGATGTGAAAAAGGCTTCAATATATTCAGTACTGAATATCATTGTATAATAACCAGAAGCTTCTTCTGTAAAGGCATAATCAGTTCCTTGAGTTCTGAGTATTAAAGTAGCACTAGCCAATGGGACATTTGGAGTATATGTAATATCTGTTAGGTTTATTTCTAAAAATACATTAGACCCTTGAGCAATGCTTATTTGATTTCCACTCTTACCTGTAGCTTTGAACTCAACATCAAATTCTCTTAATTTTATTTCTAAATTTATAAATGCAAATCTAGCATCATAGTTTTCTTTTTGTAGGGTAACAAATAGTTGATAACGTCCAACTGGTCTTCGTAGAGTACTAAAATCTAATGAATACATTTTATTTGGTAGTTCTGTTAATGTGCCTGTTCCTTCACTCCCAGCAATAATTTCCCCATTAACATCTAATTCATGCCAACTATAAACTGCAGAATCTATATCTCCTAAAATCCTAGATTTTAAAGTATCTGTATATGTAAAATTGAAAAAGTGTCTTTTTTGAACCCAAATTTCAGAAGGAATGTATAAAATATCTACAACTTCATTATTAATGCTAGTTGGTCTAGGGTCGATATCTAAAAATACATTGAAATTACTTTGGGTTGTATAATTCTCAAGGGAGGCAGTAACAGATATTACTTTAATTCCTGTGCTAAGAGCATCTGAAGTATTTAATATCAATGTGTAATATCCAATATTAATTGGATCTGGCTGTATGGTAAAAGGACCTGTTCCTATCCAACTGTATGTGAGTTGTGCCCCAAGAAGATTATTAAGATTATCAGAGCGATAATACCTAATTGTGAAATATGCCAATTCATCATAATACGCATTAACAGTCCTATCTGGTATTTCAGTAAGGGAACTATAATCGTATAGTCTAATCGTTGTCGAAATTGCTCTTACTTTCACAAAAAAAGTTTGAGTGTTTGGTTGGGGATAACCAGGTTTATTGCCTGTAATTTTGAATGAATAATAAACATATGATCCTCCAGCAGATAATCGACTAGAATTGACAGTTATCAAAAAGTTTCCACTTCCAAGAAAATTCATATCTTCAATGATCAAAATAAGACTCGAACCGACTGGAGTCACAGTTAATGTACATGATGAAGATAAACCAGATACGGGATTCCAGGAACCTCCTCCATCTTGTGTATAATAAAAGTTCACTGAAAATGTCATATTATCACCCCAAAGCACATCAGTGGTACCCGAAGCATTAAAAAATGCGGTATCATAATTTGTAGTATTTAACTCTGATGGAAGAATAAGATTAAATGTAATTAAAGCACTCCCATAAAAAGTATAATTATAATAAGTAGTTCCTGCATTAGATGTCGGATACCATTGATTTTCTGGATCCAGTTCAGTAACATTAAAATCAATATTAACATTCTCAAGATAGTCTATTGAAAAATTATAAGTTCTACCAATGAAAAACCAAAATGGTAGTTCATAACCATTTTTTGGAGAATAAGCAGAACCATTTCTTTCCCAAAATGATGTTAAATTTACCAATGGTGTTCCAGAGTCATCTCTTACTTTAATTAAAGCAGATACAGGCATGCCTTCAGGAGTAATATCTTTACTCACTACCCTAATATATAGCTTAGACAATTCTGTTCTATTATAGACATTAGCTGTTTCAATTAGGTCTATAGTTATTATTCCATTGCATTGAGTATTATTTACTCCATTTATTTCAATGAATAATCCGTATACTTCATGTTTTTCAGTATTTAATTTATTATTATTTATTTTCACCATATCTAAGCTTATGAAATCACTGTCATCCCCAAAATCGTAATCATCATTAAAGTAAATAAGATTTTCATTACCAACACCAGTATTATTGTTTTTATCAATATAATAGATTGTAACATCTTGAATTTGGTCGTTCATAGTGGTTAATGTGATATTAGCTTTGATAATTTTCTTATTGCCAAACACTGTTCTTGAGCCATTAGTATAAACATATTCACTTACAAAGTATCTACTTTCACTACTGGGGGCTTGATTAACATTATCCACGTTTATGATATGAGTTTGAGATTTTGAAGTCTCATAATCTGAGCGATATATATATCCATAACTTACTAAAAATGGATAATCATTATAGTCTTCATTGTTGTAATATACCTCATAATAATAGTAGGATGCGCTTGTCCACCGAAAGGTGGCCTTTCCTTTAGAACTTAATGTTAATTTACTTAAAACAGTGCCTGCTTTTTGATCACTTACATTTATATAGGCATATTTCAATGGAAATCTCTCCCAGTCAACAATTTCAAAATCAATTGTCCACAAATCCAAATTAATATCGACTATAAAAGGTTTTCCAGTGAAATTATGAGTTATTTTATTAAATTTAGTACTATTATATAACTCCATTTCTACAGAACCTAGTGTATAATTTGCTGTGATATTGTAAACCCCATTTAACACATTTTTAAAAATAATTGAACCATTTAAACTAGAACTTATCCCTGAACGAACTACAAAATTTTCTGTACCCTTAGCTGAGTTATTAACAATCGCGACTTTAGCATTTGGAACAATTCTACCATCAATATCTCTAGTAATTATTGTGATATCAGAAGTTCTTCTTTGAACTTCGTTAACTGCAGCTGTTAATGTGTAATTGAAACCTACAGCATCTACTTGAAAAAAGGCTGACTTTTGTTTAAATTGAGCACTAGATTCGTCACCCCAAACTCCAAATTCAAAGAATATTTCCTTCCCCATATATTGTGTCAAATTTATTTCAAGAAATCCTGTTAATTCTCCATCACTCGAAGTGTCTGATAAAGTGTCTTTTATTACATTTGAAGTGGTGTGTGTATCGAAATCAATTAATTTCGTTTGATCTTCTAAAGGCAACCATTTTTTTGAACTTGGATTGTATTGAGAATATCCATCATATATCTCTCCATAATTATTATAGTTAGTATTATAAATATCAGTATCATCATGGAGATCAGGATCTGTACTATAATGAGATGAAGATCCATTTAAGACCCTCATAAAATATCCATCTTCATTCAAATCTGCATCCATATTTTTTGGTTTCTCAAATCTCCATGTTCTAATATTCCGGTATACATTCAAGGAGATTTCCCCGCCCTCGACAATAGGAACTTTGAAAGGATAAGTAAACAAAGTTCCTGCATAATCATTTATTGTATCCGTTGGTAAAACTACTCCAGATGTACCCCATTTATAAGCATAAGTTCCATCACCAACTCTTTCTCCAGATTGGGGATTACTAATTAATTTATTAACAAATAGTTCAATACCTGAAGTATTGTATTCAGCTGAGCTTGGATTACTTTGCCCCTTAATAGTATTAACTGGGTTATGTGAAAAGTGCCATCCATAAGGTTCAAAGTTCGAGTTACTGGAAATATCTAATTCAAAATCACCATTCTTAACCCATCCAAAGCTCTCAGAAGGATCTCGTGCTTCCATATTAATAGCAATACTATTTCCGAAATATAAATAAGTATCTGTTTCAGTTCGACTCGCTGAAATATTGGTGTCAAACCAAATAGTTGCAATATCTTGACTAGGATAATCTTTTTGCACATAATAATTTCTTAGAATCCCATTCTCTACAATTCTTAAATCGTCTAGATCTGATTGTAATTTACCTGTTTGAATTAAGTTATCATAATTAAATGACAAGCTTACTCCAATATCGACAAAATTATAAGAATAGGGATTAGTAATATTAATAAGCATACGATATTCAAAAGAATGATCCCACCATGGAGCATTACCAAATAAACTTGATTTAGGATAATCTAATACATCTGGTGTCCCATAGTTAGAAAGATCATCATTCTCACTCAACTCAGAGGAACCATTGAAAATATTCGCCAAAAAGACTGAGAAACTGCTGGTTAAAAGAATGATAAATAAAATTGTTAAGGCCTTTAGTCTGTTTAGTTGTAATTCTTTACTTTTCATAGATAAATCATTTATTTATGTGTTTTTTAAAGATAAATTAAAAATTTTTAAAAAAATGATAAAAGAACCTAAATATAATACTTTGTTAATACAAAAAGGATTCTTTAAAAAACTAATAAAGTAATCTCATATTTCCTACAATTTCTTCTCCAATAATAAGAAGATTTTTCTTTTTTTAGGGTTATTTGGATTATCAATTACGAAATTTCCTTGAAATTTTGTGTTTTCAATAAATAATCTACCAATTTTTTCCATAATCGCATTACTTTTTGGATAAAATTGAAAGATAGCTTTACTATTAGGTTTTAACACGTTATAAAAGGACTTAATTAGTGCTATTAGTAAAATTTTCATCCGTTCGCTTTTTATATCTCGAAATATCCATTGTAAAGCCGATATTGAAATGATGGCATCAAATATTTTAGGTTTAAAAGGGAGAAAACACATATCTGCTGCAATAGGGTTAACATCTTTTAATTCGTAATACTTTAAGAATTCTGAAATAATATCAAGAGCCACAACTTCATATCCAAGCTCTTTTAAGTATAATGCAGTGAATCCTGGACCGCAACCAGCATCAAGAATCCTCACTTTTGACGATTTTAACTCTATTAAGTCTAAAGCCCTACTTGTTATTTTCTCTTGAATTCTCATTATACTTTTTGATCTTGAATATTTCGCGATATTTTCTAAATTGTAATAATCCCTAACGTTCTCAAAAATTTCTTCCGGCCTCTTTTTCTTCACATTAAAAGTAAATTTATCATTCAAATTCGAATAACCCTAAAAATTACTATTTTCATTTGCGGAAAAACTAAAGATTCATAATTAAAACAAAAATTTTATTAAATTTTAAATATTTCATATCCCATTAGCACGATATTTATGTGAATTAAGTTTTCAAGTGATATCTATTGTCTGAAAAGGATGAAAAGACTGTAGTAAGAAAAGCGACTCTCAATTTAAGAAGAAAGTATGGTAGATCAAAGCAAATTGATATTGTAGAAAGAGATGCATTTATACCTAGCTCAGTAGAAAAAGAAATAAGAGAATCATTAAAGAAAAAGAAGACAATATTAGCCTCAGACATTGCTTTAAAGTATGATATTAGATTATCCACTGCCCAATTGTTATTAAAGCATTATGAGGAAGAAGGTCTAATAGAGTTATACGATCCCGCATTAAAATTGAAAATTTATGTTCTCAAATCTTAACCTCTGAAATTCCTAAACTTATTCTATTAGAATTATTAATTACGCCTAATTTACTTAATTTATTAACCTTGTTTGGAAACAAATTTATATTTTTCCGAATTAATTCTTATTAAAGATATTCACTATAACTTATCTATCCAGATATTTAACCTAATTAAGCAGATGTAGCCTAGATGGTAAGACGCCGGCCTCGAGTGGTTAAATTACTTAGAAAGCCGGTGCGCGTGAGCGCTCGGGGGTTCGAATCCCTCCATCTGCGTTTAAGTTATCTAAGAAAGGGTGAATCGAATAGAAACGAATAATATTATAATTATTGGTGAATTACATCAAGATTTATATTATGAAAGTGAATTTTATGAACAAATAGTTGAAGAAATCGTAAATAATTTAGTAAATCTTATTAGATATAACCCAGATGATTTGAATAAGACAATCTTAGAGAAATTTGTAAAAAAAGGGATTGCCAATACCCCTAAAAAAGTAATGGGTTTATGCTATTTTAAAAGAGGTGGAAATGGTAATAACTCTGCGGAATTTCTTGCTAAGTTAGGAATTAATACTAAGCTAGTGAGTGTAATCGGGAGAGGAAGCGATTGGATGATTAAAGAATTAAGGGATATAGGAGTTAACACAGACTCAATTTTTCAAATAAATGAGATAACACCAGTTAGTACAATAATAAAATCAAAATTCACCACAAAAATACATTTAGCCCCAAATTTAAAAGACAAAATGAATTTTGATGGGATTTTTTTGAAAGATGAGATCTTCATAAATGCTAAAATCATATTTTCTACTCCTCTTGCTGAAAAATTTATAGACCTATTTGAAAGAGGTTCAAATTATAGTTTGATTACCGCTTTTAACGTGGAGAGACAAAAGATTCACAATCTTAAGCATTTATCAAATTTGATTAAAAATCGCAAAGATCTCTTATTTCTAAATGTAAAAGATGCCTATCTAATTTTAGGACAAAAAGCCGCTATAGAAGAAATAGACCAAAAATTCAAGAAATTTGCCTTTATAAGGATTTACACCGCTGGAAAAGATGGATCTCATGTGAAAACAGATAATTTTACTATTACTTTTCCAGGAATAGAAGTGGATGCAATTGTTGATAGGACTGGAGCAGGGGATTGCTATGCTGCAGGATTTTTAGCAAAGATATATGAGTTGGTTGCAAATAAAGAGGAATTAACTGATTTGCTAACAGTAAAAAACTCGAATAAATTAAAAGCAATCTTAGATTCGTGTATAAAGTTTGCTACATTTTCAGCAATCTACAAAATAACAAAACAAACGGCTCCTTCTAAAGAGGAATTAGAATTGTTTATGAAAAACTTTCAATTTAAATAGTTCTATTGAATAATTTGTAAAATTATATTTTCCATTTGAGGTTTGGCTGCCTCAATTTTATCTAAAATTTCTATAGTTTTTTGTAAATTATCCTTGTCCTCTTCAAGAATGAATAATAAATAAAAATCTAAATTATCGAATTTTAGCACTTCAACAATTCCAGTGTAGCGATCTCCATTCTCAAATTTATCAGAAAATTCTAGCAATGATTTATTTTGGGTAATAATTCTTTTTTGCACCTTGAGATATTTGTCATAAATTCTTACTTTTTCTATTAAATGTAAGTGAGGACGATAATATTCTCCAATTGTAATTCCTTTAACATCAAAAAGTGCAATAAGTATCGCATTATAATTTTTACTTAATTCAGCAAATAACTTAGAAACCAATTCCAATTTTTCAAAAAGTAATGAAAGACCACTCGAAAAAGCATCCATTACTGATTTTATATCATAAATAGTTGTCTCAAAAAAGAATATATCAAAATCATGGTTATATCTTGTCAAAGCTTGTTTGATTGGTAAAATCTTTTTATTTAATTCTTTATCTTTTTTAATTGGAGGATCAAATTTGTGGAATAAGACACAAATGGGAGGATAATCTTGTTCCTCCTTAAAAAAGAGCAAAATCTGATCGATAAAATCGATTGCTTTGACATATCTCGCATAATCTTGAACATCAACAACATAGAATATTAGATCCAAGCCAGAAAGGTATTTATGAGGATATTTTAAGTATTCCTCCCTATATTGGGCTTGTCCTCCGAAATCCAACCTAATAAACTCAATACCTAGGAATTTAAACGCATCGCGTACAACTCTGCGTGTTGGCATTAATTTAAATACTTCATCCTCAAACCCAAAACGTTTCGTTATAGCTGTAATAATACTAGTTTTACCTGCATTATCTAAGCCCAAAAAACCTAGCTTTTTTGTAATAATCTATCACCTAATTTTTCAAGATTGTAAAAATTTTACAAATTATTAATTGCAGTATATACTAATAAATTCTTACTTTTTTCATGTGAAAAATCAGAATTAAGAGTTATAAGAGTAAGTACGAATAAAATAAAGTCGTCTTAGCCACCAGAAATGGGAAATGAAATATAAAGCTTATCGCCATCCTTTAACTTTGTTTTATAATTCTTCAGATAGGTGATATTTCTACCGTTTAAAAGAATCACCATTAAAGGGCTAAGTTTTTTCTTATTTTTGCTTAATGTATTTTCATCTAATTTCTCACTATATTCAGATAAAAATTGAGAGATTATATCACCAACAGTTTTACCTTCATAAATTAATGTATTTTTTTTAATTTTTAAGGCAAAAATATTCAACAAATTTAATTCGACTTTAGCCATTCTTTTTCTCTTGACAAATTTTTAAAGGAAATACTCCTTTTCCATTAACTTCTTCTATAACTTATAAAACTTAATTCATTTTTAAGGCTTTTTCTAATAAAAAGTAATACTATCAAATTATTCTAATTTCTTCTACATTTTGAACTGCCTGCTGAATTATGTCAGTTAATTCTAAAGATGCATACAAATTTTCCAAAACTTTTAGTTCAAATTCTTGTTCTTTTGGCTTTAGTTCACAATAATCAAATTCTTTTAAATCTTTCGAAATCTTACCCTTTATCTCGTCAATTTCACCCAAATCCAACCCAATAATTGGAGTGAAAATAGGGTATTCTGAAAATAAGTAGTTTAAAGCTATTGAATCCAAATCAACATGATCTGGACAGAGAGTTGATTTATTAAGACTTACTCCATCAGTAATACCTCTAATTTTTATATCGGTATTTGTACCCATTGTTCTAATTAATCTTGATAAAACATCAAATCTTATTAATCTGCAAATTCCACATATATACTTTTCATTTTTGATTTTCTTAAACGCAATTTTTAAAATATTTAATAAATTTACCCTCCTTAATGTAAATGGGGAGAAAGGAATGTAATTTGCTATTTCTTTCCAATTAGACAACCAAATATTAAATATCTCTCGCTTTTGTGTCATCTCAAATAACACAGGATAGACTAAACATCCTCTTTTCATTAGAAGAAATCCAGATATTAAATCAGGTAACCTTCCTATGTCCATTACAGCAACTTTTTTTTGCTTCTCAATGGGGAGTCCCCCCCAATTACTTTTAACAATTTCAGAAAATAAATATGAAAATTCATCACGGATTTCTATAAAGATGACTTTCTTTGGAGATGTCAAATTAACTTTTAAATCTAAACTACTAAAATTATCAAGTACAGCCTTTCCAATATCCTTAGCAACTTCAATTGAACTATAATCATGTCTTCCAGATCTTTTCACTCGAATCGCAAATGAGTCTTTTTCTTTTAAGATATAGTTTCCTATTTCAATAGCTCTTTGAGATATATGTTCCAACTTATTTGATGTTCTTAAACAAGGACTGAGAGAATAAATACCAAAAACGTTACTTAATACTTCTAATGCTTTTGGAATGACTTCATTTTTAAAAAAAAAGAAAATTCGAGAAGAATCTTTGCTTATTTGGTATTTAAGAAATGAAATATTTTCTTTTTTTAGCATTTTTTTAATATTATTTATTAAAATCTTTAGCATTCTCATTTTTACTTTCTGAGATTTTAACCAAATTTCGCCATAGCGTATTAGTATTAAATTATATTCAGGTAAAATGTGCATATTTTCCATATTTTAGAAAAAAATCCTTTAATTTTATATTTTTATTAATATAAGTTTACTCTTTTAAACCAAAATCATATTAAAATAGATATATAATAATTTCCAATAATCCTTATTTCTCCAGTTCTTATATTGTGCTCTTTAAGTATAACTAGTCCCTTTTCAAACAATTCTATCTCAATAAAAACAGGGTCAAAACGTTTTGAGCCAAGATTCCCTCCATTTGAGATTACAGTATTTTCTATTTTCACATTAAAAGAGATACTCGGCGAACTATTTAAAACCAAATCTATCTGAGAAAGTGCGAATTGAGATAATACATCCCCTGAATCGATTAATTCAGTTCTCCACACACTTAACGGCGTAGGAATTAAGCTATGAAAACAACAAACTCCAAAAATCTTCTCATGGCTTAATGACAAAACTTTTTCAATAAACTTATTTAATCTTCTTCGCCCAATGAAACCAATTGTAGAATCTAAAGTAGTGGAATTAATACCTTGAAAGAATAGTTTTTCATTTTCGTAAAATGGATCAGACTCACCAATATATTGACTCCAATATTCCCAAGCTGGAGGTATTGAATCAGTATATCCCGGAACGACAATATAAGGGAAATTAAATCGAGCTAATTTATCTTTAGCAATTTGATATTCTGTTTTATAGCTATTTTTAGTTAAGTTACCTGCATGGACGATTAAATCAACATTATTCATTTGATTAATTGTATTTATTGCTTTATCAAAAACAGTTTCATTCTCCTGGTCTTCTTCAGAAACTAATGAATTCGATATTTGTATAAACCGGCATATTGGTTCTTTTACTTTTTCAAGCTTTAATGGAACATAATAATTAATCTCACGGAAAATCTCTTTTTTAGAATTTGTATCTAGAACAGGTAAAATCTTAAATTCTACTCGATTCTCTTCTATATCAATAACTGCATACGAAAATAAATCCCTATATCTAGTTTTATTACAACAAAATGTCCCCGCATTAAAGATTAATAAATCTTTTTCACTACTGCTTACGGTATACAAATTTGAGGTATGGCGATGACCATTTAAAACTAAATCTACTTTTTCTTCTAGGAGCATTTTAAGCATATCTCCTGAATCATCAATGGCAGAACGCTCTTTCCCTGTATTGGGTATTGGAATTAGTTGATGATGAAAACACACTATCTTAAATTTGTTTTCTCTTTCTGGTTCCATTAATCTCTTTCTAACAGCTTCTCTTACATTATGATGAATAATTCCCCCTGGTAAATCTGGTTTTGTACTATCAATCCCTATTACATATAGTTCGTCATCTTCATATTCATAATGCCTTCTACCTATCATTTCTTCAAAAAGAAGATAACCAACATTCAATGCATCATGATTTCCTATTAATATCATCATTGGGCTATTAGAAATGGGTTTAAACTTTTCAAATTGCTCCATTGCATATTCATATTCTAAAAGAGTGCCATTATGAGTAATATCTCCTAAATGGAGAAAAAGAGAAACACCTCGTATTTTATTAACCTTTTTAATTCCTATATTAAAAGCATGGAGGTTAAATGCACCCTCCCAACGAGTAATATGTGTATCTGAAACAATAACAAGCCTTTTCCTTTTGTTAACATGTCCTGTAGTATCTACTTTAAGGCTTTTTTCTGTGATCATAATCATTTATTTTGTTATTAATTTTGCTGGGTGTCCAGAATAGATTAAATTTTCTTGTAGAATATCATCATAATTAGTATAGGAATGGGCTGATAGCTTTGCATTTTTTTTAACTAATGTGCCAGGTAAAAGCACACATTTAGCTCCTATTGAAGCACCTTCTTCAATTACAATTTTTTTAATAATGAAATTATCTTGTTCAATACCAAAAGTTATAACTGTCGAATTCATGCCAATTATTACATTTTTACCAATAAACACAAATTCTGAGGATAACCAACTATTATCACATATTGTTTTTCTCCCAATTCTTACTCCAAAAAATCTCAATGTAAATCTATTCTTACACCAAGGAAATGGATTTGTCGCAGCTACGTACAAGGGCCACTTTTTAATAATATTTCTGATATTCCAATAAATATAATCCTTATCTTTAACATCTCTCTTGAAATAACCTTCTTTTGGTAAATGTATCAAATTTATTATCCTTAAAACTAAGCTAGAAAATAAGATAGCACTAAATTGAAGTAAATAAATCAAAGCTAAAAAATTAAGTGGTAAAAGAAAAAAGAATAAAAAAATTAAATCACCTCTCCAGAGAAATATAAAATAGAAATATTCGAATATAGAACAGGGAAAAAAACTTGCAATGATTATCAGAATATAGAAAAATAGATATTTATTTCTTATTCTCTCATCAACTGGAGTTGGTGAATCTCCTTTCATACTTGCTGGTTGAAACATTTTAACTTATCCCTCCCCATCTTTCTCTACTTTTACTTTTTCTGCCTTTTTCAAAGATTCTTCTACACTTTGAATTGGCAATTTTAGACGAGCTGGAGTTCCAACATGAATTATATCTCCCTCTAATTCCTGTCCTATCCAAGTATAACTATTTACTCCCAAAACAGCTCCCTCTTGCATGATAGTCCCTGGAGCTATGATAGTATGGGGTCCTACAATACATGCTCTACCTATCTTTACTTTTTTAATAATTACTTTATCATGATAAATAAGATGTGAAAAAATACATATGTTCAGAGAAGTCATAGTAAAATCTCCGATTTCTACAAAAACAGGATCTACATATCCTTCATATAATACGACATTCTTTCCGACTTTTATGCCAAAAAAGCGGTAGCATATTATATCCATCCATGGCAGAGGTAAGGCTCTTGCTAACCACACTGGAAAATAAACTGTCCAAAATCTTCTATGCATGTATTTCCAATCTTTACTTCCTCTTTCAAAAACTCCTTCTTTTGGTGGAGACAGCTTATTTAAGATTCTAAAGATTACTGCTGAGAATGAAATGATAGTAAATGTAAATAAGAATATATTACCGTATATATTTAAAGGAAGCAATAACCAATAATACCAGTCGGGTCTTAATGCTACTGGATAGAATTGGTTTCCTGTTAAAAGGAAATAAAGGCTATTTATAAACCATAAATTTACTAATACTAATACAAGCCCTCCTATGAACAATTGTAGGATTATAATTAAAGTAAATGATGTTTTATATACTCCGGAAGTTGATAAGAATTTAATCTCAAAACTTGGTTTGAACCCCTCTGCCATTAAAATCACTCAATTTTAATACAAATAACTCAAGATATTAATGTCATAATGAGATAATTAATATTTCACATTACTGTTATATTAAGTTTATAATTTTTGTATATACCATGATTTAAATATATAGTACCTCATAAAAGAAACAAATAAAAAACAGATACCTTATATAATACTTAAAACCAAAAAAATATATTAGAAAAAAAATTCAAAAATTAGGATTTGGTGAAATAGAGTGTCAATAGATTGGTCCAAAGCGGAAGAGCATCCCGAAAAGAGTCAAAAGGTTGAAGGACGTTTCCTATTAGATTTGAGATCGAAGGTAAATGACTTAGAAAAGCAACTAAGTGAAACTAAAACCGAGTTAGGTAAAACCCAAGGAGATCTTAAATCAACTAAAGCCGCTCTTGAGAAAACCGTGAACGATCTAAATTCTACAAAATCTACATTAGATGCAACAAAATCAGAATTTAATAATGTTAAATTAACCTTCGAGCAAACCAAAACTGAAAAAAATGCCTTAGAATCTGAACTTAGTAATGTTAAATCACAGCTATCTGAATTAGAAAACCTTCCTTCAGAATTAGATTCTGCCAACTCAAAGATTGCTGAACTAGAAAAGCAACTTGCTGAAGCTCAAAGTAGTGGAGCGTCAAATCAAGCGCAGTTAAACAAGTTAACATCCGAAGTACAGGAATTGAATTCTAAGCTTACTGTACTCCAAGAAGAAAATAATACCTTAAGTGAGCAAATACAGGAATTTAATAACCTTTTAATTCAAAAAGATAATCAGATTCAAGAATTAACTTCCAGCGTGGACGAAAAAGATAAATTGGTTAAAGCTCAAACCGCTCACATAGAAGAAGTAGAAGGCGAACTTCAAGAATTAAAACCACCTGAAATAGGAGCAGGGGGTTTTGCTAGCGAAGAACGCATCACATGCCCAAATCTTTACCGAATACCGGTATAGAGAGAATTGTGCGGTGCGGTCGGGAATAACATTAAAACAGTAGAAGATAAATCAAAAGTCTTGTCATATGTTGGTCATATCCCCATGTATGCGAAGAAGCATGTCTGCAAGAAGTGTGGCTACGAATTCTAGAAAAAAATAACTTTAATTGAAATATTTTTTTATTAATTCCTTTTTATATTTTTATTAAATAAGCTAAATATAGCATCTCCTTTTACTTTAGTTCCACCGGCTTGAGTAGCCATTACAGTAATTACATCCTTTTTCGGATGTATGCCTATTCTTGCGAACTTTAATTCATCAGGTAGGACTTTACCTTTAAAAATGAATTGAATTGCTAATATTGGATTTAATTTGTATTCCCGCTGAACTGTTTTTTTAACTTCTGCCACCACACTATTTGGATCTAATTCTATCAATTTGATTGCTTGATCTGGAGGAACTCCGGTCAATCTAAACCTATACTCGGTAATTTTTAATCAACCCCATTTCAATTTCCTATTTAAATTTTTATTGTGCTTCCTCATTTACTTCAATCCTATCTTTTTAAATCTCTATAAAAAAGTCCACGAAAAACAACGAGCTATAAGCCTCA
This sequence comes from Candidatus Hermodarchaeota archaeon, assembly GCA_048885535.1. Taxonomy (GTDB): domain Archaea; phylum Asgardarchaeota; class Lokiarchaeia; order Sigyniarchaeales; family SOKP01; genus SOKP01. Next base: position 15,639 of record JBHLLO010000018.1, read on the forward strand.
GTCAAAAAATTAAATTTTTTTATACATAATTATCTAACTTTCAATGAAGAATATTTAGAATTCTATTTTATTAGAAAAACATAAATTTATGCACTCTACTAGAAAATAAGAAAGATTCTATCACTAAAAGTGCTTTTTATAAATTCATGAGTGAATTGAGAACCTTTTTTGCTTTCGAATTGGAGGATACTGGAAAATATAAAGAGTTAGATTTCTCTGAGAAAGATTTAGTAAATCATCTCAGACCAGAACAAGTCCTAATCCTTGTTAGAGAGGATCTAAGAAGGATTTTCATTTGGAAAGGAGCAAAATCATCAGTAAAAAAAAGATTTATAAGTTCTAAAGTAGCACGAGAAATTCAAGGAGAATTAGCGAAAAATTCTCATTTTCATCAATGTAAAATAGTATCTGTGGACCAAGGAGATGAAATTCAAGAATTTCTTGATGCCTTTAATATAGAGTCTATGGAAGCAATAGAAAAATTACCTGATATGAGATATATTCGTAACAGTGAAAAACCCCACTATAAAAAAACTAAAGTTTTTTCTAAATATCATGATAGATTCTTACAGGAATTCAGAGACAGGACATATAATCTAAATCTAGAGAACTTTCCTGAAGAAAGAGAATTTAAGATTAATAAGTACCTTAGTTTAAAATTGATAAAGGGCCAGACAGTCATATATGTGAATGAGAAACCCTTCCATCAATGCAAATATCTCCTGTTAAATCTCACTAATAAGGATTTTTCTAAATTTGATCAGATTGATTCAATTGATGAAGCATTTGAAATATATAATAAAATGGATAAAAATCATGAAAGAGACCATGATTTAATCGATCCTATTTCTGAGTTTATCGGTCATTGTTCCAATCTTCAAGCATGGTATGAACATGTTTATGATCTTAGAATTCTTCATAGCAGTTTGTCAATACCACTATTAAAGAAACTGGCATTCTTAGGTGATAAAAAAGCAATTATTCGATTGAAGGAGAGTATTGCTACACGTTTAGCCTCTAAAAATTACAATACAATAATTTTTTACCTAAATGAACAGTACTTAAATTTATTCTCGAGTGAAGAATTAGAAGTAATATTCGAAGATTGGCTTGAAAAAAACGTGGATTTCACCATGATGGAAAAGCGAAGATTATGGTATCCATTACTCAATGAATTGATTGAAAGAGGGATTACTAAAGCAAAAAAAATCATCAAGGATGAAATTACTCTATATCTTAAAGAAGAAAATTTTGATGGTTATCGTTATTTATTAAAAAATGATTTCCTTAAACTTCTAGACTTAGAGGATCTTGAAGAACTTTATGAACTCATCCCAAAAAAAGATGAAGTTGCTTTACGTCGTATTGAAACTCACATTCTTAAAGATACCCTTAGAAAGAGAAGGAAATCAAGTTGAGATATCTTCTTCTATGACAAAATAATAATTATTTTCCTGATTTTAATTAAAAGTTTAATTAATATTACAATTTAATATTACAATTATGAATAAAAAGAAAAAATATATTGGCACTTTACCACAAAAAGAATTACTTAAATTATATATTAAATACGTCAATGGTCCGAAAACCCGGTTTTTCAAAAATGCGGGATTAGGGTTAATTCCTGGTGAGCGAGATGGTGTAATGCTTAAAACAATAGAAGGTTTAAAACCATCAGACCCTCCATTAGAATTATATAATTGTCGTTCCTCAGGAGGGGTTTTTAATTTAGGTCATTGTAATCCTATAATAGTGAATACTCTTAAAGAAGCTTTAGATGAGGGGTTAGATTTAGGTGACCATCAGCTACTCTCAGAACAGCGAGCTCTTTTGGGCAAAAAGTTAGCAGAATTAATGCCTGGAGATATTAGTAAAACAACATTTGGAGTGAGCGGAGGCGAAGCAATAGATTGTGCCATAAAATTTTCGAGAGCATATACAAAAAGAAGGGGATGCATTTCTGCAGTAGGGGGATATCATGGTCATACAGGATTTGCATTAGCTACTGGAGATCCTAGTTTTAAAGAAAATTTTTTATGGAATTTACCTGGATTTAAACAAATTCCTTTTGGAGATGGCGAAGCGATGAGAAATGCTGTAAATAAAGAAACTGCTTGTGTGATTTTAGAAACAATTCCCGCCACAGCAGGTGTTTTAATCGCACAAGAAGGATATTTCTCAGAAGTGAGAGACATTTGCGACGATATAGGTGCTATGATGATTATTGACGAAGTTCAAGCTGGTCTTGGAAGAACTGGATCTATGTGGGCTATTTATGGTGGTTTATATCCTAATGAAAAAGTGGTTCCTGATTTTATGGTCTTAAGTAAAGGAATGAGTGCGGGTATTTACCCCTTATCAACATGTAGCTATAAACCATTTATAGAAAAGGCTGTTTTCAAGGATGACCCCTTTATTCATATTTCAACGACAGGAGGAGCGGAGCTAGGGTGTGTAGTGGCTTTAAAGATGCTCGAAATTCAATCAGATCCACAATTTTTAGATCATGTTAAAAAGATGGGGAAAATTTTTGGTGAGGGCCTTAAAAATATAGCTGAAAAAAATCCAAACTTCATCAAAGAAGTAAGAGGTCGAGGTCTTATGTGGGGAATTGAATTCTATGAAGAAGAGAATAGCATGATATCAATGATCTCGATCATAAAAGAGGGAGTATTGCTAAATTATTGTGGAAATAAAAAAGATACCATAATTATAATGCCCCCATTAATAGTAAAAGAGATTGATTTAGAAGAAATCCTAGTAAGGATAAATAAAGGAATTTCTAAACTTATAAAATTAAAATCAAGATAATTTAAAAGCTTTTTTTACAAAAGTATAAAAACTTAAATTTCTTGGTATAAATTTATCATTAAAATTAGGTGACTATTCAATGTCAAGAAATCTTTTAAAAAAAAAGTATGTTTGGATTTTTGTATTATCTCTAGCATTAATGATAGTTGGGTTTGTAATAACTAGTGTAGCTAACTTTATTCCTCCAGTTTCGTTTATGGATCCAGGTTATGAAGAATACTCATCGCTAATGAGGAACTTAACAACATCAGCAACACTTTTTCAGAATTTAGGCATAGTATTATTCACCTTATCCATTTTTATCGGAGCTCTTGTCGATGAAACAATTTCACCAGAAGTAAAAAGAGGAATGATTATTGCTTCAGCTTTAGGAATTATCGCTTTGGTAATCTTTAACAGATTAATTCTATATTTTACGTAAAATAAGGTGAGGGCTATTTCTCCTTTAAAAAGACATTATATTAGAATTTTTATCTCATCTTTAGCATTAATGATAGTTGGGCTTGTAGTAACTAGTGTGGCTAATTATATTCCACCAGTTTCATTTGGTGATCCTGATTATGAAGCATACACCAATTTAATGAATATTCTCTCAACATTGTCATTAATGTTTCAAAATATAGGTTTAGTACTATTTTCATTGTCTTCCTTTATGGGATCCTTTGTTGATGAAACCTTATCAAAACAGGTTAAAAGAGGAATGCTATTAGCTTCAGCTATAGGTATAATAGCTCTGGTAATCTACAACAACGTGTTTTTTTATCTAATAATTTCTTAATTATTTTTTTTATATATTTAATCAGAATTTAAGCTATTAATATGTTCTAGGATATATTCAACTAATTTTTCGATATAAATCTCTCCTCTTTTAATTTCTGCCCTAGTTGGATCACCTATAACTCCAATTTTTGATAAAGCCGTCATCCCTTTTTCAAAAAGTAGCTTTTGGGTATTTAAATCAATTGATCCAACATACCCCGCTTTAAAACGATTCTTTATTACCTGATCTTCATTTATTGCTAACATCTGTGAAGTTTCTAGTTCCCCAGCATGACCTCCTGCTTCTTCTCTACTTATACCCATATCTTGGGCAATTTTAAATAAATAGTTCATGAATTTCATTAAATTAGTACCTCCAATTAGCTTTACCTCGGGATATTTAGGTTGTATCTCATTAATTACTTCTCTTAAAGGTTCGAAATTTCCACCATGACTAGGAATAAAAATAATTTTTTTAAAACCATGGTGAGAAAGGCTGCTAATATAATCAAATATTATCGATTTAAGAGTATCTTTTTTTAAAGATATTGTGCCTGGAAATGATAAATGATGTTCTGAACAACCAATTCTAATTGTTTGAGCTTGCAATGCATTCCCTAATTTTTTTGCGACTTTGTTGGCTAAGATATCTGCGATAACTGCATCAGTTTGAGTAGGAAGGTGAGGTCCGTGTTGCTCTGTAGAACCAACACCAATTACAACACTATCAAATCCTTTATGGATTGCTTCCCCTATATCCACCCAATTCATTTCTTCCATTCTTATAGTTCTCATTAATCGGTTTCACTCTTTAGGTCTTTGATTTTTTTTCTTGATGAATTTTTTCTCTCTGTTCTTTAACCTGCTTTAATCTTTCCCCGTCTAAAGGATAAAAGTAGATAGCTATTATTGCAATTATTAAAGCTATTGCAGGATATATAAACATCAAACTTCTTAGACCAAATTCAATTTGTGGTGTCATACTTCCGGTAAAATAAGGATATTCTGCAATTAGAAACACGGGACCGATAATTAAAAAAATAAATACGGTTGCGAATCTTTGAAAAAAGATATTTATACCATAAAATCCTCCTTCTCTTCTTATTCCACTCTTAACTTCATCTTCATCAATAATATCTGCTATAATTATATCAATAATGTAGAGAGAACCAGATAAGCCAATTCCTATCAAAAAGAACACAATAAATGCAATGACTTCTAAAAAAGGCATACTTGAATTCAAGAAAAATAAAGGTGTTAGAGTTGCAATCCAGATACTCATAGATATTAACCAAGATTTTCTTGGACCCAATTTCTGAACCAATGGTTTCCATAATAGCGTCATGAAAATTGCTGTTGATAAGAATGTCGCTCCTAGTAATAAAGAAATTATTATTGATGGAAATCCCAAAATAAATTCACCATATAACGGGACAATCACAGGCAACATTCCATACACAAACCAATTTGCGATTTCTGCAGGGATATATCTCATAAAACTTTTACTTTTAACACAAAACTTAAGCGTATTGAAAAAATTAGGAGCGTGTTTATACTCTTCTCGAAATTCTGATCTTTCTTTTGGTGAAAATTTTAAGAACAATAAACCGGGAATAATGATTATAATGGCTACAATCATTCCATAAAAAGGATACTCACCAGGTTGAGGGCTTGTATAACTAGAAATGAAAATTCCAGGTAATATAAAAGCCGCAATTAAACCAATAATGGCAAACAACTGTCTTACATTATTCCCCTTTGTTCTTTCCTCTACAGTAATGAAAATTTCAGGATATAATGCTGTAAAATTAATATCATACATTGTAAAAAACAGTTCAAAAATAATAATTATAAATAGAAAATATATGAAATTCGAGACAGAACTGCTGATACCCCATGTAATCGGAGGTGTAAATAAAAATATCAAAATTAATGCTATAGGGAATAACGAGAGCATTATCCAAGGAAATCTTCGACCCCATTTTGACTTCGTCGTATCTGAAAGGTATCCAATAATCGTATCATTAAAACTGTTCCAGATAGACCAAATTATAAATCCAATGGATATCCATAGAATATCAATCCTCACAACTGCGAAGTAAAATGTAAATGTTAGGAACGTAAAAGCCTGATATGATGAAATATCCGCAATTTGACCTATCCCATATGAAATAGCGCGTTTATATGAAAACTTTTTTCCTTCGGTATGTGAATTTCCCTTATTCATACAGATCATAATATTTTTTTTATAAATTGATCTTATTTCTTTTATCTCTTAATAAATCTTTATCTATGACCTAAAATAATAAACTATAAGATTTTACGATTTAATTTTACGTTTCAACTTCAAAGGTTAAATAAGATGGATTTAGAAAAATTGTTCAAACCAAAATCAATGGCTGTTGTTGGCATATCGAAAAAGAATCCATTAAGTCCCGGAAGAATAGTATTAGTGAAGAATGAATTTGAAATGGATGTGAAGGTCTATGGAATATATCCAACTGGAGGCGAAATAGAAGGAATACAATTATATGAGCGATTAGATAAATTACCAGATATTCCTGATCTTTTAGTAATAGCAGTAGGACCGGATGATACTCTAGGATATATTCAGGATTGTGCTGACTTGGAAATTCCCGCAAGCGTTATAATTGGTGGTGGTTTTGCCGAAATTGGCATCGAAGGCAGAAAGAGACAAGATAAATTAGAAAAAATTGCATTTGAAAATGAAATTGCTGTTTTAGGTCCTAATTGTCTAGGAGTCTATGCTCCTCCCTTATTAGATACAATTTTTATGCCCACAGAGCGTATTTCTCGACCTTTAAAGGGATCTGTTGCGCTTATAAGCCAGAGTGGAGGTGTTTTAGTGGATCAATTTTTTCATAAGTTTTACGAACGACATATTGGGGTATCTACAGCAGTATCAATAGGGAATAGAGCAGTAGTTGATGAAGCCATGTTGTTAGAATATTTTAGTAAACATGATAAAGAGTCAACTAATATTGCCTTTTATTTAGAAGGATTTAAGCAAGGAAGGGCAAGAGCTTTTCTTGAGCTAGCAAAAGAATCAGAAGATACTGTTGTTACATTTTTCGGAGGAAAAACAAAAGAAGGAAAAGTAGCCACTCTTTCTCATACCGCTAGTCTGGCAGTCAATTATAAAATACTAGAAGATGCATTAAAACAGTTTCTAATCATAAACCCACATTCTGAGACAGAGCTATTGACAAGTCTAAAAGTCTATGACGTACTTGCTCATCGAAAGAATCCTTTTGGAAAGAATGTAATAACTTATGGAGATGTGGTTATTGTATCTGTATCAGGTGGACATGGAGTAATCGCAGCAGACATGCTAAGTAAGTACGGTTTGAAACCCGTTATTTTCACTAAAGAAGAAAAAAAAGAAATGAAGATAATAGTCAGCCCTGTGGTAAGAGAAATAGCATCTTTTAACAATCCTATTGATCTCACGGGTTCTGTACTCGATCAAGATATTGAAAACATAATAGGATATTTATCTGATATCCCAAGAATCGAATGTATAATTTTGTTAATCCTACCGTACCCCCCAAATATTTCACATCAAATTGGGAGAAGAATTGCTAACATTGTAATAAGTAAAAATAAACCGGTTGTTTGTTTTATACCCTTTGTTTCCAAATATGAATTAATAATTGAATCTTTGGAATTAGCCTATATTCCTACTTTCCATTCTATAAAGGAAACTGTTCAGGCTGTTTCTGCATTAAAACATCGAACAAGAATTGATAATATTAAGAAAGGTATTTTTGATTTTTAAGTTAATAAACATTTACAAGCTTATATTAAATATATTAATTATCTTTCAGGTGGAAAAAAAATGAAGCAAAAAATTGGATGGATCGGAACTGGTGTTATGGGAAAGTCTATGTGTAGTCATATAATAAAAGCTGGATACGAAGTTTCAGTTTATAATCGAACAAAAAGAAAAGCAGAAGGCTTAATTGAGATGGGAGCTATTTGGCGTTTAAACCCAAAAGAAGTGGCTGAAAATAGTAACATTATTTTTACAATTGTAGGATATCCAAAAGATGTTGAGGAAGTATATTTTGGGGAAATGGGAATTATAAGCAGTACAAAGCCAAATTCAATTATCGTGGATATGACCACCTCAGAACCAACATTAGCCAAGAAAATATATGAACAAGCCAAAATAAGAAATGTTTATTCTATAGATGCGCCAGTTTCGGGAGGCGATATAGGAGCCCGTGAAGGAAGTCTTGCTATAATGGCGGGAGGTGATAAAAATACTTATGAAAAGGTTTTGCCTTTTTTCAAACTAATGGGAAAAAATATAGCATATATGGGTAATGCTGGAGCAGGACAACATACTAAAATGAGTAATCAAATTCTTATTGCTACAACTATGATTGGAGTTGTGGAATCTCTTTTATACGCTTATAAAGCTGGAAATGATTTAAATGAAGTGATCGATGTAATAGGTAAGGGAGCCGCTGGTTGTTGGTCAATCAATAATTTAGGTCCTAGAGTTGTAAAAAAAAATTTTGATCCTGGATTTTTTATAAAACACTTTGTAAAAGATATGGGAATAGCGCTGCAAGAGGCAAAAAATATGAATTTAGCCCTCCCTGGGTTAGCATTAGCTTATCAATTTTATCTTTCAGCTATTGCCATGGGTTTAGAGAACCTTGGTACTCAAGGATTATACAAAGTTTTTGCTAAAATGAACGGAATAGAGATTTAATTTACTTATAAAACATCAATTACTTTCTCTATCTTTTTAATCGATTTTTTAATAAAATCTTTATTTGTTATAGTTAGCTTAATAGCATTTTGAGGACACATATCCGCGCAACGTCCGCATCCACGACATTCTTCACTAATTATTGCATGATCACTATCTATATAAATAGCATCAACGAAGCATACATCGTTTAAACATGTGCCGCAACCAGTACACGCGTCTGTCACTCTTACATTAACTCCAGGCATTTTCTGCACCTTGGAACCTATCTTAGGAGCTAACACTGGCGAAACTCTCCATAAACAACAACAAGGGTCACAATTACAAATCGAAAGAAGTTTATGCCCTGGTTTTACCCCTAACCATTGTTTATCTAATAGATTTCGTCCGATCATATGAACCAAACCAGCATTTCTACATTTTTCTATATGCTTCAAGGCTTCTTCTTTTGATACTCTCCTTCCAAGTTTCGGGTTAATCCCTAAAACTGCCTTTCCTAGAAAAAGACAGCCCAATGAACGAGGATAGTCATTACATTGCATAGATTCTCTACATATACAAAAATTCATAATCCAATGATATTTAGATTTGTTTATAAAATGTTCTAAAACCTTTGAAGGTAATACTATATCTGACTGTAATCCAATTTCTTCATTTATTTCAACAATTTTATCTAGAGGTAAATAAATGATTTCATCACCCTTAAAAAGTAGAAAATCAAAAACCTTACCAAGAATGGGAATTCTAGTTAACTTCGCGATGAACTTTACTTTTGGAAATGCTTTCTTTAATACTTCAACAAACCATAGAGGGCGTGCCATTTGCAAATCCACTTAATAAATTAATAAAAATTACTTAATGTAGTTATAGTTTAAAGTTTTATTTCTAATATAATTTTATTTTTTTTATTAACTGAATTAACATCCAATTAATTATTTCAATGATAGGATAATTTTATATAGATTAGGGATGAAAGTTTTATTTATTTATCAAATGTGATTTAAACATGAATATTGATATTAACCTTCTAAGGGATTTAGAGAAATCAATAGACACTATTCACCCCGAGAAAGGAAGGATTCCGATAAAAGTATTAGGTTATGGTGAAATCAGTTTAGTTTTCGAAATTTTAAACGATCCTTTGCATTTAGCTTATAAGAGGATTCCGATTTTTGATACCGATGAACAAGTAAAACGCCATATATGGGCTTATAGAAAGTATAATCAATTGCTTAAAGATAGAGTAGGATTAAACATTCCTGATTACGATGTGGCTTGGTTTAAAGACTATAAAGGCAATATTCAATTCTATTGCGTCCAAGAGAAAATCGATTCAAATTCAGTTGGAAATAGAGTAATTCATTTACTTAACAAAGAGGAAATAATGACCCTAGTTCTCCTGGTCATGAAAGAGTTTAAAAAGGTATGGGAATTTAGCAAAAAAAATAGTATTCTCGATTTAGGACTTGATGGGCAAATCTCTAATTTTGCAATAATTGACTATGACTCAAATCATCCCAGAGTGAATAAAGATACAAGATTATATTATTTAGATACAAGCACTCCAATGTTCAGAGTTAATGGTAAAGAAGCAATGCAAGCAGAACTTTTTCTGAAAAGTGCTCCCTCTTTTTTAAGATGGTTATTAAAGGCTCTTTTTCTTGAAGAAACTGTAGGTAGATATTATGATTTGAGAAAAGTTACTATCGATTTAATAGCTAATTTCATCAAAGAACAAAAATCTGAATTAATTCCTGAATTAATTAAAATGATAAATGATTTTTTTAAAGAAGAGGCAGATTTATTCGACATTGAACGTATAACTATTGAGGAAGTTCAAAAATACTATAAAAGTGATAAAAATATGTGGGTAATCTTCCAAAGCGTAAGAAAATTTGACCGTTACTTGAAAACAAAGTTACTCAAAAAAACATACGAATTCTATCTTCCAGAAAAAATAAAACGCTAACTTCCCTTCTCTTTTCAAGTAAAATTCAAATTCCCACTAAAACTGATAATGTATATGGTTGTTAAGCCAAAGGTATATTTTACTTCAAATGTCTTCACACCTTCAGAAATAGGCTCTAATAACAAAATTGATCACAATGTTAGAGAAAAAATTCAATTAATATGGACTAGATTAAATAGTATAGCAGAATTAAAGGTATTTAATGGCAGGTTTCCTGATGAGGCTGAAATTCAAAAAATCATTCAAAAGTTTAATCCTGATATAATAGGGTGTCATTTAAGCCACAAAATTTTATCAAATATTCTAGAAAGTTCAAAAGTTTTTGCTGTTTGTACAGCAACCGCAGGATATAATCATATCCAAAAAACAGAACAGGATGATATTATTATTACTCACACACCAGGAGTACTTTATGAAACAGTTGCTGATTATGCTATCACGTTGATTATGGCAAATCTGAGAAATATAATTGATTACCATAATTTTGTCTGGAACGATAAATGGACTCCAATGGATAAATGGGACTTAGACCAAAACTTAACATCAAAAATTTCAAATAAAGTCATTGGTATTGTAGGATTAGGAGAGATTGGTAAAGAAGTAGTAAGAAGATTGTATTCATGGGATTTAAGGATAATATATCATGATATTCGCCCCATGGAAGAATTTGAAAAGAATTATCCAAATATCGAATTCAAAGATACGACAGAAGACATATTTAGAGAAGCGGATATAATAAGCCTTCACATTCCATTGAATAAATATACAGAAAAAATAGTAAATAGAACTTTATTAAAATTGATGAAAAAAAATGCTCTCTTAATAAATACATCTAGAGGTTTAGTGCTTGATTTCGACGCATTATTAGATCTTCTAGAAGAAGGTGAAATCAAAATTAATATAGCATTTGATGTCTTTCCTATTGAGCCAATCGATTCTAATACTCTGAAAAGGTTTAAAAGAATAAAGCAGAAACATCCAGAATTAAGAATTTTACTCATGCCTCATAATGCGAGTGCTGATGCGAATACTCGTGGTAAAATGGTTATAATGTTTCTAGAAGATATTATCAAAATAATAGAATCAAGGAATTTAAGCGATTTAGAGGAAATCCACTTAATTCCAGAACATAAAAGTAAAATATATAGGAAAAATTGGAGGATATATAAATATTGGAATAAAGAGAAAGAGGTTTAAAATTTTATGATTCGAACGTTCATAGCAATAGAGTTAAAAGATAATGATCCAATTCAAAAAATTATGTCAATATATTCGAAATTAAAACAAAATCAACCAAAAATTAAGTTGGTGGAACCAAAAAATCTTCATATTACTATTAAATTCTTGGGTAACATTTCTGAATCTTTAGCTCCAAAAATATATAAAATTCTAAAGGAAGAAATAAATGAAAATTTCTTTAAAGGAAAAACATTTGGATTCAAATTGAAAGGGTTGGGTCAATTTAATCGATATTCTGTCCTATGGATCAAACTTATTGGTAATATACAATTTTTACAAGATATTAAAGATAAAGTTGAGGATATATTATACGAGAAATTAAACATTACTCGAGATAAGAGAAAAGAATTTACAGCACACTTAACAATTGGGAGATTAAAATCTAAGAATATTAACTACAAAAACTTTGATACCTTTAAGAAGATCATCCAAGAAAACAAAAATCTTGAATTTGGTATCTTTAATATCAATGAAGTAAAATTAAAGAAATCAGAACTAACTCCTCAAGGTCCAATATATTCGGATTTGATTTTTTAGATGGTAAGAGAACCAATAAAGGCAATAGTATGGGATTTAGATGGAACATTAATTCATTTTAAAATTGACTTCATAAAAGCAAGAAAAGAAGCAATTAAGGTGTTTCACAAATATGGAGTTCCCAATTCCTTACTTAGTATTGAGTTTAAAGCTCTAGATAATGTTCAAATAGCTAAAGAGTTTTTTAAATCAGAAAATTTTACTGAATCGAAAATAAAAAAAATAATGGATGAAGCAAATACAGTTATAGCGAAAGTAGAGTATGATGCTGCTGTAAATGCTACAATGGTGGAGGGAATAAATGAGGTTTTAGAATTCTCTAGGAAACACCATCTTAAACAAGCCATTTTTACATATAACACTCGAGAAAATGCTGAGATATCGCTTAGAAAAGTTAATCTCTTGCATTATTTTGATGTAATTATAGGTCGTGATAATATAGACAATCCAAAGCCACATCCTGATCATTTAAATCTTATTTGCGAAAAAATCTCTGTAAAAGCCTCCGAAATTGCTGTTATTGGAGATATGGGAAGAGATATTGAAGCAGCTCTCAATATTGGAGCTCATTCGATACTTATATATACAAAATTATCTAATTACTTTGAATCAAACATTTATAAGAAAGCAGATGTAATAATTGAACCTAATGAAATTCCGTTTAGATTAATCGAGGTAATTAAAAATTTAATGGAATAAATAAAAAAAAATTATAAATAGAATTCAAACTATTAATGACATAATTTTATTTTAAAATTCAATTTTATTTCAAAAAGGGTTTAAGTTTAAAAAATGGGAAGAGTAGAATTTGACCTTGATGTACTAAAACCGCATCAACCAGACAATTATGATTTAGCTAAAGCTCTGGGAGAAATTCCAGGAGTAAAATTTGTTCAAATAAAAGTTGATGAAATTGATCAGAAGACAACCTCTGTATTTATTACAGTAAAAGGAGAGGGCGATCTTTCACTAGATAGCGTAAAAGAAGCTTTAGAAGATATGGGTTGTGCCTTACACAGTGTAGATAGAGTTCAAATCGATAACAGAACCTAATTTATTAAATCATTTTAAAAAAAAAAATTATTATGTCTCAACAGTCAGCTCCAAAAATCTTAAAAGTATTGGAAGAGAATGGGGAAATCCCTGATGAATTAGATTACGCTCTAATGAATTATTTAATGCAAAATCGTGGTCCTGGATATACTCCTTGTCAACCTAAATTAGTAGAGTTAGAGAATGGTAAAAAAGCAATAAAGATGGGTATTGATCATACGTTTATCGATAAAGATAATAAATTAATGGGATTAGGGATTGTCGGTAATTTAATTATAGATTATGATAGTTTACAAGTTTTATATTGTACTCCAGCTCTAGAATTAGAAAAAAATATAGAAAAATTAAGACAATCGGGAATTCAGCCACAACCTAGACCAAAGGGGAAATATTAAATTAAAGTTTTTTAAACACAATATTATTCTTATAAATAATTCCCTGTTTTTTTAGAAAAAATTTATTTTTTATTATATTCTAAACACAACAAAGAAAATGTCTATTAAAGAAAGCAAAATTAAACATTTAATTAGAGAATACTTAATTGAAGAAGGATTGTTAAGACAAAATTTACCTGATAGTCAAGATAAACTTGAATTTGGATTTCGATTTGTATTTCCTCCTAGCCCAGTCGGTCAGAATATGATTGCTTTAAAACCAAAAGACAAAAATTTAATTGTAATATCAAATCCTATCCAAATTTCTCCAGAGCATGTGACAGCTTTAAATTCTCTGAAAGATAATAAGAAAATACGCTTTTTTATGGATTTGAGAAAATTCTTTTTAATTAAAGATGTCTTCTTTAGAATTGATATTAAGAATTTTAGATATGAGATAAGCGATCAATTATTTTTTAATGAAAATGAATTAATTTCAAAGAATGATTTTTTCAGAAGTATACGTAAAGTATTTACGTGTGCAGCATATTCAAATATGATCTTAAATGATTATTGCTCTTTTAAAATGAAACCAGAAGACCTCCCTAAATCTAAAGATTTTAGCTCTGATTTTTCATTATATTCATAACCGGTGAATAAAGATTTTCAAAAAATGGTTACGTGCTTTAGGAAAACTTGATTATGTGCAAGGAAAAACAAGACCAAATGTAGAATGCATTCTATGTTCTGTAAGAGATAATCATGAAGATGTAGTATCGTTAAAAATCTATCATGATAAAATCCTATTCATTTCTTTAAACCTTTATCCCTATAATCCAGGGCACCTTATGATCGTTCCTAATAAGCATATTACCAAATTTGTAGATCTAACTAAAGAAGAATTAATTCATATAATGAGAACAATACAAGGTGTACAAATGCTCTTGGATGAGATATACAATCCAAAAGGGTATAATATTGGAATAAATCAAGGGAAAATTGCTGGAGGTAGTATAGAACATTTACATGTGCATGTTGTACCTCGATATTCTTCGGAATTGGGATATATTGATATCGTGGGAGAAACTAGAGTAGTTCCAGAGGGCTTAGACTCGGTAAAGGAAAAACTAGAACAAAATATTAAAAAATTTCTAAATCAAGAATTTTTTGAAAGTTACTAATGAAAATACAATAAAAAGAAAAAAAATAAATCAGTAAGAATAATTAAATTACCGAGTAGCGTTCCTTACATCAGCTGCAGTTACTCTCTTTCGCTTGTCTTTTTTACAAATTTCTAAAGCTTTCTTAGTAGCTTCAGCTGCCTTTTTTTCTAGAAAACCAATTAATTTGTCTAAGGCTTCGGCAGCAACTAAATCAGCACCTTCTTTTTTCATCAACCTTCTAATAGGAGCTTTCGCTATATAGGTCTCGCCCTTCTTAGCTTTTGGTGCAGCTTTCTTTTTAGCCATAATTTTATTCCTCCACTTACTTTTTTATTATATTCTTGTTTTTTTTTGATTGATAATTAATATTAACTACTCATTTCTCTTATATAAATGTTATGTTTCGAAACACTACTTTAAGCCCATTTTTTCAATTGAATTTTTTAGATCTAAAAGGTGCTAAATATATTTAGACCGACAAAATAGCATTATTAAAATAAATTTTTAATTTTTATTAAATAGGAAATAAAATTTTTCCGATTTCTCATATTTACTAGATATTAATTTCAACAAGATCCATTAAATCTATATTGCATCAAGTCATATAAGATAAAATTTTGAAGTTAATCAAAAAACTAAAAATTACAATATTCGAGTTTAGGGGACTTTTTTTTAATTACACCAATTAGATTATTTAGGATACACCTTTAAATAAAATTATAAATGTTGAAATGATTAAAACAACCCCTATTTATTATATTTTTTAATTAAAGATTAATTTAATTGATTAATTCAAATAGAAGATTCTCGAACTCTATTTAGAAAGAATTCAACCACTTAAAAGAAGAAAATTTAAGAATTAACATGTTCTAAGAATATTTGAAATAGTCTTGAATAATTCCATTTTTTCTAAATATAAAAATTAAAATATAAAATTTAGAATAAGTTATACAAGAGAATAAAAAAGCAAAATGAGATAAAATTTGACAACTAGTCAAAATCTTGAGAATCTTAGCGAATCTGAAATTGAAGATGCTTTACAGACACTTGGATTTACCAAAAATGATTCTAAAGTACTCATTACTCTTTCAAAATATAAGATACTTAGTCCGGCAGACATAGCCAAATTTTCTGGAGTAGATCGGGCAAGAGTTTATGATAGTCTTAATAGGTTAATAGAAAAAGGATTTATTCAAAAGGAACCTGTTAAACGCGGTGCAAATTATCAAATTATTCCTATTGAGAGTATATTTAAATCAATTCGAGAGGATTATAAAGAAAAAATTAATGACACAATGATTATTGAAAAAGCAATAAGTGAATTGGAAATAGAGTCAGATGAATCAGAACCACGCGTCTGGGCAATAAGCTCAAGAGAAAAAATAAGAAAGAAGATTAAAGAACTCATTGAAGCTGCTGAAAATCGTATTTATTTTATAATAACTCCTGATCTATTAATGGAAGAATTAGGAGGCTATGAATGGATTTTAAAGATGCTATGGAATAAGAAGTTCTCTTCAAATATTCAAATTGTTATTGCCTTACAATATTTTGAGACTCTTAAAGAAGAGATTAAAAATTTATTGAAAATATCTATTACAATACATTCTATAGAAGGGGATAGTGTAATTCCATTTGGATTATTAATAGCAGATAATGATTTTCTCCTCACAACTTTAGATCAAGTAACTGAAGCTCCTGAATATACAACAGGGCTCTGGTTAGAAGATGGACTCCAAAAGCAAATTGTGGGTTATGAACACCTTTTTAAGCACTTTATTAGCTCAGAATGTAAAGAAATTAAATTAACAACTAAAAAAGTAGCAACACCTCTATAAATTTCAAAAAAGATATATAAGAAATAATTTTTAATTAATTACAGGATTTTAAGGGAAATAGCAATTAAAAAAAATCTAGGGGATATAATATGAGTTATCGAGGAAAAGCATTAATGGTTGGATCTCCAAACGTAGGAAAAACAAGTCTTCTAGCTCGATATGTTGATAATAAATTCAGTGATGAATATCACCAAACTATAGGAGCGAATTTTCTGATTAAAGAAATTGATTTAGTTGATATTATTGATAAGGTGAGCATAACTAACATTGAATTGAGAAAAGATATTAAGAATAAAGGCTTTAAGTTATACTTTTGGGATGTTGGAGGACAACAAGACAAATTATTTGCTAATGAATACTATTTTGTTCAAGCGGTTGGAGCTATGGTTGTTTTCAGTTTAAGTTCTTATGAATCATTTAATGATCTCGATTTTTGGATATCTAAATTAAGAGAATTAAGTGGAGATGTGCCATTCATTTTAGTGGGTAACAAATCAGATTTAAAATGGGAAGTTGAGAGAGAAATGGTTGAGGATAAAGCTAAAAAGTTAAATGTTGAATATTTCGAGACTTCGGCGAAATTGAATAAAAACGTAGATTTAGCATTTGAAAGCCTCTCAATTCAAATTTTAAATAATTTAAGATAATATCTCATAATCGAATTTATAAACTAATTTTAATTTAGCGTAATATTGAAATTTAAATAGGTCGAGTTCATAATGAGTTTCTTATTAATTCCAATAGCACCATTATCAAGGACGAAATCTCGACTTCGTGATTGCTTTTCAAAGCAACAACTTAAAGAATTAACTATTGCCATGTTTAAAGATTTAGCTTTTAAACTAGAAAAAGTAGATTGTTTTAAAGATATAATTATTTATTGCAACAGTTCTGAAATATTAAATTTAGCATCAGAATACGGTTTAATTTCTATTAAAGAAAATCTTACTAAACCCAGAAAATCATTTGATGATGTTATTAATGATTTAAATAAAATTGCTATTGAAAAATATAATGCAAAACGGACAATTTTCACATTCTTAGATATAATATTAATTTCTGTTAAAAACTTTTATGAAATCGAAGCAATTGTTAAAGAAAATCAGTTAGTCGTGTGTCCTGCGATCCATTCAGCAGGTATATCTGTATTAGGTAGAAATCCTCCAGATATTATCCCTACCTACTTCTCGAAACCAGACTTTCCCTCTTTAGTAGCATTGTTAAATAAAGCTCATGAAAAAAAGTTAAAACTAGCTATATATGATTCATTTAGAGCAGGTTTTGATATAGACATAAAGCAAGATCTAGCGCTTGCTTTAGAATATTTAAAGGTCTTTAATTTAACGAATACCGAAACCTATAAATTTTTAAAACAGAATTTAAATTTCATTATAAGGAAGAGAAATATAAGAAATAACAGAGATTTTGAATTAAAGAAACTACAAATATGAATTATTAAAAAGAGAACGTTATATTTAATTTTACTTCTTCCTTTATCACGTCTTCAATTAACTTCTGGAAGTCTTCTCTTTCACTCTTTAATGCTCCTAAATATCTTATATAATCTTTATTTTTTCTATCTAAATCGCTTGTTATATGCTCTAATTTCATGGTATTTGTGGAGATTTTATTCTTAATTTCTTCTAATTTTTCAGATAATCCTGCATCGTTTATTTTACTCTCTATGTCTTTTATCTCCACTCTTAATTCATTCAACTTCTCAATGTCTTCATGAATTTTCTTTTCTTCAAAAATTATATTAATTTGTTCAACTGTTTTTTCCTTTGTATCGGTTTTTAAATTTAATCTGTTTTCTTCTAAGGTATAACGTAATTGAACTAATAAATTAGTAAAATTTGGTAAGTCTTTTCTTTCTTTGCTTAACACTTTTATTGGATCTTTAAGAAAGTTCTTCAAAAACTCTATATCTAAATTTGATATATGGATTGCTTCACTTTCTAATTCATGTTTTAACTTCTTAAGGGCTTTTTTAAAACCTAATTGATCATTTATCTTCATTCTTAATTTGAATCGTTCATCCCTTTTTATATCTAAATCTTTAAATAATTCATTTTTTTCTAGCTCCATTAATTGTTCATTCAATTCTGTTGCTAAATTTTCTTCAGATTCCAGATCCTTCTCAAATTGATCTAGATCTAATTTTGCATGCTCAATGTTCTCCCTTAAGCTAAATAACTTTGGTAATTTTTTCAGTAGGTATTCCGCTTCTTTAAGATCATCATATTTTTTTCTAAGAAATTGATCTAGTACCGCTTGTTTCTTTTGGAGTTTACGTGTTATATAATTGAGTTCTTTTATTTCAGGTTGAACCTCTTTTTGAAACTTTGGCAATGATTTTCTTGCAATTTCATTTATGTTATTAAATAACTTCTTAATTGAATTTAGTAGATTAAGTATATTATCATAATTTAACTCCTCTTCTGGAATTTCTATTTCATCAATTTCTTTTTTAATACGGTCTGAGAAAAAATGTAACGATTTCAATGCTTTTTCTTCTATTTTCCCCTTCCCTGCTTCTATGAAATGATCCATGCAGACTTTAATTTCTATTAAATTTTCTCTAACTTCAGATATAAGTTTTTGAACAGCCTTTCTAACTTTTGCAAATTGAGAATTTATTCTATCTTTATAAAAACTTTCAAATTCTTCTAATTCTACTTCTTTCATTTTCAAATCTAATTTTTTATCGATTCAATTAATTTTTTACCATTCATATACTTCTGTAAAACTTTGGGAACTCTAATGGAATAATCTTCGTTTTGATTATTTTCCAATAAGCTACATATTGTGCGTTCGGTTGCAATTGCGGTTGAATTTAATGTATGCACTATTTCTTTCTCTTTTTGAGCTCCTACTTTTCCCATTCTAATTTTTAGTTTTCTTGCTTGATAATCCAAACAATTACTACATGAAACTAGTTCTCTATAAATCTTTGAGCCTGGAAACCACGCCTCAAGGTCATATTTTTTAGCAGCATTATCATTTAGCACTCCTGAAGCTATGTTTACAATTCTATAAGGAATTTCTAATTCCTTAAATATTTCTTCAGAATTAAAAATTAATTCTTCAAAAAGATCCCATGATTCTTCTGGTTTGCAGAAAATGAATTGTTCAATTTTTTCAAATTGGTGAACACGAAATATTCCCAAGGTATCTTTGCCGTGCGACCCTGCTTCCCGTCTAAAACATGAAGATATTCCAGCATATTTGAGTGGTAATCTTTGAGGGTTGATAATTTCATCATAGTGAAAAGCTGCTAATGTTTGTTCAGAAGTAGCGATCATATAAAGATCCTCATCTTGGATTTTATAGAGCTGTTCTTCAAAATCTGCTAATTCGGCTGCAGCTTTAATGACTTCATGTTTTATAAAGAATGGTGTCCATAAGGGGCTATAACCTTTAGAAATTAGCTTATCCAGAGCATAATTCAATAAAGCAAGATTTAAAGATACAATATCACCTTTTAAATAATAAAATCTTGATCCCGCAATTTTTGAAGCCTTAACAGTGTCAACACCGTCGATTTTCTCGATTAAATCAACATGGGATAAAGGTTTAAAACTAAATTGAGGTAATTTCCCAATAGTTCGTACGATTTCATTATCCTCTTCAGTTCTCCCTATTGGAACACTATCATGTAATAAATTTCCAACAATATAACGATAATTATCTCGCTCTTCCTTAACTCTTTTAACTTCTCTCTCCAAATCGTCTATTTGATTTTTTAACTGCTTAACTTCAATTTGTAGTTTATTTGCTTCTGAAGGCTTTCCTTCCTTTTTTAATTTTCCTATTTTAGGAGATAACTCATTTCTTTTTTGCTGTAATTTTTGTAGCTCAGTTTTTTTGTTCCGCCATAATTCATCTAATTCTACTACTTTTTCAGCATTAATTGGATCTTTAAATCGTGCTTTCTCAGATTTAATAATTTCTTGTAAGTTTGTCCGGAACAATTCAAGATCAAGCAAAAATTATAACACCAAATTCCCAATAATCTTACTCTTAATATTTTTATTTTAATTATGATTAAAATTTTTTGAATTTCTAGTTAATCTGCATGAATAATAAATAAAATCACTGATCAGTAATTCTATCCTTAATGGTTGACTTTAAAAGCGCTGTTTTAATCTTCTTTTTATCATAGCCAACGATATCAATTATTCTCATAATTTTTATTCTTGTAGCTTTGCCTTTTATTCCCTCTTCTGTCATGAATTCTTTAGCAAACTCTTCCTTTGAATTCTCCATTTGCTCTGGCATATCTAAATTAAATTTAAAGTTCTATAAAAAGGTTTAATAAGATTAAAATAAATCAATCTAATTAAGCTTGATAAGCATTAGGTTTTTATCAGAAAAATTATATTAACTCTAATATTTTTAAAGACTGTGAATAATTCATTAAATTACAAAAAGTATAGTTTTGGGTGGTATTAAAAAAGGGTGAATTTCTTGTCTGAAAAACAGACCATTGACGAAATTAGAATTGGAGTTTATATTTGTAGATGAGGAGTTAATATTGGAGCGTACGTAGACTGCGATAAGGTAAGAGATTTTGTAATGCAGCTACCAAATGTAATTATTGTTAGACTGAATAATTTTACATGTAGTGATCCAGGTCAACAAATAATAAAGAATGATATCTTAGAGTTAAACTTAAATCGAATAGTAGTTGGTGCTTGTACTCCCAAAATTCATGAACCAACATATAGAGCAGTCTTAGCAGAGGCAGGATTAAACCCCTATTACTTTGAAATGGTAAATCTAAGAGAGCATTGTTCATTTGTACATCAAGAAGATAAAGAAGAAGCAACTCTTAAGGCCAATAGACTAATGCTTGCTGGTATAAATAGAGCAAGACAACTGGAAGTGGTTCCTAAGAGAGAAATTAAAATTACAAAAGCAGCTTTAATAATAGGTGCTGGTATAGCTGGAATGAATGCAGCACTTGACTTAGCAAATCAAGGAATACAGGTATATCTAGTCGAAAAAGAGCCAACAATTGGAGGAAAAATGGCCCAACTTGATCGTATATTCCCAACAGATGATTGTGGTATTTGAGTATTGGCCCCAATTATGGTAGATGCGTCAAAGCATCCTAATATAAATCTTTTAACTTATGCAGATATCATTGAATTTGAGGGTATAACAGGTAATTATAAAGCAAAAATTAGAAAAAACCCAAGATATGTCAATGAATCTAAATGTACTGGATGTGGGCTTTGTACGATAAAATGTCCCATAAAAGCACCCAATGAATTTAATCGATATATTGGTGAAAGAGGGGCAATTTATATACCGTTCCCTCAAGCAGTTCCCAAGTATGCAGTGATTGACAGGGAAGTATGTATTGACTGTAAAAATTGTCAAAGAGAATGTCCTGCTGAAGCAATTGATTTTGAACAAGAACCAGAAATTATCGAGCTTGATATTGGGGCTGTAATATTAGCTACAGGATGGGATGAGTATCCTATAATGGAAACTAACGACTATAAATATGGTATCTTACCAGATATCATCACTCAAATAGAATTAGAACGAATGCTAAGCCCTATAGGACCCACTGAAGGTCATGTATATAGAATATCTGATGGAAAAATCCCTCGTAATATTGCCATGATCCAATGTGTCGGCTCAAGAAGTTTAAGAGGTAATCAATATTGTTCAGCAGTTTGTTGCAATGTAGCACTGAAGAACGCTCAGCTTTTAAAGCAAGAATACCCCAAATCACAAATTACCATCTTTTTCATAGATATTCGTACGACAGATAAAGGAAATGAAGAATATTTTAGGAAAATAAGGGAGCAGAATATTAATTTTATAAAAGGTAAACCAGGAGCTATAAAATTAAATTCCGATAGTACTATAAGATTGCATTATGACAATTCTTTATTAAATGACGTAGGTTTTATGGATTTTGATTTAATTGTATTATCTACTGGTATGGTACCTTCAAAAGGAACAGAAGAAATCATTAATGTAATGGGTTTAAGTAAAGGTCTTAATGGATTTCTTACTGAAATTCATGGATGCCTAAAACCTCAAGAAACCAAAGATACTGGAATATACATCTGTGGATGTGCCTCAGGACCAAAAAATATTCCATATTCAGTTTCTACAGCTCTTGCGGCTGCAAGTAAGGCTGCAACTTTACTTTCACATGATACCATTAGTCAAGAATTAATCATTGCAGAGGTTAATGAAGATTTATGTATGGGTTGTTATAGGTGCGAAAAACTCTGCGAATTTGAAGCTATCAAGGTAAATGAGTCTAATATTGCTGTTGTAGACGAATTGAAATGTAAAGGTTGTGGCGTATGTGTTTCATCTTGCCCTGCCAGAGCTTTAGATCTCAAATATTATAGAGATAAGCAATTTGAAGAGAAAATAAAGGGGATAGGTATTAGTAGAATCAAAATTTCAACCACAGCTCCAACTACTGCGGAAAATTAAATGTAAAGGTGATTTATTATAACAGAAAGCAAACAAGAAAGAAGAATTATCACATTTGGATGTGAAAAATGAGGATATTCTGTAGCAGATCTAACAGGGACTACTAGGAAAAATTATTCCACTTCTTTTCACATGATCAGAGTTAGATGTACTGGAAGAATTGGAATTCATTTAATTATGGAATGCTTTTTAAATGGAGCAGATGGAGTCGCAATTATATCATGAAAAGAAGGAGAATGTGAATTTGGAAAAGGAAACATTAATACCTATGAGCACGTGAAAGTATTAAAACGACTATTTAAACACGTCGGAATTTCAGAAAATAGAATCGAACAATATTTTTGTTCAGCAGCAGAGGTAGAAAATTTCCTTCATGCGGTAAAAGATATAACAAGTAAAGTTAATGAACTTCCTCCTCTACCTAAAAATAAATCCGAAATAGGATGATCTTTCCAAAAAAATATTAGTTGGGAAGAAACTAACTCAAAGCATGAGCTTTCGGAATTAATTACTAAAAAAGAAAAGCATCATAAAAATGGAATCTAAAGAGGATCTTTCGTGGAAATTTTTGAAAGACTTAGCAGAAACTTTAGATTCATATAGGGTAAGAGCTCTAATTGATGCTAAAAATGAAATATTAAATTCGACTGTTTATAATGAGGAACAGTTTTATCAAATATTATTTAAAATGGTTGATAACGAGAGACTGAAATATTCTCTTTTACGTTATTTAGATAATAAAGAAACACATGATTTTAAATCCTTGAATCTTTTTTCAAAAGAAAATTCTATTGACATTAAAAAGGTTCTAAGTAATATAGAATTATTAAAAATTGAGGGTTTAATCGAAGTACAATATTCCTCTAAAGAAAATGAACACTCTCATGGATCACCTACCAATCTAAATATCAAAGATTTATTAATTAAAAGTTTAAATCATAATCCTTCTGAAATTAAATCCATCTATGAACCTGTAAGTGTTATTTTTGATACAAATAACTGTTCAGGTTGTGGGTTATGTGCAGGAATCTGCCCAGTTAACTGCATAAACGTGTACAATGGATTTGGAAAAATTGAAGAAGACAAATGCATAAAATGCGGAATTTGCTATTATTCTTGTCCCAGAACTTATTTACCGGTAAATATTTTAACCATGCCTAAAGAAAGTAGCTCCAAAATTACTTTCTCAAATAAAATTGGTCAATATCTTGAAATTTATTCTGCAAGGACAAAAATAAAGGAAATTTCTGAAATATGCCAAGATGGTGGAATTACAAGTACATGCCTCTATTTTTTATTAGATACAAAAAAAATCGATTTGGCTTTAGGCGCAAAAATGAGCAATACTCTTTGGCGTCCTGAACCTATGCTAATTAAAACGAAAGACGATGTATTAAAAACTGCAGGAACTAAATATGTTAATAATCCTACACTCCGCTTGCTAAGCGAATTGAATGAAAATAAGACCCGATTAGCTATTGCGGGAGTACCTTGTATGATGCAAGCGTTATTGAAATCTCAAACTTATAATATAGGAATTCCCTCACTCAACCAAATACAATTTCGAATCGGTATTTTTTGTATGGAATCCTTTTCATATGAATCTTTATTAAAAATTTGTCAAGTTCTAAATGTTAATATTAATGATATGCGAAAAGCCGATATCAATAAAGGTAAATTTTTTGTATATACCAAGCAAGGAGAAGATTTCTCAATCCCAATTAAAGATATCAATCATTTAGCAAGAGAAGATTGTGAAGTATGCTATGATTTAACTTCAGAATCTGCTGACATTTCAGTTGGCTCCATTGGTTCGCCTGCAGGTTGGAATACCGTCATAATTAGAACTATTAAAGGAAAAGAATTATTCGATGGATTAGTTAAAGATAAATTGATAGAATATAAGAATATCAAAGACATTCAACCTGGATTACCAATGATCGAAAAAGTTGCTAATTCAAAAAGAAATAAATGCTTCAAACATATGACTGAAAAAGCTAATAAGAATGTAAGAACCCCCATTTATTAAGAGTTAATCATATAAGAAATCCGCTTTTAAACTTCTTTCTTCTATTCTAAACCATAAAATTAATATTAAATTTCTCATTTAAAACTATATCAAAAATAATTTTAAGAGCTATTATGAGTTTTATCTCTCCAGTAAGACCAAAAAATTTCCGAGAAAAGGTTTTTTTCAGAACCTTAAGAGCTCAAGTCGATGGAAATGCAAAAATTGAGTATGGACTGACTCAAATAAAAGGAGTCGGAAAAAGGCTAGCCCAAGCTATAGTAAAGGTTAGTGAAATTAACCCAGCAACACGAATAGGAGCTCTCTCAGAAAAAGAAATCCTTAGAATTGAAGAGATTATATTAAATCCTGTTGAGAATGGCATTCCTTTCTGGATGGTTAATCGAAAGAAAGATCTAAGAACTGGCAAAGATATCCATCTAATTGGCAATAAACTAGAACTAGAAAATAAAAAAGACGTTGATAGGATGAAAAAAATGAAAAGCTACAAAGGAGTCCGACATCACCTAGGTCTAAAGGTAAGAGGTCAAAAAACTAAAAGCACAGGACGACATGGCTTAGTCGTTGGTGTTGTTCGTAAAAAGAAAGGACAGCAAAAATAAGGTGATATGATGGGAGACCCGCGACGTTTAAAAAAAAAGTTTAAAAAACCCAAACACCCATTTAATAAACAAAGAATTATGGAGGAGCTTGAATTTTTAGGAAAATATGGTCTGAGAAATAAAAGAGAATTCTGGAAGATGAGAACAATGCTTGGAAACTGGAGAAAAATCGCACGCGAATCTAGAACCTTGTCAAAAGAAAAAGCTGGTGAAGCCCAACAAGAATTACTCAAAAAACTCAATCGATTAGGCGTTTTAGGCGCGGAAGCTGAATTTGAAGACATCCTCCTCTTAACAGTAGAAGACATCCTAAAAAGACGACTCCAAACTATCGTCTTTGAAAAAGGACTAGCTCAAACCATATACGAAGCCAGACAAAAAATCGTCCATAAACACATCCAAATCAGCGACAAAATAATCAACTCCCCCTCATACATCGTAAAAAAAGAAGAAGAAAATCTCATCAGATTTGCCCCAAGCAGCCCTTACGCTCAAATTAAAGAATAGTAAATAAAATAACAACAAATGGTGAACCAAAATTGAGTAAAAAAGATGATACCAAATGGGCCATGATACACATATTCTCCTCATATAACAATACAATCGTCCACGCAACCGACTTAAGCGGGGCTGAAACCTTTGCTAAATGCTCTGGCGGAATGGTCGTGAAAGCCGCGCGCGATGAATCTAATCCTTACGCCGCAATGCAATGTGGCTTCCGCGTAGCCAACGAATTACGAGAAAAAGGCATTAAAGGCGTACACATAAAAGTTCGCGCTCCAGGCGGAAATAAATCGCAAACTCCCGGACCCGGCGCTCAAGCTTGCATCCGAGCTCTCGCACGCTCTGGGCTACAAGTCGGTAGAATAGAAGAAGTCACACCACGTGCGCACGACCACTGTAGGCGCAAGGGAGGCCACAGGGGCAGACGCGTATAATTAATCCCCTCTGCCAAATTATCAATCTGGCAGAAAAAATACTACAGTTATTTCTTATTCTTTTCAAATCTCTTTCTAGGAAACTTACCTCCGTGTTTATAAAAACTAGTATAGTTAGGGAGTGGTCTTACTTCTTCACTTACCATGGAGGGGTTCCAGATATAATTTTTATCTTGACATTTTGTGTAATACCATGTATCGTGTGATTTAATGTATACCATATCTCTATCATCCTTTTGGCAGATAGAGCAAACTCTAAGAAATCTATTTTTGGCTTTAATAATACCCATGGTTCGCGCTATTCAAGGAATTCAAGTGACAAAAATGTGAAATTTATATGCTTAAACTTTTTTATTGCTATTTAGAAGAGGAAAAAATCGATAAATTAATTAATGTTTTGATGATAAAATGCCTGATTATATGGCCAAGGTGTTGTTTCTAGGAGATGCAAGCGCGGAAAAAAGTGCCATAATAAAGCGTTATTGTTATAATATGTTCGACTCGTCAGAAAGACTTACTATTGGCGTTAGTTTTCACGTAAAGACAATTGAGCACCAAGGAAGGAGAATTAAATTAGATATATGGGATTTTGGAGGTGAGGAACGGTTTCGATTTCTCTTGCCAGCCTATTGTTTAGGGGCAAATGGAGCCTTCGTCCTTTATGATATTACAAATTCAAAAACTTTAGAGTCTTTATTTGAATGGATTCAAATCATAAGAGAAAATGCTGGTGATATTCCTATTATGTTAGTTGGAACCAAACTTCATTTACATGCAAACCGAGAAGTTTCTAGAGAAGAAGGAATGTTAATAGCAGAAAAATATAATCTTTCGGCATTTGCAGAAGTTTCTGCCAAAACCGGACAGAATGTTGAGAAAATATTCAACGATTTTATTGAAATTTTGTTAAATAAAATAAAGGAATATCCGATCATTTATGTGAATAAATGTAAAGAAATGTTAAGTAAAGAAATAAAACGAAAATTTGTAGGTCCTAAAAGGAGAGCACTTCTAAAGTTTAAACCAATAACTTCAAGCTTGGATATTTCTGAAACTCCTTATTCAACCCAATTAGGACTATATAAAAATAACTGGGCACTGCGACTATATGAAGGAAACACTATAATCGATACCTATATATTTAAGGATGATGATACAAAAAAACCTCATTACATTGATGTTAGCAAAACTTATAATGCATTAAAATTAACAAAATTTCTTCCTGCATTCACAAAACAGTCTTTTCCCGATCAACAGATCATTGTAGGTTGGATTTCATGTAAGATTCCAGATATAAGTCCATATCAAGTAATAGAGGTTGGTCAAAATTTAGTGAAACAAGCTAAGGATTATTTTAAAAGAAAAAATGAAATTTTAAGGCTAAAAGTTAGAAACAAGATTATGGCAAAACAATTAAGTGAAAAAGTGGAGATTTTTCGGGAATCAGTAGAGGTTGTAGCAGAAAAGATCGAATACCTCATGAAAATAAATGCTGTGGATGAACTGGTAATTGAAAGAAAATATCTTCCTGAAATCTTTAGTCCTGATCTATTAGGTTTCTCTCAAGATGGACTTCCTACACTAAAACCATCCGTATTAAAAGGATTATTTTTAAAAGGTATTTTCACGAGGTTCTATGATAATGTAGTAAAATTTTTTAAAGGTGAAAATGGGGATATTTATCCGTATCCTTACATTTTTAAACCCCCAGAACCCCCAACAGATTTAGATGCAGATCCTCAAGTCCAAGTGAAGATCCCAGAACATAAAGTTTCTAAGAACCTGGTTTATTGTCAATATTGTGGCAAAAAATTCACAGAGGAAGAGCTCCTAACACACAATTGTAGAAAGAAATCTATTAAATAATGGTCAGAGTGGTCAAATCGAGTACTGCTAATGGTTTAGATATAAAAAAAGAATAAAAATTAAAGGAACTTATAAATACACAATGAAACCGATGTTTAATCAGAAATTTAAGCTAAATGCTAAAGAGATTCATGAAAAAGCAATCGTGATCGATGCTCATTCCCATCCACTTCTACAATC
>JBHLLO010000019.1:0-44125 GCA_048885535.1 Candidatus Hermodarchaeota archaeon
TTGACTAGAGAATTGATTCCTATTCAAATTAATGATATTGGCATATTTTCTGTTAATGTTCATGAATGGTTGTCCAAGAATGTTAAACCTCCAGACAAACTGAAGAAACTCTATATTCCTTTTAAAATCTATTATGATTTTAACATTTACACAGATGCGATGTCAGTATTGAAAAATATGCTTAGTATAGCCACACATGATAAAAATCAACGGTGGAAATCTAATTCTCTTAACAACATAGGTGCAATTTATTATGCACAAGGGAACTATTCAGAGGCATTGAAGCACTATGAAGAGGCACTACAAATTGATGAAAACCTGGGAAGTTTGAGCGGAAAAGCTGCTGATCTTAATAATATAAGCGGGATTTATAAGGCACAAGGTAACTATAGAGAAGCATTGAAGCGACTTGAAGAGGCACTCCAAATTGATGAACAATTGGGAAATTTGAACGGGAAAGCTTCTCGTCTTAATAATATAGGGGTAATTTATTATGCACAAGGGAACTATCCAGAGGCATTAAAGAGTTATGAAGAGGCACTTCAAATCGATGAACAATTGGGAAATTTGAAAGGGAAATCTTCTCGTCTTACAAACATTGGAATGATATATGATGAATTAGGGAATTATCCTGAGGCATTGAAACGTTATGAAGAAGCACTCCAAATTGATGAAGAGCTAGGAAGTTTGAGCGGAAAAGCTGCTGATCTTAACGACATAGGCGGGATTTATTTTGCACAAGGGAACTATTCTAAGGCATTAAAGCTCTATGAAGAGGCACTCCAAATAGCTGAACAATTAGGAGCCTTGGAAAGGAAAGCTACTTGTCTTACAAACATTGGGATGATTCATTTTGCACAAGAGAACTATTCAGAGGCATTGAAGCACTATGAAGAGGCACTACAAATTGATGAAAAACTGGGAAATTTAAGTGAGAGGGCTTTTCATCTTTCAAAAATTGGGATGATTCATTATGCACAAGGGAACTATTCAAAGGCATTGCAACTTTATGAAGAGGCACTTCAAATCGATCAAAAACTAGGAAATTTGAAGATGAATGCTGTTAATCTTAACCACATTGGGATGATTTATTATGCTCAAGGGAATTATATGAAGGCATTAAAGAACTATGAAAAAGCACTCCAAATTGATGAAGAGCTAGGAAGTTTGAGCGGAAAAGCTGCTGATCTTAACAACATAGGCGGGATTTATTTTGCACAAGGTAATTATCAAAAGGCATTGAAATACTATGAAGAAGCACTCCAAATTAATGAAAAATTGGGAAATATAAGTGGAAAAGCTAATAATCTTAACAATATAGGTGAGATATTCAGAATGAAAGGTAATTATCAGGAGGCATTGAAACGTTATGAAGAAGCACTCCAAATTGATGAACGATTAGGAAATTTGAGCGGAAAGGCTAAAGATCTTAGAAACATCGGTATCATCTATATAAATTTAAATAAAAATTCTGAGGCATTTCGCAATTTTAAAAAGGCTCTTGAAATTTTTGAAGAGCTAGGATTAGAAAATGAAGCAGAACAAGTTCGTGATGCAATTTCAAAATTAACCAAAAATTAGGAATAGAGTCTTAGAAAATAGAGATAAATGTTAAATACAACCCATTCAGATGTAATTATATTCACGTACTAATTTTTAACAAAATCCAATAATGAAACTTACCAACCTTAAAATAGCCGATTTAATCACTCCCGACGCGAAATTAACCTTCTTAGTCGGTGCCGGGTGCTCGGTTGACTCCCCCTCAAACTTACCCGCAGGAAAAACTATGATGGAAGCACTCATTAGATATACCTGCGCCGAATCTGAGATTGATAAACTTCTAGGAAACGCAGAATTAGAAGAAGGGGGAAGATTAGAAGGACTCCGATTTGAGCAGTTGGTAGAAATTATACGAGATCGTCTGGATCCTGAACTAAAAATCATCGATTTTTATGGATTGTGCGATAAACCAAATATTCAGCACTTCTTCTTAGCAGAAATGATGAAACAAGGCCAATTTGTATTGACCACCAACTTTGACTTCCTTATTGAACACGCTCTACAAGATTTAGTCCCTAAAGAAGAAATGAAAATTGTAATCACTAAAGAAGATTTTGAACATTTTAGCAATCCACAAGAATTATTTTCCAATGGAATAAAAACACTTTACAAGATTCATGGCTCAACCAAAAACACAATCACAGAAGAAAGTACAAGAGATTCGCTGATTGCCACGATACAAGCCTTCGGGGCAAACAAAGAAGGAGATAATGTATTTCAACTTGAATCCTTTAAACAACCTGCATTTGTAAACATTACAAAAAATCGTTCTTTAGTGGTAATGGGTTATTCTGGCAGTGATGATTTCGATATCGTTCCTACATTAAAAGTTTTAAAAGATATTCATGATATTATCTGGATTAACTATATTCACGACGATGGGGGTAAAGAACTAATTTATGAAATTAATAGAGAAGATATGAGTAATCATTCCAATTTTTCTAAAGTGGATCAAATTCTGGTTGACATCAAACAAATGAACTATGCCAAACAAATACTACGTGTAGATGTAAACACATCCCGAATGGTTAGAGAATTGATTTCTGCTCAAATTAAAGATGACTCGGACACATTTTCTATTAATCTTTATGAGTGGCTTTCTGACAACATTCAATCTCCAGATAAATTCAGAAGACTCTATATACCCTATAAAATTTATTCTGAATTCGATATTTACGAAGATGCGATGTGCACGTTGAATCAAATACTTAATATAGCCGAACATGATGAGAATCATGTATGGAAATCTTTTGCTCTCAACGAAATGGGGTCTATTTATATGGCACAAGGGAACTATCCAGAAGCATTGAAGCGTTATAAAGAGGCACTCCAAATTGAAGAACAATTAGGAAATTTGAAGGAAAAAGCTACTCGTCTTAATAACATCGGGGACATCTATTATGCCCAAGGGAACTATCCAGAAGCATCGAAAAAATTTGAAGAGGCACTTCAAATCGCCGAACAATTAGAAGACTTGAGCGGGAAAGCAACTTGTCTTAGCAACATCGGTTCGATTTATAATGCACAAGGTAAATATCCAGAAGCATTGAAGCGCTATAAAGAGGCACTCCAAATATTCGAAGAGCTAGGGGATTTGGTAAGCAGATCTACACTTCTTAACAACATCGGAGCGATTCATCTTGCCCAAGGGAACTATCCAGAGGCTATGAACTGTTATGAAGAGGCACTCCAGATCGCTGAGCAATTAGGAGATTTGAGTGGGAAAGCTGCTTGTCTTAGCAACCTCGGAGGGATTTATAAGTTACAAGGAAATTATCCAGAAGCATTGAAGCGCTATGAAGAGGCGCTCCAGATCGATGAACAATTAGGAGATTTGAGTGGGAAAGCTACTGATCTTAACGATATTGGGATGATTTATGATGCACAAGGGAACTATCCAGAAGCGTTAAAGAACTATAAAGAGGCGCTTCAAATCGCTGAGCAATTAGGAGATTTAAGTGGGAAAGCAACTTGTCTTAGCAACATCGGTTCGATTTTTAATGCACAAGGTAAATATCAAGAAGCATTGAAGCGTTATGAAAAGGCACTGCAATTAACTGAGCAATTGGGAAATATACAACATATTGCTGCATGTTCTTTGTGGATTGGAATAATTTATAACAACTTGAATGACACTTCTAAAGCACTTAAAAATTTAGAATATGCACTTGAAAATTTTGAGAAATTAGAACTAAAGAATGAGGCAGAACAAATTCGTGAAGTTATATCAAAATTAAGAAAAAATTAGGATGTATGTAATAAATTCTTAAAAAAATATTGTATTCTATTTCCTACATAAATGTTAAATACAACCCTTCCAGACGTACTCATATTCCCTTACTAATTTTTATACATCAACTTTTAATGAAAACTCCTTTAGGAGCAATCTAACAAAAAAATTTTCCTTTAAATAGATAGATACAATAAACTACTAAAACAATTAATAAAAGGAGTTGATGTAGAATAACAGAAAATCAAATAAGGAACAAACAAAAGGAAAAGCCAAAATATATGAGTATAGAAGAAATAATTAACTTACTTTTAGAAGTGAGAGTTGACCTTACCATACTAAAGAAATCCATAACTTCAAATGAAGTAAAAGAACAGCTTAAATGGGCAATCAATGGAATTGACATTGTTGGTTGCGAATTAACCCAAAATATCTCTAATAAATTAAAAGAAATAGAAAGAAAAAATAAGTTGAAAAAATAATTAGATTCACTAATACATCAAAAATGGAAAATTGTCTAGAATTAAAGCACTAGAGGTAATATCGATTAATAAGAAACCTTATTTCTTGATTTTTTTAGATTTGATAAAAAATAAAGTTAAAAAAATGAAATTTAATTGCTTTAATACATATCGCCCATTCCACCAGGCATACCACCCATTCCTGGGTAACCTCCTCCCATTCCCGGAGGTGGCATTCCAGGTGGAGGACCCGCGGTTTTGGCGCTAGCTATCACATCATCAATACGTAAAATCATAGAAGCAGCTTCGGTTGAGCTTTTGATTGCTTGAATTTTTACGACGGTTGGTTCGACGACGCCTACTTTCATCATGTTATCGATTACTTCTCCGGTATCTAGGTCGTGTCCAGCGAATTTATTTCCGGCTTGGTGGGAAGCTCGTAATTTCATGAGGATTTCGATTTGGTCTAGGCCTGCGTTTTCAGCGAGAGTTTTTGGAACGATGTCAAGGCAATCGGCGAATACTTCTACTGCGAGTTGTTCACGACCCCCTAGGGTTTGAGCGTATTTGCGTAATTGAATTGCGGTTTCTATTTCAGGTGCTCCACCGCCTCCGACGATTTTCTGGTCTTCAACGACGTCTCGGATGACGCATAATGCATCATGGATGGCTCTTTCTTCTTCGTCAACGACTAGTTCAGTTCCTCCTCTAATTAATATTACGACGGATTTTGGATCCTTGCATTCTTCAATGAAAATCCAGCTATCGTTCATGACTTTTCGTTCTTCAACTAGTCCGGCAAAGCCAAGTTTTTCTGGCTTAACATCATCTAAGTTGGTAAAGATCATACCTCCAGTGGCTTTTGAGAGTTTTTCGATATCTGATTTCTTAACTCTTCTTACGGATAAAATGTCTGCTTTGGTTAGGAAATGTTGAGCCATATCATCGATTCCTTTTTGGCAAATTAAAACATTAGCACCAGAATTTTTGATTTTTTCAACCATTTTTCTTAGCATGTGTTCTTCTTCATCTAGGAATTGCTGGATTTGTTCTGGGCTAGTGATTTGTAGTTTACTGTCAAATTCAGTTTTTTCAATTTCCACCGCACTTTGTAGTAAAAGGATTTTTGCGTCTTTTATGCTCTTTGGCATTCCAGGGCTTACTACTTCTTTATCTAATATGATTCCTTTAATTAATGCAGTGTCATCAATGCTTTCTCCTTCTTTCTTTTGAATTTGAACTTTTTCGATGTCAGCTTTCCAGTTTCCATTCTCATCTTGTTCAGCAATAGATTTGATTGCTTCAATACACATCTCAGCGAGCATTTCTTTGGATTCAGATACGATTTTACTAGACATGCAAGTCATTGCGGCATTTTTTAAACCATCATAGTCGTCAATCCCACTCTTAATTGACATCTTATCTAAGATTTCAATTGCTTTATCAGCAGCTTTTCGGAAACCTTCAGTTATTACTGTTGGATGAATCTTTTGTTGTAAAAGTTTCTCTGCACGTTTTAATAATTCCCCTGCGAGGATTACACTAGTGGTTGTACCATCACCTACTTCAGAATCTTGTGTTTTGGCGACTTCAACCATCATTTTTGCTGCGGGGTGCTGTACATCGATTTCTTTCAAAATTGTTGCTCCGTCATTTGTAATCACGACGTCACCAAATTGATCTACGAGCATCTTATCCATACCTTTAGGACCTAATGAAGTTCTGACAGCTTCCGCAATTACCTTCGCTGCTGCAATGTTATTCTCCATTGCGTCTTTTCCGCGTTGGCGTTCAGTTCCTTCTTTAAGTAGAATTACAGGTTGGCCTCCTAATTGTGCCATTTTCTTTTCACTTTTAATAATTTTAATTTAAGTTGTATCTAATAATTATAAGATATATAATGATCTCTAAGTCATAAAATTAAAAAAGTTTACGAAAATTAATTATAAACGAGAATAAAGCTTGATAAATAAGATCATAACTTCTCGTTAATTTAAATGACTATTTTGTTAATTCTCTTTTTTTCAAACGCAGATCTTTACCCCTACATCTACGACATTTTCTTGCCTTAATGGGATTTAAAGCTCCGCATTGTCGGCAAACACTTTTCTCTAATAAATGGTATCTTGCGATTTTTCTTTTGTATGGATCGTCTATAGGCGCCATGATAATCTTAGGGAGTGTTTCTCAATTTTGATTATAAACTTATTATCAACTGAAAAGATAAATGGAAAAATAGTTTTAAGAATTAAAATTTTTGTATCTTAATGAAAAAATTAAAATTTTATAAATTATAGAATAATATAATTGAATTCTAAGCATTTAATTATTAGGTGATATATTGTGCCAAAGGAAATTTTTTCTAGCGATCAATTTCTAGAGCTAGCAGAGTTCGCTATTCATTGTAGAGTAAAGAGAATACAAGATGTTGTGAAATTAAAACTAAGGACAAAGAAAAATCTCTATACTTTTAAGACAGACCCAAATACAGCAGAAAGATTATTGAACAACTTAAAGTGTGACATAATCGAACTTTAAATCAAATTTATTGTTGAAAAAAATAAAAATTAGGTATAATGAAAAATCTCCCAGCGTGCCAAACATGTGTCATTTCAGGTTTTTTATGCAATAGTTGCGAACAAAAGCTCGATGCGGGTGAGCTAACTGAGTTTGAGTTAGATTTAGCTAAAAAACTTTTGGAGCTGGAAGAACAAGAAAAATATAGTTTTTTGAAAAATATCTCTTTCTATAAAGCAATAGATTTTGAAGATGTTGTTCTAATTGTTATGGATAGGAAAGATAGGATTAAAATTTCTGAAGATTTAATTAACTGGATCAAAGAAACTTACGAAATTGACGAACTTATTTTTGTAGAAAGAACTAAAAAACCACGTCCTGTTCTTGAGGCTCTAATTGCCCCAAGTAAGTTGATTTCTTTAAATGAAATCTTCTTAGCCACTGGAGATATTGAATTTAAAGCTGTTCTTTACTTAAGGGATAAAGAAAAGATTTTATTTACTAAAAAGGAATTAGAAGAATTGGTTTTAGAATTAACAGAGCAAATTATTCGAATAGAATTTGAGTAATTAAAATAAATTTAATTTTATTAAAACTGATAGGGTGAATACTATAGAGGAATATAAACAAATTATTTTAATAAGGACAGATTTAAAAATGGGAACTGGTAAAAAGTGTGTTCAATCATGCCATGCTTCAGTTTCGGCAGCAGATCTAGTTCGTACAAAAAATAAACTTGTCTGGAAAAATTGGATTAATTCGGGTCAGAAAAAAGTTGTTTTAAAAATTGAAAGTTTAGAAGCTTTAGGTGCAATAGTGAAAAAACTTGGAAAAGCAAAGATATCTTATTTTCTAGTTAAAGATGCTGGATTAACGCAATTACCACCAGGCACTACTACCGCTTTAGGTATTGGTCCAATACTATCGAAAGAGATTGATGATATCACAAGAGACTTAAAATTACTATAATTTAGCAATAGTATAGAAATATGGAAGTGGCAAATCTACGAGAACTTTTAAAAATAATGATGAAAAAGAGGTTGAGAGGTTTGTATCTATTAATACTTATTCCACATCTAAAATTGAAGGCATTGGAGGGCTCTTTAAGAAAGAATTTAAAGATTTCATTGTTAAAGAAATTGATGAAAAAGGCAAAATACTTCAACTAAAACAAGATAACATCCATCAAGGATTTTCTGAAGACTCAAGAGATAAGTTCACAACTTTTAATCTAGTTAAAATCAATAAAGAAACTTTTGAGGCAATAGAAATCATCAGTGATGCATTAGATATAGCAGTAGACAAAGTATTTTATTCTGGACTAAAAGATAAATTTTCAATAAGTGTTCAAAAGTTATCAATAAAAGGAGATTATATTGATAGATTAAGAAAATTAAAAATTAAAGATATTTTTTTAAGCAATTTACATCCTTCAAGAAAACCTGTGAAATTAGGAAGCAATTGGGGTAATAACTTTATAATTACTATTAGAAATATTGAAAATCGTAACAATACCTTGAAAAGAGTTCAAAATGTTCTTAGAATTCTTCAAAATAAAGGATTTCCAAATTATTTTGGGCTTCAAAGATTTGGTACTTTTAGGCCAAATTCCCATCTTATCGGAAAATACATTTTAGAGCGAAAATACAAAGAGGCTTTTGAAGAGTACGTTGTCAATTCTTACTCTACAGAAATAGATATATCCCAAGATGTTCGCAATGAACTACGGAAAACTGGTGATCTTGAAAAAGCTTACAATACCTTTCCCGTTAGTTTAAATTATGAAAGGATGATGATTAAATATTTGATTGAAAATCCTGGAGATTACGAAGGGGCAATAAAGGAATTACCTAAATATTTGAGAAAATTACTTATTAGTTCTTTTCAATCCTACTTATTTAATAAAATGTTATCAATAAGGATTAAAAAAGGGTATTCTTTATTTAGGTTAGTTAAAGGGGATTTAGTTAGTATTTTAGATGATATAAATGGACAATGTACACAAATTGTGTATAATTATGGATCTAATTATGATAAATACTTAAGAAAGGCTTTAAAACTAAACCGTGCATCTATTGTAATCCCTTTGATTGGATTTGATACAGATCTAAATGACTTTCCTTTAATGAATGATTTAGTCCAAGAAATATTCAAATTGGAGCAAATAGATGAAGAAATATTTAAAAGTAATTTATTAGAAGAGTTTGAATTTAAAGGAACTTTCAGACCAATGATTGTCAAGCCTATAGGTCTGAAACTTTTAGAATTCACTAAAGATGATAAATTTCAGAATAAAATGAAATTGACGTTAGAATTCTCGCTCCAAAGAGGAGTTTATGCCACAATGTTATTAAGGGAATTAATAAAATGAGCTAATTTATATCCACTAAATATTTTTGATTACTTTCTTGACCAAAAATATTGATAAGTTTTACTTGTATCTGATATTGATTTGATTTTCTGTAATTAAAAGGAGATGAGACTAATTTTATTACCCTGTTTTTTGGTGTTCTAAAAGAGTACCAGTTATTTTTAAAGAAAATGTTATTATGATTAAAATCTATAGCCCAATAATCGATTAAATCATAAAATGAATTCACTTTATCTAAAATTTTATTAGAAATTAGATTGATACAAGGTAAACTATAATCCTTTAATTCAATATATACTTCTTTATTACTTACATTAAGTTCTACATCAAAACTTGGAGCTTCCTTTATGTTAGAAATGTCATCAACCTCATCCCTTAGTAAATTTTCAGGAATAATATAACTCCCAGATTCCCTATTCAAATTAATTACTTCAAAGGGTTGATGAGATTTATTATAATTTTTTTTCCAACTAAAAAGGTCATTACTTTTAGAAATATCAAGTAACCTCTTTCTTGTGATGTGAATTGCATGGTTAGCTATATCACATCCAATCCAGCGCCTTCCAAGCTTTTCTGCTACAATTAGACTAGTGCCTGTTCCACAAAAAAAGTCTGCAACTAGATCTTTTTTATTTGAGGATGACAGTATAATACGCTTCATTAATCTTTCTGGCTTTTGAGTAGAAAAGCCTTGATATTCTGTTGTATTGGCCCTAATATAAGGAATATCATTCCATACATCTCTGGGAAAAATTCCATCTTCTTTAACATAGACTTTTTGTGACAATTTTTTTCCATTATGACTACCACCTCTATAATAAAATATACCTTTATCATCTCTTTTTAAAGCATTTTTAACTCGATTTGAATATTCCATATAAATATTCGGGTCATCATTAAAGACATAATCTTCTGATTTAGAATAAAATAGAATCACATCATAGGATCTAATAAAAAATCTTCTAGTTTGAACTGAGGCTGCTGGATATGACCATATTATTTCATTTCTAAAATTTTCACTTCCAAAAATTTCGTCCAAGATTATTTTTACATAATGACTTACGTGCCAATCTAAATGAACATAAATGCTTCCATTGCTAGAAAGTAATTGTTTCATTAATATCAAGCGAGAATATAAGAAATTTAAATAGGTTTCTAAACCTTCTTTCCAAGTATCGGAATACGCTTTAGTAGATTCATTGAAATTACCTTCTCCAATATATATTTTATATGTAAAATTTCCTCCTGTAGCAAATGGAGGGTCAATATAAATAAGATTAATTTTACTAGAAAAATCTTTTAGTAATAATTTCATTGCTTGTTGGTTTTCCCCACAGATGAGAAGATTATTCCAGATTATTTCATTATCCATTTCATTTAGATTAGGATTATACCTGTCAATCGTAGTAGATATATCATATTTTATTTGTTGGAAAGAATCTTTATAATCAGAATTTAAATCTGATAAATTTAATTCTTCTTTTTTCCCTTTCCAAATTAAGTTAGGCATAATTAATCCCTTATAAGATGACAAAA
This sequence comes from Candidatus Hermodarchaeota archaeon, assembly GCA_048885535.1. Classification (GTDB taxonomy): domain Archaea; phylum Asgardarchaeota; class Lokiarchaeia; order Sigyniarchaeales; family SOKP01; genus SOKP01. The sequence goes on from JBHLLO010000019.1 coordinate 10,679, forward strand.
GATTTATTGTTAATTTCCTTTTCAAATTTAATTTAGATAATAATTATCTCAAAAATAGAAGATACGATGCTTGATGAATTAGGAGACTGGAGGAAAACCCACTATACTAAAGATGTTACTCTAAAATTAATTGATAAAGAGATCATTATAGGAGGCTGGGTAAGAAATTTCCGAGATCTTGGCGGTTTAAAATTTATTAGTCTCCAAGATAAATATGGAGAACGTCAAATTACCCTCAAGAAAGGAGTAGTATCTGATGATTTATTCGAAAAGGCAAAACTGGGCTACCAGTATTGTATATTGGTAAAAGGAGTCGTAAAGAAGTTTAAAGATGCTCCGGGAGGAATTGAGATTATCCCAACAGAAATAAAAATCTTGAATATTACTCCTGAGAAGCTACCTATTGATATGACTGGGGAAACAAATTCAGAATTAGATCTTAGGTTAAATAATAGAGCTTTAGATTTAAGATCTTTAAAAAATCAAGCAATTTTTGAAATTAGAGGGGAATTAATTAGATCTAGTAGAGAATTTTTGCTTGAAAGAGACTTTACAGAAATTACAACACCAAAGATAATAGGTTCAGCTACTGAAGGAGGTACAGAATTATTTCCAATAATGTATTTCGATAAAGAAGCCTTTTTAACACAATCTGCTCAACTATATAAGGAACAATTAAGTGGAGTATATGAGAGAGTATTTGAAATAAGCCCATGTTTTCGAGCTGAAAAAAGTCGTACTAAAAGACACATCTGTGAAATTTTTACTTTAGACGTGGAAATGGCGTTTGTAGATATGTATGATGTTCTTAAGATTTTGGAAGAATTAGTTCATAAAGTGATAACAGATATAAGAAAAAATAAAATGACTGCTCTAAAATTCCTCCAAATGGAAGACAAAACGAATACTCCTGAGATACCACTTCCAAGATACACTTATGATGAAATTTTAGACTTATTAAATAACAAATTCAAAATAACCGTAGAATGGGGTGAGGACATCCCTACGGAAGCATATCGTAAATTAGGAGAAGTGATACCAGGCTATTATTATATAATTAATTGGCCAATGTCAATTAAACCCTTTTATATTATGCCTTCAAAAAATCCGAAATATAGTGAGTCATTCGATTTACAAATGGGTTGGCTTGAATTGACTTCAGGGGGAACCCGAGTACATAATAAAGAAAAACTTGTTGTTGCAATTGAGGAGAAAGGATTAAACCCAATCTCATTCGAGTCTCATCTTAATGCTTTTGGTTTTGGTATGCCTCCTCATGCAGGTTTTGGGCTGGGCATAGCACGTTGGGTTACGTATTTATGTGGTTTAGATGACATTAGAGAAGCTGTAATGTATCCAAGAACTCCTGATAGATTAACACCTTAATTTATTGAAAAAAACTATTGACTAAGTATGACTGAAGATTGGATTGAATCATATATTAAGGCTGGTAAAGCGGTAATTGCTGCGAAAAAATTAGCAGAAAAGATCGTAAAACCCGGATTTTTATATTTAGAACTTGCTACTTTATGTGAAGATGAAATTTTAAACCAAGGATGTGAACTAGCCTTTCCTATTAACATTTCTTTAAATGAAATCGCCGCTCATTATAGTCCAACTATAGATGATGAAACTGTTGTACCTCCTAAAGGCTTATTAAAAATTGATTTAGGAGCCCATTATGAAGGTTATATCGCAGATTCTGCATTTACTATTAATATTAACAATGATAAACTACTCCAAAATTATATTGACGCTGCTGAAGAGGGACTTGAAGCCGCAATTGCTAAATTTAAACCAGGAACTAAACTTTATGAGCTAGGAGAAGTTATAGCTGAAAAGATTATAAGTCATGGATTAAGACCAATAGTTAACCTTGGAGGCCATGAATTAAAAAGGTATAATTTACATGCAGGTCCGTTTATACCAAATTTTCGAGATACTAGTCACAATCAAACTCTAAAAGTAGGTGATTCCTATGCATGTGAGCCATTTGCGACATCTGGGGTAGGTAAAGTTGCAAATGGAAACCAATCCTATATTTTTCGCTTTGTTAGAAAAGTAAAAAAAGATCTCTCCATTAAAGATCAAGATTTTAGGAATAAAATTGAAAAAATAACAAAGCGTCTTCCTTTTTCACCTCGATTATTAGAAAAAAATGGTATTGAAAAACAAGAAGTCATTAGAATAATAAATAAATTTTTAAGGAAAAAAATTCTTGATAATTATCCAATATTAATTGAGAGATCAGGTGAACCTGTTGCCCAACAAGAACATACAATTATAATAGATATGGATGGAAATCCAATTGTTATCACAAGAGAAAATTAATAAAAGAGCTATCATCCCTGTTATCTTATGTGCTGGTAAAGGGACTAGGTTAGAAAAACTTACTAAAAAGGTTCCTAAACCATTAATCAGATTGAAATCATTAAATAACAATTCTATACTTTCTTATTTAATTAAAAATCTTATAAATTTGCAGGTAAACACAATTGTCTTAATCACTGGTCACCTTAATGAGAAAATTGAAGCATTTGTAAATTGTTTCATAGAAGATAATCGAGAATTTCAAGGAGTATTAACACTAATTCATTCTGGAAGTGATTATGAGAAAGGACCCCTTTATTCTTTACTATCATTAATTCAGAATAAAAAGATTTTTAGGGATGGTAATATATACGTTATTCTTCCAGGTGACACTATCTTCGAAAAAGCATTATTGAAAGAATCTTTTAGTTTAATTTATGAAAACTTAGATATAATTCAATCCAAACCATGTATTTTTTTCCAAGACATGCAAGCAGGTAACTTGATTAATTCTTATAAACAAAATAAGAAATCGATTACCAAATTTATCTCGATATTAGATTCAGAAGATGTAAAAAAAGGATTTATAGTAAAAGAAATTAGAAAAGATGATTTGAATTCAGCCTCTAAAGAACAATATATTAAGTTAGTTGTCCCTATCCTGATTTTAAGTTATAAATTTATCAAGATTTTTAATGAACTTTCTGTAAATAATCCAGTTGGAGAAATACGAGAAATTTTGAATATCTATTTACAAAAGCAAACTATATTCCCATTTAAACTAAATTCAAAAAATAGATTCTATGATATTGATACTTTAGATGATTTAAGCTCATTCAATCAAATTAAAGGGAAAAAAAAAGGTGGACAATAGTAGCTCCGATATACTCCGAAGAAATGTTTCAAAGGAATCAACTATTACTTCTTCCTAAGAATACCCTCCCGGATCAAAGCCTCTATTGGCAAAACTGAAACTTTTTTAAAGAGCATTTTTGTTTTGTTGTCTCGAGTCTCAAAAAATTACTCAATACGACAAGAACTCATTTAATTCTTGCTCCTCAGTATAAATTATTTTTTCAATGTTAAAAATACATTTACTCTTACAATTTGCTCCAGAGTGCTACCATATCCGGATGCTTTTATGAGTTTGTGTATTAATTAATGTCTAAATTTCTGACGGTATAAATGTTATTCAATAATAATAAACAACTGGATTCAATGCCTCCATTAAATCCTTAGGTACCAAATAAAAAAAATCATTGGCTTTACCAAATTTACTAAATGGTCACAAGTTTTTCAACAGTGAACCGTATTATTTGAATCAAAATCCAATGCAATACTATTGTCCAATAAATTTAATGGTGAAATGACTATTTAAATCTTTTTATTAAAAAGAATAATGAAGAATTGGTATTTTAGATTGAATAATATCCATACAATTAAGAAAATTTAAAATAATATAAATATCAAAATTGATTCTATAAATAAATCATGTCTGATAGTGGAGAAATACCTATTAAAATTGATCTATTTGGAATTGGCACTTTAGATGGACATATAATAAGACATTTTGCTCCTTTATCTGCTGATGCCATTTTGGATAAATTACCTATTATCCTAAGAGGAAGATTTAGCTTTGGTTCAAAAAAGCATTGGATACTTCCAGGAGTGGAAATCTTTAAAGGAAAGAATCCAAAATCCAAAGAAGAAGTAAAAAAAGGAGATATAATATATAATCCAAAAGCAGATGAACTAATCCTTGTTATCGAAAATTCCTTAATGCCTAATAAGGTTAATGTAGTTGGGAAAATTACTAGCCCTCTTGATGTTCTTTTAAAAGCAAAAAATGGATTAAATACAAAAATCTCTAAAATTCCTTAACGAGCACGGTAATATCATTATGGCAGTACCAAAAAAGTTATCAATAGTCTTTATAGTTTTCTACTTAGCCACAATAATATATCTTTTCCTATTTTTAACTGTTCCAGTAGTACAAGATGCAATCATCCAATCAAGAAGGAATATTGCTCTTTTAACAGAAGGAACTAACTATTTTTTAGCAATTTTAATTTCATTTTTAATTTGTTTAATTGGAAACGCTAGCGTAGGATTCCCTGTACCATATCCTTTTATTCTTTTTTCCTTTTCAAATTCAATTTATTCAAATTATGTAAGCCAGGGTTTAGTAATAGGAGAAATTTTGTTGAACGGGTATTTTTGGTTGGAGATATTGGGTATAACTCTTGCTGGGGGCTTAGGTAGTGCATTAGGGGAACTAGTCAGTCTTTTAATCGGTAAAGGAGCAAAAAAAATAGCTAAGAAAACAACTGCAAACGAAACCTTGAGAAATGTCCAAGGTTTTGGTAGAATTATTTTAGAATATCCTAAGACTATGTATTTATATATATTTATCGCAGCAGCATTACCTATTCCTGATGATCCTTTATGGATTGCTTTGGGCATGTCAGAAAAGCGCATCAATTTTCATAAATGCCTAATTTTCGCTTGGATGGGAAAAAACTTGACAACTCTATTCTATGCTCTATTACCAATCTTAATACTATTTGGTGTAAATGCCACTGGTGTAGAAATAGGAGATACTTCAAGTGTAATAACAGAGGCGGTACTTCTTCTGGTAACCATAACTTTAATGTATTTTATTATGACATTTGATTGGTTGAAATTACTTGAAAAGAGAAAAGAACGTAAATTGAAGAAAGAAGGAGCTGAAAATTAATTACTTATTGTTATTTAAGCAATTTTTACATACAAAAATGACTTTTTCCTTTTTTTTTGAGTTCTCATCATAATAAATTCTTTTATAGATGAAATTCTTACATACTTCACAGATGGCAGTAGTTCTAGTCTCTCCTAATAATGGGCCTAATTTATCAAATGACATTATACAACTAAAAATTTAATTTTGTAAGAGTAATTTCTATATTCGAAATTATATCCCTTTTTTGTTTTGGTTTTTGTCTACTTTTATAACCCTGTCGTTTATGATTATAATAAGGGCGACTTCCTAATGAAATATTTGCAATCTCTATATTGGGGTACATCCGATGTTTCAAAATTTCAGCGACTTCAACAGCAGTTGAGATTTCATTTCCTTCTCCTTTTATCATTAATGATTTGGTCCCTCCTGAAAATGCAAAAATAGCATCTTTAATAGTCTTATCTTTATCAGAGCGCTTTTTTATAATTAACGTAGTATCATTAACCATGGAAGAACCTTCTTAACAAAAATTTACTAGAATTGAATCAAAAGAAGTCTAATTAGTAATTATTTACCAATAAATTTAAAATTTGTTTTAATTATCCATATGATTTATTTTAAAGATGATAAGCTACATCATTCTTTAGAAGTAAAATGACTCAAAATAATAACTTGAAAAAATGAAATTCATTCAAATTCTGAACGATTATTTAAATCATCCAAAATTATTTGATATTCAGAACTTCTAGATTCAAAATGTTCAATTATTTTCCGTTCGTCTGTATCCAGATAATCAAAATAGGGAGATATTATTTCTATTCGCTTAGTGAATTCTTCGATTATTTTATTATACCACTCATTCGGCTTAGCTAATAATGTTTGAACTTTTTTGCTGTATTTCCCTCTTTTTTGTTTGAGTTTAACCTTATCATTATTTTTTTTAATCTCAAGTAAGGATTCTTCAAACCCTTTAATCTGTTCTTCAATTTTTTCTCTAAACTTTGGGATTCTATAGCTTTTTTTAAAAAATTCTGGATCCCATTCATATAAATATCTGTCATCTTCTTCAGCTTCCTCTTCATTATCTGTAACTTTAATATCACTTTTAGGTACCAAAATTAAACCATAGTTTCTTTGCAGTTGAGCTAAGTACCTCTTACGTAAAATCTCATCAATATATTTTACTTCTTTTAATATTCTTTCTATATTTTCGTCTATATCAACAAATATAGGCTCAACTTCCTTTACCATCTCTTTTTTTCCAAATTCATACTCTAATTCTGCAAAATCATATGTAGAAAACATTCCTCGATCTGGATTTAGTATTCTTAATGCTGCAACTCCAAGAAAAAAATCTGTTGACTTTAATTCACAGTGATCAAAAATTAAACCCACAGCAAACGGATTTGGAATTTGATAACCTAATTGAGTTAAACAATCTACTGGACTGAAGAAAAACTTAAAACCAGGATGTGAGTGCCACCATCCAACTATAAAATCATTCTTTTTATCTTGAATAGACTTTTCATAAATAGAAGCATCAATTTGGGCCATATCGACGTATTGTTTATTTTCATATTTCACCCCTGCGCGATCTCCTACTACCATTGGAATAGCATCTTTTACAATAACGTTTTTGTTATTTTCAATAGATCCAATTAAAATTCCATAAACTTCACGCCAATTTCTTGTTGATAATTTGTTATTAGCGTACCTTATTGCATATCCCGCCATTCTTCGGTATGCATTTAACTTTAACAATACAGGAGCTTTTGCAGGATCTATTCCATATTCTTGTTTTAATTTAGCAGTTGGAGATAATTCTGTCATGTCTTTAGATTTCAATGAATCGTTATTTTCTTCATCGCTTTTTCCTTGATTGAAGTTCATCTTTTGTTCATTAAATTTTTTTATTGACAAATTAATTATAGTGTAAAGATTTTTATTCTTTTATAATGTTTCAAATTTATTCTTCAATATAATTTAATCTAATGAATGAAAGTTATAGGATTTTGTGGACTTCCAGGATCGGGTAAATCGACAGCAATAAACGCTGTGCGTGATTTAGGTATAGTCGTTAATATGGGCGATATTATAAGGAGTGAAGCAAAAAATAGAAAAATCGAACCATCTGATGAGAATCTCGGAAAGATTGCAACGGAATTAAGAGAGAAGCATGGTAAAAGTATTATTGCTCAAAAATGTGTAGAATTAATAAAAAAACTCAAAGCTGAAGTTATTTTTGTTGATGGTATTAGATCTTTATATGAAGTTGAAGTATTTAGGAAGTATTGGAAGTTTCCTATAATTGAAATTGCAACCAAAAATGAAATTAGACATAAAAGAATTTCAGATCGCGCAAGAACTGATGACTCAATAACAATATCCAACATGACTGAAAGAGATAAGAGAGAAATTGATTTAGGTATTAAAGAAGTATTATTGAGAGCAGATTATAAGATTTCGAATGATTCTACTGTTGATGAATTAAATAAAAGAATGAGAAAAATTATATTGAAGATATTAGAAAATTATTAAATATTAGGACATAAGTTTCAAATGCTCAGAGATTACTTTAGCTAAAGAAACTTTTGCCAATTCATTATCTATTGAATCTGTGCCAATTATTTCATCAGCACCGGCTTTTAAAATTCTAAATTTTGCTTGTTGCAACATTAATGCATGGGTAGCTACAGCATATATTTTTCGTGCTCCCCCTTCTTTTGCCAATTTAATTGCTTCTGCCATAGTACCTCCAGTAGAAATGATATCATCAGCAATAACTACATCTTTATTTTTTAAATCAAGTTTGCCTAACATTTTTATATCTCCTGTTTTAACGTCTCTTTCTTTTTCAAAGTACTCTACAGAAGTATCTTTACCAAAGTGTTTTGCAAATGCTTTGGATCTTTCTATAGCTCCTTTATCAGGAGAAATAACTATAATATCTTTTGCTTGTAGCGATTTAACATAATCAGCTAACAATTTCATTGAATCAATATTTGTTGCTTCGCAAGAAAAATTCTTTAAAATATCTGGATTATGTACATCTACAGTATAAAAACCGTCAATATTTAATGAATCTAAAATTTTCACAAGTATTTCCGCAAATGGTGATTCTCCGAGTCTAAATATTTTATCTTGGCGAGCATATGCTAGATATGGAACCACTACAGTGATCTTTTTTGGATTCATTCCTTTAACAGAACTAATTATCATGAAAAGCTCAATTATTCTTTCATTTTGATCCACATTCGAACTTGGTCCTGTAGAGTGGATTATAATAACTTCTTTATCCTTAATAATCGCCTCATCTCCTACATTAATACGAATGTAATTCTCTCCATCAGCAAAGTGTTTAAATTCTGTATTGATTGCAGGAATGTCCAATTCCTTTGCAACCTTTACTCCAAGAATTTGACTTCCAGGACCCACAATTAAAAGTTTTTCCATTTGCATATCTCCCTTAAACTTTTCTTAATATTTTAATTTAATACCTTCTTTTTTTATAAATTTTTTATGAAGTTAAGACAATATTGAAATAATTCTTCTCTATGTCCTTTAAAAGAATGACCTCCATTTTCGAATATGATAACATTATTTTGATTTAATCCTAAATGATTTTTTATATCATAAACATTCTCAAAAGGAATCCTATTATCATCTTTGCAGTGTGCAATTAAAATTCTATCATTATTGTTATCTTTTTTCTTTAGAAAATATTTTGGACTAATTTGTTTTACGATATCCTCCGAAAATTTTACCTTAGTTGTATAATAATCATATCGGGTACAGAGAGTAATTAATTTTTTTGCTCGTTCATCTAGAAATCCATAAGTTAAAATTATCGCCCCACCTAAGCTTCTTCCGAAAAGTATTATTTTTTCTTCTAAAAGCCTTTCGGATTGATTTTTAATAACCCAATCGATCACAACTTTAATATCTTCAAAAATATCTACGATTAATTTATACCAAGATTTATGACCCGTCTGTTTTTTAGTCTCTCCATGAGCCCTGTAGTCATATGATAATACATAATAACCTACTTCAGCAAACTTATCAGTGTAATACCTTACAAAATAACTCTCCCTATGATCTAATAATCCAGCAAGGTTAATTATAAAGGGAGCTTTAGATCTTTTTTCTGTGTAATAAATAGAAGCCTTTAAATTGATTTTATCTGCAATTATAGGAATGTCTGTGTTTTCAATTATTAGGTCCGTCATAATAAATTATCTAATGAGAACTATTTTTATATTTTTCAATTAATTCTTTCAAAATCCTTACGGTTAATTCCGCACAATGTTTATGACTTTCTGGTAACCTATGTAAAGCTTTAATAACATCTTCAGGAGTTAATTTATAAGAGTAATCTAGCGATTTCCCTTCTATTAATAACGTAATTTGGCTAGCAACAGCTACAGTAGCGCCACATCCATCAGTAATAAAGTTAGCCTTAATAACTTTATCACTTTCTATCTTTAAAAAGAATTCTATCAAATTACCATGTTGATCTGGAGCTGAATGAGAAAATGTTACTTTACCTTCAGGAGGTTTTCCCCAATTAGGAGGATTATGACATAGCTTGACAATATATGCATTAAAATCTTCAGTTTCTTTCTCAATTATCTCTTGTTGAAGCTTCTCAACAAACGTGTCAAAATCGTCCTTTTTTTCTGTCATTCTATCCTTTCCTATATGTGTGTTTTATTACATGATTTGTTAAATTCTTCATTTTTTCACTTTCATCTGTTGATTTATAATATTTCTCCAAAATATTGATGATATCTTCATTTATTTTATTATGCTCCTCAATACAGTTACTTTTTTCTAGGAAATCTTGACCATATCTTTGAGCAACAACATTTTCAGTTACTTTAATCAATTCTGTCGCTATAACACTGTTTATATAAATGAGATCTGATAACATATTCTTAATATACAAAAGTAACTTAATCTGATCAGACATAATAACTAAAATAAATTGTTTTTTTAATCTTTTTTTAAAACAACATTTTTCAATAAGAAAAGATCTTAATATTTTATTATATGGATTACAAGATTTTTCGTGATGGACTGTTATCTTTATCTCTTGTTTTATTCTTTTTTTCATTTACATTTCTAATTGCTTCAATTATTTTAAAACCTTATATTGCTTTAGAGCCATTCGAAAGAGATTTCATTGTTATTATATCTAGTGTTAATATGATATTTTGTCTATACTATTTAATTGAAGTTTTACGTTTAAATAAAATCTTTAAATTAATTGATAAAAATATTGTCAAATTTGGAAGAAGAATTGGCTTAATATCATTGTTCTTTCTTCCGAACTTATGTTTGTTTGCTTCACTATTATTCATAGATTTACATAATTTACAGATTTTGATGACAAGTCTAATAATCTTTGTGCAAATCCTTTTAATAGGCTTAATATTTAAAGAGGTTTATGATCTCCTTTTTAAGAATGAGTCTGAAAGAAAATTTGAGTTAGAAAAAAACCGTAAATTGTATTTATAAGGAAAATGTTATTGTTTTGTTAGTTTTTCAATTGCGGTATCAATCATCTTAAGCTTAGTAGAATATTTCTCCATGAGTTCAGCAAACTTATCCACATCAATTTCGTTATTTTCTCTTAGAGCTTTTAATTCATTTATTGTTCTAACTATTCCTGCCTTTTTATCATTTAATTTCTCTCGTTTACTATATGGAATTTTTTGTTCCAGCTTCTTTCTTTGAAAGGATTTAAATCTTTTTATGTTTAAATCTTTAGGTACAAATTTAGTTAAATAAATAACATTTTTAGGTACAAAAGGGGCTAAGTTCTCAGGAATAATTACAATAGGTTCAGGATCTTGAATTTTTTTAATCTCTTCATAATCCAATGCTTCAACTTTATTACTTGTAATCAGATCTTCTACAATAGATAAATTTACTTTAATGCTTTCTTGGTCATCATCAGTTAAAAGTTTCAATGATGTAAGCATATCCTCCCAAATCTCTTTAGCTTTAAGATAGTAGAAATTAGCTTTTTGTTGTAACTTTCTAACTTTTTCTTTATTAATAGTTGTAATCGATGATTCTAATGAGGCAAGGGCTTTTAGATGACATGCTTTACCCATATCAAAATGAAATTGGGCTCTTAATTGATACTTCTTTTCCTCATCATGTTTCTTTAAATAAAAAACTCTTTTAGATAAAGCACTTAGACCTGCATAAAGTTTTGAGGCAAAATAAATATTATTCTTATTTTCTTCACGTAAAGCAGCTATGCTTTGTGCCAAAATACGCGTTTCTTCTGAATTTAACTCAAGATTTTCTGAATTTAGAGATGAGCCTAATTCTGGTTGTTGGGTTACTGCTGTACTAAAATACGCTGCTGTCTTATAGAATTTACTACTTTCTGCCATTGCAACAATAGCATTTTCCAAATCTTCTTCTTCTTCAAACTTTTCTGATAATTGAGAATATGCTTTTGATAAAACCCATAATACACGAGCACATTCAAACATTATATCGTTTATTTCAATTTCACGGTTATTTTCAAGGGGGTCTAAGAAGGAAGGAGTGATATCTAATTTTCTTAATATTTCACGTTGATTTTGGTTTTGATAATTTATATTTAGTATTTTAGTATATTCCAGAATTAGATTCAAATCATCCAGACTAAAATGTTCCTCCTCCTTCTCTAATGCCTCTTCCAACTTTTTAATTTTAAAATGCAGATAACGAATTCTCTGCAATAACTCCTCAGAAAAAAAAGTAGACATAATCTTTTTCAATAGGTTTTTGTTAAATTTAAGTTAATTAAAATATTAAATCATCATTTTAAAACTAATCTATAAAAATGTTTTAAATACAATTAGATCTATAAAATCCTGATGAAAAATTTTCGAAAATAATAATGAAGAAAAGTAGAATTTTTATTATAGAATTTGTAACTGGTGGTGGATTTAATCAAGTTGAGATTCCAGATTCTCTTTTTGCTGAAGGTTATGGTATGCTTAGGTCTGTTATAGCTGATTTTAAAGATCTGGATTTTGAAATTGAAACTATTCTTGATACTCGTCTCACCTTGTTATCTAATTATATAAAAGCAGACTTTATTAATGTAATTCAGAAATTTGATGACTTTTTCAAGAAATTTGAAGATTGTGTAAAAAGAAATAAATTTTGCTTCATTATTGCCCCTGAGTTTTCAGGGATCCTCTACAAGCTAACACAAATAGCTTTGGAAAACAATAGTATTGTATTAAGTATCAATCCAAAAGGAATAAAGTTGGGAAGTTCTAAATTAAAAACATATTTTTTTTTTCGAGAGAGTGAAATTAGTACACCTAGCACATTTCTAATACCTCATAAAAAAGAGCAGTTTGATGTTAAATTCATAATTAATAAGTTCAGACAATTCAACACTCCCATTATTATAAAACCTGAGGATGGAGTTGGAGCTGAGTCTATTTATTACTTTGAAACTGAAGAAGAAATATTGGAATTTTTTAGTGAAAAAGTATCTCTTATTAACCAATCCCGAGCGTATATTCTACAAAAATATATTGAAGGAAAAGATTTAAGCGTTTCATTAATTGGTTATAGAGATCCTCCATTAATAGTAGGAATTAATGCTCAAAATCTCAATATAAAAGATCTTAATAAAGAATCAGAATATCTAGGGGGCTATACTCCAGTTGAGAATTGGGAGCCCCTAATATCGATTCTAAAAAACCATATTGAAAAAATTGAACTAAAATCCTTCAATGGATATTTTGGTATAGATTTTATCCAAAAAAAAGAAGGATCATTAAGTTTTATTGAAATAAACCCAAGACTAACTACATCCTATATTGGAATAAGAAATGTCGTAGACAGAAACCTAATGAGTGTTCTTTTAGACTTTAAGGAGAATAATTTTGATTTAAATGAAATCAAATTTCAAAAATTTTCAAAATTTGGTCATTTAACTTTAAAATATAGTGGAACTGCTTCTTTTGAAGATGTAAATATGGATATAATTCCAGGTATAATAAAAGATATTCCAGAAATAGTTACACCCCCAATAAACCTAAAAAGTATTAAAGAAGATTATTATTCCTGTTTCATTGCTACAAAGACTGAAGATTTAAATTCTTCAGAAAAAATAATTGAGAGTATAGTAAAAACATTCAAAAAGAAAGAATTTACAACTATATAGTCAAAGCCAATATTATTGAAAAGCCGCCATAATGGATTAACAAAGAAATTATTAGAGCATATTCAACTTTCAAATGTTTATTCACAATTAGATTATATGTAAGAAGCCATAATGATAAAACTTGAAAAATAATCATTAATATATTGTCTATTATACTTACAACTGAAATTGTGAGAACATCCAATACCTTAAACAAATAATGGATCGCTAAATATATTATATTTGGGTAAAATGTTAAACTAAAAGATAATAAAAATTTAATTGAATTCTCTTGTTTCTTATATACAAGACGGCAGATCACTTCATTGACGAAATAATAAAAAAGGAAGTTTAAAATAAAAATTGTACCAAAAATTACTTGCAATTCAAAATTAATAACTGGGATTAATTGGTTTATATCAATAAAAAATAGAAATATTGGAAAAAAATTATTTAAAATACTAAAAATTATTCCTAAAATTAAAATGGAGACAGATATAACAATTGAATAAATTCTGTAACCTTCCTGATAATTAATAAACTTTTTTGGAGTTAAAAACATTAAACTTTTCAAAATCGGCGAATTAAATTCTTTTGTTGAAAGTTCTGGAGTGATAATACTTTCAATATTATTTCTTAAGGAACCATATGCATGCTCTCCTAATTCTGTTAAATAATACTTCTTGTCAATCCCTTGTTCAATTAATTGAGAGAGTGCCTCTAAATGGTGATAAATAGTACCAGTACTTACTTTTAGTTCCTTTTTAAGCTGTGTAAAGGAAGTAAATTCATTTTCTCCAATTATCTTAATAATCTTTCTCCTTAAATCATGACCTAACGCGTAGTAAAAGTTAGATTCCAAATCTCCTGGTTTATTGTTTTTATCGATTTCTTCTTTATTAGCCTTAATTTTTAACTCCCTTCTGTAGATTTTTCTCGCGTTAAAAGAACATTTAAATTATGAAAAAAGATTAAGATAGAACCAACTATCGAAATGTAAAACCCTACACCCGCATATGGAATATATTCAAATTCTTGAGGTATCAACTCTAGGATAAAAACAAGAAAAAAAGCAAACCCAACAAAATTGATTATTATTGAATTGATTCTATATTCCATCTTAATGTAAATCAACAATGTGCCTATTAAACAGATGGATCCACTAACTAAGGGAAATAAATACAAAAATGAATTTCCTATCTCAACACCAGTAGTAAAAATAAATATTTCTAATAAAGATAACCCAGAAAACCACGATAAGAATTGTGATATAATCAATAAAATTGATCCTATTAATCCTAACAACCGATAATCAATATTGAATTTAAATTTCATATTTAATTCTCAATTTATGATTTTTCCATATAAACATTCAATTAGTATAAAATTATATATTTAATTTTAACTTCACTTATAATCGAAATTTCAAATATATGATCTACACTTTTTGAAAGTTTGCTACTCTCACTGTTGACAGAAAGTATTTGGGCACCTAATTTTAAATCAAAACTAGTTATCATACAATTGCTTAATTTGAATTTAAGATATAAACATTCAAATAGTATAAAAGTAAATATTAATATTAGTTTATTTTTTCTATTTCAATTCTAAATTAGTAAATCTTCTTGAAAAATTATGTCACCTGAAGAAGAAAGGTTGGATATGGATTCGATTCATCTTTTTGATTACCTAAAAAAAGAAATCCCTGTTGATGATCTAAAAGATTTTGCTTCTCCAAGGAGGATAAAAAGTATAGATTTTGTTAAGGGACTCGCAATAATTTTTGTAATTCTTGCCCATACCGCATCAGCTTGGCTTGATTTTCAGTGGATATATCTTTATGGTATAATGTATGCCCTACTTGATATTCTTGGACCTTCTTTATTTGTATTTCTCTCAGCTCTTAGTGTGATTTTTAGTGTTAGAAGAAAAGAAGGAGTTTTGCCACAGAAAGTCATTAGAAATGGGATAATTACACGTGGGATTGTAATCATGGTAATTGGTATTCTTTTTAATATCCCATCAACTTTTCTATTAGGGATAGAGGGGGGTATAATCAATCTCTGGAATTGGAATATTCTTGTTTTTATTGGTTTTTCTCAAATTGCTTCACTTTACGCATTCAAGTTAAGTAAAACCGCGAGAGCAATTATTGGAACTGCAATTATCTTTTCTTCAGATGCTATCAGGCTATTTCTTTATGTTGGAGAACAAGATGGAAATATTCTTATTACAATAATTCGGTATATAGTCGTCTCTCCAAACCCAATGACACCATTAATTCCCTTCTTATCTATTTGTTTTTTTTCAACCATTTTTGGTGAGTATCTTTATGATGCAATGATGGATGGAACTAAACAAGCTTATACCGTTCTTTTTAGAATATTTTTATATTGGGGGATTTCTCTTATTCTTATCGGGATTATTTATCCCTTTATAGGAGGAACACCACTACAAGATTTTACAACCTTATCACGTATTGATTATCCTCATTTAGATTTACTAGCAACAGCGAATACTCAAACCTTTACTGACTTTAGATTTTCAGGAATGCCTGATTTTTTAATTAGAGGTAGATCTTCGAATATGTTATATAATTTAGGTTGGGCTTTACTAATAATAGCAATATGTTTCTATTTTATCGATATTAAAGAAAAAAGTAACAGTTTTACAGGGATGTTAATCTATTATGGTAAAGTATCTCTAAGTTTGTTTCTTGTGCATTATTCTTTTATTAGTCTTTTTGTAAGATACTTTAACATTCTCTTCTTTGTATTTATTTGGCTAGGATTTACAGGATTAATGGGTTTTTTAATGTATATTTGGATAGAATATGGTAAAGGAGTAGGAAGCCCAGAATGGTTAATGGTTCAAATTAGCAGAATTGGACAAAAAACTACACATGAAATTAAAAAGGAAACCCAACTCATCGTAGATAGAATTAAGAAAGAGCATTCAAAAGAATCTTAAGGACCTTTTTTTTAATAAAATTAATTTTGATAGTAAATAATGGATTTAACCACTTCCAGCTATAGCTAGTGGTAAACATATAAATACCTTTAATATAATATAAATTATAAAAAGATCAATTTTTAAAATAGTCTATTTTTATATCACAACTTAAATTCTAATGATTAAAATGCAAAAAACAACTTACAAATTTAAGATAACTCTTTTTGGGGCAGGATGCGTGGGTAAAACCTCCCTTTTAATTCGGTATGTAAAGGATCATTTTAATCCAGATTTACAACAAACCATTGGCTCAAACTTTTTAATAAAAGATGTTGAAATCGGTGATAATAATGTTAGATTACTCTTATGGGATATTGGAGGTCAAGAGCAGTTTCAAAAGCTTCGTAGCATTTACTTTAAAGGTAGCAATGGAGCTTTTGGTGTGTTTGATGTTACAAGTCAACCTTCCTTGTTAAAACTTCCTGGCTGGATAAGTAGTATAAAAAAGTCAGTCAAAAAGTCAATTCCAATGATAATTGTTGGTAATAAGATAGATTTAGAACGACAAGTAGAAAGATCAGAGGCAGAAGACTTATCACAAAGACTTAATTGTTGTGATTACCTTGAAACATCTGCTAAAACTGGTGAAAATGTGGAGGAAGCATTTTTAAAGTTAGCAAAAGCATGTTTAGAGAGTGCTTTAGAAGAATAATGTAATCAGATTTTTCATACTTATTATTTCTATTTGAATTCAATTCCATTAACTAGGAGGTCTTCTTTCAATTTCTCAATATTATTAAAATGGATTGCGTTTATTTTAAGGGCGCTAGCTGCTTTCACATTATTTAATCCATCATCGACAAACAATATCTCTTCTGGTCTACATTTAGCCATTCTTATAGCTAATTCGAAAATTGCTGGATCTGGTTTAGCCAATTGAATTTCATGAGATAAAATGAAATCATCAAATAGATTCCAAATGTCCCAATTTTGTTTTTTTAGATATTTCCAATGACTTATATTAATATTTGATAAGCACATTAATTTTACATTGTTAAATTCTTTAATATTTCTTATAAGCTCCAATATTTCTAAATTAATATCCGCAATTATACTATTAAATGCAGCATAGAAATCTTTTTGGTTTAGCGAGCAAACCTGAAGTAGTTCACACGCAAGTTGATAAAATTCTTCTTTAGTAATTTTACCTTGATGAAATGTGTCAGATTGTCGAAAAAATTCCATCATAATTGGTGTGCTAGGTTTATTTAATGGGGATGGCGTGATAACCTCGTTAAAAAAACGGCTAAAATCAAGTTCTACAATTACACCTCCCAGATCAAAAATAATGCATTTAACAACCACAATTTTCCCCAATTATTTTCTAAAATATATTTTTGTAGAAAATTTTCTATAAGGTTTCGGAAGCTTATATTTTGGATAGCCTTTATTTTCCTCTTCTAACATCTCTAGTAACTCACTCAATTTAATATCATTAAATTGTTTAGATGTAGCTTTTTTAGGACCAAACCTTTTTCCAATTAACCTTTTTCTAACTGAAACGGTTTGATTTTCTTGTTCTTTTCTACCTAAAATTATTATATATGGAATCCACTCAATTTCTGCCTGTCTAATTTTTTTTCCGACAGTTTCTTCGCGATCATCAAAATCACATCGAAATTTTTCCTTATTTAATATTTCTAAAATTTTATTAGCATACTCATTCTGATCATCACTAACCGTGATTACACGGGCTTGGATTGGGGATAACCATGTTTTAAAACCAGGAACTATTTTATCCTTGTTTCTAATTGCAGCTTCAATTAAGCCCCATAGAATTCTCTCTACGCCTCCAGTTGGAGAGTTATGTAAGATTATAGGATGCTTAATACTTCCATCGGTATCTGTGAGGGATATATTATATTTTTCTCTCTTTTTTCCATCAGAATCAACCATATATTCTAAAGAACTTTCGACATCAATCTGATTTGTGGCTAATGTGGCACTTTTATTTTCAGCAGAGAGTACATTTCTTTCAAACTTTAAGACATAATAATAATATCTCTCATCCCATAACTCTAATAGTATGGGTGATTCTTCAGTTTTTATTAATTCAATAATCCAACCTTTATTGTCTTCATAGAACTCTTTTGTTGTTCTAAAAATTACAAATGAGTTAACTCCTAAATCTTTTTCTAGATTTCTTATTAAGAAATATTGCTTCTTAAATTCTTCAATAGCAGAATCTAAATCTATACACATTGTATGCAAATCTGGCATTATAAAAGCTCGTAATCTTCGCAACCCTGAAAGTTCTCCTTCTAATTCCCTTCTAAATGCATATTGCTCCCATTCATACACTCTTAAAGGAAAGTAATGAGGTTTTAAATTCATAGATGAGAATAAATCAAAAAGGAGAAAATCTGAGGCATAACGTAACAAATATCTATCACTTCCAGATTCAAGCCAATAGCTCCTAGCAGGAAATCTCGCAGTTTGAGCAGTTAATTTTTTTTTCTTAACAGTATACATTATTGGGGAATCAATAAATACCGCTCCATAATCTATTAGTCTATCTTCAACGAAATTTTTAATTATATTTTTCATTATAACTCCCTTAGTATACCATCTTAAGTTCCCCGCATCTGTATTTGGATCAAAATCAACTAATTCAAACTCTTTCATTACTTTGATATGAGCTGGTTCTATAGACTTATCCACTCTTCTCGATCCTAATTCTGAATTTAGGAAGATTAAGAAATCTTCGTCTTTAACCTCTTTTGGTGGAAGAACGTCCCCATTGGAGTCAAAATCTATTTCCAGCTCTTTTCCAGCTGGAGTAATAACTTTAAAGATAGAATTCTTAACTTGTTCTTCTGGCTGTATAGCTAATTTTACATCTCTATACATTTCAGCTACTTCATGACCGATACAATTAACCTTGAATGATTTATACCACCCAAAAGGCGAATATTTGGCTTCAACACCTTTTTCTTTCAAAAGATTAGCAATTTTAGGGCAAACTTCCATTGTATTTTGCTCATGGCTTAGAAATTTGCTTAAATGTGCCCATGGATATACTAATACCTTGTCAACACGATAATTGTCTCTTTCTTTAACTAATTCGATGAATTTTCTTGCTTTACCCTTAATTTCACCATTCTCAATTCTTTTATTATAATCTCTTATTTCTTCATTCTTTTCTCTTACTTTTTCTGGGAAATTTGTGATCTGAAGTATGGCATCTTCAATTACTTTAGCACCCTGTTCAGCAATTAAATCAGTATCATATGTATCTTGATCTTCGACAGAAACATAAGCAACAAGAATTAACCCTTCCATTTTTATCATTTCTTCTGGAAACTCTTGCGGTTCACTTGTAGCAGGTTTGTTCTTAATCACTTCTATGCCATTAGAATGAATTAAAAGAATCTTCACTTTTATCTCGATTTTTTGGTCAATTATGAATTATCTAATAAAAAATCCTAAATATTTTTCTAACTTTTGATAATTAACTATATTTAAAATTCAAATTAATTATTACTAAAATAATTATCTATTAGAATGAATCTTAAAAATATTTTTTCAGAACTTATAGAAACACTAGACAAAATAGATCAAGATAGAGAAGAAATCTTAAAATTTTCACGTATTCTTATTCGTGATTGTGGTACAGCAATTAAACACCTTCACAGAAAAGAGTATGAACAGTATCATGAGAAATTAGATAATGTTAAAAAAGTTCATGACAAACTGGTTTTACTAGTTAATAAAAACCCTGGAGCTTTTTTCAAATATTTGAAAACCCCTGAACAAGAGTATACTGAAGCAATAACTTTCTATTCAATTATTACGAATCAAGAACTGCCAAAACCAAGTGAATTAAATATTGATCCATTAAATTTTGCATTTGGTCTGGCAGATGTAGTTGGAGAATTAAGAAGGTATGCTTTAGATAATATAAGGAATTCAAAAGTTCAAGATTTAAACGAAATTTTAGAAAGCATGGATGAGATTTATACAAGTTTATTTGCTGTTGATTATCCCTCAGGACTAACTCAAGATTTAAGGCAAAAAACTGATAGAGCAAGAAGCATAATTGAAAAAACTAGAGGGGATATTTCAATTTCTCTACAAATGAATGAATTAAAAACATGCATAGAAAAAAATACTAGATTTAATGAATGAAACTAAAAAAATACTAGAGATTGAAAGAAATGCCATTTGATACTGAAGAAATAAAGCGAGATAGTAAAATCAATTATGAAAAGACTTGGATTGATACAAAAAACCTTCTTAAACTTGAAGGGAATTATTACATTTTGCAGAAAAACGGGAAGGGCCATATAATTAACAACTTCATATTTGATGCTCGAAAAACAATGATCTCTTTAGGTTTTGAAGAGTTAATTTTACCCATGTTTGTTGACGAGCATGAAATTTATAAACAATATGGTCCAGAAGCTGCTTTAATTCTTGATAGATTATTTTATTTAGCAGGTTTACCTCGTCCAGACATTGGCATTTCAAAAGATAAAATTAGTCAATTAAAAAATATTGTTCCAAATTTTAGTAGTATTAATGATTTGAAGACCATCTTTAGAGAATATAAAAAAGGAGATATAGAAGCAGATGATTTAATTGAAGCTTTTATTGAACGATTAGAAGTCAAAGAAACAGAAGCTACAGAAATTATAGATCGTGTTTTTCCCGAATTAAAAAATCTAAAACCAATTCCTACAAGAATGACTCTTAGAAGTCACACAACAGCGTTGTGGTTTATAGTATTACATGAACTGTATAAAAAAAGGAATTTACCTCTCCAATATTTTTCAATTTGTCCAAAATTTCGACGTGAGCAAAAAATCGACGCTACTCATCTTTATTGCTCTAATACTTTATCTCTAGTCATTATGGCAGAAGAAATTTCTTTAGAAGACTGTCAAACTATCTCATCTACTATCTGTGAGAAAATTGGATTTGGAAATAATAAGACTAAAATTAAAAAAGCTACATCCAAATATTATGCGCCTCAAACAGAGTTTGAAATATTTGTTAAGCATCCTAAAACAAATGAATGGTTAGAAATTGGAGATGGTGGCTTTTATTCTCCTGTAAGTTTAGCCCAATACGATTTAGAATATCCTGTATTTAATGTTGGTTTTGGAATAGAGCGAATTTGTATGATAAAGAGTGAAATTGAAGATATAAGAAAATTAGTTTACCCTTACTTTTATGAAGATATCACATTTACAGACAAAGAGATTAGTAATGGAATATCTTATAAATTCACTCCAACGACAGAAGAGGGCATTGAAATTAAAAATGCGATTATACAAAATATTCAATCGAATAAAGATCTAGAATCTCCAGTTGAAATAAAGATATGGGAAGGCATAATAAAAGGTAGAAAAATAGAAGTTAAATTGTGGGAATATGATAAAGGTGTTAAATTAGTTGGACCTGCTGCATTAAACAAAGTCTGGGTCAAAGATGGAAACATATATGGACTTGATTCCAAAACAAAATTAGAAAATGGAGTCGATACTGGGAAAACATATTTAGAAGGAATTGCTTCTCATATGGCTTACAATATTGAAATAATATTAGATCAAAATAAAAACTCTTATGAATTTAGACTTAAAATATGTTATAGAGCCTCTGAAATAAATTTAGAAATAAATGATATTATATTAGAATATATTCATTCTAAACAAAAAAAAGTAGATATTAGAGGACCTGTGTTTATTGGTCTTTCTTTTCATATAATTGATTAGAAGTCTAAGGAAACGGTTTAAAATGAAAAAAAAAGTATTAATTGCTGGGACATTTGACATTATTCATCCGGGTCATATATTCTTAATAAATGAAGCCGCAAAGATGGGAGATGTATATGTAATTGTTGCCACAGATAAAAATCGGAAATTATATTCAGGAGAAGCTCCCGTAATACCTGAACAACAAAGATTAGAAGTCGTGAGAAGTATAAAAAATGTTAGAGAAGCAAGATTAGGACGTCATGATAATGATACTCTTAAAACTGTTGAAGAAATAAACCCTGACATCATATTATTAGGACCCGATCAAAAATATGATATTTTAACACTTAAAAAAGGTTTAAAAGAAAAAGGATTAAACCATATAAAAGTTCAAAGATTAGAGACTTATTACGATAAATATGACCTACATTCTTCCAGTTTAATAAAGAAGAAAATTTATAGATTTTATAAAGAAGAAAAATAATTGATAGATTCATGGAAAACAATGAAGATATAAAACCTGAAAATTATGCTAATTGGTTTGCACTTCTTAAACTATGCCAATTGACGAAAGATAGGAGTTCAATTAACTTAAGTAGTGTTCAATTTGGAGAAATATTAGGTTTAAGTCAACAAACAGGAAGCAGAAGAATTAAAGATTTAGAAGACCTAGGCTGGATTAAGAGAAAATATGAAGCTAAAACACAGAAAATTGTTATTACAAGAAAAGGAGCAAATGTAATGCTTAGTGTATATAAAAACTTAAAAGAATTGCTTGAATCGATATTGATTGTAGGAGTAGTAACTGAGGGAATACATGAAGGTGGCTATTATGTATCAATTAAAGGTTATTTTGATCAATTTAAAAATAAATTAGGATTTGAACCTTATAAAGGGACCCTGAATTTGATACTAAGTTCAACAGATATTTCTATTTTGAGAGAAAAACTAAATTATATCAATCCTGTAATTATTGATGGATTCAAAGACCAAAATCGTGAATATGGTCCCGTAAAATGCTATGATGTGTATATTTATAGATTTGATGATAAAAACAATCGCCGTAAAGCGGCAATATTAGACATAAAAAGAACCCATCATAAACAAAATATAATAGAAATTTTAGCTAAACCTTATTTAAGAGATTATTTTAACTTAAAAGATGGGGATAAAATAGTAATTGAAGTAATTAAAAATCATGAATGAAATTTTCCTTAGACATTAATTCATGTTCTTTAATCAAATTATAAATTTTGAAATACCTATATAAAGCAGTTATTAGAACTAAAATCATAAAAAGAAATAAGAATTCATTGATAAAGTTGAAGAAGGAAGCTATTAACATCGTTATGAATATATAAAATAATCTTTCTGATCTCGCCATTAACCCAAAGTCAAAATTATCTTTTACAATTACTTCTGCTCTTGCCCTTAAATAGCTAATCATAAGAGTTGATAAAAAAGAGATTAAAATAATTATCCTAACCTCAATAAAATTCCACAGAATGTTCTCCCAGCAATAAATTAAGAGTGCAAGGAAGATAACAAACTCGCTAATTCTATCCATAATTGAATCAAAAAAACCTCCAAATGAAGAACTTTTATTACTTAATCTAGCTATAGCTCCATCAATGCCATCAAATATTCCCGTAAAAAAAACAAAGAGTGAGAATAAAATTAAGCAGGATAAAAATACTAATGAAATAAAACTTAAGAATGAAAAAACTAACATGATACAAGTTGCAAGATTAGGACTGACCCCTATTTTAATAAAGCCTTTCGCCATCATTTTTATTAAAGGATGGAATATTCTCCGTAATCTAAATTTTGATGACATAATTGTTAATTAGATGAATTTTTTTTGAATTTCTACGTTTTATCTTTTCAATCAACCAATTTTTCGTTAAGTTCATTTTTATACTATATTTAATTATAACAATAATATATTTTTTTTAAATTTTAAAATTAAACAAAATATGAGAAAGTGTGAACCCAATTGAAATTGAGATTGATATTAAAATCAGTTACAAAAAAAAATAAAGAGGTCTCAATAAAATTTAATATTGCTCCAAGTAAACATATAGGATTTATTAACTTTGTTAATTTAGCTTTAAATCAAGATTTACCTATTACTATATCCTTTGAAAAAATAAGTAAATCAGGAGAAAAAGAAGAAAGCAAGATTATAGGGGCATTTAAGTTCCAAGGTAAAGATACATTAGCCTTACAACAATTGAATGAGGAGATTAGCGAAGAAGAACGTAAGCGAAAAAAACAGCATCAGAAAAGAGTACAAAAATGAAAATTCAACTTTTTCATTGTAAATTTATAAACCCTAATTTAATAAGATTTTTACATATGTTGTAGACTTGTTCGTGTTCTAGGTTCAACTTTTTTGTAATTAAGTTAATTGTTTTTTTTCCATCTATTTCAGAGTAAACGTTACAGGCAGTTACACCTGTTAGGTAATACTTAGGATTAATTTTATTAGAACTTATAAACTTTGGGACTTTATTACAATATTCTGGTAAATTTTCTGTATTCTCATTTTCAATCTGCAATGCTAATAAACGCGATTCTTCGTTTATCTTTTCTTCAACGCTTTTAAAGAGTTCATTCACCTTTTCTTTAAATTCTTCTTCTTTTTCTTCTCTTTCTTCAGCGACGTAGACATTTAATATATCCTCAAATGACTTAAACATATCAATCTTTCCATTCCAATTAAGTATTTGATTTATATTATACTTATTTAAAAATGAAGAGGATATTTTCCTTAAAACCCTCTGAACATTAACACTTTTGGAGTTTTCATCATAAGTTGCAAGATATATCAAGTTTGGAATACTAGAATCTTTTAGAAATGAAAGTTTAAGTTCATTATTAGACAATTTTAATTCACTTATCGTCCCAAGATCTTCAAATGAATCAGAAAATGAGTTCAACGCAGTAAAGAATCCAGACACCATAATAAGATCGTCTGCTTTAGAAAATACATTTTCAGCTTTTGCAGGATATGAAGAAATGGAGAAACTCTTATTAAAGAGAGGTAACCCATCCTTTATAATAATAACGTCTCTGATCATTTGATACCCATTCGAATATTCATAACAGACAATAAAACTAAATAATGATCCTCAATAAATATGTCAATAGAATCTAAGCACCTAAAAAGAAAAAAAAATGTAATATCTAAATAACATCTAATATTGAAGAGATTGCCACTCAAATGATGAGGTTTGAATTAATTGAAAGCCATAATTTTATGTGCTGGTTATGGAAAAAGATTACATCCACTTACTCAAACTCATCAAAAAACCATGCTACCTTTACATGGGAAACCTTTGTTAGAATATATAACAGATGGATTAATTTATACAGGTTTTAAAGACATAATCTTAGTAGTAGGTTTTAAAAAAGAACAAATTATTGATTATTTTCAAAATGGAAAAAAGTGGGGTATAAATATTGAGTATGTTATCCAAGAAGATTTAAATGGAACTGGAGGAGCTGTATTATTATGTGAAAATCTCATCAAAAATCAACACTTTTTTCTAACATGGGGAGATATTTTAGTTCCTTACCAAGTTTATAAAAAAGTATTAGAAATATACCAAAAAGAAAATCAAGATTATATTTTAGTCGCTAATTATGCAAAAGATCCTCATAAGGGAGCTGCAATTTATTATGATGATCATTATTGTACAAAAATTGTAGAAAAACCACCTAAAGGAACTTCAAAGTCTAATTATAATGATTGTGGAATCTTTATTTTGTCGACTGAAGTATTCAAAATATTGAGAATGATAAAACCCTCTAATCGAGGGGAGATAGAACTCCCTCAAGCTATAAATGCAGGAATACTTGAAAGAAATTGGAAAGTTTGGATCCTGAAGTTGAATAAAAACCAATTTAGGGGAGATTTTGGAGATATAGATGAATATGAGAAATTCAAAAAAGATTTAAGCTGGCTTAAGCTACTAAAAAGTTGAAATATTTACAATCAGTAAATTCTTTGGAATCCTCTTCCTAAACTTGAAATTGTCATCCATCTTCATTCAAAATAAAAAATAAGTATTAAAATTTTTTAATAATCCACGTCAATAAACAAGTCATCAAACTTATATCCTAAGAACTCAGCTAAGTCCTTCAAAAATTTTTTGTTAAACTTTTTTGATAAATCTTTTTCATTTATATCCCCTATACAAAAAAAATCCTCAAAACTAATTCCTTGATTCTTAATAAAATCCTCAAGTTCCTGATATGATTTGTTTATTTTTACTTTATTAACCTCATCTTTAATTATAGGCACTTGAAAGAAAATTTCATTTAATGGTTTTTTCAAAACCTCTACAATTTTAAGAGAAATTGTGAGAGATGGATTGTAGTTACCTTTTTCTAAGAAGTAGATTGTTTGACGAGAAACACCTATTCGATCAGCTAAGTCTTGCTGTGTAAGCTTTAGATCTTCACGAATATCTTTTATTTTAGTCTTGATTTTAGTTTTATACTTCAGATATTTCTCACCAACAATTTAAATCGAAATTGACTCAACTAATAACTCTTCTTAAAAATTAAGTATTTACTATAATAATTCAAACAAATCTTCTATTTTGCATTTCAATACTTCAGCAATTTTGTACGCTAATAGTAAACTTGGATTATATCTTCCTTCTTCTAAATAATTAATTGTCTGAATTGGAACTCCCACTTTTTCTGCTAATTGAGACGCTGAAAAATTGGCTTTTTCTCTTAATTGTTTAATTGAAGTCTTTAATTTCTCTCCTTCTCGCATTTTAGAAAGAATGTAACTAATGAAATTATCAAATGCTAATTCTTCAGGCCTAAAAATCTTCCCTTCTAATCCACTTGGTATAGTTGAAATTTTTGCAATCATTTCCTTAATTTTATTCTCAATTATGTGTGGATCCTTTAACCCTGGAATATATCCTTCAGGGCCTACTCCCCTACGTGCTGTACCCGCGCTGACAGCACTATGTCCAGCAGTTTCAATCTTCACAGTATAGGTTTTAAACATTCTATCAAAAACTCCAGTTGTAATATTAATGTTTTGGATTCTTTTATAAGGGATAGTTGCCCTAGTTTTAGTAAATACTCCGTGATTGATAACGATGCTATCTTTTTGTGCTTTATAGGTAAAATTCTTAACATATGCAGAAAAATATCTGGCAGTTATCAATGCTATTACAATATAAGGGACTACTACACAAAATATAATCAACAATAAGAATAATTCAAAAGTGAATAACAAGAATAAAAAAATTGATACAATAATAGACCAGAAGATTAAAGTTAAATTATTCTTTAACACCTGCTTCTTTATATAATCTTTTGATATTATGCCAATATATACGAATTCTTCCTCGCTCATTATATTCCTCCTTTTTACTTTTAGAAATAATTTATTAATATACTAGTAAATTTACTAGTCAAACTATTGATCTATTAATATTCATATGGAAATTTATATCTTACTATTATTAACATTTGTTAGTATCAGGCTTTATTGACTTAATCCATGGATTGGTGGCAAAATGTTATGTTTAATTATATTTAATTATGTGCCAAGATTATAATACATTTAAATTGTAGTAATATTTAAATATAATGCCTAGTAAATTTAACATGGATATGATAGAATTCCCTTAGTCATACCTAATAAATAAAAAAATAATATATCAATAATTAAGAGTGTGATTATAAAAGTGTTGGAAAATGAATCCCAAGTAATGAAAAGGATTTATGGAGTCAACATTTTGGAGGAAGATAATAGAAATTTCACAAAAAAGCAAAATAAACCGAAAAAATTAATCGATAATATATATATTAAGGATTACATTTCTGCTAAGACCAAAAAACGAATTTTAATAGGATTTCAATTGGTAATTATAGCTGCCCATATTGCATTTTTCATACTTAGAATGTTTCACATTTAAGCCAACTATTACGAGGTGATATGATTATAGAAGAAAATTTGGTAGAAGAAAAAATATTAGTAGAAGATGAAATAGTTGTCTTAAAAAAAAATAATCGAGCAAAAAAAATACTTATAATCTTATTAAAGCTACTTATCCTCTTTGTCATGCCAATATTAGTAGCAATCTTGGATCATTTTGTATTTTAAAAATAGGGATCTAATAAACTTATGGAAAATTGGAAAGTTTATGCAAAAATAACATTAGCCATTATTATAGTTGGAGGTATAAGTCTAATAATATTCGCAATATTTAAACTTCCAAATATTGGATTTGATGACATTCTACTCGCAGAATTAGCTATTTTTGGACTTATTATATTCATATTTTGGATTTGGACAAAAATTTTACGGTATATCAAGCAGAGAAAGCAGAATTAATTTTAAATTCTCAAAAAATATATTGATATATTAAAATTCAATCGATAATTAGATTATTATAGTTAATCTAATTCAAGTGAAAAAGGAATTCAAATGAATAACACAGTTCTTACGTTTGGAGAAATAATGCTTAGATTATCTCCTCCATATTTCCAACGTTTCATTCAAGCTCATTCATTCAATGCTATTTATGGTGGATCAGAAGCAAATGTAGCGGTATCTCTAGCTAATTTTGGCATCCCCGTTGAATATGTAACGCGGGTACCTAGGAATGAAATTGGAGATGCGTGTCTTCATTATCTTAGGCAATTTGGTGTACAAACAAGTAGAATTATTAGAGGTGGATCCAGATTAGGTATATACTTTCTTGAAACTGGAGCCTCTGTTCGTTCTAGTAAAGTTATCTACGATCGAGAAAATTCTGCTTTCGCAACCTCTCACCCCAAGATGTTCGACTGGGATTCTCTATTTGAAGGAGTAAACTGGTTTCATTGGACAGGAATTACTCCGGCAATATCTCAGAATTTAGCAGAAATATGTATGAATGCTTTAAAAGTAGCAAAATCTAATAATATTACAATCTCCTGTGATCTAAATTATCGAGAGAAATTATGGAATTATGGGAAGACAGCTTCAGAGGTTATGCCTGAATTAATCAAAAACTGCGATATAATTATTTGTAATGAAGAGGATGCTGATAAAGTCCTAGGAATTAAGGCACCTAATACAGATATTACGTCTGGGTTAATAAATGCTGAAAATTATAAATATGTTGTAAGTGAAATAACTAAAATATTCCCAAATTTAAGTTATGTCGCAATTACTCTAAGGGGATCCATTTCTGCCAGCCATAACACATGGGCAGGAGTTTTATACAACAAAGATGAAATGTATATTAGCCCTCATTATGATATTACTCATATTGTAGACAGAGTGGGTGGAGGAGACTCCTTTGGGGCGGCGCTTATTTACGGTTTTTTAACTTTTGGCAATAATCTTCAGAAGATTTTGAATTTTGCTGTTGCAGCATCGTGTTTAAAACATACTATCTTTGGAGATTTTAACTTAGTTACTGTGGATGAGGTAATGAAGATTATCAAAGGAGATACCTCGGGGAGGGTAATGAGATAATATGATTGATTTAAATAAATTAATAATAACAGCTACAACAGCAAACTCATGGATTTATCCCGATTTAAAAAACTGGGCACTAACAACAGATGGATTAATAGAAGATGTTATTAAGTGTTATGAAGCTGGGGCTGCTATTGCCCATATTCACTTACCTAGAGGAGAAGAAATTGATACTGTTAAACGAATTAGAGAAAGATGCGACATTATAATACAAGCAGGGATGTCTAGTTATCCTATAGAAGAAAGAGCCCCAGACTTTCATGCTAAACCCGATATGCTCTCTGTTATATCAAATCATCATGCGGAACATTTTCCAGAAGCGAATGTAGATGTATTGCATGACATTGACGAATTGGAGCAATATTGCATTTCTTGTAAAAAATTTGGAATAAAGATCGAATGGGAAGTATGGCATACTGGTTCATATTGGAATTTAAATTACTTAATTGAAAAAAAGTTATTAATCCCTCCCTATATATTGACTTTATTTTTCAATTGGCCAGGAGGTACATGGTCTCCACCTACAGCAGATGAATATGTGCACCGAATTAAATATATGCCAGATAATTCTATACACACAATTAGTGTTATGGGAAAAGAACAAACCAAAATTGCAGTGTTAGCCATTCAGAATGGAGGAAATGTACGTGTTGGAACAGAAGACTTCCCATTTATAGAGGAGGGGAGACCAGCTAAAGATAACGCTGAATTAGTACATCGGATGATTAAATTAGGTAAAGAATTAGGTCGCGATGCTGCTGATCCCTCTGAAGTAAAAAAAATGATAAGAATTTGAGTTAATAGGTTTTAATTTATAATTATCTAAAGGTGAAATAATCTTATGAAATTGAAAGGTAAAGTAGCAATTATCACAGGAGCAGGAGCCGGTATTGGAGAAGCGACTGCTCTATTATTTGCAAAAGAAGGGGCAAAAGTATGTTGTAATTCGATCTCGAAAACTGCTCTTAATGTTGTAGAAAAAATCAAACAATCTGGTGGAGATGCAATTTTTGTGCAAGCAGATATATCTAAGGAACAAGATGCTAAAGAAATTGTGGATAAAACCGTAAGTGAATATGGAAAAATTGACATATTATTTAATAATGCTGGAATTGTTCTCGGAGGAGCTATTGATACTATCAGTACTGAAGATTGGGATAAGACAATGGCTGTAAATGTTCGCGGGATTTATTTAGTATCAAAGTTTGCTATTCCATATTTGAAACAAACCAAAGGAACTATAATTAATAACGCCTCATCAGTAGCTTTTAAAGGAGTACCTAACCGAGCAGCTTATACTGCTTCAAAAGGAGCTGTCTTGTCTATGACACGCGCAATGGCTGTTGATTATCTTGATGATGGGATTCGAGTAAATGCTATCTGCCCCGGTACAACAGATACTCCTTCTCTATCTGAAAGAATAAAAAGTAGGGGAGGTGATTATAAGAAAGTGAAACAAGAATATATTGATCGTCAACCTATGAAGCGTTTGGGACAACCTGAAGAAATTGCTCAAGGTGTTCTATTTCTTGTATTAAATAAATTTTGTACTGGTATCAGCCTTCTCGTAGATGGAGGTATGACAATGTAAATAATAATCCAAGAAAATACAATGTTTTTATACGATTTTGTTAGGTTTACACTTTAGTTAATTTTAAATAACAACCTATTTTTATTTGTTTATGCCAAAATGTCCATACTGCGATGGCGAGGTTCATATTGATTCTTATTATACAAAAATGACTCTTGGATCTTTCAAATTGGAATCTCCTTCGATGGAAAGAATAGGAAATGAAACTCGTAGTCTATTTATGTTCTTCTGTCCACATTGCGATAGAATTCTTGGATTCTCTGCCTTCAAGAAAGGAGAAAAATTTTAAAAAAAGTATAAGTTAGTCTAGTGATGTTTAAGAGTTTTTTCAAGTTTCACTTAGGTCTACTGAGTAGTCCAACCACCATCGATTCTTAAATCTGCACCTGTGATGTAAGAAGAATCTTCGGTAGCTAAGAATAGAATCCCTGTGGCAATTTCCTCAGGTGTAGCCCATCTTCCCATAACGCCTTCTGCTTCAAATTCTTTTTTAACTTCATTATATGAAATCCCTCTATCTTTTGCTTGTTTAGCTACATCACTCTGTAACATAGGTGTATCAGTAGCTCCTGGACTCACACTATTCACTCTAACATTATAAGGTGCTAAATCAAGTGCCAAAGCTCTCGTATATCCTAATACTCCTGCTTTTGTTGAGCAATAATTTGCGTGAGCAACTTGACCAATGTGGGCTGCCACAGATGCTAAAGTTATTATAGATCCAAACTTCTGTTTTTTAAAATATGGAACCGCATATTTACAAGTATAATGAGTACCCTTAAGGTTTACATCAATAAGTAGATTATAATCTTCATCTGGAAAAGTCTCAACAGGTCCAACCTTTACAATTCCTGCGTTAACAATTAAAATGTCAACTCTACTAAACTTTTCAATAGTCATATCGATCATATTCTTAACCTCGTCAGGCTGTCTCACATCTACTACCGTAATCTTAGTTCTTCTCTTAGCCTCATCATTAATCAGCTTGTAAGTTTCATTTAGACCTTCTTCATCTATGTCAGAGAGCACTTGAATTGCTCCTTCATTTGCAAATAAAATTGCAGTTGCACGTCCAATACCAGATGCAGCTCCTGTTATAATAACAACTTTTTCTTTCAATCTCATTGACTTGCTTAACCTCCTTTTACAATAATTTCTTTATCTAATTGAGATAAACTTTCAGTACCTTTATCTGTAATTCGGTAACAATCTTCTACTCCTACTAATCCTTGACCTGGTACGTTAAGCCAAACTTCAAGATCAAGAACCATATTTTTCTCAAATGGGATGTCCATTGCTCCAGTTGGTCCAAATAAATGTGCTTCTTCGCATTCTAATCCAATGCTGTGACCAGTTATGAGATAAAATCCTCTTTTTGTTAAGGATTTTAAAAAAGTCTTAGCCTCTTCTCGAAATACTTTAGCACTGATTCTTGGCTTGATGTTATCAGCACAATATTCTTGAACTTGTATCATATAATCCATTGCTTCTTTAGCTTTTCTAGGAACTTCTCCAATAACCACTCCCCTACTCACATCTGAGATATAACCCTCCCAGACAGCTCCAAAGTCAAAACGGATTATATTATTTTTTGTTACAGGGATTCCTAAACCCGGAGCTTCTGGATCTGACGGTCCAATATTCATAGTTAGATGATCCCAACCCCAGGCTCCTTCATCAACAATTGTTCTTCTTGCAATTTGTAATAATTTCGTATCAGGAACATCCAATTCAGTTGCATTAATACAAGCTAATATAGCCTTTTCAGCAACCTGGGTTGATTTCTTAATTCGTCGAACTTCCTCTTCAGTTTTAATGAGTCGCATCTCTATAAATACATTATCCGCATTTACAAAATTAGCATTGGGAAACTCTTTTCTTAGAGCCTCAGATTGATACCTTGGCATAAAAGATTCAAGTGCGATAGTTTTATTTCCTAACTCCCATTCTTTGATTTTTTTTAGCAATAATTTTATAGCAGCATCAACCGTTCCAATTCTTATTACTTCACTTGGATCAAGCCAGGAGAATTCTTCTACGCTATTATATAAACTCCAAATCAATGCGCTTTCCTCTCCGTTTCTCCTAATTAATGATAGAAAAGGATATTGATTTGATAATACATACAATATTGGATTCGGAGCAACGTGAGTTACTGGTATTCCAGTAGTATAAAATACATTCACTGGAGTTGATGCTATTAGAAGATCAATATCAAATTTATCTAAAATTTTTTTTGCTCGTTCTTTATCATAACCTATTGGTCTAACCATATTATCCCTCGAATTTCACATATTAAATGATTAAAATATAGATTAGGTTAAAAAATTTTTACATACAAAATGAATCTCTAATATAAAATAGCATTAAATTATATAATAATCTATAAATTCATTAAATTTTTTTCAAAATTATGGAATTTGTCAAATATGGTTTAATTGG
>JBHLLO010000020.1:0-43847 GCA_048885535.1 Candidatus Hermodarchaeota archaeon
TAGATATCATCAAGTTGAAAATCTGGATTTTCATATAGACACCAAACTGTTTTTGCTGTATCCATAACAGAACCACCCCCAAGTGCAATAATTAAGTCTGGCTCATACTCCAAGCATAGTTTTCTGGCTTTTAGGACCCCCTCTTCTCTAGGATCAGGAAGTACTTCATCAAAAACCGAGTAAGTTTTACCAAGTTTATCTAATTTATCTGTTAATATCTTCAGATCACCTAAGCCTGCAAGAACTTTATCACTTATAATGAAACATTTATTCCCAGAAATATTTTCCAAAAAATCCAATGAATCTGGTCCATAAATAATATTTGGAGAGAAAAAGAACCATGGTATATCATCAACCATATATTTCCACCTTTTTTACATTTTTATATAATTTTCTCTAATTTGGATATTAATTATACTATTATCTTTATTAAATTAAATAAATTATTAAATGCAAACTTAGGAATGAAAATACTTGCTAAATAGGGTGTTTTTATATGAAAGAATCAGAAAAAGAAAATCTATTTATAACTTTTAAAGGAGTAATCGAAAGTATTATTGAAGATAAAAGAAAAAGGCCTAAAAATTTAAAAAATCTCAATAAATTTGAAGCTAAGATTAATTTGGGTCTTCAAATCCAAGAAGATTTTATGTTCTGGGTGAATCTTATTGCTGGGGATGGTAATTATAAACTAGGTCGCGATAAGTTAGAGGAATATGATTTAGAAATCATTTCAGATCCAGAAGATTTAATGTATTTCTCTAGTGGTGAATATTCTACTCTTCATATGATGTTTAAAAAAAATAAATTTGGATTTAGAAAACTAAGATTTAAAAAAGGAAATACAGGTAAAGGTTATATTGGAATCTTATTAAAATTGCCAAAAATTCTTGTCTTGGACAAAATTAAACCTCCAAATAAAAAATAATGTCTTTGACTACGATTTATTCAAAATCTTATTTTTTTCAAACAAGAAATAGTATTTATTTTCATTAACTATTTCCGATATCTTATCTAATTGAAATAATGAAACTTCAATATCCTTTGTTTCTTTATCAATAGATAATACAATGAAAGAGGGAATCCTACTAGCAACAAAAGACCAGGCTCCAGTAACACTTCCAGGATTTAATAATAGAATCCCCTTTTTTGAAACATACACTTCTTCTTTATGGGTATGCCCAGAAATTAAAATATTACAATTTTTCTCCGCCGCTAAAAGCTCGAGTTGAGTTTTATCTCCTCTAGGTTCGATTTGAGCTCCATGAGTTAAACCAATTATCAATTTCTCTCCATTGAAATTAATTACCTTTTCTTGATAGAGTGGAGCGTCCCTATTTCCGTAGTAGAAGTCCATATTTCCAATCACTCTATATACATCTCTTTTAGTGATTAATCTTAACAGTTCCATAAATTCAGGATATTCTACCTCATCTCCAGTGAAAAATGTACATTCAAATAACTCTAATTCAATCAATTCTTTTAGTTTAGTTTGAATGAGGTCAGATACCTTTGATGCCCTTTTTGGTACGTGAGTATCTCCAATTACGAGTAATTTTGTCATGTCAACTTCTTTCTAGGCATATTATTTTCGCTTTTTGTCTTTTTCATCAGCTTCTTGGACAAATTCATATAATTTTTTTGCTGCTTTATTGCTTTTAAAATGTTCCCTTATGGGCCCCAATAATTGATTTAAATATTTAGTTAAAGCTGGTTTTAAGTCAGCAGGGTTCAAATTTTCTTTTCTGTAGTCGTTTTCTAATTCTTTGTAGGATCTATATATTACATCTCCTCCATACTTCTCAGAGCGTTCAACTTTAAAAGAATCAATTAATTCAAAAAGAATATATTTACAATATTCTAATATGGGATTTTCATTGATTTCTTTTGGAGGACAATATGCTTTAATTATTTTTCTTTTTATATCTTCAGGAGAATCTAACATAAATATAGCAGTATCAGGGTCTGATTTTGACATTTTTAATTTTATGACTCTTTCAACTCCAGTTAAGTCGGTATCTGGTGGTTTATTTAAACCCATTAACATATGATGATGAATTGCTATTGGTTTAGGTTTATTCAGTTTAGGAGCAATTTCTCTAGCAAGCATATTGACCTTTCTCTGGTCTAATCCTAATTGACATATATCTGCTGGTAGATAGAATATATCAGCTGTCTGCATCAGGGGATAAAGGATTTGGGATGCTGTTAGTTTTTCTGATTCTTCTCTTCCCATAATTTGTGTACATCTTTTCACTCTTTTAAGAGTTGAATTTATTGAAATCTTTAGTAGCAATTCCCAATAAGCAGGTTCTTTTACAATATCAGAAGCATAAATAAATTCTACTTTACTCAAATCCATTCTACATGCTTTCCAAACCTCTATAAAAAAGTCACCAACTTTTCTGATAACCTCCAAATCTCCACCAAATTTATGATTTGCCGCAGCATGCCAATCAGCAACAAGAAACTTAAATCTTACCCCTGCTTTAGTTATCTTATTTACGTTTATTGCCCTTAGTAAACCCTGGGCGATATGAATGTTTCCACTAGGCTCAAAACCGTCATAGGCATAAATTTTTTGTTTATGATCAATTTTCCATTGAACCATTTCTCTTAATTCATCTAAATCTATTATCTCTTCACCAACTTCTTGTAGTAATGCAATTCTTTCATCTAAAGTTAACGTCATCTTTCCAGTTAATACGTGATTTTTAAAATAATAAATAAATTTTATGATATATTTTTTATGGATTTAAAGTCACAATTTAAAAACATCACCTTTAAATGAATTTAAAGCCAATTTAGAGAAGATTAAAAAAGGAATATGTAATATTTTATTTCGTATTTGAAAAGTCTAATACATAAAATTAGGTGTAAAAATTGCTTGATGAATCAATTTTAAATCTTCAAATTTCACTTTTATTGATTATTGGCACGTTTATTTTTATATTTGTATGTCTTAAGAGAAAAGACTTGATTATATATTTACCTGCTTATACTTTTGCTCCTATAGGATATATTTTCATCTATTTAGAATTCTTGAATAATATCTATAGATTACTAGGAAATGCAATTTTTCTTATTGCTATTCTCGCCCTTCTAATCGCTATTTTTTATGAATATTATAAAATTATTTATAAAAATAGGAGTCTTAACAGAAATAGCCTTTTACCAAGTATGGTTCCCCTTTTGATTATTAGCATTCAGGCTACTTTTTCTTTATTACTTCTAATATCCATTATAATGATCATTAAACTTTATTCAATTGAAAAATCTCCGAAATATGTTTCTTTAATTATATTTTTATCTTCTGCATTCCTATCGAGCTTTACTACTATCTTATCAAATTTCAATTTTCCTGGATTATGGGAATTGAGCTTTATGGGAATGTTCATTTTTTGCACATGTTATTTTGTATTTCCTATCCTTATTTATTTGGAAGAGAGATTAATTAGAGTTGGTAAGAAACTAACAACCTCTGAAGAAAGATATAGACTTATTTCAGAGAACGCAAACGATCTAATAGCAATGTTGAATGCAAAGTATGAGTACGAGTACATAAACGAACATGCTTACCATGCCATTTTAGGGTATACCAAAAAAGATTTAATTGGAAAAAATGCCCTTGAA
Organism: Candidatus Hermodarchaeota archaeon; assembly: GCA_048885535.1. GTDB lineage: Archaea > Asgardarchaeota > Lokiarchaeia > Sigyniarchaeales > SOKP01 > SOKP01. The sequence goes on from JBHLLO010000020.1 coordinate 3,634, forward strand.
ATTATTCACCCTGAAGATACAAAACGCTTAATGAATTCAAGCGATTTATTAGCTTTGAATTTGGAGGAATTAAACGACATAGATAAAGAAGAATTAAGAGCTAGACATAAAGATGGCCATTATGTATGGCTGGAGTATACCAGTAAATTTCTTGTTGATGATCAAGGAACAATAAAAGTTATTGTAATTTCTAGAGACATAACAGAACATAAAAAAGCGGACCTAGAATTAAAAGAATCGGAAGAAAAGTTTAGAACACTATTTGAAAAAGCAAATGATGGTATTCTTCTTACTAATTACGAAACGCAACAAATTTTTACGGGAAATAAAAAAATCTGTGAGATGTTAGGATATTCTATAGAAGAATTACAAAATATGTATTTTGAAGACCTACATCCAAAAAATAGTTTAAATCATATTGAAAATCAATTTGAATATAACTTGAGAGAGGAAAGTTCTATAGCACGAGATATCCCTATGAAGAAAAAGGATGGAAGTATATTTTATTGTAATGTTAACAATTTTAAAATTGAATTGGGAGAAAAAAGGTATTTTATAGGTTTGTTTAGAGATATAACGGAACGTAGAAAAGCGGAGATAGAATTAAAAGAATCTGAAGAAAAATTCAGAGTAATTACAGAGCAATCTTTCATAGGTGCAATAATAGAGCAAGATTTTGATTTAAAATATATAAACACACAATTTGCGAAAATTTTAGGCTTGAACTCTGAGGATTTATTAAATTGGAAGATTCCAGACTTTTTTGATATTATTCATCCAGATGATATAAATAGTTTTAAAGAACTCATCGATAAAAAGACAAATAATTTAATTCAGGACATAAAGAATTTTCAGTTTCGAATAATTAAAAAAAATGGAGAAATAGTATGGCTTGAACTTTTTTCAAAAGCGATTATGTACCAAGATAAACCTGGTAACTTAGCACTTGTTATGGATATTACAGAGTTAAAGAAGATAGAGGAAATTGTAAGAGAGGAGAACAAAAAATTAGTCGAACTTGATGAATTAAGGAAGGAATTAATCACTCGAATATCACATGAATTAAGGACTCCCTTAACGACAATATATGGGACTTCTCAGATACTTTTAGATTCGAATAAAAAGGAGATCATTGAAAAAATATGGCCATACTTAGAAATGAATTATAGAGGATCGGTACGCCTTAAAGAACTTGTTGATAATTTACTTGATGCTTCAAGACTGGACAATAGAAAGCTTGAAATAAAAGTTACTAAAGTAAATTTAACCTCTATGATTCAAGATTGCATAAAAGAATTATTGTATCAAGCAAACAATAGACAATTAACAATAATAGATGATTTTCCTCCCGAGTATTATTTTACTCTTGATAAGCACAGATTTTCACAAGTTATAATCAATATTCTCTCAAATGCGATAAAAAATACAACCCCTTTTGGGAAAATCTTTTTAAGGTTAAATGAGACAATCAATTATGTTGATATAATTATCCAAGATACAGGAGTCGGTATTACTAAAGAAGAAAAAAAAAATTTATTTCAAAAATTTGGAAAAATTGAAAGATATGGAATGAATTTGGACGTTGATATTGAAGGTGCCGGTTTGGGGTTATACATTTCAAAGGAAATTGTAGAATTACATGGTGGGCAAATACTCGTTGAGTCTGATGGAAGAAATAAGGGATCTACGTTTATAATACGATTGTATAAATAGGAGTGATTAAATGGGAAAAGAATATGAAGAAATAGATTTTTTAATTATAGAAGATGATCTTGACACAAATACCTTTTTAAATGAATTTTTTAAAACTCAAGGTTATAATTGTAAATCTGCTCGAAATATTAAAGATGCCTTGGAATTATTAAAAAATAATATTCCCTCTATAATTCTTTTAGATATTTTATTGCCAGATAAAAAAGGATATGAAATAATCACCTTCATTAAGTCGAATCCATTACTTAACAATGTTTTAATCTACTTTTTGACCGCTGTTCCCATACATGATGCTATAAGAAAAGTAGAAGAATATAATATTGAGGGGGCAATTGGAAAACCATTTAATTTGGAAGAACTTAAACTACTATTTAAGGATTTAAGAAAAAAGAGGAGATAATCTAATTTTTTCATGTTCATGATTTTCTCTTTAAATATGTAAGAGTTCGTCTACTAGACCAAGTCCATAAAAATAACATCAAATATGAATGTGAATGTAGTAAAAAAATTTGATTTTGATCGAATTTGGCAATTTTCTAAATAGAATTGGAAAAAACTTATAATAAGTTAAGACTTTTTACTTTTCCTTTGTTCGATTGCAGCTTGAGCTGCTGCTAATCTTGCTATAGGAATTCTAAATGGGGAACAAGAAACATAATCAATCCCAATTGAATTTGCAAATTTAATTGACTTCGGTTCTCCTCCATGCTCTCCACAAATACCACACTTTAAATCTTTTCGAGTTTTTCTTCCAAGTTCTATAGCCATCTTCATAAGTTTTCCAACACCATCTTGATCTAAGATTTCAAATGGATTTGATTCTAATATTTCCTTACTTAGGTAAATAGGTAAAAATTTTCCTTCAGCATCATCCCTACTAAATCCATAGGTCATCTGTGTTAGATCATTAGTTCCAAATGAAAAGAACTCTGCTTCCATGGCAATTTCATCTGCAGTTAAGGCAGCTCGTGGGATTTCTATCATTGTTCCAAACTTATAATCTAATTTCACACCATATTCTTTTATAGTCTCCTCAGCAATCTCTAATAATTGTGCTTTAACAACTTGTAATTCAGACAGCATTCCTACCAAAGGAATCATAACCTCAGGGATAACTTCAACTCCCTTCTGTTTAAGTTCACATGCTGCTTCAAAAATTGCTCTCACTTGCATCTCGTTAATCTCTGGCCATGTTAGGCCCAATCTAACTCCCCTTAATCCCATCATTGGATTTTCTTCGGAGAGAGACCTAATTAAGGAAATTACCTTACTCTTTTTCTTAATCTCCTTATCTAAGGGATTATTATTAAGAAGTGATTTTGATAATTCATTTGTCATTTTTAGTTCTTGGTACTCGAGCATGACTGTAGTTAAATCAGGTAGAAATTCGTGTAATGGAGGATCCAATAATCTTATAGTCACTGGTTTTCCTTCCATAATTTTGAAAATTTCATAGAAATCTCCTTTTTGCATAGGTAAAATTTTATTTAAAGCTTCTTGACGCTCTTCTTGTGTTCGAGCTATAATCATTTTTTGAACAACTGGAAGTCTATCTTGAGCCATGAACATATGTTCTGTTCTAGTTAACCCAATTCCTTCTGCTCCAAATTCTATAGCTTTCTTAGCATCTGTGGGGGTATCTGCATTTGCCCTTACTCCAATAGTCCTAATTTCATCAGCCATTTCTAATAGTTCTAAGAATTCACCCTTTATCTCAGGTTCTATCAATGGAACTTTTCCCCCGATTACGCGTCCAGTCGTACCATCTATTGTGATATAGTCTCCTTCTTGAACAATAGTCTCTCCGACTCTAAATTCTCTTTTTTCTTCATCAATTTCAATATCTTGAGCCCCCACAACTGCTGGTTTACCCATCCCTCTTGCTACTACTGCTGCGTGAGATGTTTTTCCCCCAAATTGGGTAAGTACACCACTTGAGGCAAACAAACCGTGTACATCATCAGGTTTCGTTTGAGGTCTAACTAATATAATTTCTTCTTCTCCAGCATTTGCCATTGCTTCTGCTTTATCTGGATCAAAAATTGCCTTACCTGAAACAGCTCCAGGAGATGCATTAATGCCAGTAGCATAAACGTGAACTACAGCATGTTCATCAATACTTTTAAATAATAATTTTGAAATCTTATTAGGATCAAGACTCATAATTGCTTCTTCTTTAGAGACTAAACCCTCTTTAACCATGTCAACAGCTATCTTGACTGCTGCTGAAGGCGTACGTTTACCATTCCTCGTTTGGAGTATGTATAAAGTGCCGTCCTCAATTGTAAATTCTATATCTTGCATATCTCGATAATGCTTTTCAAGTTTATTCATAGTATCTAGTAGTTCTTTATAGATTTTGGGGAATTCTTTCTGCATTTCTTCAAGCATTTTTGGAGTTCGTATGCCAGCTACTACATCCTCACCTTGTGCATTTGACAAATATTCACCAAATTTTTTGTTCTCACCAGTAGAGGGATCTCGTGTAAAAGCTACACCAGTAGCGGAATTCCATCCTTTATTTCCAAAAACCATCGTCTGAATATTTACTGCGGTCCCAAAATCAGGAATATCATTTAGTTTTCTATAAATTATTGCTCGTTTGTTATTCCATGATTTAAAAACAGCTTCAATTGCTAGAAATAGTTGTTTATATGGATCTTGTGGAAATGGAGAACCTATTTCTTTTTCGTATAATGCCTTATAATCAGCAATTATTTTTTGTAAATCAGACACGGTTAAATCTGTATCTTGGGCATTTCTAGATATGTTTCTTTTATATTTGTCAAGAATAACTTCAAACTTTTCGTCTCCAAGCCCCATTACAACATCTCCGAACATTTGTATAAATCTACGGTATGAATCGTAAGCGAATCTAGGATTATCTGTCTGTTCTGCCATTCCTTTAACAGATTTATCATTCAAACCGAGGTTCAAGACTGTGTCCATCATGCCAGGCATAGATTGTGGCGCACCACTCCTCACACTAACAAGGAGAGGATTTCTTGTATCACCAAACTTTTTTCCTGTTTTGTTCTCCAATTCTTTAAGATGATCAATCACAAGTGGCTCAATTTCTGACATTATTTTGTCAGGGTTTTGAAAGTAAATTAAGCAAGCCTCCGTCGTAATTGTGAATCCTGGTGGAATATTTAATCCCAAATTAGTCATTTCCCCTAAGTTTGCTCCTTTTCCACCAAGGAGGTTTTTTAACTCTTTTTTTCCTTCATTAAACTTATAAACATATTTATTAGTTTCAGTGGCTGTCATTTTTCTTTTCCAAATATATATTATTGCTCAATTTATACGTTTGAAAAAATAAAAACTAAATCCTAATTGTTCAAGTGATTTAGATTTTAAAACTCTTAAGTTTATAAATATATTTTCTGAAATAAAATTTTTGCTTTATAGAATTTTATTTTAGAATACACTAGTCCTCGTATTTTAATATCTTAAAGAGTTCCCAGATTCCATTAATCACAAAATCTGGTTTAAACTCTTTATTTTCCTCAATCATTTCAATTGAAATTTCCCCAGATAATACACAACAAGTGGCAACTCCAGCTTCTATTCCCATTTTAATATCAGTATATAATCTATCTCCAAACATTACAGCATCTTCAGGGGGAATTTCTAATTCTTGCAATTTAAATAAAAGCATTTCCTTATTTGGCTTTCCAAAAACTCTTGGCATTCTACCAGTAGCTTTGTGCAATAAAGCAGCAATACCTCCCGCATCCGGAATATACCCTTCCACTGTTGGACATTTATCGTCTAAATGAGTTGCTATATATGGAATATTATTTTGTAGAAGATACGAGGCGCGAACTAAACGTTCATAAGTTAATTCTTGATCAAAAGCAAGAACTAATATTTCAGGATCTTCCTCGGTTAGGATAAAACCTTCACTCAAAAATTCGTACTTGAGAGATTCAGTGCCTAATAAAAAGATCTTCTCAAAATTATTCTTTTTAAGGTAATCTAAGGTTGGATGCTGGGATAAAATGATGTTTTCTTTAGTTATATTCAAATTCATATTATTAAGCTTCGTTAAATAATCAGAGGTTGACTTACTGGAATTATTCGAAAGAAAAAAAAAGAATTTTTCTTTTTTCTCTAATAACCTAATTATGTCAATTACACCATCAAAAAGGTTATCCCCAATGTAAATAGTACCATCTAGATCAAAGAAGAACACTTTTTTTTTTGCTAGTTCAGAAAAATCTTGTTCCCGGTCAAACATGAGTGCTATTAATGAAGCAATTATAAATTATTCAATTAAATTGTTCTAATAAACCTATTTAAAATTAAATTACCAAATAATTTTTTGATCAAATGATTTAAAGAGACATCATTTTTCGTACATATCAAAGTAAAAAGATTCTTCTTTCTTTTGATTCTCTATTAACCAGGCTTTATATTTATATGTCATTTTACGTTTTTTCAGGGGTTTGTAGGAAGTTTCTTCTTCGAACAATATTTGTTTCATCTCCGAATTTAATTTCTTATATATTTCTTTATTTGAAGCTCTCTCCATGAGAAAAAAAGCTATGATAGCAAAAAAAATAATTCCTGGCGTTATCATATAGCGAGCGATTTGAGGAGAATAAACGAGTGAAAATGTACCAAAAATTAACGCTATAGGGACAGTACAATAACAGCAATAATAACAACATGTAGTACCATAATATTTTACTTTTGGTTTAAAACTTATATCTAAATTACGCAATTTTGCGTCTTTTATCAACCACTTTTTATAGGATTTTGTTATTTTTTTTCCTTTTAAAGGTTCTAAGCCTATCTCTTCTAAAAAAGTTTCACGGCTTATTTTTGAATCTAGCATAATACAAGTTCTTTTAATTCTTCTAAGGATTAATGAATATATAATTAAAATAAATAATATTGAATAAATTAAATAGAAATACCATTCAAGATTTAATAAAACATCAAAAGGAACCAACCAGAAGAAAAGGATTAATAATAAAATGCAATTAGTTAAGATCTTTTCAAACTTGGCACGTATATATAAGCTTAGAAATTCTAACAGCATTTTAATTATCTTAGGATAATTTTATTCTTAAGTTGAATTAAATTAAGAAACAAGACATTAGAAAAAAAAAGTTTGAAAATTATTATATTTTTACTAAATTTAATCATTTTTCAATGGGTGTTCCGCACCAAATACAGAATTTATCTTTTTCTGAAAGTTTACTTCCACAGAAAGAACAAACTTTAGCTTTAGCGGGAGTTATTATTTCTGAAGCTCCAATGTTTCTGCCTTCTGCCTTAGCTCCACATCTTGGGCAAAAATTTGCATCTTTTCTCATATCAAAGCCACATCGAGGACAATATTCAGTTTCGGCTTCAACAACTTCCTTAGCTTCTGTTTTAACGGTTGTGTCTTCGGGCTTTTCTGGCTTTTCTTCTTTTTTCGCTTTTAAACTCTGAGCTTTTTGACTTCTTCTCGCTACGAATGCAATAATTATAACAATGACAATGATTACTAATCCAACAATTAATATCCATGAAATATCAATCCATCTATCAGCATAAGTCACCCCTGTTTCATATGTGACATCAAAAGTAATGGTTGTAGATTCTTCTGGTGAATTAAATGGATCAAAATATATAAAAAAGTACCAATTACCTGAGTAAGGAACATTAAATGTACCAGAATAGGGAAGTTTAAATGATTCTCTTACCTCGTAAGCACCAGAAAAGTCGATAACATCTGCAGCAAGATAATTAACAGTATAAAATATATTAACTGTTCCTGGAAGATCGTTATACCAAACTAGATAATAGTCATCTGCTTGAGTTATTGAAAAGACTCCTGAAGTACCATTGGTATTTAATACCTCCTCATAAAAGCTGGGACTCCCTCCTTGATTCCAAATGTAAAGTTGATAAGCATCTGCTATAAAGAAATCAACGGTACTATTCGCTGTAAAATCATAGTTAATAGAGGAAGTTGGATTTAAGTAAAGCCAATAAGTTTGATATTGGTTGCTAGATAAATTAAATGAATATATATCGCCACCGGGTCTATTCCAGGTGGGTAAATTTTCAAATGGTTGATCCCAAATTGCAAAACTTATATTACTTGGTAATGATCGAATTGAATATGTAATACTATTTCCACCATTAATATATTCATATTCATACCAATATTCATTATAATAGAGAGTTTCAGTAGATCGATAATTTACAGTCCCAGATGCATCAGCATCAGTAAAAGGAAACCATAATCCTACACCAAGGAAAGGTAATATGATTAAACCAAATATAATAGCAAAAAGTATTCCACCACCGACGTATACAGGACTGTAATACCATGGTCGATACCAATATCCAGACCACCAGGGGGAATACCACCATCGCCAATACCATGGTCTATATCCCCACCAATAATAGCGTCGATGGGGGTAATAGTATCCATGTCTATAGGGACCACGCGGAGGACGTGATACAATTCGAGATGATCCTGTTCTACCAAATGGTACTCCACTCCTTCCTGTGCGGAAACTAGCTGGACCACCCCTAAAGCCACCACCTCTGAATCCTCCACCAAATCCTCCACCTCTAAAACCGCCACCTCTGAAACCACCCCTAAATCCACCACCACGAGGCATATTATTTCACCTCTCTATTTTTAGATGTTCCTTTCTGTCTAAAAAATCGGTCATGATTTATTGCTGCGATTATTAAAACCATTGAAATTATTGACATTGACAAACCTAAAGCATCTGGTGCTACAAAGGTTGATACTCCTGAAAGTACAAAGGCAATCCCAAATAATATCCATTCAATCACCATAAAGACTAATAAGAGTAATGGAAAGACATTTCGCAGTAAAAATTCAGTAAGAGTATACTTTTTACCTGTATAACTAGCATATATTAAGGAGAATAAACTTATTATACCAAAAATTAGAATTAAGACACTGAATACTATTATTGCGATCCAAATCCCTCCATTTAATGAAAATACATCAAGATAGGAGACAAAATAATTAAAACCTCTTGCTTCGAATAATTGAAATGTTACTCTTCCATCAATTGAAAATGCTATTCCGAATAAACTAGATAGATCCATCTGATTTCCGACAAAAAACCCATATGCTCCACCGAATGGTAGAAATATACCAAGTAGAACTGCTAAAATTGAACAAACAGCTGTAAACAAGAATTCTGCCATTCTTGTATTAGTAACTTGGATTAATCCTATTTCATCAATATTCTCATCAGGAATAAAACTCCAACAATCTTGAATTGAACAGACCCCCAATAGTTTCCCATTCTCTACAACAGGGACAACGTTCGCTTGTAAATCCCTCATTCTAGTAAAAGCTTCTGTAACAGGAGTACTTAATGATACTGGAGTAATTTTATACATTGCTGTTATTACATTTGCGGTTTTTGGATCTAACCCTTCTGCTATAACATCTTGAATAATATCAAAGTCACCAATTACTCCCAAAACTTTTTCTGTACCTTCTTCTATCACAACTAAGTCTGGTATACCCATTTTTTTCATTTTTTGGGCAGCTTCATTAACTGTTGCTTTACTGCTTATAGTTCCATATTCATCGTCAATGATTAAATCTTTTACATAATACTGTTTTGTGGATAAGCCCATTTATAATCACATTTTTTGTTAAATTAATTATTAAATATAAAAACTAACTGGGGTATTAAATGTTACTATAGTCCAATTATTATCTGGGGTTTATATATTGTAAGAAGAAATAACATACTCCCTATAAATCCAAATTTTTTGAAGAGTGATTGAAAAGACATTGAAATATATTGATTAAAAGAGTTTGAATGTTTTGGTTTCATTTATTGTTGTACTACTAATCCTAAATAGGAAATAAGCCTTAATATTCAATATTTCAACAAAATAAAAAAGAGAAAAGTTAGTACTAATAAAATTCTGTTTCTATCACAGTAGTAGAATTAACAAGTTCTTGTGCCGCCTTAGTTGCTCGCATCACTTTAGCCATATTCCCAACGAGCTTAAATTTACCTGCCATTAATCCTTGTATGGGGTCTAGTTCTTTCCTTAAAACTTTTACCCAGTTTTCATAAGGTCCTGAGAAAACAAACTCTGCACCAACCTTTTCACCTTCTTTCAAAGGTCTGGGAGGTGAATTGGGAGGTAAAATATCATACTCTTCATTTGGAGCTAGAATTTTTGCTCCTGTGCAATCTCCCTTGTACAATCCTATGAACATTTTAATTTCGTGATTTAAATTTCCACTTGGTTCAACAACAAAAATAAAATCTCCTTCCCACCAAGAAGCAGCGGCTTTATAATTAGCGTTGTTGTTAAGAGCTTTTACATAAGCTTCAGTCCATTCTTCAGTAAATACTTTCATTATTATCACTCTTTATTTAGAATTTTAAGGTTTTTGGTTAATATTAACTTTTATAAATACATTTTCAAATTTAGGTTTTGAGAAATCTCTTACAAATTTGCAAGTTTTATTGATAATAATTAGATTTTAAAAAATGAATTATTACACTCCTACTCCAATTGTGTTTCCAATACCAGCAACTATCACTTTTGTTCCTTTCTCAGTACGTTTTCTAATTGCCATTTTAATCTTTTCTACTAAGCCTGGAACACTTTGCGTAATACTTCTTCGCATAGTTGTTATAGCATCTTCTAATGATTCTCTACACACAAGTGCATCAATTGGAATTAATTTTTTTGTTGATGATTCTTCAATATAGTACTTTTCTACACCAATTCCTCCTATAGCGGCTCCCACCCCAACAACAATTGAACCTGTTTTATCTCCAGATAGCTTTAACCCTGCATCAATCATAATAATTCTAGATATTCCCTCTCCATGTTCTTCTATAAGTTTTTTGATGGCAGTACCAGGTTTTCCCACAGTTCCACCGGGTCCTTTTGCTCGAACAACATAAATAATTCTATCTTCAAAATTTACTTCTTGTACGATTGTATTTTTTGCGATTTCTTTTGCCTGAATATCATCTCGTTCTGCAATATTTCTTACGAAATTACCCGCTACAAGTGGTCCTAAAGCATCACCAATTGGACTACCTTCTGAGAAAGCTTTAGCTGCATGATAATAAGACTTTGCCATTGATTTTATGATACTCATCTGCATTGAAATTTGTACTAAGATCATATAAGATTTTGACTTTTTCCCTAAGATTAGAAAGTGTTTGACTAATCGATAAATGTAATCTACAGCCATTACGGCTTCCACCAGATTTTCAAGATTTTGAGCATCTGCAGATCCTTTTATTATATTTGGAGCCAATGCACTAACTTCTTCTTCAAATCTATTATCTCTTATATTAATTACGTGATCAATTTTTGGAATAATTCCAAAAGGATCAAGTGAAACAGGAGTAATTGCGATAAAAGTTAGAAAATCTTCAAGTTTGAGCATCAAATCTTTATCTGTTTCCTTTTTATCAGCAAATTTCTTGAAATTGGATAGTAGGATCTGTTTGCATTCATCATCCCATTCTTTAAGCTTAGATAAACCAGATTCTATTTCTTTTTGTGATCTCCAAGCTTGGATTCGAGTTCCATAAAAGATGGAAATGAAGATCAACACAAACCATAAAACTTGAAGTAATAAACTAAGGGGATCCATCTGAGTTTGACTAAATTGCATTAAATTAAAGATCATGATTATCGTTTCTATTTTTTATGTTTTCATTTATTAGAATTTTAATCTAGTTAGTTTTCATAATAACAAAATTTATTTAGTTTTATATTCTTTTCTATTATAAAGATTAGTTGTTAAAAGAAAACAGAGGGTTCAAGGAAAACACATGATCGACGATGAGGATGAAGAAGAGGAATACTTAAAGAAAGGGATTTCACTCAAGAGCGTTTTGAAAAACTTGTTATTGATAGCTTTGATAATAGTTGGTGCACTGTTTATTTATTTGGGTAGTGGTACTAACCAAGTTACTAACTTCTTTATAGGCTTTTCATTTATATGTTTGGGTTCTGCTTTAATTCAAATTCAAAAACGTCCATCTGAACCAATTAGGCAAACTCTGTCTATTTTAAAGTGTAAACTATGTGGAGTTACAAAAGTAAGAAATTACCAGCATGGAGACTTCGTTTTTAAAGAAGTAGAAGCATGTAATGATTGCAATGAGGCAATGGAAGTAGATCAAATCTATAGTGTGAAATTAAAGAAACCTGTTACTCCGAAAAAGGAAGAATCGAAAATTAATGTTAAGGAACCCAGTAAATAAATTTACTAATTCTTAGCTAAGTGTGGTCCCTATATTAAACAAATTAGGAATGGGTGGAACTTTTGATCATTTGCATCAAGGTCATAAATATTTGATAAAAACAGCTTTAAGACTATCACATAAAATTGAAATTGGCTTAACATCACAAGATTTGTTAAAAAATAAAAAAGCTCATTCTAAATTGGAGGATTATGCTACAAGAAAGAAAAAATTAGAGGGTTTTATTAAATCTTTTGCTAATTTGAATAGAGTAAGTATTGTAGAAATTAAAAGTTGGGATGATATGGCTAAGTATTCTCAAAATCCTGAATACGATGGTTTGATCGTAAGTGAAGAAACATATTCAAACGCAGTGAAATTAAATGACCTAAGAGAAGAAAAGGGGATGGAACGGTTAATTTTAATTGTCATACCGATAATAAAAGATAAAAATAACAAAAAGATTAGTTCAACTGCTATTCGGGAAACCTTAAGGTAAAAAAATTTTTTAGGATCATATCATATTTATATTTATATAGATTATTGCTTGAGATGTATTAAATTTGAAGGAAATTCTAGATGCATTATATCATATATATAATCTCAAGTATGCTTCATTATTCTTCCTATTTTTTAATCTGCCAAGGGACTAAATATTCAATTTTTGGTTTTTTCCCTTGGCTGCTGTAAACAATTACATAAATTTGTTATATTGCCATTTTTTAACTGTCAAGGTAATTATTTCTTCTCTAGTTCAAGATAGAGTGCTTTTAAGCTAATATTTACGCGTAAGATTTAAATAGGTTAAAAATTTAGAAAGTATATATTAAAAAGTAATAATTTTTAGATGTATTTAGATGACAATCAAACTTAGGAAACAAGTAATCACTATATTAAAGATTTTAAAAGAAAAAGGAAAAAACGTAATAGCAGAAGATTTAGCTGAAGAATTAAATCTTGATTATATAATCCTTATGTCTGCAGTAAACGACCTTATAGAATATGATTTAGGTGGATTTAAAGAGAAAGAGATTAATAAGATATCACTAAATAAAGAAGGGAGAAAATATTTAAAAGATTTTTTACCTGAAAGACAGCTTCTACAGTTCTTGATAAAGAACAATATTAAAGAAACCTCTATAAATGATCTCTTAAAGAAAACCAAATTTGATGAGAGTCTTTTCTATATTGGTCTTTCTAATATGAAAAAAAATAAATGGATAGCTGAAAGTAAAGCAACTGGAGAAAACAAAATTTTTCTCATTAAGGAGCAATATCCTGAGACGGACTTCGAGGTTTTTTTAAAAAAATTTGAAGATAATCCTACTTTAGACTATGCGTCAATATCTAAAGCCGATAAACATCATGTTGAAATTCTAAATAAAAGAAAACTCATAGAGAAAACAAAGAAAACAGAAAGAATTATCTTTTTAACTGAGAAGGGTAAAAAGCAACCTTTATCCAAGATTCAAGAATTAAAACAGGTAAGTAAAATCACACATGAAATGATAACTAGTAAAACTTGGAACAAATATGAATTAAAACCATTTGACGTCACTAAACCAGGACCTTTATTAAAAGCGGGAAAGATACATCCTTTAATTAATTTAATCAATGAAATAAGAGATGTATTTTTATCTATGGGATTTACAGAAATTAGAGGACCAATCATTGAAAGTGCATTTTATAACTTTGATGCTTTATTTCAACCTCAAGATCATCCTGCTCGTGAGTTACAAGATACATTTTATTTAAGCAACCCAAAAGCTGCAAAGTTACCAGAAAAAGATAGAGTATTGGCAGTCAAAGCGACCCATGAGAATGGAGGGGAAAGTGGTTCTTTAGGATGGGGCTATGAATGGGATGAAAATATTGCTAAAAAAACCTTATTGAGACCACACACAACGGCTACAACTATGAGAAGATTAGCCCAATTTTACAGAAACCAAGAACAGGTTCCAGTAAAAGTATTTTGTGTAGACAGAGTATTTCGAAATGAAAGAGTGGATAAATCACATCTAGCAGAATTCACCCAAATAGAAGGTATAGTAATCGATGATAATCTGACCTTATGTGATTTAATTGGTTTACTTTCAGAATTCTATAAAAAGTTAGGATTTAAAAAAATTATTACTAGACCAGGATTTTTTCCATATACGGAACCGAGTATGGAGGTTTCAGTATATTATGACAAATTGGGTGAATGGTTAGAGATGGGAGGATCTGGAATATTTAGACCAGAAGTGACTTATCCTTGGGGAATTCGAGAGCCAACACGGGTATTAGCATGGGGTCAAGGATTAGAAAGAATTGCAATGCTTTATTATGACAGAAGCGATATGAGAGATTTTTATATTAATCCAATAAAATGGTTAAGGCAACAATCTTATTATAAATGAGGTGAACAAAAATTCCCACTATTGATTTAAAAATTGAGAGATTAGAACGATTAGTTGGAAAGAAGTTAGATTTGAAGGAATTAGAATATGACTTGCAGTGGATAAGTTTGGATTTAGAGGGGATTGATGAGCAGGAAAACAAAATTAAAGTTGAATATAATCCCAATAGACCAGACTTTTCTAGTCCAGAAGGCATTGCAAGAGTTCTTAAAGGTTATTATGAACTTGAATTAGGGATACCTAAGTTTGAAATAACTCCAGGAAATATTACTCTGAACGTAGATCCAAGTGTAAAGAAAGTTAGACCATATATTGTATGTGGAGTAATTCGAAACATCGATTTAGATGAGGATGAGGTTGCTACATTGATGAATATTCAAGAACAACTGCATTGGGCTGTAGGACGAGACAGAAAAAAAGTAGCAATTGGTGTTCATGACTTAGACAATGTTGTACCTCCCTATAAGTATACTGCTGAAAAACCTGATTCAGTAAGCTTTGAACCCTTACATGGGGATGGGTACCCAATGAATTTAGAGGAGATTTTATTGCTACACGAAAAGGGTATAGAATATGCCCATATATTGGAAGGAAAGGAAGTTTATCCAGTCATATTTGATAAGAACAATGAGGTACTATCATTTCCTCCTATTATAAATGGAGTATTAACTACAGTTACAGATGATACAAAAAATTTATTTTTAGATCTAACTGGCACTGACTTTAGTGCAATAAATCTAGCATTAAATATTTTAACTAGTACCCTAGCAGATATGGGGGCAACAATAGAAAGTGTAAAAGTAAATTATGAGGGAGAGAAAGAAATCATTACCCCTAACTTAGAACCAACCAAATGGGAAGTAGATATAAATTATATCAATAATGTTATAGGTTTGAATTTAACTACTTCAGAAATGATTAAATGTTTTCAAAAGGTTAGAATGGATGCGGTGAAAGCGAAAAAGAAGGGTTATTTAGACGTTTTTGTACCCGCATATAGAGGAGATATCATTCATCCAATAGATTTTACTGAAGAGTGTGCTATGGGTTATGGATATTTTAAATTACCTCTTACAATAAGAGAAGGGGGGATTGGAAAATATCATCCTATACAAGATTTTTCAAATAAAGTTCGAAGAATAATGATTGGAGCAGGTTATTTAGAAGTCGTCAATTTTCTTTTGGCCAGTTCAGAAAAGCAATTTACATTTATGAAACAAAAATTTGAAGAAGGAAAAATAACAAAAATCGAAAATCCTGTCTCAAAAGAATATAACACTCTTAGAACAAAAATTTTACCAAAATTAATGGAAACCTTACTACTTAATCGATCTGAAGAAAAGCCAATTAGAATTTTTGAAGTAGGAGATGTAATTTTATTAGAGCCCAAAGAAGAAACAGGTGCTAAGAGAGAAATTCATCTTGCAGCAGTAACTTATCATGAGGATGCGGATTTTACAGAGATACGCTCAACATTAGATTATTTAATGACAACACTTGGTCATAATACAAATTATGAAGTAAAAGCCAGTGATAATCCAACTTATATTAAAGGTAGATATGGAGAAATATATCTAAATGGTGTCAAAATTGGTGAAGTTGGAGAAATTCATCCTGAAGTTTTGACTAGTTTCAAATTAGAATTTCCTGTTGCGGCATTAGAAGTAGAACTTGAGCATTTTGAATTTTAGCTCATACTAATTAGAGGTAATTTATATGGGTGAAATTGAAAATTATAGAGAAAAATTAGAACAAATTAGGAAGGAAATTGATAAAATTGATGATAATATTGTAGATTTGTTAAATAATAGAGGAGAACTAGTTTTAAAAATTGGTAAGATTAAAAAAGAGCATAATTTAAAAACTAAACAGTCTAATAGAGAAATTGAAATAATGAAAAGGATTCAGTCCAGATCAACCTTCTATAAAAAAAGTATTAGTGCTATATGGAAAAAAATAATAAAAGCTAGTCGAAAGATACAAGGTTAAATTGCTAGAAGTGGTAAAAATTCTTTGATTTTAAGTAAAGAGAAAGTATCTAGAAGATTGAGAATTAAGATGTTAATCAATTAACTTACTTGTCAAAGTATTATTTAGATTTTTAAAAGGTTATTAATTATATATTTTTAAATTAATTGTATTTAAAACTCGTTTTTTAAGTACAGAATATAATACATTAAATTCTGGTTAGGTTTAAATGCTCAGAAACGAAAGAATTGATGGTCGTGCTTTTAATGAAATAAGGAAAACTACGATTGAGCGTAATTATCTTAAATACCCTGAAGGATCTGTGTTGATAACTCAAGGGAGTACAAAAGTGATAATAACAGCTTCTGTATTGGATTATGTTCCCCGATTTTTAGCAGATTCTGGAACTGGATGGATCACAGCAGAGTATAACATGCTCCCAAGAGCAACACAAGTAAGAAATAGCCGAGAAAGAGATAGGTTAAGAATTAAAGGAAGAACGCATGAAATTCAACGCCTAATAGGGAGATCGATGAGAGCTGCTTTTGATTATGAGAAGATTGGTGAACGAACCATTCAGGTAGATTGTGATGTAATCCAGGCTGATGGAGGAACAAGATGTGCCTCAATAACTGGAGCATTTGTAGCTGTATTTGATGCTATCAATTATCTTTATAATGAACATTTAATCTATGATTTTCCAGATTATAAGGTTACAGCAGGAATATCATTAGGCATAAAAAATGATAAAATCATTTTAGACTTAAACTACAATGAAGATTCAAAAGTAGATGTAGATTTTAATTTAGTCCAAAATGAAGACTCCGAATTCATAGAAATTCAAGGAACAGCTGAGGGTGCCACTTTTAGTAAAGAAATGTTCAAAGAAGTCTTAGAGATAGGAGAAATGGGTATTTCAGAATTAATTAAGATTCAAAAAAAATTATTAAATCTATAATTATTTATCATTATTTTTTATCTTTTAATTATAGTTTGTTAGCTATTCTAATTTTTTCTCAAGTTTTCCTCTTAATCAATCAATTTTATTTATTTTTAATTACTTTTAATTACATTAATGGTCTTAATAAAAGAAAACATATGAAAAAAGTCTTTATTTTATCTCCATTAGCATTAGAAAATGGAAGAGGTGGAGAAATATCCTCTATGGAATTAGCATCAGGATTAAATAATTACTTTAATGTAATTTTTGCTGATACTAACCGTTTTTCAGGGAAAAAATTATTTTCCAGGAAAATAATCTTGAAGAAATTAAAAGGAATTAAAAATGTATATCGATTGAATTTTGCTACTGCTAGAATTGGTAATAAGTATTTTGATATCATCTATCCTTTGGAATTTAAAAAATTGTATAAATTAACAAAAAACTGTGATATTATCTATAGTTCAATTTCAAATCTTAAAATCAGTCTCATGTTAATGATTTTAAGTACTTTTAATCGTAAAGTAAAATTTATAATAGGGTATAGGAGACCATTACATTCAGAGAAATTATTTTCGATATATAACTTAAGATATAGATTGACAATACTCTTGCTCTCTATTTTTAAAAAGAGAGTGTACCACCATGCATTATCCCATTATGCGAAAAGGTTTTTGGATAACTTTTATGATCCTCAAAAAGTTATGCATATAACTCATGGAATTCAATTAGATGATTATTTAGTAGAAGATGTTAACAAGGAACCCCTTAATGTATTAAAGTTCGTTTATATCGGCTATTTAGATGACATTCATAAAGGTGTCAAAGTTTTAGCGAAGGGGGTTGAACGTTTTATTGAAGATCATCGTCCTAAGGATGTTTTCTTCGAGTTTTGTGGGATGGGTCCTTTAGAATCCCAAATTAAAGCTTTAGAACACAAATTTCCAGAATATATAAGATTTAATGGATATGTAAGTTATGAAAAAATTGTTTCTTATTACCAGAAAAATGATGTTTTTCTATTCTCATCAAGGAGAGAACCTTTTCCAAGGGTACTTATGGAAGCTTTAGCAGCAAAATTAGTAATTATATGTAGTAAAACAGTAGGTTCCATTGAGTTATTACAAGGAAAAAATTTTGCCTTTTTTATTAAAGAATTGAATCCCGAGGAAATTAGTAAAAAAATTCTTGAAGTATATGAGGAATGGAAGAAAAATCTTGAACACTTTAGAAAATTACAATCTTTAGCTCAAGGTTTTGTATTTAATAATTATTCCTCTACTATCGAAATATCAATGCTTAAAGATTGGATAGACAAAATAACATCTAAATAAGGAATTTAATCTTGAATAAAATCTCTTTCTTTAATTATATTTGGAATTTTTCCTTTTATATGAGGGGGAGTTATTATACCATAGAGCTTTAATAGTAATGGAACAAAATCCAAATAGGAAATTTCTCTAATTTTTGTTTTTAATACATCTTTTCCATAGGCAATAAAGATTCCAATTTCTGAGTGATTCAAAGAATTGAAGTGATTTTTTACGAAATATGAACTTTTAACACTAAAAAGAATATTCTTTTTCATCACAATGATGTAATCGGGTAAGTATTTTGAATCGAATTCTATTAATCTTTCAACATATTTACATTTTTTCAATGCAATTTCAAGATATTTCTTTAATTTTTTTTCTTTCTTAGATAAATATATTCCACCATAATTTGAATAGAAGTGCAGGAACCTTGATTTACTTAGTGAAACTTTTTTTTTCTCATGAGAGATTTTAGAACCAAATTTACCTTTTATTCTTGTTAAATAATACTTAAACCTGTTATGAAAGAAGGTGGTATCAAAGATATTTCTATTAATTAAACCGAATATTTTAATAAAAAGGCTCATTAGTTTAGACAAGAATTCTGTGTTATAAAACAGAATACCTTCTTTTTCTAAAAATCGTTTTATATTAAATTCATATTTATATGTATCTAATCCGTGGTCACTGATTATAAACAAATTATCAAAATCATTAGAATCGAGTATTTCCCCCAAGAATTCATCAATTTTTATATAACCATCTTTTAAAATATTTTGAGTAAGTCCTAATTTATATTTAGGGTGATGTGTGATACAATCGGGAACGCGGACAATATAAACTAACAAATTAAAGGGTTCTCTGATTTTTTTTAAAAATAATTCCTTCTTAGTTTCAAACGCTTTAAAAATCTCGTCTATATTAGACCCATCAATAATCCAATTCTGATCAATAAATTCACCCAGATAATTGGGAAAATACATTTTTTCACTCAACCGTGGAGTTAATAACCCCGTAATCATTTCACCATTAACATTCCAAGCAGGATAAGTAGAAGGAAGGTTTAAACAAAAAGTTCTTATATTTTCATTATTAAATATGCTCTTTTCTTTCCATAAATGTGATGAAAAAACTCCAAAAGAAGGATCATAGAATGTACAATAACCAAGATCTAAAGTTGACAAACCAGAAAAAAGGCAGGGAAATGATGGGATAGTTACTGGAGGAATAGTAACTCTTAATTTAGAATAAAATCCATTCTTTAATAACCTTTTAAAATTAGGGAGTAACCCTTCTTTAACATATGGAAAGATATGGTTAAAGTCACCACCATCAATTCCAATAACTATATTCTTTATGCCTAACCCTCTTAAAATTTTATTTCTATTTTAATCTAAATCTAATTTACCGATGGATTTTTGGATTTTAGTTTTCTCTTCTGAATCTTTCACCTTTAATAGATGTATATTTTTTAATTCTCTGAATTCTTCGATTTCTTTCAGATTCTCGTTTATTAAATTATTTTTCTCTAAAGGATCAGCAGATAAATCATAGAAATTCTCAATATTTTTTTCTTCATCAAAAATGTATTTTTTGTTTTTACTTCTTATTGAAATCAATACAAATCCTTCTTTCTGATTTCTTTTAATTTTTCCCTTTTTTTGATAACATTCTGATATAATATATTTTTCATCATCAAGAGATTCACCATAAATTAATGGTAGAAGACTTCTTCCTAAAATATTTTGAGGTTTTTTTATTTTGAAATAATCCAAAATGGTAGCTGGAATATCTCTCAATTGAATTAGTGTATTCACTTTATTGATTTGTTTAACTTGTGCTAAATCCACAATAAACAGCGGAACTCTAAGTAGTTCATCATATACATTACCTTGATGGTGAAAGTATCCATGCTCATAAAAAGATTCACCATGATCTGCAGTTATTATTACTAAACAACTTTTTTTGAATTTCTTTTTTAATGTAGTGAATAGTACGTCAAAAGATTCATCTAAAAAGTTAATACCTCCATCATATAAATCAATTAATTCATTAATTAATTCTTTCGTGACATTATATTTTTCTGGTGTTTTACGGATATATTCATTTAGATATTCTCTTTTAGAATAATTGATATCAGATTTTCTAAATTTTAAAACATTTTCAGATGGGGGATTAAATGGACTATGAACATCCATAAAATGAGCCCATAAAAACAAAGATCCTCTGTGTTTATGGAGGAAAGAAATTATTTTTTTAATCACAAATTTAGCGTCATAAGCAATAGAAAGAAAAGGTAAGAAGATCCGGGTGAAAAGGGGGAATTTATCTCTAATCCAATTACTGATCTTATTAAAGCCCCTTAAACGATATGTGATTTTTCTCGAGAAATTTCTGTAGTTTAAAATCTTTCTTACTTTCAAACTTAATCTACTCTTGAATGTCAGATTCTTAGGTTTATGGAATTCTGCTTTATATCTCTCTCCATCTAAAAAGATATTAAAGCCGCGTTTATAATTAAAAAATTCTCCTAAGTGTGGATTACTATGAATACCATATGTAAAAATGCCTTCATTCTTTAAGATCTGAGGAAGTGTTATTTTATTTAAAGGTATAGGACTATAACCTCCATCAGAAAAGGGTAATTTTGAAGTAAAAATTGAAGAAAAAGATGAAGGTGTCTCTGGACCATTTGAGATTGCATTAAAAAAGGTCGTTCCTTCTTCAATAAACCTTTCTAAGTTTGGAGCGGTGTTTCTATGATAGCCATATGATTTTATATGATCTGCTCTTAAAGCGTCGATAGTAATTAGGAAGACAGCTTTTTGTTCTGATGTGTTTACCATTGTAAAAATATAATAATACTAAATTAAATAAGATTTTGAGTCTTTGAGGCTATTATCTCTAATTCATTAATTTTATTTATTTTAATATTTTTTAAAAAATTATAACCTCTTATAAGCTAATTTTCTATTTATTAGAATTACCCTTAGAGTGAAAGCTATACTAATGGAAACTTTTAATAAAAAAATTCTAATCATTGGCATTGATGGTGCTACATGGAGTATTTTAGATGAGGTCTTAGAGAAAGGTTATATGCCTTATTTAAAGAGTTTAAAAGAAAATGGGGCTCATGGAATATTAAGGTCTACAATTCCCCCCTTATCACCTTCTGCTTGGGGAACTATTCAAACTGGAAGAGATGCCATAAATAATCACATATATGAGTTTTATAGTTTTGACAAAATAACGAAGAAAGTAAAACTTGTTAATTCAAATTTTTTAAAAAATACAGTTTGGGATATTCTTAGTAGTGTAGGAAAGAAAGTAGCTGTAGTTAATATTCCTCTCACTTATCCTCCTAAGAAAGTAAATGGTTTTATCATAAGTGGAATAATGACTCCTTCTCTTGAGTCTAATTTCACATATCCTTCTGATCTAAAACAAAAAATTTTGCAAAAAATACCTAATTACCAATTAAAATACATCGAAGAAAAGAAATATGGAAATCCCATAGTTTTTATGAAAAACTTTGTTAAACACAGGATAGAAAATGTAAAGGATAGAACAAAAGCATGTCTATATTTACTTCACAACAATATTATTGATATTCTAATGGTAAATTTTCAGGCTAACGATATTTTACAGCATTCTCTTTGGGGTTATATTGAAAGAAGTCATAAACTATATGACGAAAATGTTAAAGGTTTTATTTATAGTAATTTTCATAAAAATCTTGATTTTTGTATTGAAACCTTAGTCGAAGAATATAAAAGATATGCAAATGGGAAACTTTTAACAATAATCTTATCCGATCATGGATTTGAGTCACATTTAAAGCAATTTTACTTAGGAGATTGGCTTTATAGGCTAAATCTTTTAAAAATTAAAAGAGGATCAATTAAATCAATAATTAGAAGGAAAATTAGGGAATTTATAGAAAAATTAACTATCCAATCTTTTCAAGTTAAAATTTTAAGGTTATTAAAAAGCCTTTCAAATATGATTAGTACAGTGCGATCACCAGATAAGAGGTCAACGATTATAGACACCAATTTAGATTTAGAAAATTCTAAAGTTTACTCATCTGGGATAAGTTTATATGGTTATATCTTTATTTTTCCTGAAGGAAAAGAGAGGCTTCAGATTATAAATTTATTAAAAAAGAAATTATATAATTTAGAGGATTCTGAAACTGGCTTAAAAATTGTAAAAAAAGTATTTACAAGGGAGGAAATCTATAAAGGTGATCATCCTCATTTAATTCCTGATTTAATTATTCAACCATCTAAGGGATATTCATTCACTGGAATGTATAAAGGGAAAAAAAAGCTAATTGAAAAAATCACGTTGAAGGAATCGGAATCAATCGGAAAACACAATGAGGAAGGTATAATAATAGTTAATGGTTCAAGCATTACTAAGAAAAAAATTGAAAAGGCATCCCTAAGAGATATTACTCCTACCATTCTTAGGTATTTTGATCTTCCTTTAAAAGATGATTTAGATGGAAAAGTATTAGATTGTTTAGAATAATAATTGACAGATTTTTCACATTTTGAATCAAATTTCATGATTTTCAACAAATTTTTTAATTTTTATCAATTCTAACTAGTTAAAGTTGAGTGTTTCACTTTATCTGGTGATTTCTGATAAGAAATATTATTATTGGAATAGATGGAGGCTGCTTTGAAAGCATTTTACCATTAATTAAAAAAAACTTACTTCCTAATTTTAAAAAGATTATCAATGAAGGTTATAGTGCACCTGTACAGGTAACAGTTCCCCATGCTACAATCCCTTCATGGCCATGTCTTTTTTCTGGGCTTGAAGTTTCTGAATTAGGGTATTATACATTCATCCATCCAACGAGAGGAATTTTTAATTCGAAAGTATGGAGAGATAAATCAATTTTATCTATTAAAGATTTAAAAATCTTTGCTATAAATGTACCGGGTACTTATCCAGCTTGGCCAATTAATGGGGAAATGATCACAGGAATTTTATCACCCTCAATTTCTTGTTATCCTAAAGAGTTACAAGAGAAAATTGAAGATAAATGGATTATTGAGGGCAAAAATTTATCAGAAATTCTTAGTGCATTTGAAATGAAAAAGAACTTGTTTTTAAAAAAAATAAAAGAAGATTTCGATTTATTAGTATTTGTTATTAGAGTGCCTGATGCCATATCCCATCGAGTTTTAGGAGAGAAAGAAACCATCTTAAATGCAATGAACCTTGGTTATAAGAAGATTGACGAATTCCTTGGAGAAATTTTGGAGGAAAAGCAATTTGATAATCTACTTATTTTTAGTGATCATGGATTAAAATTTTATAACAAAGTATTATACTTCCCTAGATTATTGGAAAAAAAGGGATTACTATATTTAAATGAGTTAAAAGGAAAAAGGATTAATAGCCTCATATTGAAGTTTTACGATATTATTAGACCTCTTTTGCGCGTGTCTCTTTCAAAAAAGGTTTATCAGAAATTATTTAATGCTGAAAAAAGGGAAATTGAAAGGAAAAAAGATAGAAAATTAACTTTTTTTGATAAGAGTAAACCTAAAACATTTATCCAAAAATTAACCTCAAATATGGGAGCGCTATTTTTATTTGGAAAAGATCAAGAAAAAAAGACCAAAATAAAAGAACAGCTTGAAAAAGATAAACATATTGATCAAATTTTTGAATATTCCAAATTAGGATTTCCAGACTTTTTAATTGCTCTTAAAGATGATTTTATTTTTTTTAAAGATTGTTCCTACTTTTTAAAAAGAAACACCGAAGTATTTAGTCATACTAATAGGGGATTCTTTATGGCGTATGGTAAGAATATAAGAAAAGATTCAACAAATTTGATAAATTACCTAGATATTGCACCTACAATTCTTAAGCTATATGATAAAGAAAAACCAAATTACATGAAAGGTAAAGCCTTAAATATCTTTAAAATCTGAAAATTAAACCTCACTCATAAGATATTTTTTCGCTTCCTATATTTCTTATCCTTGTAAATAAGAATCTCAAAAAATACTTCAATTGTTATTATAGCTTCTATGTAAATATAAAAAATGATTTTCAAATATAGAGATATGCTAATCTTATTTCGAAATTCCTTTTTGATGGAAATTAGAAAGAAGATTACTTTTCTAATTTTTTTTAGATAAAGGCTAAATAAACCTATAACGCCTAGGATAAACAGAAAAAAGTTAAAGAGGAGAAAAGTTGGACAAATTAAGATATATATTGATAGAATTGTCATTAAAGTAAATTTAAGATAACGAGTTTTAGTTTTACCCTTGAGCTTGTTAAAGAGAGGATTCTGTATCCATCTTTTATTTTGACTCATATAGGTTTTGATTTTATCAGGAAAAAAAGTAAAAATTCTCCAACGGTAATTTTCTAACTCATATATATCAAATCCCTTTTCTGAAAGTTTTACCCCAACCCATCCATCTCCTATAAGTTCACCCTGAGGGAATTTCCCTATCTCTTTTAAAACATCATATCTCAAACAAGTATGGGGACTAATTCTTTTCGATTTAGGTTTAAATCTTTTTCGAAATCTAGGATTTCTATCAATATTCAAATAATTAACCAAACTTAATTTTTCTTGTTGCTTTAAAGGCCTAGTAGATGTGATTATTATATTTTTATTTTGATTTACAATTAAGGAAATCATCTTAAGAAAAATCTCATTAGTAATATAAGAATCAGCATCAATTAAGTACACCAATCCTTCCGAAACATAAGCTAAACAATCGTTTATTGCTCTTATCTTACCGCCTCCACCTTTTTGTTCTAGAACTATAAAGTTGTTATATTTTTTGAAAGATTCAGCTATAACTTTTGTCTCTTCGGATCCACCAGCATTCACTATTACTCTCAAATAGGGATAAGTCAAATTCAAAATTGATAATAGGCATTCCTGGAATAACTTACCCTCTTTCCACGCAGGAATTATAAAATTAACAACGGGAGTTTTTTTTAATTGTTCGAAAGTTACTATTTCAGAATCATCAAATTCTTTAAGTTGAGTTAAATAATTCAAATCTCTAACTACAAGGGCAATAATATGATAACCTAAAACAATTAAAAACAAGAGGAATATGAAAAATGGTGAAGATATTATTGCAAAAACATTAATAAGAAATTCAATCACCATATTTGATCACCTTAAAAATCATTCTATTAGTTCTTTAAAAAGTTGTAAATAATCTTGAATTATTTTATTCCATACAAACTTTTTAATCACACGATTATAACCATATTCTCCCATATCAATTCTTTTTTGAGGATTGTTGTAAAATAACATGATTTTGCTAATTAACTCATTAAGATCATCTGGTTTTATTAAAAACCCCGTTTTCTCATCAATTATTGCTTCAGAAATCCCTCCTGCTTTTGTTCCAATCACTGGGAGCTTGAAATAATTCGCTTCTAAAAAGACTATACCAAAACCTTCTATATTAGTTTTTTTTGTACTAGAAGGCATGATAAATAAATCTGAAAGTTTGTAGAATTTATTTCTTCTTTCATTATCGCAAGGTCCTAAAAATTCTATATATTTTTCCAAATTTAAAGTCCGTGTTAGTTTTTTTAAATACTCTGTTTTTTCACCCTCACCTATTAAGAGATATTTTAAATTCAAATTTGGATGACTGTTTCTTATGTTATTTATTGCTTCAATTACTAAATCGAATCTTTTTCTTGGATTATGCCGACCTACACTTAAAATTATAAATTTGTCATTAGCAACCTTCAATTCAGTTCTTAATTCTTCTTTAGATTTTTCAACTAGTAATTCTTGCGGATTTATACCTAGATTAATAATACTCAAGTTCTTGTCTTTTAAATGATGCATTTTTTTAATAATCTCTTTCATCCTCCGATTTGTAACGATTACTTTATCTATGTTCTTAAAATAAAATGTTTTTAAAGATAAAGGAGATCTAATTAAGAAATCATTACCATGAGCAATTGTGACAATTTTCTTATTTAGGATTCTAGATAAGATAAAATTTAAACACAAAATCCAACCAGAATTACCACTTAGAATTAGATCAATTTTTAATTGTTTAAATAATGGATAAATTCTGTTTAAGTTATGAATTATCAACATTGTTAATTTTGGTCGAAGGATTAAATGAAAGAATATTTTTATCCGTTCATCAAAATGTGTCCTCTTATCAGTTAGTATTTTCCAAAAGGACAAAAATATTAGAAAGAGTTTGTGCTTATCAAATAAGAATTTTCTTAGATCCTTTAATTTGAAATTTTTACGTTCTAAAGTTTTAAATACGTTTTCGCATTCAGAGTAAGGATTAATAACGTATAGATTATGGATAGATGTTTTAAAAGATTTATAGATATTCGTTGAAACTTGAGAAACACCACCTAAATTAGGATAAAAATCATCAGTTATTAGAAGAATATTCATATATTTAATTCCTAACAGTTCATTTTTTTCAAGAAAAAATTTATCTTTCATTCCTAATATTCTATGTTATTCATAAAAAAAGAATCTTCTATTTTTGAATAGATATGGAAAATACTCAGAATGATAAAGCTATTAAAAAAATGGCTAAAGACCATAAAATTTTAGCTGTCAACTCAATATTTTCATTTTTCCATAGTTATAGTGGGTTTATATTTTCTATTTTATCGTCAGTTCTTATTGCCAGAATGATCTCTCAAGACTTATGGGGGTATATTCTTCTAAGCCTTTCCTCTGTAAACATATTTGCCTTAATCTTAAGCTTTCTACCTCCAAGTTTAGGTTTATCTTTAAATTATTATATTCCCAGATATAGAGCATTAAATCAAAGTAATACATTAAAATCATTTGTTAAATACACTCTTCTTATTAGGGTCATTTTTAGTATTTTAATATTCAGTCTTAGTATTTTTCTCTTCTACTTTTGGACAGATTTATTCAACATTAATCTTGAAAGTTATTCTCATCTCTTTCTAATATTTTCTCCCCTTATCCTAATTTTTGGTCTCGATAAAATCTTAAATGATATAATTCGAGCATTCAATATGTTTAAAATGGTTTTCTACTTACTTATTTTAAAAAATTTGTTGTATATTGGCGGATTATTTATTTACTTTTTAGTTTTCAATACTTTTACAGCTGAAGTTATCGCAGTTATTAACTTAATTTCGAACTTTATTCCATTTCTGTGTAACATTATAATAGTTTTTGTTGTTTTTAAATCGAGGTTAAAAAAAACTCAAGATAAGGAGATGACATTAAGGCAGGCTGCAATAAAGATGTTTTCATATGGAATTCCTTTAAGTTTTAAAGATTTTGCTGATGGTTTTTATAAACAACTTAAAGTTCAATTAGTTGGGATTTTTGCTTCTCCAGAAGTTGTTTTAGGGTATAGTATTGGAAATAATTATAATAATGTTTCTTTTGAAGCAGTAATTTCTCTTGGAAAACCATTAACTATCGCATTCTCATCATTATATGCTAAAGAAAAAAAGGAAGAAATTTCAAAAATTTATCGGGTTTCATATTTTTATTCAGTTTTTTTAATTTTACTTATCTCTGGTTTATTGTTTTTTGTTGCAGATTTCTTTTTATTTATTGTGTATGGAGAATCATATCTAGAATACTCCTTAATTTTAAAATTGATGGTTATCGCGATTATTTTTAACGTTCAAGGTTCTTTTTTCTTTAGTTTAATGAGGGCAAGTAATAAAGTGAAATATTTGTTTCCTATAAGCATAGCGGTAATTTCTGTGAGGCTATCTATGTTCTTAATTGGCTTAGTATTTTTTGGGATAATTGGTGCAATTATGATTGGGATTTTCTTCGCGAATATTCTAATTTTTCTTTTTTTGTTAGGGCTTACTATTAAATTTTTTGATTTACGACTTAATCTATTCAAAGTTTTTATGCAGTATATTATCTTCTTTATCTCGCTGATAATTCCAATCGTATTAAATTTGTTAATATTAGATAATGTTAAACTTCTAATATTAGGAAGTTTGAATTTATTGGTTCTCAGAACTTTCGATATATTTGGAATTTTGATATTTTTATTTTGTTTTTTCATTTTTAACTTAATATTCCAGATTTTTACAAGGAAAGATATTGATTATTTAATTGCTTTCTTTTCAAAAGATAATAAAGTACATAAACTCATTAGAAAGTTTTTAGGCTTCTTTAAAAGATTTATGAGAGAATAGAACTCAATCAATAATACTCATATAAGTGCATAGTACCATTGGCTATTAAATTGAATCTTTTTGTAAGTTTTAGGTTCCAATCTTTCCAATGGGGAATTTTGTAGTTGACAGTTTTGTTTATCTTCTTTGAAAATAATTCTCGAATTTTTAATCTAACAGTGTTATTGTCTAGTTTTAAACCAAAATGATCTAGAATCTTAAAAAATCCAGCAAAATCTTTGTCATAATTAAAGATATCTTCAAACTTAATTATTAACACATTTTGGTCATTTTTAATAGCTTCAAAGACCGCAGTATTTAACTTATCCCATTTCCAAGCAAGCTTTTCAAACTGAGTCATAGCAAACCAACTTTTCCTAAATGGATCATTATCGAAATCAATTGCCCGAATTCGATAAACATCTCGTATAAGTGGTTTTAAGTTAAGTTTAAGAATTTTTTGTATATAGAACAAAATTTTAATTGGTATAAATCTGAGAAGAGGAACTAACGGAAATTGAGTTTTATGAATATATGAACTATAAATACCTCTACTTATTGCAGATCTTAACCAATCTCTACCATCTCTGACTATATAAACTACTTTGTAATTATTAAAAACATTTCTTATAATTGGAATAAGTAGACATAAATATGGATTAGATTCTATATAGCACTTCTTATTAATACTCTTGTGGAGCTTATATCTTTCTTTAATAAAACTTCTTATTCCTTTTTCAAGTTGTATCTTTTTCGTTCCAAATTCAAATCTTAGTTTATAAGGAATTGGTGGGGGTTCATGTCTTGCATCTATACCTTCAAATAACTCCTTCAAAAGATAGATCAGAAATTTTGTGCCTGTTCTTCCTGTAGATATTATGAAATTATCGGATGAGCTTTTCGAAACTGCCATGTTTCATTATAATAAATTAAATATTATCTAAAAACCAAATGCATTTGCATTATTAAGATATGACCTTTAAGGAATGGAAAAATCTAAAAATTTCTAAAATATTATTCTATTAAGTGAATTAGAAAATATGATAAAAAGGACTATCTTAATTACAATCGATTGTTGGAGATTAGATAGATTAGGGATTTTTGGTTATAACGATTCTGTTTTGCCTAATATCAATAAATTATCTAACAACGCTAGTACATTTGAAAATATGATAGCCAATTCCTCAAATACGGCCCCCTCATTTTATGCTTTGTTTATGTCAAAAATTCCTGTTATAGATGGGCAATATAGCCCCCTCCCTTCTGATCAAAAGCAATTTACTGAAATTCTGAGAGAAAACAAAATAAAGACTTGTGGAATTCATTCTAATCCCCATTTAGGGAAGTTATGCAATTATAACAAAGGATTTGATGATTTTTTTGATATGTTTGAAGAACCTGAATATTATTCATTGAGAAAGAATCTAATAAATAGAATTTACAAGATTTTTGACTTTTTTGGATTAAGAACCAGAATAACCAAATTCAATAAGAAATTGTTAAAAAGAATTAGATTGAAAAAGTTCAAACCATCACTAACTACAAAAAAAATCAATTACGCATATTCCAATGCAAAAGATGTTACAAGGAAAGCAATTGATTGGATTAGTAAAAATTATAAATCAAATTTTTTCTTATGGATTCATTATATGGATGCTCATCGTCCGTATTTTCCTCCTGATAAATTTATAAAGAGGGTAAGTAATCGAGAAATCTCAGAATCTAAAAAGCTATTTCTCAGAGATATTGTTAATTATTTTAAACCTGACTCAAAAGAAAGATTGGATATTGATAATAATTCTATTGAGTTAACTAATACTCTATATGATGCTGAATTAAACTATGTTGATTATTATATCGGAATTTTGCTCGAATATTTAAAGCATATTAAGATTTTTTCTAATGTAAATCTTATTTTAACAGCAGATCATGGGGAAGCTATATTTGAACATGGTTTCTTAGGGCACCAAATTTCGCTGTACGATGAATTGCTAAAAATTCCTCTAATAGTTCGACTAGCTAATAATCAGAAAACACAAAATTTAATCAAATTTTATGCCGAATTGATAGATGTTGCTCCTACAATATTAGATACTTTCAATATTACTTCGAATAAAAATTTTCGCGGAAAAAGTCTAATTCCGCTAATGATTAACGCCGATACTTCTAAAAAGTCAGAAAATATCCTCAGTGCTTTACTACATCATAATAACAAGATATATTCTTTTTATCGTAAAACAGACGAGTCTTATTTTTTAATGATATCAACCAGAACTAAAAATTGGAAGTTAATATTTGATGAACAAACAAATGACTATGAATTATATAATTTAACAGAAGATCCAAAAGAATTAACAAATTTATATTATAAAGAAAATATGCAATTAGAAGAAATAAAGCAAAACCTATTAACTGTAATAAAGGTTGCAATGGAAAAGCTTTATAATGAAAAACAGAAGATTAAAAGGGTTATTCTCAAGAATATTTCAAAATTTTCAATTTGATCGGTTGAATTTAAGTAATTTTTACTAGTTTTATATCTATTTAATTTGTTTGAGTTTCTGGATAACCTTATTTGGATTGGGTGCTCTTAAAATAGTGCTGGCGCTAGTTAATATATCTGCATTACATAGTTTTTTAGCATTTTTAAGATTGACACCCCCGTCTACATCAATTTTAAAATTAAATTTTTTTTTAAATTCTGCTAAATGGTTTACTCTATTAATAGTTTCAGGTAAAAATTTTTGCCCAGAATAACCTGGATTCACTCCTAAAATTAAAATTAAATCTATTAAAGATATTAACCCTAAAATTTCTGATATTTTAGTTTGTGGATTAACAGCTAATCCTATTCTCTTTTTATTTTTTTTTAAGATGTTAATAATTGGAATTTTATCATTATTAATTTCATAATGAAAGAAAATACCATCTACAAAAGCCACTATCTTTTCAATATATTCTATTGGATTTTGAACCATCAAGTGGACTAAAATAGGAATCTTAAAATTATCTTTAATGAGGTTTATGACTTTTAGATTGAGGTTTTGAGAAGCAACAAATTTACCATCCATAACATCTACGTGGAAATAATCTATGTTATCTAAACCTTCAACTAATTTGAGATCGAAACCAGCCCGTGCATGTAAAGAAACAGCAACTTCTTTCATAATAGATTTATTTTCGATTTATTAGCTCTAAAAGTTTATCTTTAATATTTGTAATATTTAACCCATAAGCATCTAAAAGCTTCTCACGAGAACCAGATTGAATAAAAGAATCATTTATTGCTAGAAATTTCATGGGTAAAGACTGTTTTTGAGAGAGAATACGAGCTATAATGCTGCAGAAACCACAATAAATATTATGCTCCTCGATAACAACTATTCCCTTCATGGATTCAACTTCATTAAATAACCTCTCTTCATTAATAGGTTTGATTGAAGAGAGATTAATTACCTTAATGGAACAATTTAATTCTTCCTCAAATATAGTAGCGTTGGTAACTGCTAGAGCACTTCCATATCCCATTCCAATAAGACAATAATCGCTTCCTTCTTTCAATATATCTGGTTCTCCTAAAAGAAAATTGTAATTTTCTTCATGGATGTTTGAAAAACTAGCTCTTGGCAATCTAATGTAAACAGGACCGTGCATACGAAATGCATATTCAAGCATCTGTATTAGTTCAATTGAATCGGATGGCACTAATACAGTCAAATTTGGTAGGATTGACATCAGACTTATATCTTCTAATGCATTATGAGTACTTCCATCCTCTCCGACAATGCCCCCATGAGTAGTTATGATTTTAACATTCAAATTATCATGACAAGCCATCCTAATGAATTCCCAAGCTCTTCCAGTTGTAAATATAGAAAATCCACTGACTACGGGAATCTTTCCAGAAATCGCTAAACCTAATGCCACACCAACCATATTTTGTTCAGCAATTCCCATATTAAAAAATCTATCTGGATATTTTTTAGCAAATTTATAAGTTCGTGTCGAAGATGATAAATCAGAATCTAAAACTACAATATTGCTATTTTTACTGCCTATTTTTACTAAAAAGTCCCCGAATGTATCTCTGAGAGAATCTTCTTTCATTTTACTATACCTCAATTTAAATTCCTTTTAATTTTTTCAAGTTCTTTCAAGGCAATCTCATATTCATCTTTATTAGGCGGTCTTCCATGAAATTTTTTCGTATGTTCCATAAATGACACTTCTGAACCTTTAACTAAATAAGAGATAATAACTTTAGGTTTTTTCAAAATTGTTTTGGATCGTTCAAACGCGAGAATTGTTTCATTTATATTTGAGCCATCTACTTCGATTACTTCCCAACCAAAAGCTTTCCATTTTTCAGCTAAAGGTTCTAAAGCCATAATTTCTTCTGTTGAACCATCAATTTGAATTCCATTTCGATCAACAATTGCAATCAAATTCTCCAATTTGTAATGACTTGCAGCCATTGCGGCCTCCCATATTGCTCCTTCATTTAATTCTCCATCTCCTAATAATACAAACACAGAATTAGCCTTCTTATCAATTTTTGATGCTAATGCACAACCAACTCCAATAGATAAACCCATTCCTAAAGAACCAGTGGAAATCTCTATTCCTAAACTTGATTTTTTTACAGGATGTCCTTGTAAGTCAGATCCAAGTTTTCTGAGGGATAAGAGTGCTTCTCTTCTTATAAGCCCAATTTTAGATAAAACGGCATATAAAGCTGGAGCTGCATGACCTTTACTCAAAATAAAGATGTCTCTTTCTTTCCATTGTAAATCCTCTTTGTTTATCCTCATAATTTTTGTATATAGTAAATAAAGAATACTTACACATGATAAAGAACCTCCTGGGTGCCCAGATTGCGCTTCATATATCATTTTTAAGATATCTTTTTTAAGATCTATTATCTCCATTGAAATTTGTTTTACTTCATTATCTGAAATTACCACTAACTTAATCACGAATTTTTATAATTTATTATTAAAAACAGTTGAAATGTATTTTGCTAAAATGTCTGAATTAAAAAATTCTACAGGGGGAAGGGAGGCAGAAAGTGCTGCTGCAGACATAGCAATCTTAACTCCCTCTAAAGCTGAAATCTTAGAGGCATAAACTAAACCTAATACCGCCATAATCGTACTACCAACAGCTACATAACTTCGAACAGGTTGGGTTAATAATGGCTTTATTCTTTCCACATTTTCCTGATCTTTAAAAAATAAATAGGAATCAGTTTCCAAATAATTTAGAAGGAGGTTTTTACATTTTGATGAATTTATAATACGTTTACCAGCAATAATAATACTTGTTTCAGTACAGCAATCTATTGAAAAATTACTTAAGGCTTTTTGAAGATTTATTTTCATTAAATCAATGTCTTCATAAAGATAATAGTTTGAAATATTTGGACGGGCAATTATGGGCACATTCTTATAATTCTTTTTTAAGTTTTCTAACAATTTTATGATAAACTCATCTCTAAATAATTCTCCAGCACCATAGTCCAAGATGATGATAGAATCAATTTCTGTGAAATTTGATTGAATTAAGTTAAAAAAACTCTTAATAGTCTCTTTTGATATTTCCATTGAATAATCGGTCTCTAATCTTAATAAGTGTTGATTTTTTGCTTTAATTCGAGTAATCTGTGGAGTACTAATTTCACTATCTACAACTATATTCGCTGGATTGATATTTAGATCTTTCATCTTTTTAATGAAATAATTACCCTCATAGTCATCTCCTACAATGGTACATATATCTGGAACTCCGCCTAATGATTTAATAAATTGTAAAACTAATCCAATCGCCCCTAAATATGTCTCATGACGTTCAATCTTTACATTTGGGACGGGAGCATCAGGAGAGATTTTATCCGCTTGTCCAAAAATATATCGATCAATTAATGCTTCTCCAATTATTAGAACCTTTTTATTCTCCCACTTTGGTAATAAATCGATTAAAGCCATTTTCAATCTTTCTTATTTTTTTAATTTTGCTTGTAGTTTTTCCCAATCTTTAAGAAAGGAGTCTAATCCTTCATCTGTTCTAGGGTGCTTAAACATTTTTTCAAGAACGCTGAAAGGGATTGTAGCAATATGAGCCCCCATCTTTGCTGCCTCAATTACATGCCTTGAATTCCTTACTGATGCCACAATGATTTCAGATTGAAAATCATATGCCTGGATAATCTGTATAGATTCCCACAACATATCAATTTCATCTTGACCATCATCCATCAACCTTCCAATAAAAGGGCTTATATAAGAAGCTCCAGCTTTGGCAGCTATTAACACTTGGTTTTGAGAAAATACTAATGTAACATTGGTCCTTATTCCTTCAGATTCAAGAATTTTCACAGCTTTGATACCATCCTTTGTCATAGGAATTTTTATAACAATGTTTGGTGCAATTTTTGCTAATTCTCTTGCTTCTCTTATCATCTCTTCAGTTTTCAACCCCACTACCTCCGCACTTACAGGACCATCAACAATTTTACATATTTTTTTTAATTGTTCCATAGGTTCAGCGCCTTCTTTCGATAATAGAGTGGGGTTGGTAGTTACTCCGTCAATTATTCCCAAATCTTGCATTTCTTGAATTTGTTCTAAATTAGCAGTATCTATAAAGAATTTCATAATATTTTCACTTCACTAGTTTTTAATACTCTATAATTTTGAATCTATTTTTATATTTTTAGCAAATTCTAATAAATTATCAAAGATAAAATCAGGGATGATTTTATTTATTTTTTCTCTTTCTTCTTTCCCATAACCTGTTAAAACTAATACAGTTTGGCATTCTGCTGCTATTCCTGTTTCAATATCTTTTAATGTATCCCCTACCATAAATGATTCCCTTAAATTAATATTGTATATCTCTTTTGCTTTTAATATCATTCCTGGATTTGGCTTTCTGCAATTACATGGTCCAGTGAAATCAGGATGATGAGGGCAATAAAAAATGTCATCTAATTTTAAATTATTTTCATATAAGATTCTCTTCATCTTATTATGAATTTCGTTAAGAGTCTCTTCTGAGAAATAACCTCTAGCTATTCCTGCTTGATTAGTTATCACTATCAAAAGATAACCTAGATTTTTTAGAATTCTTATAGCTTCAATGGATCCTTCAATAAATTTAAAATTATCAGGGTCGGATAGGTGACTCACTTCTTCATTTATAACCCCATCTCTATCCAAGAAAATAGCTTTATTAGTATTTATCATCATTAATTAACTAAAAAGTTCCTTTTCAACTAAATAACATATAATATGTCCAACTAAAATATGCCCCTCTTGAATCCGAGGAGTATCAGTAGATGGAATCATAAGACAATAATCTACTATCTTTTCGATTTGATTTTCTTTTTGTCCGGTAAAACCAATCGTAATGGCACCCTTTTCTTTAGCTTTATTCAATCCTTTTATCACATTAGGAGAATTTCCTGATGTGCTTATTCCAATTACAATGTCTCCTTTTTCAACAAAAGAAGATACTTGTCTTTCAAATACAAATTCATATCCATAGTCATTAGCGGTCGCTGTAAGAACAGAAGTATTAGTGTGAAACGCTAAAGCTGGAAGCGATTCACGATCTTTGTAGAACTTACCCACAAATTCAGCAGCAATATGTTGGGCGTCTGCTGCACTACCACCATTTCCAAATAATACTACTTTCTTCTTGTTCTTATACCCATTAATAATTTCTTTAGAAATCTGCGCTATAAGGGGCACTAATTTCTTAATTTCTTCCTTTACTCCAATACTTTCATTTATTATTGATATAATTTCATTTTCCATAAATATCATTTTAGTTAATATAATTAAGTCTTAAACTTATAAATTCCAAACTTCTAATCCTTTAGGATTAAAGTGAAAATTTACAACAATTCCTCCAATTTTTTTCAATTCTTTTATAACTTCATGTTTTTTATCTGGATCAGAAAAAAGGAGTAAATGACCACCTCCTCCTGCACCAAGCAATTTCCCACCTATAACACCAAATTTCCGTGATGTTAAATAGAAGTTTTCAACATTTTTGTTTGAGATTTTTGAACTAAGACTTTTTTTAGCTAGCCAACCTTTATGAAGAAGTTCACCAAATTCGCTTAACTTATTTATGTTTTTTGACTCAATTACTGCTTTCATTCCATGGGCAACATCTTTTAAATCTTGCATAGTATCAATAAATGATTTTCTTTCAACTTTATAACCTTCTAATACTTCATCTTGAATATCCGAGGAAAAATGTGAACCTCCTATATAACATAGAATTAATCGAAATTGTATTTCATTAAGAATTTGCTCTGTTGTACTTATAGGGGTTACTTTCACTATGTCAGTAAATTCCATGAAATTAAAACCCCCATACGCAGCAGCAAATTGGTCCTGATAGCCACCTTTTTGTCTTAATTCAATTCTTTCAATATTATAAGCTTTTTGGGCAATTTCATGCCTTGTCAAATTCAATTGATAAAATTCATTAAACGCCCCAATAAGTGCAACAACTAAAGTAGAAGACCCACCCATTCCTGAACCTGCGGGTAAATCTGAAGAAACGCTAATATCAAATCCATTTGAAATCTTTAATACATTGATTGTTCCTTTGAATAGCTCATGACCTTCAGAATAATTATCGTCTCCAACACTGAACATATGTTGTTCATTAGAATCAGTAAAAACTACTTTTACCTTTGTATCATCCCGAGGTGTAAGTGAAATATAAATATGACGATCTATTGCTGTGTTTATTACACATCCTCCATGTTCGGTGCAATAAGGGGGTAAATCTGTACCACCTCCTCCAAAACTTACTCTGAAAGGAGCTTTCGAACGTATTATCATAAAAAATATTAGGTTTCTGATTTTAATTCTTAATTTTTACTTGGATAAGTAATAATAAATAATATAATATTAAAACTGATTTAATTTTTGAATTAAAAGCGTAATCAATAGAATCGAAAATCAAAAGTTAATTATGATTGTCGTTTAAACTCGAATTCTATTAATTTGACATCTTTTTCTTTTATTTTTGTCTCACAGTAAGGACATTTTACTTCTGATTGTTTTTTAAACCGTGAAATAATATTATCCTTTAATGATGCTGAACATTCCTTGTTAGGACAGATGTGTAACTGACCAGATACTTTTTCTTTTTCCTTTTTTAAATTTTGGTTGATAACACGTACATTTTCTGCCGTCACCTTCTCTGAAATCAAATCTTTATTCTTATCAAGATAATTCTTTAAATAATCTGTCTTAGCCCCTATTGTTAATTCGATATTTTCTCCAACATTGTATTTATTTCTCTTTCGAGAATATTGTATATTCCTAATTAAATCATTAACCACTCTTTCAGCTAAAAGTCCATCATCTAAACTGACATCTAAATAGATATTACAGTATTTTGTTTCCATTTTTAATAATTTTTTAGTATCTTTCACTGATTTTGATACGACTAAATCTTTCACATTTCCAATCTGTTTGATTATATCAGGGAATTCTATCTCAGGCATTCCTTCTTTAGGTTCAATGATTAATCTTTTGTTTGGCCATCGTAACCTAATGTTATTTTCATCCTTTAATGCTCTTACATTTTCTATTAAATCTCTTATGAAAATCATCTGGTTTTCCAAATCTATATCAATCAATTTTTCATTAAACTCCGGCCAATCTAGCAAGTGTAAACTCTTTGTTTCAATTAATCCCATTGATTTTAAATGATTTTTAAACATTTTCAAGAATAATTCTTCTGCCATCATAGGATTAACAGGTGCTAATAATAGTAAATAATTATATAGTACGTGGTATAAAACCGCCATTATTTGCATTTTATTTGGGTCTTCAGAATAAACGTCAAGTTTTTCCCGGTTTAGCATTATATACCATCTGCTTATGTCATTAACTGCTAAATCCCTCAATTCACCCGTAATCCATGGGAGTTGGTACTCATCCGAGAGTTGGGTTATTTTCTTTATTGTAGAATTTAATCTGGATAATATCCATTTATCCAATTTATTAATTTTTTTCATATCGAATTTAAATTTTGATGGATCAAATCCTGCTAAATTGAACTTTTCATTAGCATACACGTAAATATTCCATATTGTATTGAGAATCTTGTAAGTATCAGTATATTCTTTAAGGCTGAAATTGAAATCTCGACCTGGTTGAGTCACTCCTATGCAGTAAAATCTAAAAGTCTCCGCTCCTTTAATATTCGATAAAGATTTATTTCTTTGGAGTTCAGGCACATCCCCGGTGATAAGGTCTTCAGGACTTACTACCTTTCCCTTTGATTTACTCATCTTAGCTCGCTCTAATAAAACCCATCCATGCATAAAACAAGCATTATAGTTTTTCTTGCCTGACGATATCATTGCACTGCTAAGTAAACTATTAAACCATCCTCTTATTTGATCCTTTCCTTCTATTATAAAATCTAATGGAACCCAAGTATCATAATGACTTTCACCATCATAGACTTCTTGAGCGGCCCACACGACTGAGCCAGAATCTAACCATACGTCTGAAATATCAGGAATTCTTCTTTTTGTACCTTCATTACATTTTTTACATTTCCACGTAACTCTATCAATCCAAGGTCTATGTAAATCCTCTGGACATTCTCCCGCTATTTCTTCTAATTCTTTACTTGAGCCTATTACTGTGATATCCTCACAATCCTCATTATCACATATCCAAATACTTAAAGGGATACCCCAGAAACGTTGTCGTGATATACACCAATCTTTTAAAGTTGATAACCAACTTTTAAACCATCGATTTCCAGCCCAATCAGGAATCCAATATATTCCTTCATTCTCTTTAAGCAATTCAGGAATAAGACTTTCTGTTTTAAAAAACCATTGATTTGTTGCTCTATATACTAGTTTTGAATCACATCTCCAACAATGAGCATATTCATGTTCTATTTCATTAGTGAGAATAAGAGTGCCTTTTTTATCTAAAACATCCAAGATTTGTTCATTTGCATCAAAAACATTCATTCCTGCAAATTGACCCGCTTCCTTTTTATAAATACCTCTAATATTCACAGGATTGAAAACAGGTATCCCGTTTTCCACACCAACTTCAAAATCTTCTGGCCCATGTCCCGGTGCTGAATGAACTAAACCTACTCCTTCTGACGCTGATACATATTTCTCAGAAAGTACTATAGAATGGACTTTTTCACTTTGTCTAGAAAGTTCCCACTGATAAGGAACTTCATCTAATAAAGGATGGATATATTTCTTACCCTCTAATTCTTCTCCCAAAAAATCCTCTACTATTTTGTACTTATAACTTAATTCACCTGAAATTAAATGAGTTATAGAAGCTTTTGATAATATCCAATATTCTTTAAGATCCTCTACATAAACCTTAGCATACTCCGCTGTTGGATTTGCCATTATTGCTGAATTTGCTACTAATGTCCACGGAGT
>JBHLLO010000021.1:0-42838 GCA_048885535.1 Candidatus Hermodarchaeota archaeon
TGAAATTGGATTTGCAGAAATTATTACACCAAAAGAAACTAAAATTGCTGAAAGCATACTTATTAAGGAGTGAAGTTGTCCTATCGGGGTAATATCAATGCATTGGGGATCACATGGCAAAAATCCAACTAAAAACATAAAAATACCTCCCACTAAAAAAATTAAGGAAGCAATTGAACTTATAAGGTCATTCTCATAAAAAATTTTTAGACCAATGCTAAATATCACAAAAAAGAACCCTAATAATGAAAATCCTGCATAATTCATTATATCTTTGAAAGGGGAATCAACAGCGCCGATCTCACTCATGCTAGTTGATATAGGGTTGTACCCGGGCCACATTAATCCAAGGATAGTCAAAATTGTAAAGAACAAAATGGGGCTAATAATTCCCGGAATAATCAATAATTTTTGAGTTACCTTTGCCATTTTACTACAACTTTTTAAAAGTTATGTAATTAAAAATATCCAATATGTCCCAAGTTATTTTTTTTCTCATCTAATGCATATACTAATCCCATTGATAAGGGAGTTTCTTCATTGCTTTTTTTTGACTTCGCTACTTTTTTCAAAGTCTCGAACCTTAAAATAAATGTACCGTTACATTTTTTGCATTTTATGTAAATATTTTTGATATGCTTATTTTCCTCATCATATTCTTCTTTTTTAATAGGTTCAAGTAATTTGGTATCTTTATTATCACAATTTTTCAAAAAACATTGATCCAGTGAGATTTTTTCCATCCCTCTGCGAGCGAGGGAAATATATGCATGAGTGGGTATCTCATATTTTAAATCTTCTTCATCATTCATATTTTATGAAAATTTTGATTAATAAAAAATTCTTATCGTTATATTTTATAGAAACTGATATGAAATATATTTAATCTGAATATATTTACTTAAACTTATTTAATACTTAATACTACTTTATTTATATAATAAAATCAACATGCTATCCATAAAATGTCCGAAAAAGAGGAGATTTCAAAACAAATCTTAGAATATATTTCAAAATTAGCATTACTCGATTTATCAGAAGATGAAAAAGAGAAATTATCCAAACAATTAAGTGATATTTTAAGTTATTTTGATAAATTAAAGGAATTAGATACTGAAAATGTACAACCAATGACACATCCAATAGAAGGTTTACATAATGTATTTCGAGAAGATGAACTAAGGGATTCTTTGACTCAGGAGGAGGTATTAAAAAACACTAAATATAAATTAAAGGGATTTTTTAAAGCTCCAAAGATACTAAAGGAATAAATATTTTTACTCTTTATAGTGTTCTGATAAAACCTTTATAGCTTCCTCCATATCCTTTAAAGCCTTTTTCCTTTCCTTAGGACTCATAGTATAAAAATCTTCTTCCAAGTCAACACCAATTTTTTGAGATTCTGCAACAGGTTTGAATTTTTTATAGACTAGTGCATTTATGTAGCGTTCGTAATGACCTAAAGCTTTATTTAATTCGGAATTATCTTTAATTGTATCCCATAATTCTAGAGTTTCTAAGGATCGAATTCCTACATCTATTCGAAACCAACTAATAGGAAATAAGAATCTTTTCCTAATTCCATATTCAATGATCTTAATATTTTCTTCATCTATATATAATTCAGGTAATTCTTCTTTGCTGAATACAATATTATCACTTATTATATAGAGATTTGCAGCATTTCTAGAGGTACAAACTAATCCTACAGCAAAACCTTTTGCCAATCTTAGCCTATTGATCAAATCTTCTAAATTTGTTCCTTTTAAATGGACATTATGCTTTTTGTTGCCCTGGAAATCTATTCTTATTTTTCTTATTCCTTGTTCGTCAAGGATATTAGGGAAAAGTTCTTTTTCTCTTGATTTTTTATGGGCTTCCATCAATTTATTAATAATATTATAATCCAACTTTAAGCCAGGTATGACTGTAACATTAGTATCTAGAAAGGCATCGACCTCAAAATCTGCAATCCCATAAAATATTTTTCTATTATTTATTATTTGGTAGATGGTCTTTATGATTGTGTCGACTAGAGCATCAGGATCTTCACGTATTGAATCGTATTCCGTGGTTGTAAATGTATCTATTTGATCTTCTAATCCTTTTTCTTCATAAAAAGCTGCCCATGACATTTCTGTGTAAATTAATCCTTCATTATAGAAATTATGAGTTCTATCAATGCTAACAATTAACTTCGAACCTCCAATTTCTACACCTTTTCTACTGCCAGATGCTAAAATTGCAGATGGCGGATTATAAAAATCTAATGACAATTAGAAGAATCACGAATTATATTTTATATATTTTAGATGCTAATAATAATAGGATAAAAATTATATAAAAAATTAGTGAATTACAAAATCTTACTTTTTCAATTTTGGTATTATAACTGATTATAAATCTAAATACATATAATAAAAGGAGTTATTTTAGAGGAAGGTTGACAAAAAAAGTAGTACCCTTAGATTTTCCTCCAGATTCCACCCAGATTTTACCATCGTGTAGTTCCACAATTTCTTTAGCTATATGGAGTCCTAAACCGGTACCATCCTCATATCTTTCAAGATTATTACCAAAGGATTTCCGTATTTTACTGAACTTTTTAAAAAGTTTTTCCATTTCATCCTTCCTCAACCCTATTCCTGTATCCTTTACTGAAATTTGAGCAAACTTATTCAATTTTTCCACTTTTACAGTTATTTCTCCACCATTTGGAGTATATTTAATAGCATTTGATAATAAATTACTCAATACTAATTCCATCCTTGATTCATCAATGTTAATTATTAAGGATTTTGGAAGAATTAAATTATGAGTTTGTACTTTTGATTTCATTAAAAACTCTAGTTCACTAACACATTTCCTTACTAATTGGATTAAATCTATATCTCCTTTTTCAAGTTTAAGTACTTTTGATTCTAAATGAGATAAATCCAGTAAATCATCTACTAATTTCTTTAACTTTTTAGTGCCAGAGAAAGCCATTTCAAAAATTTCAATAACATCTTTATGTAATTTTTGCTTATGGAATTGATCTATTAGTTGATATGCTCCGTAGATCGTAGTTATAGGCGTTTTCAATTCATGGGATGCTCTATCAATGAATTCTTTTCTAATTTTATCTAATTCATATAGTTTCTTTTCTGCTTCTTTCTTCTCAGAAATATTATAACCCATAGTAATAAAAAACTTCTCATTACCCATTTTTACTAATGTAGATTCAAAATTTATCCAAATTATCGTACCGTCTTTCTTGTAGACTTGTATATCAATAGGAGGGAGCATTTGACCTTCTCTAATCTTTTTAAGTCTTTCCTGAAGTATTGGCACATGTTCTTTAAGAACAATGGGAAGATTGATATAATTTTTTCCTATTAAATCACTTTTATCATAACCAAATAGCTTTGTTAATGTAGGGTTACAATCTATGATTATACCATTTGTATTTATTAAAAGTATTGAAAATGGAGCTTTCTCAAATAATATTCTATATTTTTCCTCTGAATCTCTTAATAGATCTTGAGTTTTTTTCCTTTCACTAATGTCCATGAAAGAAATTAGGAAAGCAGGTTTTTTCTGGAATGTTATCTTTCGATAATAAACTTCTAACCATATAATTTCTCCATTTTTTTTAATTCCTCGTGCTTCATAAAATCTTATGCCATCTGGAAATTCTTGATCTGCTTTTGTAGCTAATTCTATAACTTTTTTCTTATCTTCGGGATGTATTGCTTTAAAAAATTCATTTTGTTTCCAATCCAATATTTCTTTAATACTATAACCTAATAAATTGGCAAGAGTACGATTCACATATTTGACAAATTCATCTTGAATAAGGCAGATGCCTAATAATGATTGTTCAGATATTGTTCTGAACTTTTCTTCTGATTCTTTTGTTCTTTCTTGATTAAATCTC
This sequence comes from Candidatus Hermodarchaeota archaeon, assembly GCA_048885535.1. GTDB lineage: Archaea > Asgardarchaeota > Lokiarchaeia > Sigyniarchaeales > SOKP01 > SOKP01. The sequence continues at coordinate 3,920 of JBHLLO010000021.1, forward strand.
ATATCTGTTATATCATGTATGATACTTCTTACTCCAATAACTTCGTTATCTTTAAATATTCGTTTACCATGGATTTCTGCATAAAAAAAAGTTCCATCTTTCTTCCTTAATTGTACGACAAGCGGATCTACATATTCTCCTTTTTTAAGGACTTCGATGTTTTCTAAAACGAAATCCTTATCCTCATGCTTTATAAAGTGGAAAATTTTTAATCCCTTCTTAAAATCCTCTTCTGAATACCCAAATACTTTATTAGCAGCTGAATTAGCATATATTACATTAAAATCTAAGTCGATTTCAAAAACAACTTCAGGTAAAGAATCAGCTAAGTTCTGAAATCTATCCTTAGATTCCTTTAATTTTTTAATATATTTAACCTTCTCACTTACATCTCTTCCAATTATAAGGACTTTTAAATCTCCACTCTCTGTTTTACTAACTTTACCATTACATTCAACCCAAATGTAATTTCCATTCTTATGTTTTATTCTTACTTCAACAGAACCTTCTCCAACTTTCATTGTTTCTTGAAAAGCTAGTAAAATACGCTCACGATCTTCAGGATGTACAAATTTTAATCCATTAAGTCCGACAACATCTTCGTTACTATAACCTGTTATTTTTTGGTGGACTTTTTCGTTTATATATTCAATCTCATTTTTAGAATCTAATACTATGATTAAATCATTTGCATTTTCAGATATCAATCTGTATTTTCTTTCTGAATTTTCTAATTTTTGTACCAGTTCTTTTCTACTTGTTATATCTTGTGTTATAAATTGAATAAAGAATTGATCTCCAACCTTGACTAATGATGCAACAACATTTATCCAAAATTTATTGCCTGCTTTGTCCTTCATTAGTATATCTTTGGGACCAAAAATTTTCCCTTCTTTAAGATTTTTAAAAATTTCAACAAATTTATGGAGGTCTCCACAAAATATTATTGGTATATCCATGAAGTTTTTCCCGATTAAATCATCTCTATTCATTCTTACTAATTCTTCAGTTGCAGAGTTTATTTCAACTATATTGCCATTTAAGTCCAATAGGGCCATTGAAATAGGACTTGTTTCAAAAAAGTATTTATAATTTTCAAATAACGTTTTGTTATCTATAGAATTGTTATTCATATGTATCAAATTTTAAGTTTTTTAGTTCTTTACAAGGCTATAATAATATTTCTTTAATTAATTATGAATATAATTGTATTATAATTTTTTCTTAATAGCCAATGTTCGTTCTACAAGCAAATATTTCCTAACTTTTTATTAACAGATTTAATAATTTTTACAAATAAAGAAAAAAGTTCACTCTTTACCCACTTTCTCTAAATATTCTGAATAATGAGTAAGAATAGCCAAACACTTTGGAGGAAAATCCCATAGTTCGAAAATGGGAACATCAAATGAATTAAACTTCTGATATAAAGCGTACTTATAAGGATATGGTCCAGCATAAAATACAGGTATGGAATACTTTCTCATTAAACGTTTAATGGGTTTTAATACAGCATTCTCGATTATAAGATTTACATTTTTCATCTTTTCATCGATCTCCATGCCAGAGCTTTCCATGATACTTAAAATGTCATCAAAATCAAATACACCATATACTATTATACTGTCAATTTCCCTAGACTTCATTAAAATCTTTGGAAACTTATAAGAGAGATTTATAAAGTTAATATCAAATGTTACATCTATGGGATTGCTAGCACTGGCAGTAGGAGGAATAAGTTCTAAGATTTCATTTTTTAGATCATCTGAAAATTCAGGTACTTCCAACCCGTATAACTCTAACATCTTAGCCATCATACTACCACTCCCGCCTGAATCGGTCACAATTGCTACTTTCTTTCCTTTAGGTAGAACTTGATTACTCTTTGCAAAAGAAAGAGTTCTAAGATAATGTAGAAATTCCGTTATTAAATCTGTGGAAATAATACCTGTTTCTCTAAATACTGAGTTAAATATTTTTTGATTTCCTGTTATTGATCCTGTATGGCTCATTATAGATCTAATTGCTGCTTTAGTCCCTCCTGCGTATATAGCTACTATTGGCTTAATGGGGGTTATTTCTTTAGCTAGCTTAATGAAATCTTTTCCCCTTTTTATTTCCTCGATGTATAATCCTATTACTTCTGTCTGTGGATCGTGTTTCAAATATTCAAGACAATCAACAATATCAATATTTTGCTCATTTCCAACTGAAATTGACTTACTAATCTTAAGACCCATTTCTTTTGCGTGCCAAAAAGTTTGGGCAGCAATTGTACCAGATTGGCTTACTAATGACACATTTCCTCTTTGGGGAATAGCATAAGGCCAAAAAGTGTTAAAATACATATTTTTTTTATCTGGATATCCATACCAGCCGTTATAAACACCTAAACAATTTGGACCGAGAAATCTCATGTCATACTTTTGTGCTATTAGATCAATCTTTTCGGATAATTCTCTTCCAATGGATCCACTTTCTCGAAAACCTCCAGATGTTATTAAAAGGTTTTTTATTCCTTTTTGACCGCATTCCTCCATAACTTGGGGGATTACGTTGGTAGGTAAAATTAAGAATGCAAGATCTGGTATTAAAGGTAGATTTATTACTGATCTATACGCTTTATAGCCTTGAATAACATCCAATCTAGGATGAATTGGATAAATTCCATTATCAAAACCTTTTCCAGCGCGTATATTCCTAAGTTGCATCGAACCCATTGTAGTTAATAAGTTATTATTAGCTCCAAATATCACAATAGTTTTTGGGTTTAAGATAGGATAGAGAAAATGATCATTATATGGAACTTTTTTATTGTTTTGGGACAAATTTTATGCCTAAATGTGTATTATTGAAAGATTTTTAAAAGCAATGATTTAATGAATGAAGCTAGAAATTTGAATTTTTTTAAAAGTTACAGTTTTTAATTTTTGAATTTAGAAAGTAAGTAAAAGTATAAGGAAAATGATATTTCAATTATTTCGAAACTTAATGAATCTTCACAATTTACCAGTAGAACCAAATCCTCCTAAACCTCTTTCTGATGAGGGTAATTCTTTGGTTTCTATAACTTGATAATCGTAACTTTTACTTAATATTATTTGACATATTCGATCTCCTTTTTTCAAAGTTACCTCCTTATTTGAAAGATTCACAACAATAGCCATCCATTCATTTCTATATCCAGAGTCGATTGTTCCGGGGCTATTAACGATTGAAATACCCTCCCATAATGCTAATCCACTACGAGGTACTACCTTAAAATAATACCCTTCTGGAATAGCTGTAGCAAAACCTAACGGGCATGCAATTCTCTCTAAGGGTTTTAGTGTATACGAATCAGAATTAATGTTAATTAATTCTTTTCTTTCACCGTTTTTTATTATCTTTTTAAACCCATAGATTCGAGCATCAGCACCAGCATCTCCAAGATTTGATGGTTTAGGAAGTATCACGTTATCTCTTAATTTTTTAAAAGGAATAAGTATTTTATTATTATCTGTCTGGTTCATTATATCTCATTTGTTATTTAATTATAAAAAAAAATTTCTATTAAAGTAAAATTAAATTGTATTACAAAATAATCTTATAAAAACATCATTCATTTAAAAAAATATCAATTGGTTTATTACTAAGTTCTGAGTGGTTATATTATGATCATAGAAAGGTACGACCCGCGATTAGATAAAGATGAACTAAAAGAAATCTTTGAGGATTTTATTGAAAATAAATCTCATTTCTATTCACATTGGGAGAAATTTGAAAAAGAATTAAATAAACGTAGTCTTGATCTCCAATACAGGAATTCAATGATTGTTGCTAAAGAGAACGGAAGAATTGTTGGGTGGGGTATGTATACATCTTTTATAGATTATTTGGGCAATGAAAGAGCGTTGATTCATCAAATTTTAACAAAAAAAGAAGATTCTTATAAGAAAGGTATTGAGGAAAATATTATCCGTGAACTTCAAAGATATATTAAAAAAACTTTAAAGCATAATAATGTCTTTTTTATTTGTCCTGATTCAGATTCTTCATTAAGGAGTGTTCTACTAAAGATAGGAGCGAAAAAATCTGAAGATATATGGTATGAAAATAAGATTTAGTAGTGTTTTACTAATATCTAGTTTAATTTATAACAATAAAGAGAAAAAAAAATTAATTAAGCATGTTTTAGCCCAAAACAACTTTTTCCATCGCGCAGAATTTTCCCTTTGGGGATGATATTTTTCTGATGTATTGGTTTGGGGTGCTTTAATTCGCCAAAACCTCTGAATCATCGCTCGATTTGGAAATTAATTTGTACACGAACGCGGTAAATTAATTTGTCTTGGTCTTCTTTTACTTTTACATCGCTTTCAATAATTTGAATATTCCTTATGCCTCTTAGGCTTTTCTTAGCTTCTTCATAAGCATTTTTTACAGCTTCAGCCCAATTTTTTTCACTCGTAGCTACGAGTTGAATTGATTTATAAACTGGCATTTAAATTCCACCTTTATTATTAAATAAAATTTCTGATTTCTTGTGTAAGTCTTAATGTAATAGTTTTATATTTAAACATTACGATAATTTGATTAAAATTAGTTATTAAGATATGAAAACCCTTTAAGAAGAATTAATCGCATAAAAAAATTAATGAATATATAAGCCATCAATAATTCAATTCTATGAGTAAAGATCTTGTCACAAGAAGAAGAGTTTATTGAAAAGGCAATCAAATTTAAACGTGAAGAAAAATTTGAGGACGCTTTAGATATTTTAAAAGCACTTCTAAAAAGAAACCCTCAATCTATTAATGCTAAAGTTGCCTTTATAGAAGTATTATTTGAGTATGGTATTTATCTAAATGACGAATGGGTTTTGGAATATGCTAAAGCTGAAGAATGTTTTAAAAAAGTAATCGTGTTGGCTCCTGAGAATTACCGAGCATGGTATAACTTAGGAATAGCATATTTCAATCAAAACAAAATGGATGAGGCTTTGAATGCTTACAACAGAGCAATAGAGATAAAACCAGAGTATTTTTATATCTATTATAATATCGGATTAATTTATGAATTTAACAAAAAAGATTTATACAAGGCATTGCAATATTACGAAAAGGCTTTAAGTTATAATAATGATTTTGTCTATGCAATTCAGGCTAAAAATATCGTAAAGAAGAAATTGGAAATGTTTAAACAAAATGAGGATGGAAGAGTAAAATAAAAAAATAAAAAAACAAAAAAAAAGATTAAGCATCTGGATTTTCAATAAGGATAGCTATACCTTGGCCACCACCAATGCAGGCATTAGCAATTCCGTATTTTGCATTCTTGTCTTTTAAAATTCGTGCCAAGGTTCCAGTAAGTCTAATCATTGTTGCTCCTAAAGGATGACCTATTGCTGTTGATCCTCCCATAACATTTACTTTTTCTTCAGGAATATTAAAAGCTTTCATGCAATTTAATGCTACTATGCAAAAAGCTTCATTAATTTCCCAGTAATCAATTTCATCAGCTGTTAATCCAGCATGGTTTAATGCCATCTGGCTAGCAGGAACGGGACCTCGACCCATAACGGTAGGATCGACTCCTGCCCAACCAAGAGATACAATTCGTGCCATTGGATTAATTCCTCTTTTCTCAGCTTCTTTAGCTTCCATTAAAACTGCAGCAGTAGCTCCAGCATTCAATGGAGAGGAATTACCAGGAGTTATTACACCTTGTTTTGTTCCCTCTCGTTCTTCATACCCTGCTCTACCTCCTAAATCTTCCCCATAAGCATTTTGTTTTAAGAAGAATGGATTTGAGATTCTAGGTAATGATGCAACTTTTTCAAGGACTGATTTTCTAGGGGCTTGATCCAAATCTATTACTATTTTCTCTTCTACATTTCCTTCTGCATGACCCTCAATGGGTAAAATCTCTCCTTTAAACCATCCTTCCTCTTGATATTTTACTGTTAAATTATGACTACGTGTTCCGAATTTATCCATGTCCATTTTTGTGATATATGGACTCTCTTCCTCGTAAAGTTTCTGAGCAGTTTGAAGCATATTTATAGTTGTTAAAAGATCGTATTGAGGACGATACCATTTATCTTTTTTATTCATCATACCTAAATTTGGGCGAATCCAATCATTTTGCATTGGAATTCTTGTCATATGTTCAACTCCCAAGCCAAGAGCACACTTAGTATAACCACTCATAATTTCCATAGCTAAGAACTGCAATCCTGCACCGGCACTTCCGCATTGCTTATCAACGAAGAATGCTGAAGTAGAGACTGGAAATTCTGCCATAAACAAAGGAAGTCTACCACCATAGGTCCAGCACTCAAAGACACCCATAGCAGTTCCAATCGAAGCTTCTTCTATATCAGCTTTCTCTATTCCCTTTTCAGCTAATGTTCCGTCAAAAAACTTCATTAATAATTGAGCAACTAATTCATCTCCCCTCTGGTCACCAAATACATCTCGTTCTGGCTGCTTAGGTCTAGATCGTGAGAATGCAGTTCTCGCATAGTCGACTAACCACACTTCATTTACTTCTCTTACCATTATTTAATATCCCTCTTAATTTATAATGATTTTAATATAATATTTTAATTGATAAATGGAAAAATTCAAAAAGGATATTAAAGTTTTTGACAAACTTAGTTTTATAAAAGGTAAAAGAAATTAATCATTTTGACTGTTTTATTGAGAATTAAAGAATTTAAGAATCAATTTGTTAAGAAATTATTAGAATTGTTTAAATTTGTAGAATATTTAAATAAGATATGGTAAGTAAAAAGCAGAATATTAGCGAGAATCCATTAATTTCAATAATCGCAGGTAGTAACTCAGATAAGGAGGTTTATGAGAAAGCTGAAAAAGTGTTAAAAGAAAATGCTATCCCATATGATCTGAAGATTTTATCTGCACATAGAGATCCAGATAAATTGGATAATTATATTAAATCTTGTAAATCTTTAATATTTATTGCTGTTGCAGGACTATCTGCTGCATTACCGGGAGTTATAGCTTCAAAGACAAACAAACCTGTTATTGGAGTTCCTGTTAGTGCAAAATTAGGAGGATTGGACGCGTTACTGTCTATCGTACAAATGCCACCACGCATTCCAGTTGCTTGTGTAGGTATAGATAGAGGTGAAAATGCGGCTTATTTAGCTATAAGAATTTTAAATCTTTTAAATCAAGATTAAGGATGATTTATATGAGTGCAGAATTAATAGAAGAAGGGAAGAAGAAAGCAGCGATAGAAGCAGTAAAAGATAACGTCGAAAAAGACATGATTCTTGGTATTGGGAGCGGATCAACAGTAGTTTACGCTCTAAAGGAAATTGCTACAAGAAATAAAAATGAACAATTAAATTTAAAATGCGTTCCATCATCATTCCAATCATCTCAATTAATCATTGAAAATGGTTTACCTATGGTCTCCTTAAACCAATATCCTGAAATCGATTTAGATATAGATGGTGCAGATGAAATTGATAGAGATCTAAATTTAATAAAAGGAGGAGGGGGATGTTTATTACAAGAAAAAATTTTAGCTTCAAATTCAAAGAAGCTAGTAATTATTGCAGATTTTAGAAAGAAATCGGAAAAATTAGGAGAGAATTGGAGAAAAGGAATACCAATTGAAGTTATTCCCATGGCTCATGTTACCGTGATGAAGAAATTAGAAAAATTGGGAGGAAAGTCAAAACTTAGAATAGCAAAAGCAAAAATGGGTCCTTTAATAACAGATAACGGCAATTTTATCATAGATGTTGATTTCGGTATAATCGAAATTCCATCAAAATTAAATTCAGAATTATTAAACATTCCAGGAATAGTGGATACAGGTCTTTTTATAAATATGGTATCAAAAGTCTATATAGGACAAGAAGATGGAACTGTTCTAATACTTCAAAAATAAGTAAAAAAAAATAAGAAGAATTCATTTAATCTTTAAATTTTAATTGTTTTCCGCAATTTGGACAGTAATTTTTCAGAGTCATTATTTTAAAGCCACAATAAGGACAAAAGCTAAATGATGGTTGCTGATAAGTCGGTGCTGTTGTTGTATCTTCATAAGGGCTATAGTATTCTTCCGTGATTTTTTGTTGTCTTGACTTTTTCCTTTTTCTTAAAACGAGAAGTAGTATTGTTAAACTACTCACGATTACAATCGCTGCGATTACTAATCCTAATATTAGGAAAAATGGTTGTTGTCCTGCACTGATGAGAAAGATAATAATGAAATCATTAGTGCCACCTTCACTATCATCAACAGAAATCATAATAATTGCTATATACCCTTCATTTGTATCTAAATCAAAATTTGTAACTGTTGATATTGATACTAATCCCCTTATTGTTGAATATTGAATAGTATAAGGAATTTCAAATGTACCCTGATGGATATCAGATGATGATTGATAATTTAAAACGCTTACTGGAAATTTATTCGGAAATATGAATACAAGATAGTCATCCTCTGAAACAAGACAAATGAATAAGTTAATTGAGACACGCATATTAGACATATTAGGATCTTCATAATTCACAGAATCATAAGCCTTCACTCTAAAATCTATAATACTTCCTTGACTTGCTCTATATACATAAGATGTATCTAAAGTATAAGTATCTTCAAGTCTCGTTATTGCTGAACCATCAATGGAAAATGTTGAATTGAATTCATCTATTATGGGGGCATGATTGAAAATAGAGGATATAAGTCGTTTTGAAAAGGGATTATAATAATTTGAACTTATATTTTTTGGTACAGTATATGCAAGTACTAGACCTGCTGGATCACTACTAGTTGGAGTATAGCCTTTAGTATATGTAGTTGAAAAAGGAGGATTATTAAAGTTATTAAGAGTTCTATTTACAGTCTTTTTTGAATTAAACAGAGAATAAGAATAGATTGCCATATATGCATCTACATCATAATTTGGTTTATTTAGTTGGGATAATATTGATAAGGAATCGAAACCATCTCTTAAAGTAGAACCAGAAATTGTTTGGAAGGATATTTGTGGATAACTATTACTATCATAATAGAGCACTTTTATCGTTTTAATGTAAACTTCTTGACCTAGAGTTAGATTTACGGTGATAGAATAAGGTGAATCACTTGGAAAAGGCAATGTAATGGAATAATTAGTTGAAAAGCCATCAAAGGGTGAAACCATATCTATTATTTCAAAATAACCCGTGTTTTCAATAGAAGCTGTTAAATTTAAATTCAAGGAAGAAGAAGCGATTGGAATATTTAATATTTGATTTTGGACGTAAGCCGATATATTTACTTGAGGGGTCGAAGTTAATTCAGAACTTAAAGCTAAATTTATTGATATATCTTCTTGATAAAGAAAATAATTAATTATATTCTTTAATAAATTCATATGATCTTGTTGATAGTCAGTTTCAGTGAAATAGTCAGTTAACCAATGTAAGTCACCAAAAGCAATGAATCTGCCCTTTCCAAAAGGATTTCCATCATATGAAGCTGCGACAGTCTGACCACCAATTGATGCTATCGAATCTACATTTCCAGATGTAGTGAAAGTATTTCCATATGACCATATAAATTTGTCAACTCCATTAAATATCGGTATTGAATTTAAATCAGTGACGTTATTCGTATTTAAATATAATCCAATTCCTAACCATGTCTCATATATAATATTCTCTTCATTTATTTGGAGATCAAGCTCAAGATTATCGAATAGTGCATTCAAATTTTCCGAACAAAGGTCTTGATATCTTGTTCCTAAGAAAAGTATATTACCTCCATTATTAAAATATTCTTTAAGAAAATTCATCTCTAATGGGTTGAAGGGTAAAATAGGATTCTGTAGAACAATCAAATCATATTTAGATAACTTTGATTCAGTCAAAAATGAATTATCAGTACCTTTATTATAATAGGGGGTCCAGAGTTCAGCCAAATAATCTACTGAAATATTAAGTTCTGAGAGAGAGTTCATCATTTCATAAAATCTCATTTGGTAAAAAGAAATCTCTGGAAACCAGTCATTTAAACCGTGATATGATTCCATTAAAATCTTATAATCAGGTAATTTAACTTCAACTGAAATAGTAATTGAATCATATAATGTAGATCCAGAAGTAACATTTAATTCAAACGACCTAATACCTGGCTGGGCATTCATTTTAATTTTAATATCAAGAGTTATAAAATTGAAACCAGTATCTGCGAATGTAACTTGAGACTTATCCAAGGAAACAGATAATCCATCAACATTTGATGGGACGTTTATGTCATATGTGTTTGCTATACCTGAAAATAATGTCAGGTTGAATGATTGATAGTCACCTGGAAAATGAAGTAAGTCAAAAGGTTCTAATGGCACTTCATCTGGAAATAATATAGAGATATTATTAACATTTCCATATGTAAGATTAACTTGATTTAGATACTCTAACGATTTTGAAACATTAATGAGCCCAGCACCATATTTGAGGAAATTATGATCAGCGAACTTTGAAGCACCTTCCAATAATGCTATTCTTGCGGTCTCAGAGGTTATTGAGGGATATGCTTCTTTTATAATGGCGAGAGCACCAGCTACCATAGGACAAGACATACTAGTTCCACTTAGGGGAATATAATCTGAATCACCAATGTAATCAAAGAAATCTCCTAAGTAGCGCATTTCTTTGGAAATAACCGAATTAGGGGCCTCAGTCGCTATAATATCTACACCTGGAGCTACAACATCGGGATACCCTAAATATGAAAATGATGGACCCCAGCTACTAAAGGATGCCAAATTATTAGAGCTATCTGTGGCGCCAACAGAGATTATATATGGTCCTGAAGCGGGTGAGCCACCAGTAAAATAATCTGGACCAGAATTGCCTGCAGAAGAGACTAGAATCACTCCATAATTACGAGCGGCATTTGTCATTGCTCTTGCTAAAGGATCACTAGCATTTGGATAACCTCCTCCAAAACTCATCGATATTATATCTGCTCCCGCACCTCCACTAATAACAGGAAGAACCGACCAATCAATCGCACTAATGATATCACCGTCTTCTAGCCCCTCAAGACCACCTGCTTTTGCATTAATTAATGAGACTCCAGGGGCGACCCCTCGATATATTCCATTTGAACTAGTTCCATCAGATCCTACAATTCCAGCAACATGGGTACCATGCCCATAAATATCATCAACATAGAATGAACTTTCTCCAGAGATGAAATTTTGACTTAAAACTACATTCAAATCTGGATGTTCATAAATTCCGGTGTCTACTATAGCAACTCTTACTCCAGAACCATCAAATGCAAGTCCATCAGCACCAATAGCGGGTATCCACCAATTAGGATAATCAACACTATTTAAGGCACTTGAGTGTGGAAGTTCAGTGGGTTGTATTGGATATGAATATACTTTTGATTTAAATATCTTTTTAATAGTACCAAGTTCTTCCAATAGTTCTGACTTTAATAATAACTCATTTGGATCGCATGATAAATAAACTCCAGGGATTATATCATAATTATTGAGTATTTCAACGTTGTCTAATATTGAATTAATTGCATTTATTCTTTCAGATTTGTGAGTTGAATCGTCAAATAAGACAATAACTTTAACATTTCTGCCGTCAACGTCTTTTAATTTAAGATTATTTAAATATCGTTTTAGATCATGATCGAATATTAGATTATCGGCTTCTACATTTTGAATAGAGGAATCTGTATCTGATTGCAAACTTAAAGAAGAAATGACTTGATTTGGGTCAAATTGTAAGTCTTCAGCAGAACTAAGATTTTGACCAAAATAGACATTAATACCAAAAATAGGTGTCAAGACTGTGATTATAAGGGTTGCAACAATGAAGATTTTTTTTAGATTAATTAAATTTTTTTTCATAGGTATCAAATAATAAAATAGCTATATATTTATTTTTTTAATACTCTAAAAACCATAATTTTTTTTTAAGATTAATGATTTGTTTATCTTACTGTCGGCTTTTCTCAACAATTAAATGTTCCTTGGGGCTGTGGATTAGACTAGAGCCTTATTTAAGTCTTAGGATAACTGGAAGATCGTTCGCTTGGCATGCGAAAGGCCGGGGGTTCAATTCCCCCCAGCTCCACCATTATATTGTATAAAAATTAGCTAAATTGAAATAATCTATTCATAATTGTGTTATTTATGAATATCCCTTGATAATATCTCGGTATTAATAAATCTACATGAAATCGGTATTTCACGAAATTTAGATAAGTTCAATTTTCTGGGTGAATTTTTACTAGATATAATTTTTGAAGGTTTGGTATATGAAAAATGTGAGGGTAGGATTGCTTGGTGGAATGTCCTATGAATCTACTTTGAAATATTATCAACTTTTCTTGGAAAGATATTATGATAAAGTGCGAAATTACTCATATCCGGAAGTCGTAATATTCAGTTTGAATTTTCAGAAAGTAATAGATTATGAACTTGGTAACAAGCCTAAAGAGTATGTTGACTATTTAATGGAAGGAATAAATTCTCTACAAAATGCAGGTGTAAAATTTATTTTTATGGCAGCTAATTCTCCTCATGCGGTTTATGAGGACTTAAAAAAACAGACGAAAGTTCCAATTCTTAGTATAGTAACAGCAACAGCTGAAAGAGCAAGAAAAGAAAACATGAAAAAATTACTTTTATTAGGTATCAAATTCACAATGCAATCTACATTTTATAAAGATGAGTTTGAGAAGTTTGGGATGGGAGTCATAACTCCATTAAATCATGAACAAGATGTAATAGATAAAATTATATTCGATGAATTAGTTATTGGTTTTTTTAAACAAGAAAGTAAACAAAAATTATTAGGTATAATCAGAAAATATAAAGTAGATGGAGTAATTTTAGGGTGTACTGAGCTTCCACTGATATTGCAACAGAGAGATACCGTAATAAAATTATTAGATACAATGGACATTCATATTAACTATGCATTAGATTATTACATGTCATTGTGACTCGATTTGAAGCCTTGATCGAATTAAAGATTTTCAAGTTAAGCGTGATATTTTAAAAAGTTTTTGGTTTGAAAGGTTTTTTTAATTCTTAAAGGTTATTTATTATAATAAATAGAAGGGTTTTAGCTTATTGGACTTTTCAAATTAACAAAAATTAAAATAAAGGACTTAGCACCGATTCTATTGGTCATGTTATTGCTATTTGTATCAATAGCATGTGCTAATATGCTTATCCCAAGTTATGCACAGATTCAATCTGATTTTGGCATCCCAGAGGCCCTGTTAGCTATTCCAGATGCCTTTTTTGTCCTAATTAGTGCATTTTTTGCTTTATTATGGGGTTATTATACGGATCGGATTGATAGAACGAAAGTGATCATGGCGGGAGCCTTTTCTTGGACAATTGGTATGATGCTGACAGCTACATCAAGTAACTATGTAATGCTAATAATTTCAAGAATGCTAAGTGGAGCAGGTCTTGGATGCGTTTTACCTGTTGGATATTCTATTATCTCAGATGCCATACCTCCTGATGAGCGTTCAGGATGGTTTGGTACTCTAGCCATTTTAAGTTCATTATCTAATGGTGTAGGGCAAGCCTTATCATCATTTATTGGTCCAATATGGAGAGTTCCCTATTTCTTCCCAACGTGGAGGTTTCCCTTTTTTTTATTATCTTGCATTAGTATCATCATTGTATTTCTATTATTTTTTGTGAAGATTCCTAAACGGGGGATGAAAGAGGAAGAGTTATTGGATTTAGTCAAATTAAACCTTGAATATAGTTATACTATCTCTAAGGAAGACTTGTCAAAAATCATTAAAAAAAAAACTAATCGTTATCTTATTTTTCAAAATTTTTTTTCCATTATTCCAGGTACAATAACAATCTTCTTTTTAACCTCAATGTTAAACATATATTACTTATATGAATTACCTTTAGAAATCCGCTTGCAAACTGCAACAATTTTGGCAGGTATTTTAGGAATAGGATATATTCTAGGAAATCTTATTCTTTCTTATTTGGGAGATGTGTTATATCGAAGAAATAAGAAAAATAGAACAAGATTAGGTGCGCTTTGTATGGTCTTAGCTTTACCTTTCTACTTAACAACCTTACTCTTAATTACACCAGTTAGCATAAGCGTATTAAACATCTCTTACCCTAGCCCGATTCCAACATCAGAACTTGCTAGTTATATATTCATAACATTAGGTGAAATTTTCTCAAAATATCCCAATTATATTTATTACTTTGTTTTTGGATTAATAGGAACAATTTTAATTGCAGGTCCAGTTGCGAATAGAAATGCAGTTATGATAGATATTAATTTACCCGAGCATAGAGGTACATCCGTATCATTTTTAAATCTTTCAGAACAGATTGGGAAGAGTTTAACATTATTTGCGTCCTATTTTCTAATTTCTTTTTTAGGAGGAATATATAATATGATGTTTTTCTCTATGTTTTTTTGGATACCAGCATGTTTTTTATGGTATTTTGCCAGTCGGAGCGTAGGAAAGGATTTAACTACCAAATTCATGATCCTTTCAGAGAGAAAACAAGTAAGTATATTAGATTATATTTTTGAGCTAGAAATTCAAATGGATAGAGCTATTCAAAAAGTTCAGGATTCCAAGTATTATATCTTAACTGATCCTAAAAAGTTTGATAAATTATTAGGTGATGCTATAAAAATATTTAATTATTGTGAAAAAGAGGGTGAATTCAGGAGCATTACTAATATAGTAGAAAAAGCGCATGATCTTAATATAAAAGCTACTTCAATTCAAACGACTGCAAATCAAATTTATGAATTATTGCAGGATGAAAATGTAACAAAGAAAGAAAAAAAACTACTGAATGAAGATCTGAGACAAATCGAGTTAAAAATTGCTGAAGGGGAAAAAAGTACTTTTGGAGAACTTCAGATCTATTATGAGGACGCATCTTTAAAAATTATTGAAGCTCGTTTGTCAAGAAAAAATGATTTGTTGAAAACTATGGCAAAAATACAAGAGGCAATAATAATTTATGAAAGAGTCAGAAATCTATTAAATGAAAGAGTCGAGATATTAAATGGTACATCTGATTTATCTAAAGAGGATCAATTAGTTATTGAAAAAGAACGAGAACTTCTTAGGAAAAGCTCTAATTCTTTATTAGCAACCAAAAAACTAAATAATGAATTTAAAGGAGTTTTTAAGCAGCTAGAAGAAAATGGAATAAGTAAAAAAGATTTAGAAAAAATTTCAGAATTAACCTTAGAATATAATGTAAATTTATATAGCGTAATTAGTGATACATTTGGTAAAAATAAAGATATCAAAAAAGTATTAAAAAGAATTTTTGATAAAATTGATACAATTTTTAATGAATATGATAAGTGGAAAGAAGCAGAGTTAAAAGTTTTTTAAAAAAGTTTTAGTTATTGAGGAATTCATTAGCTAAAATCTCTCTAAAATGTTCTTTTTCGGCTCCAGCGAGTTCTCTAACACCTTTTCCCTTTTTGTTATAATGATCTGGGCTATCATTATTTGAGAATAAATTAATTAACAAAATCAAGCAATTTTGAAGTAACAAATTGTCTTCTTTTGTAGCTTTTCCGTTAAAATTTCGCATTAATTTTATTAAAAGATTGCTTAAACAAACTTTATTAAATTGAATTGGATCAAGAGCCTTCTTGGCTTTATTATGATAAAATTCCATAATTTGAGTTACGCAATCCATCCAACTTATACCCAATATTGGTTTTTTAAACTGATAGATTTCAGAACGTACGATTCTGAGAAGTCCAAAAAATATTCTTTTTTATTCTTATAAAACATGATAGTACGAATATAAAAATATTTTTGATTGAATTTCACGAGAGATTAATGAAAATTAAATATTTGTGTGTAAATTTTTATGCATTTTTAAGATTGAAAAGAAAAAAGTATAAGGTTAACTGAAAATGGTAAGGAAAGTAAGAAAATAATGTATATTTACAGTTCTACTTCTATTTTTTCCACAAAACTCTCTATCGATTGCTCTAAGTCAATTAAATCTTGAGTTTCTTTTATCTCGGAACTAGCAAGTTTGCTTAAAAATTCTTTTAAGATCCTCTCTTTAACCTTATCGTGTGGAAAAATCAAACTGCTTTTGTAATGTTCCCAATCAAGGATATTAGTAAAGATAATGAATAAAATTTCAATATGGCTATAATCAATTAAGCTTTGCAATTTTTCTTTAGTGATAAGAGTTTTTGTGTGGTCTTTATAAAAATCAGATAAATCATTATAATAATTTGTGATTCTTGCGATGTTATCCAGTTGCGTACGAAGCGCAGCCTGATTAATTGGACTTTCTTCATCCTTATACATTATTTCAAAATACGCGTTAATAAAATCCTTAAGTCTTTGAAGTTTTTGTTGGAACACCCTTGTTTTAACAATTCGTTCAAACATAGGACTTTCCTTATATTGATAAAACTTCAACTCGAACTTCAATATAGCTAAAATGTCTAAAAATAATTCCCGAATATCAATATTGCCATTTTCCATTTTAAAGTACGAGGTTAATTATTTATTCTTAATAATAATAATTATTATTTCCCATTTAATATATTAACCTAATTCTTTTAAGCGCTCAAAGATTATTAAAATTTTTCATTTTCCTAAATTAAAACTGTAAAGGGAAGGATCTATCCGGAAAAATGCGTTCCTTAGGTTCTGAGGGAATGTTTAGTGGTTTTTTTTTAACAAGTTTCTTGTAAATTATAGCTTTTACATGAACTTTGATTATTCTAAGAGGAGTACGTATCATAAAAAAGAATATATTTTTTGGGTTTTTTCTTAATTTGAGAAAGTTCTCAAAAAAAAGCTTTGCTTTTGATTGTGAATTAATAGACTCAAACAATATAAAACGATTAATTATATTATTTAGTGTTTCGGTATCTTTGAAACAGTAGTAATTTGATGTCCTTAGCGTCCATTTTATTGCTTCTAACTGGTATAAAATGGATTTAAATTTTTTAAGTGGAGCGATTAGCAAAGCAAAAAATGAAATAAACAGATTCATAACAGTACTCTTAAACATCTCTTTTACGGTTATTTTAATTTGAGGACTTATATTATTTCGTAAATCTTCTCCATAGAGAACTGTGCTATTGCTAAGAACATTACTTAAGACAATATTTCGAGGAGCAAAAAGCGCTGAAATAAATCTATTTACTCTGAATATTTTATGGAAGTTTCCTTGATCCCAGAACTTTTTCCTAGTTAGAAAATGGCTAACAAACATACCTGTAGAGATTTGCAGGATATTTAATATATATCTAATTAATGAGGTATTAGCTTGTTTAAATTTATGCTTTACTTCTAAAGCCATAAAGTGCTTTTCAATTTCTTTAATATGTCTATTAGATACACGATCTTTAAATATAAAGAGGAGATCACAATCAGAGATAATAGTGGATTCTTCTTCTTTTTCAGATCTTTGACTTCCAAATAACATTATTGATGAAATCTTATTGACCCCGATTTCTTTATTTATAAGTACAATCACATCTTTAATATATTCTCTCGATCTCTCACTTATATTTTTTAGATTGTAAGAAATACCCCTTTTTTCGTTATTTACAGATGCAGCTGATTTGGGATCATCCAATTTGATCAATAAAAAAATTAATTACCTATTTTATAAACCTTTATAAATTTAGAAAACTAAAAAAATTTGTTTAAATGCTATTTGCGATTTTGTATCCTCTACTTACAGCTTCCATCACGGTTTCTGGTTTTCTAGCATCACCAATTTTCTGTACATCATAAGCTCCAAGTTCTTTGAGATTAGCATAAAGTTCATCATTTGGTTCTACACCTGTGGCATAATATACCATATCGACTTGATTAATAACTTGATCTATACTGTTTGCATCTAAGTAGTTCACATAATTATCTCCAATTTCTGTTACCTTCACATTAGTTATTAAATTGACTTCTAATGCATTACATTTATCTAGCATAACCCATTTTGTAGTTCTTCCTAATGCGGATCCAAGTTTAGGCAATTGTTCTAAGACAGTTACTTTATTTCTTGCTTTATGTAGCATATTTAATGCAATATCAGTTTCTAATGCTTTATAGAATGTTAAAAAGTCAAATGCTTCCAAACTTAATGTACCATATTTAGCTAAGTAAATTGCTAATTCAATCCCAGTTGCACCTCCACCGATTATAACACTATTTTCTCCTATAGGAGCATCTCCATTAAAAACATCATTTGCCCAATATACATTTGGTTTATCTATTCCCGGGATTGGTGGTAAGATTGGTTTGGATCCAGTAGCTAAAAATATTACATCAGGATTGAATTCCTTAATTTTATTGAGATTAACCTCTTCTTGCAAGTGTAGGATTATACCATATTTTTGTATCCAATAAGTATAATTTTCGATCATTCTTTTGAACTCATTTCTCCCAGGAGGAATCCAAATTATATTCAATAATCCCCCAATCTTATCATCTTTCTCAAAGATGTGAACTTCATGACCTCTCATTGATGCAATACGAGCAGATTCTAAGCCACCAGGACCTGCACCTATTACCATGACTTTCTTTCTCTCTTTAATTGGTTTCAACTCTGTTCGAGCTTCATTACCCGCTCTTGCATTTCTTAAACAGGAGACTGGTTTCATTTTAAAAATGTTATCAAAACACCCTTGATTACAGCCAACACAATTCATAATATCTCTTAACTCCCCATTCTTAGCTTTCAAAGGTAAGTAAGGATCAGCAATTAAAGCTCTACCCATACAGATTGCATCTGCTTTATTTGCCATCAATACTTGTTCGGCCAATTCAGGATTATTTATCCTATTAGAAGCAAATACGGGAATTGATACTCTACTTTTAATATTTTCTGCTAGATAGGTATAACATCCCTCTGGAACATCCATTGTTGTTTGGGGTGTTCTAGTCACGTGCCATCCACCCGTAACATTGAAATAGTCTAACTCTTTACCTAATTCCTCAGCTATTATAGCTTTTTCTTTATAGGTATTGCTTCCTGGCACAAAATCATCCCCAGAAATTCGATAACCAAAAACAAAATCATTGACACTTGATTTCATTAATTCAATAGTCTCAATAGGAAATCTCAACCTATTTTCAAGATCTCCTCCATATTTATCTTTTCTCTTATTTTTTAAAGGAGATATAAACTGGTCCATTAAGTATCCTGCATTTGCACATATTTCGACAGCGTCAAATCCACTTTCTTTAGCTCGAACAGTAGCGTTAGCAAATGCTTGTTTTTCACGTTCAATATCTTCAAGAGTCATTTCTCGGGGAGTAGTTTTGCTGAACTTGCTATATACTGCTGATGGTGCTATTGGTGTTTGACCAATTATTTGAGGGTAAGTATACCCCCCTCCATGATATAATTGACATACTAATTTCACATCATCTCGAGCATTATGAACCGCTTCGGTAAATTCCTTTAATTTTGGGAGATATTTGTCATCATCAACACTAATCATCATAGGTAAACCTTTACCATAAATGGAAACATAACAACCCCCTATAATTAACATGCCAGCACCACCTTTCGCTCTTTCAACATAAAAATCAATTAATTGTTTTGTTATGAAACCATTACTAGCATAATTGAGATTCAATGCGGGCATAACTATACGATTTGATATAGTCATATTCTTAATCTTAAAAGGCTCGAATAATTTGAAAAATTTCATATAAAACTCCTATTAATTAGATATAAATTGATATAGGTAGATATAAAAATTGATTACGACTTAAATTGTTAACTCTTATCAAAAACGTCTAAAATCTTGAAATTGTTTTAATAATTTATTCAAAATTACAGATACATTTTATCTTTACTCAAATGGAAGTGGCAAAAGAAAAAAAATTCTTAGAAATATAAATATCTATTTAACGGAAGTATGAATCTGGTTCCCTATCTTCTCGAACTCCTTTCATAAAATGTTCTGCTTGTTTTTTATAGGATTCAATGATACCTTCCATTTCTTCAATCTTTTTATCCAATTCTTCAAATCCCATTTCTATATTGAAGAAGTCTTTAAGTATTGAGACTAAAGCTTTAGAAGCTTTAGGATCTAAAGCCATCATAGGTAATGGCAAGGTTTCTGCTAATAAACAAACCCCTGGTGCGTATCCCTTTTGTCCAGCCCATGCGGGTAAAATTCCATTAGCACCTGCAATAATTCCCCCTTCCATTAGAATGGTATTTTTAAACTTTAAAAAAGATTCTGTAATATCTTGATTAGTACCACAAATATGAACCAGTGGTTCATCTCTGATTTTATCTGAGACCATCGCTCCAGTACTTACATACATAGTTATTTTGCTGCTGGTTAATTTATCCATCTCTTCACAAAATTTCTGAGAGAAATCAAAAACACCTTCAGGTGTTTGAGGTTGATAATTTGCCGTTAGGATAAATAAATCATTTTCATTTTTTCCAGATCTTGATTTATAATAAACTTTTGCGGTTGGAATTTCAAGGTTCCCTTTTTCAACATTTGATTTTGGTGGGAAGTCGAAATATTCGATTTCTAAAAACTCCTTTGCTTTAATTGAATCTTTAATTGAAGTTATGGCTAATTTCGCGACTAAAGCAATTCCCGGCCAACCTATCAGAACAACTGGATTATTAATATTTTCCACATTTAAATCAAATTTCTTATTTATGTTAATATACATTTTTTTCACTAACTCGATACATTTAAAATTCAAAATCTAAGGATTCATTGCAATGAGGACATCTTTCTGGTTTCTTTTCCATAAAAAATCCACAATATGGGCAATACAATCCCGATTCGAATTTATATTTTTGATTTATTTGATCCCCTGGCAATTCTTTATATTTTTCAACATCTAAATTTCGATACCGCGTTTGAAGTGGTTGAATTTGATATTGATATGCAATAGTTTTCTTAGCCTCGAGGGATCGATAAAATGTTGTGAGGAAACATACAAATAATGGAATTAAAAGAATATTAATCAATTGATATAAGAGATCGTATAGGATAATCATAAGATAATTTCTTGTAATAGGATCATACCATGAAGTATAAGTAGCGTTACTAACGGCAAAATCCAATAATGGTTGAAATATAAAGAGATTAATAATGAAGGGAATTCCAAAGGTTATCAAAAATATTCCTAATAGTTTCCATAAGGATCCTTTAGCAATTATTTTAGCCTCCTTCAATGGTTTTTCGATTTTTTCATCACGATAAGTAAATATCGAAAAAATAAATAATTTAAAAAGAATTATTCCTGGAATAAGTAATATTGTTCCCAGTGGAACCACGAGTCCAATAATAATCAATACTATAAATAATTTAGAATTGAAAGAAGCTTTTAGTTCTTGGAAAAAGTTAACATCAAAACCTTTATATTTCTTTAAAAGGTAAGTACTGACTGAACACATTGCCAAAACTGTGAAAAACGCTCCAATAATAAAATCAATAATCACCATTCCAAATGTTAATGACAGATAACGTAAAAGAACTTGGAGATCGGCATTAGTAATACTATATGGATCTTTATTTAGAATAATTTCTACTTCACTAGTAATTAAATATTGATTCCAAATTAAATCTGGTAAGATTAAATCTTTAATTATGATTGAAATAACTGAAAATAAAGCCATAGGAACGATAATTTTTAACCAGTTTTTTGCAAACAAAATATATCCATCAGTCAGAATTTCACGAAAAGTTTTATATGCAAATCTGTGTAATTGTTGTATATCCTCCGACATAATGTCTATTATTTTCGTAATTATTTATAATTTTTTAAATGAAAAGGATAATTATACTACTATGAATTTAAGTTATTTAATTATCTACTAATAGAAAGAATTTTATCTTGAAAAATTAATCTTCTCACTATCTTAAATGTTGGCACAAAAAGCACCTTCTCGTCAGATACCAGGAATTATTTCATACATGGATTTTTTTAGTTCTAAACGTTTAGCCTATTCTCTTTTTTTAGTTATACCAATTTTAGTAGGGACAATCTCATTTATTTTAAATTCTATTTTCACAGGAATTTGGAATTTTTATTTCTTTTTTTTTGTAATTTTCATTTTTTTAACTATTTCTGGAATAGGTGTTTTAGCTACTATCTTTTATTATTCAAAAAGAGCACCAATATTAAGAATGCCACCTAATGGCTGGGCTTTACAATTGAACTCGTTCTTGGGGGGTATTATTGGAATTTGTTACATAATAGGTGAGGTTGTAGCTATTTTTCTTAATAATGTCA
This sequence comes from Candidatus Hermodarchaeota archaeon, assembly GCA_048885535.1. Taxonomy (GTDB): domain Archaea; phylum Asgardarchaeota; class Lokiarchaeia; order Sigyniarchaeales; family SOKP01; genus SOKP01. The sequence continues at coordinate 26,201 of JBHLLO010000021.1, forward strand.
CGTTTGTAGAAATGTTTTTTATACTCGGAACTGTTATTTCCTATATTATAGGGTATGTAATTTATTACTCCTTTACTACAGTCGGAAGATATGGAATTTTTATTTTAGCATTAATTCAACCAGTAATTGGTATTATTTTATATAGCATTCTAGCAGCTCAAGTATCATTAATCTTCTTTTTGAGAGCAATTATTTTCTTTATATCTTGTGCCGTGATCTTTGTAATACCTTATGCAAGAGAAATGTCTACAGTTAGTAAAATTTATAAAAAAGTAGCAGGAATAGGGGGTTATCCTTTTATTAGGGCATTTATATTATCAATGATGACCAGAGACAATGATAATTTAATTGAAAGTTATTTTGAAAAAATTGGAATTGAGTCAAAAGTAAAAATTCAATATATAGCCATTCGATCTATAAAATCAAAAAAACTAAAAGGCCTTTTTATTATTCCAGATATACATTTTGGACCATTCAAAACTTGTGGATCTTCAGACTTACCATCCCGAATTTATAATTCTTTTAATAATATTCCTGGTATAACTGTTTATCATACCACGAATGATCATTCTAGAAATCTAACTACTCATGAAGAACTTGAGAAAATTTTGATTAAAATTAACGGTGATATAAAAATTATTGAAAATAATGAGAACATTAATTGGGTTAAAGGAATTAAAAGCTTATCAAGAAAAATGCAAAATTCTGCTAAATTAATAGGAACAGAAATCGGAGATATCCCAATTATGTTTCTTACTCGTCATCCCCTACCTTCAGACGATATGCAACCAGATATTGGTGATCAAATAAGGGAAATTGCTCTATCTCTTGGATACCATGAGGTTATTATAATTGATTCACACAATTCAATAATTGGTGATGAACTTCTTATAAAGAAAGATTCTATTGAAGGAAAAGATTTGATAAATGTAAGTAAAAACTTCTTATCCTCACTTAAAAAGACCCAAAATGCAGATATAAGTCCTATTAAATATGGAGTTGCAAAAGATGCATTAGAAGAATATTCTGAACGTGATGGAATTGGCTCTGGTGGTTTAGTAGTACATCTTTTTAAAAACACAATTACAGATCAAAAAACAATAATTGTTCATTTTGACGCGAATAATGCTTATGTAAATATCAGGTCATTCATTTTGAACATGTTACAAAATCGTGGTATAGAATATGGCGAAGTTACTACTTCGGATTCTCATACTGTTGCTAGACAATTTACTAGCAGAGGGTATTCTCCTATTGGTGAAAAAATAAAACTTGATTTTATATTACAAAAATTAGAAGAACTAATCCCCAAAGCAGAAAAGAGTTTAACAAATGTTGAGCTCAGTTATTACAGCTCAGAAATAGATAATGTAAAGATATGGGGAGACCCTAAATATTTTGATACGATAATGGATACACTGCAAGAATGTATAAGGGTTTCTCAAAAATTATTGACTTACAGTCTAATATTACCAACTTTTTTCTCACTATTAATCTTGGTATTTTATTATAATATTACTTTTGGGGATATATTCTAGATTTTCAATAATAATTATTTTGATTGAAACTCAATTTTTTGTTTCTACTGCATGATATGTGGATATTATCCCGATTCATATAAAATGTGGTTTCTTTTTTGTTTAAATAAATTCTTTTTTATGAATTATTTAATGCTAGCTTCAGAATTACATAATCTATTTAAAATCTCGTTAATAGGTTTACCAGCTGTAGGTAAAACAACAATATTAAAATTACTTTCTAAAAACACAATTGACAGACTATATTTACCAACCCATGGATTTGATTTGAAAACAGTAAAATGCGATGACTATATTGTGCGAATATGGGATTTTGGTGGTCAAGAGTCTTACTTAAAGACTTATAGCCGAGATCATTTGCTGGGATCAGATATACTCTTCATAGTTACTGATTCTTCACCTAGAAATGTTCTTAAATCTCGTGAATTAATTAATTATGCCACACATTTTATAGAAAAAGACTGTCCAATAATTGTGCTTGCTAACAAACAGGATTTAAAAAAAAATGATGGAAGAATGGAACCAACAAGAGTAGAAGATGTTCTTCATGTAAAAACGTATGGTCTTACAGCAATTAATCCTAATGAACGAATAAAACTTATAAATATCATAAAAAAAGAATTAGAAAAAATTTCAATTAAAAGGAGGATGAAAGAAATTGCATTTTAATGAAAAAGAACTATTTGGGGCTGCTCTTATTGGATTTGATATGATTGATGGACCTTGTTTGCGATGGACTAAGTTTTATAATTCTAACGATAAATTAATGAAATTAGATGATTTTGCTATGAATTTTTATCTTGCATTTAGAGGAGGGAATGCTGGAAAAAAGCCTAGAGCTATCTTATACGATAATTTTTATATAGTAGCTTTTCCAAGAGACTTAGAATTGTGTTGCTTGTTTATGAAACCACAAGGTATTGAAAATAACTTGAAACAATTAAATAAGATTGCAGAAAGAATCATTGGAGAGATGGAAGTTGATGAAGACGATTCTGTAGAAGATTCTAAAACCTCAGATGAAGACACAATTGAAGAAGTTAAAAGATTGATATTAAATCTATTAAATGGAAATACTATGTCAACACCAGAGTTAAGGAGGTATTTTAAATTAAGTAACTCTCAAATTTGGAAAGTTATATCTGATTTAGAAAATAGCAATAAAGTAAAGCGTGTTGATAGAAAAGGAAGAGCAGTATTTTGGACGGCTATATAACATTCATTTATTAATTTTTTTATAATTAAACTTATAAAAAAATAGCCTATCTGGCCCTATGGGTCCATCCCTTAATTTTAGTAAAATAGCGAGAAAACATCATAAAACAAATGTCTGGAAGCTCTTTATCCTGATTCTTCATGGTAATATATCTTAAGATGTGATTGATTGTAAAAATTCCAATTAACTCAGCATGATAACTATCAATATTTCTTGATAAATTATTTCCTTTATAAGCGATATCTAACTCTTCTTGGTCATTAAAAGTTAATTCAATAAAAATTTTAGGAAAGGCTTCTCTCTTTATTTTCCACCCATTTGAAATTTGCCATACCTTAGCACCAATAAATTTTCCAAGGGGTTCTTGGTCTTTTTCATCTAATAAAGAAAATGGTTTAACTCTCTGAGATAAGACTTTCCTCATCAAATCAGTTTTCTGATGATAATTCATTTCAAAAGGTTCTTTTTCCTTGATTCGACGTTCTAATAAATCCATAATGATATCAATGAATGTAGCACTATCTTCCCCCGGAACCTTATTAACATGCTCTCCCGAAAATAGAAATTTAAATTCAGCCTCAACGGTATCACCAAATTCACTACCAAAATAAGTAAAAAGTAAATGAATCTTCACTTGAGGAAACATATTAATTGTGATTGTCCAATCTTCATTTAATCCCAAATTCTCGAGTTCGGCTCCTAAATCTGTTCTTACAATGTTTAAAAGCTTTTTTTGGTCAATATTTATAAAGTGATGATATTTTGCCATGCTAATATTTCTAAGTTCTATTTCATGAGGTCCTCTTACACCAGTTGCATCAATTTCTCCAATAGTCCAATATTTTTTCTTTTTATCTTCCAATAAGATAACCTGCTAACAATTATATGTATTAATTTATGTTATTGTCCTTTTATTTTGAACTTACCCACAAAAAATCCTTGTGTTTTATGAATGGCAGGGAATAATCGACCCGTTCCTTTTAAAATATGATTTTTTATTCTATAGCAGGGTGAGAACCATTTTGGAATAGTGAGAGGTTCCAAAAATTTTTTAAATTTCATTATTTGTTGTTCACCTTCTTCGGGGTATAAACTACATGTAGAATAGACGATGATTCCATTTTCTTTTATAAATGTTAGTGCTGTCTTAATGAGCTTTTCTTGAATTAAAGTATTTTGATACAGAAACCTTCCATTTTGACGCCATTTAAGCTCAGGATTTAATAAAAATGTTCCACTACCTGTACAAGGAGCGTCAATTAAAATCCTATCGAATTTTTTTCTTGATTTAAATGGTAATTTTGTTCCATCTGAATTTATTAGATAGAAATTTGAAACCTTCAGAAAGGTTAAAAAATTTCTCGCAGCCTCTATTCTAGTTTGATGAAAGTCATTACAAATTATTTTTGCTTCATTGTTAGTTAATTGTGCAATTATACTAGATTTTATTCCAGGAGCAGCACACATATCAAAAATAATTTCTCTTGGCTTTGGAGATAATAAATCTACTATTGCTGAAGAGGCTTTATCTTGAAATACAATTTGAGCATTTTTATAACTCCTAGTGCGAAGAATTTTACTTTTATTTCTAGGTGAAGTATGGAAAATGCTAGGAATATCTTTATCTTTCCAAATTTTGACGTTAATTTTATTTAATTCTCTCAATATTGAATTAGTTAATGAAGGCAATGAATCACCAGAAGACAACGTATTGATTCTAAAACTTATTGACTTTTGATTATTAAACTGATTCATATACCTGATATTTTTTTCTAAAAAGTCAAAAGCCATTACTGGCATTAAATGTTCGATAACAAAGTTTGGAATTGCTTCTTTAATACTTAATTTTTCCAATCGAGTCTTCTCAGCTAAAGCTAACTTCCAAGAAAAAGTTTTTAATCTCTCCAAAAAGGGAATAAAACAATTTTTCAGCTTTAATTCAGCTATTATTGGTTTAATACTAGCCTTTTCAAAAGTTATGCGGTAAGTGGCATATAATATCCTCTCCATTTCACATAATTCAAAATCAGTAAAGTTTGGAAGAGATCGGAGAGTTTTCTTAATGATAAAGTTTAATTTATTCCAATATCTCACAATTTCGCTATAATAATGAAAAACTTGAGGATTAAGTCTAATTTCTTCATTAATGATTTGAGACTTTCCTTGTAGAAATTCAGCAACTAAGTTCAGAATCGTGTTAATTGTATTAGAGTCTATAGTAAATAACCTCTCAATATCGTTTATTGAAATATGAAATATAATAAAAAGATTATAAAAAAAATTAGATTTGATTATTTTATATCCACAGGTTTAATTATTCCTTTATTTTTAAGTGATAAAATTGCACTGATTATTTGATCTCTAGACTCTTTTCGCCCTGCTAAGCCAAAACTTAATAGACTTGATACAAAGAAGAATTTTTTCTCTTTTTGAATTTGCTCTGCCACATCAACAAGAGTTTTTTCTAAAGTCTTTAATTTAAACACATCTCTGAAACTAGCTAACTGGAGAGGATACATTAATGAAATATTAAAATATTTTTCTATTAAGGAATCAGCGTCTTTAAAGGGTGTTAGATCCCCTGTAAATCTTTCTAAGTAAGCCTTATATTTAGTTTCAAAAGTTGTTGTAAAAGCTGTCTGATTTTCTTTCAGCTGATCTGATGGAGACCTCTCTAAGATTAAGGCAACTCTTATAAAATCTCCATCAGTCATTATTATCTTAAAGTCATAGTAATCCATCTCAAATCCTTTACTTTCATCGGTTGGTGTTTTACTGAGTTCTTTTCTAAACTGAGAAATAGCTTGGAGAAAACCCGAGATTAAGTCTGAATCTATTACATCTAAGGATATCTGTTTATTGAATATTGAGACTCCAACATCTTTATGAATAATCATAATATAAGATATGTTAACCAAATCGTCTAAAATTTTAGCCTCATTAGCCCAAGTTCTCTTAAGTTTTTTACGCCTCTGAGATCTAACTACTACAAAAATAAAGATCGCCGCAATAATGGCTAACATATACGGTAGGATTTGAAAAAAAGTATCCATGAAAATAATGAAATCATCAACAATTCTGAAATAATTTGATGTGATCTCATAATTTGTATAAATTCCATGTCCTTCAAATCGAACTCTAATTGAAAATAAATTACCTGTTTCCGAAAAAACTAAACTTGTTGATGCAATACCTTCTGTGTTTGTAATTGCACTGCTTTCCGATTTAACTACAGAGTTTAGATCCAATAATTCAAAAATTAAATTTAAATCTTCAATTGGTCTACCAGTAAAAGTAGTAATTCTAACTGAAAAAAGTTGATTTCCCGTCATATATTGACTAATAGGACGCTCCAAAAATTCAATTATAACTTGGACCTTATATACCTCATATGTTCCATTTACATCAAATCTAATAATGTTCCATAATGAACTCACATTAAATTCAAAAAATCCTAAAGTAGGTTGCCCTCTATCAATATCACCCTCCCAGTATCCCCTACCAACACCGAGATCCTGAATATCAATACCAAAATTTTGTAATTTTATATCTGATGCTCTTATTTCATTATTTTTTAATCCAAGTCCAATTTTGGAAGCAATATCTGAAGATATTATATTTTGAATATATAAATTTAAAGTAAATTCATCAACAGAAACATTGAATTTCTCAAATCCGGTACTTCCTAGATATCTTAAACGCATCCTAATGGAATTTTCATCGCTTGAGTTTATTAATTGCAAAGCTACCCATGTATAGAGAGAATTTAAGGAACTTTCTTGCGTGGTTTCATATCTATTGGCCAATGTTTTATTATCTTCTGTAATTACTAACCATTCTAGTTGATTTTCTTCAGGAGATAAGAAGGTGTAATTTCTATTACCTTTATATATTTCAATTATAGCAAGGTCTAGATCATCCTGTGTAATGATACTTACATTTGAACTAACTCTAAAATCTATCTGCGGTAAATAAGGGTACGGATAAACTGGTGGAGTGAAAATATCTTCCCAATCAAACATATCGACATCCCAGAAAGAACTCCCAATATCGGGTAAGATATTAAACTTAAATTCTAAAGAGAGATTATTAGTGTTTGCTTGGGCTTCAAAATATTTATTATCATTTAACTTTAATAGATCTAAGTTATTCTCACTCGTAATAGTCCCATTTAAAGCATCCAAATTTATTTCTAAGGGGGATATTAACTCTTGAATTAACGGATCGTAAGGTAAAATTGTGTTATTTATTTGGAGTCTTTCTCCGAAGTGAATTGTAAACAAATTATAAGATGTATCAAATGTTCCTATCCCTCTATATTGAAATCGAAATTCCATTGAATTACTATTACTAAAATTCATGAAAAATTTAAGAAAGTAAAGTTTTTCTAGTGGATCACTTATTTTATAACTCAAAAGCGTTTCGTTTTCTTGTATAAGATCAATTTTATCAGATATATCAACCCATTCATTACTACTATAATTTTTCAGAAAAAGGTTAGCTGTATTTACGTCTATAACGCTACTTACATTCGTAACTAAATAGAAATCTATGCTATTTAAGAATGCGGTGTGAACTAATTGCCAGAGTCCTGGAAAAGCTACAAAGAAGTTTACAATTGTCTCATTTAAGATTCCTGAGGTTAGGTCTTGAATATGGAATTTCATATCTAATGTTAAATTATTTGTATTAGCTAAACAATTATATCTATCTTCATCAAATTCTCTAAAGGATGATAAATCACCTTTAGTATTAGTGCCATTAATTATATTTGTGATTTCTTTAACGTCGTTAACGGTAAAATTTTCAATAACAACTCTATTGTAGAATAAGTAAGTATCCCCTTCATCGCTATTCTCTTGATCTGGATTAAAATAAAGAAATTTTGGACCACCTCCGTAAAAAGTATCATCCGGAGGAATTTTTATTCGAAAGGCAAACCAATATTTATCCATTCCATTTTCTATTGTATGATAAGTTTTTGATATATTCAAGTAGATTGGTCCTACTTCAGAGTTTAAAAAATCATAAACCTCCCAATGCGCTGCTATATTAAGAGGGTGAGGTTTAGTCAATGATCCAAGCGTTTCATTATTTGGAATACCTTCAGTGGTACAATTCACTATAGCAACTTCCCATGAATTTTCTTCCGAATAGTTGTAAATATTTATAATGTCTTGAATGAAAATGCTTACATTATTGACATATTGGCTAATTTCAACAAAAAATTTTTGATATATGTACAATGGTTCGTTTTCAGAACTATAAATAAACTCTGTGGGGTTTTGTTCTATAATTTTCGTATAATTTATTGCTCGAATATTTTCAAAAGACATTTTAGCATATGAAATGTTGTAATCTGGAATATATACTTTAGGTTGGGTATTAAGATTCGGAGTACTCTTATATATATAGCAATCTGAACTAGTTGCTGTTATGTTAATAAACTCCTTTCCAGTACGATTGACTGCTTGAGAGTTTATCATATAGCTTTTTTCAATTGAATGAAAATCACTCGCATTTAAAGTAAAAAATACAATAATAGGTCCAGATAACAGACTAAGAAAGATTAAATAAATTGAATATAACATTCGTTTTTTTAAATTCAACATATATTTTCATCATTTCGTTTAAAAGTATACTTGAATATCAAATACCATTCTGAGTTTTTAAAATTATACGTTCTAGTCAAAGCGAAACTATATCCAGATTGCTAAATAATGCTTACAAAATTCAATTCTTACGTTCTTAATAATATACTAAGAGAACATTTTAAAAAGCAGGAAAGATAGAAATTTAATATTATTTCATAAATGCAAAAAAGTGTGAATTTGAGGATGGAATCAAAAGAAGAGGAAAAAGAAAGTATTAGCATTGATCAAAACAAATTGAGCATTCGTGTTGCCATAACAGCTATAACAGCATCTTTATATATTGCATTGGGATATATATTCCAACCAATTAGCTTTTATGGAATCCAATTTCGTGTTGCAGAGCTAATGGTTGGAATGTGCATAATATTCCCTTGGGAAGGCTTGATTGGAAAGGTAATTGGAGTATTTTTTGTTAATTTAACCTCACCACTAGGACCAATTGATCTAATAAGTGTATTTGTCAACATTCCAGCACTCTATTGCATTGTATTATTAAGAAATATGAAATTGTTAAAATATTTAGGAGGAATAATCTATTCTGCTATAATCTCATTATATGTCGCTACGGTTCTCAATTTTGCATTTGGATTACCAATTCCGTTGAGTTTCATTCAAGTGCTAATTTCCGAAGTAATTTTATCGATTATTGGAATATTGTTATTTGATATTGTTAAATACAGGATGTTTCAAATATGAAAAAATAATCAAAAATTTGAAGAACCTAATTTTGAACAAATTAAAGTTAAAAAAAAGAAGGAATTTTAATTTTACTTTTTCTTTTTCATTACAACATAGATTATTCCGATTGATGTTATCCCTGTAATCCCCAAAAAGATTGAAAGCTCAAAACCAGGAATGCCCGGGATTTCTAATTCAATTGAGAATTTATAAATTATATTAGATTCATCATCTAAAATTTGATATCCGATCCAGGCTCCATATGTTGAATCATAAGTCCATATTTCAGTACAATCTTCTAAGTAAGTAAAACCATAGGAGAATGCTGTATCAAATGCATCAGCATTATGGACTACTGTGTTTCCTACATTCCCCCATTTGGGTTCCCAGACAAGAGCTCCTAAATATTGTGCTACTGGTGTTGGAAGTTGAGCTAAGAAACCTCCTGCAGTATGCATTGATATATTTAAAGGGAGATTAGGAGGAAAAATAGTATAAAATGTATTAATAAACGTCGTAAGATTTGTAGGATCATAAAAGCTAATGACTATATCTCCAACCGAGTCAGGAGTAGTGCTGATGGTACCAGTAGTCCAATCCCAATTACTAGTATTATAAGTAGTGACATCCCAGACGCCAAAAAAATTTAACGTGTCACTAAAGTTTACACCTGTAACCAAAGATTTCTTTCTTGCTCCTACAACAGCGGCTCCGGGACCAAAAATCTCAATAATATTGACCCAACCTGGACCAAATAAATCTTCTAAACTAGCATTATTTACTATATCAACTTTTAAGATCTTTATATTTCCTGGAGCTCCATGAAATGTATATGTACCAACTTGAGGAGTTACAGCGGGAAGAAATGACATGACTAAAGCTATAGAAATTATGGCTAGAATTGATAATTTTATTTTTTTCATTTTTAACCCTTTATTTTTTTTTTTTTATTTAAGATTTCTGATTAATCTATAATCTATCAATTTTCTATATAAACCTTACTCCAATAAATTAGATATTAATTAGAGGCGTAGAATTAGATATAAATAATATTTAATGTTATTAGAATTATTCATAAATATTAATGAATTTTCGTGTGATTTGGAAGCATGGAATACTTTTCCCCAGAAAAAAATATTGAAATTGCCTATGATATAAGTGGTAAAGACGATGGTCCTAAAATGGTTTTAATCCATGGTCTTTTCTTAAATAGCGATTGTTGGAAATATCAATTACCTGAATTTGAGAAATATTTTAATATTATCAGATTCGATCTTCGTGGACATGGGAGATCTACAAAACCTAAAAAGCGATTCACAATTCGCAATTACGTTGATGATATGTTTGCTTTATTAAGTAATATCGGTTGGAATCAAGATTTATATTTAGTTGGCCATTCCTTAGGCGGCATGATAGCACTTGTTTATGGACTTGAAAACCCATCTCATGTTAAAAAGATGATTATAGCCGATAGTTTTTGTTTTATCAGCCAAGAAGCAATTACTGATGTACTAGGAAGGGTAAATAGTAGTAAGTTAGAAAAATTTGCTATTGGAATCAGTGTAAGAGGATTAATCCCTTATAATCAAGAGATTGCCGAATTTGTGGCCAAACTAGTCACTGATCATATGACAAAAAAGGATTGTCTACAAGCAACCGCAGCATCTGCAGGATTTAATATCTGTGAAAATCTAAAAAATCTTCAAATTCCTGCTTTAGTTTTAGTAGGTAAAAAAGATATCACTACTCCTGTGTGGGCAAGTGAAATGATTCATGAATGGCTTCCGCAATCAGAATTAATAATAATGCCAGATGCAGGTCATTTAACTATATTAGACCATCCTAATGAATTTAATGACCTAGTACTAAATTTTTGGAACAAATAAGAAAAAAAATTTATATTTATTTTGAAGAACCCCATTTTATTACACCAGCATTCCATGCCCAACCAATTCCAGCAGCAGTGAGCACCACAATATCTCCATCTTTGATTTTTCCGCTTCTGATTCCATACTCTAAAGAAATTATCCCATCATTTTGACCATTGTGCCCAATATCCTCAAAATAGGTAGCTTGTTTATAGGGATCAACCCCCACTGTTTTAGCAACATATTCAAATGCACTTCTTTTCATATGTAGAAGAGCTAAGTAATCAATATCTTCTCTGTTATAACCAGATTTGATCAAAGCATTATCAATCACCCTTATAAATGAGTCCATTGAAAATTTATCTAGACGTTGTTTTAAACCTTCTGGATCTGGAACATCTAAATAGGTTTGTTCATTCTCAATTGCGTCAACAGAAATAGGCTCTACAGTTCCACCTGCAGGCACGTATACATCATCAGCAAATCTACCATCTGATATGGCAGTTATTCCTAAGATTTCATTCTTTTTTGAATCACCCTTTATCACAGCAGCCGCACCGCTTGCCGCTAGACTTATCATAAAGCGAGATCTTTGGTTTTTATAATTAATCAAATCAGAATTTCTGTATCCACTAGCTACTAAAACCGTATTTATTTCGGGATTTGTTTGTATTAAACTCTTAGCTAATAACATACCAACTAAAAATGTACCACATCTTTGATTTATATCGAAAGCCCACGGATGTGTTGGATTACCTAATAGCTGTTGCAATTTTATTCCATATGTCATCATTGGTCTTTCTGCATAGACTTCTCCAGCCCAAATAATTAGATCAAGTTCATTAGGTTTGATTTCTGCTCTTTCAAGTGCTTGAAAACTTGCTTTTGCCCCCATTGCAACCGTATGATCTTCTTCTCCAGGGACTGTTTTACTTTTCAAACCAAATTTTTCCTCTATAATATCTCTTGGAATCCCAGTTTCTTTAGATATAAAATCACTTGAATGTCTTTCCTTAGGGAGATAAATACCCCATGATTCTAACCCCACTGGTCGATAATTCATATTCTCACCTACTCTAATTCACGCTTTAATATTTTTCCAGTAGCACTAGTTGGCAGTGATTCTCGTATCTCGAAATATTTAGGAATTTTATATTTTGCCAATCGTTCTGTCAAATAATTACGAATTTCTTCAATACTTATTTTATGATCTGATTTCAAGGTTAGAAATACTTTTCCAACTTCACCCCATTTCTCATCAGGTACTCCAATAACCGCAGCAAGATCAATAGCAGGATGTTTAAATAATAGTTCCTCAATTTCAACAGGATATACATTTTCCCCTCCACTAATATACATTTCCTTCCTACGGCCAACAATATAATAAAAGCCTTCATCGTCTTGCATAGCCAAGTCTCCAGTATGTACCCATCCATTCGGTTCGATAGTCTTTTTAGTTTCTTCAGGTTCTTCCCAGTATCCTGAAAAAATATGAGGTCCCTTAAGCATTAATTCTCCAACCTCTCCTTGCTTAACTATCTTGTCTGTTTTTGTATTAATTATTTTCATATCACAGTGAAATACAGGTAATCCCACTGATGTAGGTTTCTCCTTAATTTTAACTTCAGGGAGAAAAAAATTGTTAGGACCAACTTCTGTTAAACCATAACCCATTTTAAATAACTTGTTTTTCGCCCAATACTTTTCCATTATTGCAACAGGACATGGAGCTCCTCCTGATATGAATATTCTTACAGAATTAAAATTAGTTTTTTCGTAAAGTGGTGAGTTCGCCATCATATGAAACATGGTTGGTACACCTATAACAATACTGCACTGCTCTTTATCAATTACTTTAATTGTTTCTTCAGGATCGAAATCCCCCATTAATATTGTTTTTGCTCCAAGATGGTAAAACGGAACTAAGAGAACATTCCATCCTCCAGTATGAAAGAGAGGGAACAATAATGGTTGAATATCATCCGGTTTTAAACTCCATGAAAGAATAGTATTTACAGAGTTCCAGAAAATTAATCTATGAGAAAGCACAGCTCCCTTAGGTAGTCCAGTTGTACCTCCCGTAAATAAAATCAAGTGTGGATCTTCAAAATTTATAATAGGGCGGTCAATTTCCTTATTTGGGACTTTTTTTGTTAATGATTCAACAGTATTATCTTCTAATATTTCATTCCCTATAGCGATATATTTTTGAACTAAAGCCTTTTCTTTAATTTGGCTAACTAGCTTTTCAAATTTACATTCATAGAAAAAAATTGATGGTTTAATTTTTTTTAATAGACTCTCAAGTTCTTGTATTGATAATCTTATGTTAAATGGAACAAGTATTGCACCTATTTTCCCTGTAGCCAAGAAAAGATCAATGGATTCTATTCTATTAGTAGAAAATGTTGCTACGCGATCTCCTTTTGAGATACCTTCATTCAATAGTACTCTTGCCAATTTATTTGCTCTTACATTAAGATCCTTATAAGTGTATAGTCTTTTTTCAATATTATCAAATATAGCTTCCCGATTTGGGGTAAGAATAGCACGTCTTTCTGCCCAATCACCAATCCAAGTGAATTCATCTGGAATAGAATAGTTTCCAAATTTAACCAATTTATAATTCACCCTACTGCTCTATAAATGGGCCACTTTCTCCAGACATAGGCAAATAAGATTTCAATCCATAAAAACCATAAGATAAAAGGGGTTGGATTCATTTCCCAGTAGTTTGAGGTATCTCCAAATAAAATAGGGGATAATAAGTAATAAGCAAGAAAAGTGACTGTGCCAATAGTTATGACTAGTAAAAATCTAAGAAGAAAATTCTTCCATTGTGTATACTTTTTTGGCCAATTGTCAAAGAATAAAGATACTAATACAACTGCACATATAAGAAAAATTGCATAAGTAATGCTCATCATGTACCAACCTTTAAACTGAGTTACCTCATCAACGGGTACTCCCCCTATCGCTTGAAAGAAAGGATCAAAAACATAAGCGACAATGTACGGGAAAAAAACAGAAATTAGAAGTCCTAATAATACACAGGAAACAAATGCGATTATTCCTATAAAGGGTTGTTTTCTGCCTAACTTACTCCATGGCCAATATTCGAATACCATGAGGGTGAGAAGTGAGAAAAATATTATCCATTGTGTCCACCCAAGTGAGAACGCATAACTGGGAAAATGGAAAACGTCCACAACTACATCACTTTCAGCAGCAGCCGTTCTAACCCCTGTTGGAATGAATAATATTAACCAAATAAGCACAGTTATAACATTTCCAATTATCCAGACTATTAATCCGCGTTTGGGCTGTTTTATTTTAAAAAATGGCCAATACATTGTACCTGCTACCCATAAAACTGCAAAAGAAAAGCATGAACCACTTAATGCTCCAAATATGGATGCTCCTAAATACCAAGTTATATATGCGTCAATTTGTGGTGTAGCACCTTGAGTTTCACTTCCATAAAATATATTGAATGCAGGTAGCAAAAGAAGAGTAAATAGAATGATAATACCTACGTTAATTGCAGTACCTACTAATCCTACCTTCCAAGGAGTCCGAAACCAATTGTAATAAGGCCAATTCTCAAACCATATCGCCCATACTACTCCAATTAACCCAAAACCACCAATAACAGTTGCCCAGGCAGTATATCCCATAGGTGCCCAGCTAGGAGTCGGGTGCAAGCGAGGGTCAAAAAAAATTAGCCATGTTATCCAGCTAATAATGAATACAATCAGTATTGATAATATTCCTGCTAATGGTTGCTTAAATCGAGCCATAACAATCATGGGAGCTTCATCAGCAGAAGGAATTCCTACTTTTTCACCAGCTAAAGCCATAATCATTCACTTTTTTTTATATAAATTTTTGATTATATAAATCATATTATTGATGAGATTCAATTTAAAGTTTTAAATAAAATGGCTATATAACAAAAAAAATTATAAAAATTCGTGTAGAGTTTTTTGAGTTTTAATAAAATTAATTATTTTGCTGCTATTTCTCCAGTATTTATAATCCACCATAAATCCATCAGCCATTTTGTTAAGTGAATCATCAAAATTGTCGAGGATGAGGGGGTCACATGCTAACATAGCATTTCTTACTGTTTCTCTAATTACCCATACTCCTAAAGGAACGAGATAACCTCCTGAAACCTCCCTGAAAATAAGAACTCTTGCTTGACGCTTAATATTATAAAGGTATTCACATACAGAAAGTCGAGCAGCATAATACGCTCCTGTTATATTGCTAGCATAATTTTTTCTACCCTGATAAAATTCATAATCAGTCATTATCTGAGGTTTGCGATATTGATTATTTCCATTAGGAGAGACATTCCACAATGTATTTGGTGCCCAACATTCGTTCATTTCATATAAAAACTTACCAGGAAAAAGTAATATCTTAAAGTGGTTATCTAGATAAGTTGATTCAAAGATTTGGTAATCATCTATTTCCGGAAATTTCTTAATTTCCTCAATTAAAGCCTTTGAGATAATATCATCAACAGCCGTTATACTCCATCGTGTTGGTACAAGTCTCCTATTACTCTTTTGACCAAGTAATCCAGCAGAGAAGACTCTCCTAATAGTCGACTCCGGTACATGTCCTTCAAAATATAAATAATCAGATACGGCTTCTGAGGCTTTTAAATCAATATCTGATACGCAGTATTCAACTTTTGGATGTACCTTAACATTTTCTGTAATATTAATTTTTTCAGTCATGCCTGTTGGTCCAATAGGTGGAGCATGATTATCCATTAACATTCTAAAATTCATTTTTATTAACTTTGTTTCTGTATCCACTGGCCTTGCTGCCATAGCTAATTCTTGTGAGGCATCTAATAATCTTTGTATTTTAATTGGAGGTGTATTTTTTCTAGTGGTTCGACCTATACGCACATTTGATTTGAAATTATTTCGTACTAAACTGCTTCGATATCTAATAACATCAATCATTTCTTTTCCAAACCATAATTCTGGGGCATCGAGTATAAAATTATCAGATATCCCTAGATTCAAATCAAATTCTTGATATGGAATTAATGGTCCAATGAATACATTGGGATAATTAAAATGCCCTACAAACACTCCTGGAGGACTTGCACCAAAGATCTCCACATCCTTTATAGCACTATCTAGCTTAAAAGGCACCATTGATTTTAATACAGATTTTTTCAGAAGGATAGGACAAGATTTTTTACCGCATAATAATCTTGAGCCTTTACATCGAAGACAAATGTTCCCTTCAGTTGGAGGTCGAACCAATCTTTTCTCGCTTAAAATATAGTAGAATATAATTAAAATAAACTTCTTACTTATTAAAAAGCTAAAAGAGTTTAAATTTTTAATATTTATAAAAAAAATAATATAAATTTTGATTTCTTAGATCTTATTGAATTAAAGATAAAACAAAATGCAACTGATTACGAAATCCAATTTGCAATAGACCATTTTTATGGAAACTTTATTAAAAAAGTGTTGTCTTTCAAAGAAGGATAGAATAAATTTAAATTTTTAAAAGAGTAAACCAATAAAAATGAAAGCAATTATTATATTTCATACGCGTTCAGGCAATACCAAAATTTTGGCAGAAAAAATTAAAAATAGGTTAGAAACGCTTCATATAATAGTTCAGATTTATCAAGATAAGAATTT
>JBHLLO010000022.1:0-42781 GCA_048885535.1 Candidatus Hermodarchaeota archaeon
TTTAGTATGCGAGGAGGGAGAAGTCGTAACAAGGTAGCCGTAGGGGAACCTGCGGCTGGATCACCTCCTATTTATTAATTTGTTATTTTCTTGGAATTTTTACGGAGTTCTTAATTAACTTTCAATTTCTTTCTATTAACTCCGAATAGCTAAGTTTATATAATCAAAAGTTCATCATATAAACCTTCTAATAAAATGAAAAAAATTATTTTTAAATAGATTAAAAGTGAAAATTATCTTTGAAAATTCTACAGTTTTAGATATGAACTCTTTAAAAGCGAAAAGCATATTAATAATAATAGTTTTAAATATTTGAAAGAAGCTTTGAATGGGCCTGTAGATCAGTGGAAGATCATTGATTTGTATTCAACAAATTAACCTTAAGCTTGACGCATTGTAAGCAATTTGCTTGGTGCAAGTCTTGCACTCAAGAGGTCACGGGTTCAATTCCCGTCAGGTCCATTTTTTAACTAATTTAAAAATCCTTAAAAAATCAATCAACTTTAAGTAAAGTTATAGATTTTTTAAAATGAAAATATGTTGAAAATAATGAGTATTTTAGGTATTTTTGAAACTATATTATTATACATTTTTCAAGCAGATTTATCACCAGAACAGGAATCTTTTATTTTTATTGTAGTTATTTTTGGAATTATTCTACTAATCATAATTTTAATATATATTTTGGTAACTTCAAGAAAAGAATAATTCTTATTTACCCGTAACTATTTTGATAACATCATTATGTTTTAATATATAATTTTCTCCCAATCTTTTTTTAGTTATACCATGAATCCCAAACATAAATTTAGTAGCTAAATCTGTGTGAATCTTATCTTGAACAAAATCTTTTAAAAAAGTCCCTTGCTTAACAAGAAAAACATCAGGTAATACATTGCCACTATTATCAGTAAAATTGTTAATATCAGAAACAGGATAGACACATATTTGTTTTGCTATTTCAAAAACAGCATAATTTAAAGCTTTTTGGACTCCAGTTTCACCAAATCCATTAAGAATCTTAATTTTTATCTTTTCCAATGTTTCAGTTTCTTTTAAAGTCAGTTTTTCTTCTTTTAATATTTGAAATTTATCTGAACCGGGGATATAGTCAATGCTTTTATCCTCATGAAAGGTCCTCAGAAAATATTCTGTTAAGGCACTACAAGGAATAATAGGTTTTGAATATTTTTCCTTTAGTTTCATATAATTATCTAAACCGTTTTCTTTGTCAATTTTATTCGCGACAACTAGAATAGGTTTTGAAATTTCTCTTAATGTTTTTGAAAAATGATATAACTCATCATCTATCCAATCTGATGGACTTTTTTTTTCCAGTCCAGAATTTTTTAGAGCAATACTTATTTGCTCCATTTTAACCCTCACGCCAGACAATCTTTTATATAAAGCTTCAATAAATTTTCCTTTCTCTCGCGAATATGTTTTTAAAAATTTTGTCCAATCGCTTCTTTCAAGAATTTCCTTAAACCACAGGTTTATTTCCCTCTCAAGGAAGATGACATCTTCATATGGGTCATTTTCTCCCGTTTGTATTCTTTTTCCCATTTTATCTAAAGAACCAGATATATCTAAAATATGTAATAGTATGTCTGCTTTACTTAAATCATTTAAAAACTTATTTCCTAAACCCTTTCCTTTATGAGCATCTGGTACAAGTCCTGCAACATCTAATAAATTAATAGGGATAAATCTTCTTCCTTCAATACATAAGGAATTTATTGGATTATCTTTTACACTTAAATTTTTGCATAAACAATCTGACTTAACGTAGGCAACTCCTTTATTAGGATCTATAGTAGTAAAAGGTAATTCACTTACCTTTGCATTAGTTAAACAAGCGGCGTTTAAGAATGTGGATTTACCAGCACTAGGTTTCCCTACAACGCCTATTATCAATGTCATTAAATTATGATAAGATTTGTTCTCTTAAAATTTATTTGTTCTTATTTTGTAAATCATATAAATTTTTAATGTATTCTTGAAGGATTTTCTGTTCCGATTGATCCTTTTTAAATAAGTTATTATATTCTTCCTTTTGAACATCTTTTAGTTTAATGGTTTTTAATCTCGAAATGAAGTTATACTTTAAAAATAAAATTAATCTCTTTATAACAATCTTTAGAGTCACTCTTCTTTTTCCTATTTCTCCTTTTGCTTTTAAGTCATTGGAATTTTCTAATTTCTTCAAAATTGAATCATTTCTTCTATGAATTTCTGATACAGAGAGTTGATTATGCTTAATGAAAGGAACCCAAAGCAAAAAAGGGTCTTTTATTGAATTAATACGCACTAAACAATTCCCCTCATCTAAAACTGATAAAAAATTCTTTTTATCTTCATCTAAATTCAACAATTCCAGCATTAAGTCTTTTTGTAGATGACTTTGAAATGAAATTAATACTCCACAATTCGCTAATATCTCATTACTAATATTTGGACGTGTTGCTAAAGATATAAGACATTCTCCAGTTCCTCTTTGTAAAAGGGCAATATCTTCAAGATAAGATGTTATCTTTAATTTTTTGGATAAATCTTGAGGAGCAAAATATTGAGCATCTTCTATGATTGTAATATGTTTAATTCCATTATATTTATCAGCTCCGGTAGTTATATTTAGGTCCCATAAATATTTCAAAATCATATTAAGAAAGAAAAGGGCATCTTCTTTTTCTCCTCCTAGACGAATTATTGAGCTAAGATCAAGTAACACATTCATAGATAGCAATTTGCATATCGAAATTTCATTCCTAGATTCAAATATTTTTTTTAGGGGTCCGTTTGAAAATCTTCTAATTCTATTTTTGATAGATATTAACGTTTGCTTTAACATTGGAATCGAAGTTTCATTTTTCTTTAAATATTCATCACATAATCTAAAAAATCCATTCCAATTTTGCAATTCTTTACTTTTACAAACTTTAATTAATACTTCTACCAATACTTTTTCCATTTGTGGGCTAAAATCAGCATTATCATCTAAAAATTTCCCACTTTTAAGGATATCAAAAATCCTTTCTGCGTGTATTAAGGGATTGGAATTTTCTGGATTAAAAATATTAATGGAAAAGTTCTCTCCAGGCCATAATACTAATGTGTTTTTTATTTTTTCTTGAAGAAAGTGATATTCTCCCTTAAATTCAACCAAAAAAAAAGGGATTTCATATAATTTTGTAAAATTTATAAGGAAATTTTGCATGAAATTACTCTTACCTGTGCCCGTTGAGCCACATATAAACATATGTTTTTCTAAATCTTTGAGAGAAAGTAAAAAATCAAAATTCATTGAAGAAGTTTTTATAACTTTCCCAATTTTAATTGTTCCTTTTCTTGCTCTAAAAAATGAAGGAGCGTTTAATCTTATTATATTATTATCTGTGTGAATATGGGATGCAAAAAAAAAAATACTAGAAATTCCAAAAAATAAGATCGAAAGATTGAATATTGAAATTCGTCCGATATTATCCTCAAGAGTTTCTAAAATGTGATTTGATTCCAATATTATGAAATAAGTGATTTCATATATAAAAAAAGCCAGTAATACAATAAAGAGAGAATAAATTATAGGTTTTAAAATAATTAAAGAAGAACCTTTCTTTTTATATAAATAGTTAGTAATATTAATTATTAGATTAATAATATTGAAAATGAAATAAACTAAAAGCATTTTACCTATTTATATATTGAGTTTTTTAAACTACACTTAAAGTTTATAATTTCATTCTGAGTTTAACGTTCAGAGTGCCTAAACATGAAATATTGAAAGCATTATTCTTCTCTTATTTATATTAAGTCAATTTTAGTTTTAATTCCGTAAACTTTTTTAATTTTATGACTTAGAGATCATTATATATATAAAATATAAAAACTAGTCAAAGTTAACTAAACGTGAATTAAAATGGCTCAATTATCAGGAGTCCCTATCCTTATTCTAAAAGAGGGAACTGAAAGAAAAAGGGGCAAAGATGCCCAAAAAAATAACATAAGTGCTGCTAAAGCAGTATCCGAGGCTGTTAGAACAACATTAGGCCCAAAAGGTATGGATAAAATGCTTGTTGATTCTCTTGGTGATGTGACAATAACTAATGACGGAGCAACTATTCTAGACACTATCGATGTTGAACATCCTGCAGCAAAAATGATGGTGGAAGTAGCCAAAACACAAGATGAGAAAGTAGGAGATGGTACTACCACCAGTGTGATTATTTCTGGAGAATTGTTAAGTTTAGCACAAGAGTTAATGGAACAAGCAGTTCATCCGACTATTATATTCCGCGGATACAGAAAAGCCTTAGTAAAAGCCAAGCAGATTCTCAAGGAGTTAGCTACAAATATTGATATAAATGACAAAGACATCCTGAAAAAGGTGGCAGAAACTTCAATGAATAGTAAATTGATTTCTAGCGCAAAAAATCATTTTGCAGATATTGCAGTTAAAGCAGTCATCCAGATTAAGGAAAGTAGAGGAGATAATATATACATAGATTTAGATCAAATTCAAATAATCAAGAAAGAAGGTAAAAGTTTGTTAGACACGAATATTATTGACGGAATTATTGTTGATAAAGAAGTTGTACATCCTATGATGCCTAAATTAATTAAAAATGCTAATATCGCCTTAATAGATTCAGCTTTAGAAATAGAAAAAACAGAATTTGATGCTGAGATAAGAGTTCAGACTCCAGATCAAATTAATAAATTCCTTGAGGAAGAAGCAAATATGTTAAAAAGCAAAGTAGCGAAATTAAAGGAGATTGGAGCTAATGTAATTTTTTGTCAGAAAGGTGTCGATGATAAAGCTCAAAACTTCCTCGCGCAAGCAGATATAATAACTGTTCGCAGGGTTAAAAAATCAGATATGGAAAAACTAGCAAGAGCGACAAATGCTAAAATTGTTAATAATTTAACTGAGATTTCCACAAATGATCTTGGAAAGGCTGGAAAGGTTGAAGAAAGAAAGATTGGGGATGACAATATGATCTTTGTCTCTCAATGTGCTGATCCAAAAGCTGTAAGCATCTTGATAAGGGCTGGAATAGAACATGTAGTTGATGAAGCGGAAAGAATGTTAAATGATGCATTATCAGTAGTAAAGGCTTCTATGGAAGTCCCATATGTCTTAGCTGGAGGAGGTGCTGCTGAAATTGAATTAGCAAAAAGATTAAAATCTTTTGCTAGCTCAATTGGTGGAAGAGAGCAATTAGCAATTGAAGTTTATGCAAATGCTTTAGAAATTATCCCTAAAACCTTAGTTGAAAATGCTGGTTATAATCCAGTAGATTTGCTTGTTGAATTAAGATCTAAACATGAGTCAGACAATGGGCGTAATTATGGAGTAAATATTGATTTGGGTAAACCAGATGATATGATGGAATTAGGAATAATTGAACCATTATCAGTTCTAACCCAAGCTATTCAGTCAGCGACAGAGGTTGCATCAATGATATTAAAAATTGACGATATAATAGCCGCGTCAGGACTTTCTAAAAAGAGCGAAGATTAATCTCCTTTAATATTTTCTTTTTATTCTTTTTTTTTAAAAAAGTTAAAAATTATTTAATAATTTGAATTGACTTCCCCACGAGAATTTTGAAAGGATTAAATCAGCCAAATCACCAAAATTAGTAATATATAATGCAGCAGCTAATGCCTCTACGGAACTCAGCTTTTCCCATTTACCATAGTTAATTGGGTTACTAGCTATGAGAGGAGGCAATTTTCTTTGATTTTTAGTCTCTATCATTTGTAAATTTAAAATCTTATTCCAAGAACAATCAATAACAATTAAACCATAATTTAAAATAATTGATCTATCACTAAGGCTTATTAACGTCTTGGAAAAAGGATTTAAAAAAATCCCATTTTTTAGACTTCCTTTTACTTTTCTTTTTATATTTAAAAGCCTGTACTTCTTTAACTTTAAGGAAGTACATTTTTTTGGATCACAATCATCATAGTGTATACAATAAAGTTTTGGAAAAACTAAATCTGAATTATTCATATATGAAAACATTCTTTTGTTTTAACAAAAAATTTAATCATATCGAGAACTAGTTAAAACATTAATTGATTTAATAAAATGTTCTGTGATTGGTTCTGATCCTATAATCTTTAATATCGAAAAAATAATATTTCTTGATTCGCACATAATAGGAATTCCTCCATAAGTTAAGCTGAATAAACCTATAAAAGAAATATCTTGAATATTAAGATTGTTTTCGCTTTCAGAATACTTTAATCTACCTGAAGGACAAGTTATAATGCCATAAAAATTATTTGGATCAAAACCTGAAATTGCGACGTAGCATAGAAGTTCTCCTAAGGAACTTCCAGCAGATTCCTCCTTCATTTTTTGAAAAGCTACATTAGCATTAGCTGAAAAGGCCTCAACTGAAATTGGTAATTCTTGTCCTGAGACTTCTCGAGCATCTAATGTTAACCCATTTGGGCTTACTAAACTATACCTGATATAAATTGGATTTTGAAGTGAATCTAAAATATAACTTATTGCGGGTAATAAATTTGTTTGGTCAAAATTTTCTGGAGAATAAGACATAAATGGAACTTCAGAACCCATACTAAATAAATAAATAGCACTTCTTACTTTATTGGAAAATAGTTCAAGTTCTCCTTCTTTTTCTGCTTTATTGCCAAAGAACTCTCCTAATTTTTGTTTTAAATAATACATGGAACTCGCAAGGTTATCCGCATCTAATGGCCATTCATTATGATAATTATGTACAATTGTAAGAAGAGTTTCGTTAATTTTAATCGTAATTAAGCATATTTTTTCAAAGTAAGTAAAGGAAATTACTTGATCTTTTATATTTAAATCATTCCAATTCTCTTCGCTTGCTGAGAAAGCTGCTGATGCTAAACTTGTTATCTGATTTGGATTTATTTCAATATCACTTTTCCTACCAATTTTTGCTATAGAGAGTCCATTTAAATCACATAATATAACTAGTATTGTTCCCTGGGATGCTCTTAAAATTGAGGTTAAATATTTTATTAGAGAATCTCTTACACTCATTAAATAAATACCAATCTTTTTTATCTTAATCCATTGCTATTACTTGTTTTAATAACAATAATATTAATTCTTAAATATTTCTAATTTTTAATTTTATGTATCATTTTAGTTTTTATACCCGTTGATGTAAAAATTTAATAAATCTTTGCAATTTCTATTATTAAGTGTTTATAATCCTAAAACTTAGAGCGGGAATCGCCAAGTTTGGTCAAAGGCGGTGGACTTAGAATCCATTCTCGTAGGAGTTCGGGAGTTCAAATCTCCCTTCCCGCATTAGAAAAAATCATTAATTTTTAGAAAATTGATACATGAGATTTAAGCACTCACGGTTTCTATTATAAAAAAATTTAAAATTAAAAATTAATTAGATTAAAATACTTAGAGCTATTTTGAAAACTTTTAAAGAAAAAAATGAAGGAAGAATTATCGCTCCTGTAGTGTAGTCCGGCCAAGCATACGGGGCCTTCACCCCCGCGACTTACGGACGCATATTTGCGGCCGTACGCGACCCGGGTTCGAATCCCGGCAGGAGCATTAAAAACTCCTTCTTTATAATTTAAAAATCCTAAACTATATTATTTCCATTTAAAAAGCAAGAAAAAAGATATGAGTTAATAATTAACGCCCCGGGCATGGTTTTCGTTCCACTAGAACCTAAATGGAAAATCGAACATGCGACCGCCCGGTTAACTTCCGGAGGTATAATGAAAATTACCTTAGCCGGGTGCTTTTGGCACACCGAAGCAGTGCTCTACCTAACTGAGCTACCGAGGCAAGATTCGGGGGTTTTATATATTTCTTTTTGTATAATAAAAGGTATTAAAACTCCTTTTTAGGTTTTTCGCTAAGTTAAATTATTCATTACTTTTAATTTTAAAATGGGATTTTTTATCTAAAAATAATAAAATCTGAGATTGAATCATGGATAATTAGGAATAACTAAAGCAATTAAGTTTCAGCTTGACTTGCATAATATATTAACCATTTTGCCATGGCTTGGAAGGATTCATTAACATTAATGTTTTCTTTTGAAGAACAGAATACACACTGATTACATTTTGATTCTCCAGCATAACTATTAGCTATATCATAATGGACTTCATGATTAGCTAAATCCCACTTCATTCCTAAAAGAATAATTGGAATAAATCCCGCCTTTTGCCGAATTATCCTTAACCATTCAGGTATTTCTCTAAATGTATCATAATCTGTTATATCGAAACAAATAAACGCCCCGCTTGCACCCTTACAATAGTCTGGCAAAAGTTCTCGAAAACGTTTTTCCCCTGCAAAATCCCACAATTGCATTTTCACAGCCTCTCCGGTATCAAGAGTCTCAGATTTTGTGTGAAATCCAGCTCCTATTGTCATTTTATATCCCTCTTCAAATTTTCCGGTGCAATAACGCGTAACCATAGCAGTTTTACCTACTCCTCCCGCTCCTGCTATAATTACCTTAAAAATCCATGAACTAAACATCTTAACCCGATCTAAGAAGAATTAATTTAATTATAATAAGAAAGAATTTATTTTTATAATCTTCTTTAAAATTTCGAAATAAAAATCTTATTTGAAAGTAATCTATTTGAAAATAAAAAAAGATTTTTATAAGATTTTATTCTATTATTTTGTATACTTTACAATATTAAATTTTCAATATAAAAGGTTGTGAAAAAAAAGTATTAAAGACGACGATATTTGTCCTATATGTAGTTTTCCAAAAGAGCTATGTATATGTGATAGCTTAAGTGCCGACGAACAACAAATAATTATTTCTAACGATAAAAGAAAATGGGGGCGTGTGGTTACAGTTATTAAATTTGAAGGTAATTTTGATGCGAACTTAAAAGATATTTTAACTAAAGCTAAAAAGAAATGTGCTTCCGGAGGAACCGTTAGGGGAAATGAAATTGAACTCCAAGGAGATCACAAATTTAAACTAAAGAAATTCTTGATGGATTTAGGATTTCCAGAAGAAAATATCATAATTCAGGAAAAAATTGAAGTTTCGCGTAAGGAATAAAAATATTTTATTTGAAATTCAAGCCAAATCTTCTATAATAATACAAATCTTCAAGCTTCAATGAGCCTAATAGTTTATAAGGTAATTTTTAATGGTTTTGAAGAAGAGGAAGAAGGGTTAGCCTTGGCTTTTAAGGAACTCGATAGTACTGAATCTTTGAGCATCAATCAAAAATATATTTCTGCACTAAAGAGTCTAAGTCAATCAAGTCAACATATTATTAGTTTTCAAAATATCAGGGAGGTAATTAAGATTGGAGAGAATGGTATTGATATAATAATTAATTATTATATTGTTTTACTTTTTGTACATAAAATAGATAATAATAAGATGGGATTTCTTATAGGAAATGTGAAAAAAAAAGGAGACATTATATTAGGAATCTGGCCGTTCACAAAAGAATTAAGAGATTTAATAATAGAGGGGATTGAAAGAATTCTAAATAATCTAATTTCTAAACCAAAAGATTTTAGCAAAATTTGTCTAATCTATTCTTAAAAACTGCCATTTAAGTCTTCACTTATGAACTTCCAAGAATTCATATAATTCTTTCTGATTAGGCATACCTGTTCTTGCTCCTAACTTCTGGATTTTAAGAGCAGCTGCAGCATTTGCATATTTACAAGCCCTTTCCAAATTCCAATTCTTAATCCAATAAGCAAATGAGAATGCACCATTAAATGTATCACCAGCCCCAGTAGTGTCAACAATATTATTAACTTTAAATGCCGAAATCCGTTTTTGAAATTTTTCTGTGGTGATAAGTACCCCCTCTTTTCCTAAAGTAATAATTACAATAGGGATTCCTTTTTCAACCAAAATTTTGGCAGATTCTTCAACTTTTGGATTAGCTGTAATTAATTTCGCTCCTTCACGATTTGGTATCAATATATCAGCACTTAAAATCACTTTTTTCAACTTTTTCCATCCTCTTTTAGCAATCTGTGATTCTAAATCGATGGTTATCTTAACATCATTCTTTTTTGCAATATTAACCGCATATTCTGTGACTTCAGGATGTATCATCGTTGTATGAAGTATTTTTGAGTTAATAATGTATTCTTCATTTAAATCTATAGATTCAATTTTAGTAGTTAACATATGGGGTGATTGGATAATTGTTTTTTCACCCTTAGCAATAAAAATAAAATTTATTGGAGTTTTCTTATCCGCCTTTCTTATTGTAAAGCTAGTGTCTATACTTTCTCTTTCTAAATCTTGGATCAAGTAATCTCCATAAGAATCATCACCGACAGCTCCAATAAAACCACATTTTCCACCTAATCTAGCAGCAGCAACTAAAAAATTTGCAGTTACTCCTCCCGAAAAGTAATTCTCACTTATCGCATCAACCTTTTCATCAGGTTTGGGAAAATTCGGTATCTCGGTGACCCAATCTATAACTACCTCACCTAAACCAATAATGTCGACTCTCTTCATATTGAATAAACCGAATGAATAATTATATTAATTATATGCATTATGATACAAAAATGAGATACAATAGAGGGTAGAAAATTATATTTCATTAATAATGTGATCTAAATCATAATCAACATCAATTTCTTGGAAATCGAATACATTTAACTCATAAGATTTAGAATAATCATTAAATTTAGCACTTCCCTTAATATAAATATCTTTACCTACTAACTCATTTGAGAGTTTTTCTAGAATTTTTTCAAAATCGGGTGTATCCATCACTTTCATAATAATTTCAGTCTCTTTCCCAATTAATCTCTCTGCAATGTTACCTATGAATGATGTCCGAATTACTCCACTCTCATCATCAATAATAAGATTGATGATCATTCTGGGCTTTACATCACCTTGTTTCTCACAATTACAATTCTCCATCTTCTTTAAACAATTAGAACAAGCATTATATATATTAATTCCATTTAGTTCTTTAGCAATCATACCCTTAATAATAAATTTTCCTGATTTGTTTATATCTCTGATTCTAGTTATATTTTCTGAAGGAAAAACACTTTTAGGCTCTGAAATTTCTTGAAAAGTCTCAAGTTCAGGTATTATAATATCTATCTCTTTTAAATTTGAAATATCTCTGATAGTTACTTCTTTTCTCCCAGAATAACTATTATATCTTAATGAAGCATTTTTAATCATTACTCCCATCTTAACAGATAAGCGATCTGCCAAACTTCTAGCATTTTCACGCCAAACTGTAACCCTAACGTGATCCTCCAAACCTGTATTATCTCTTACTATAAAATTCAATAATTCTATATCTTCTCCTGATTTTGTTCTAATAGTTTTTAAGGGCTCAATAGAAGTAATAATTCCCTTAAATGATACAATATTTTCTTTACTTTGGACATCTTTTATATATTTACATAGTTCTATTTCTATGTTCAGATTTTTTTCTTTTTTTGAGATTTTTGTTCTTCTAGAAGCATGCAGATTAATTGTATTTGGATTAAAACTATTCTCCCTTGGTCTAAGACCAGTTATTGAAATATAATCTCCCTCATCGAAATCATCAATTTTTGTAATATCCTCATCCCAAAAAGTGATTCGTGATGTACCTGTATTGTCCATAATAATAATGCTTTCAACACTTCCAGTTTCTCCAGAACTTCGGTCAAAAGTTTTGATCGGAAATTTATTTAAGATTTTTCCTTCAACTGATACAGATTTTAACTTATTATTTATTTTATTAATTTTTATGAACTCTTCTTTTATTTTTGGATACTTTTTATAATCAACATCGTCTGGGGATAAAATTACTTTTCCCATTCTTCCAATATGTATTTCTATTCCATATTTTCCTTCTTTTGCATAACCATTTAGTATTTTTACAAGTTCATTTTCTTTAAAATTCTGGTCATTGAAAATATTAACATGCTCATTCCACACAACAATTCGAATATCTCCCGTATTATCGTTTAACAAAAAGGATCCAACATATCCTTTCTCTTCATTCTCTCGCACAAAATCATAGATTTTATAGATATCTTTAATTCTTCCAATTAGAGTTAGATTTTTCATATTTAAACTAATATCCGAGATATTTATCTCAATATCTTTGAGTAAATCTACATTTTCACTTCTAACGTCGACACCATACTCTTTGGCAATTAAAAATAATGCCCCCTCATCGGTTATTAATCCTTTTAATTCACCTTTTTTTTCTTCGACTAAATTATGAATTTCGCTTCTAGTTAATCCAGTATCTTGGATTATTTTTGTAATATAAGCATCTGTTTTCATTTATTCACCAAATTTTATCTAATTAACTCATTAAAAGATTAGATTATATACTTTAAAAATAAAATTATTTAGTAATTAATTAATCAATATTTTTAAAAAAAAAGAGTAATAGATATTGGTAATTTCTTAATTTTATACAAAATTATATATTGAAATTTCATTTCATGTAATGAACTTTTTTAAAGTATATCCTGTAATAGATATCTTAAATTCAATAGCCGTACATGCTATAAAGGGAGAGAGGGATAAATATCGTCCATTGAAATCCTCGATTATCAACACCAGCGAACCGATAGAAATCATATTATGGTTAAAAAAAAAGGCGAATCTTAAACAGTTTTATATTGCTGATTTAGATGCTATAATTCATAAAAAACCTAGCATTGAAATCATTAAAAAACTTTTAGATTTTGAAGATATTGAAATAATAATTGATCCTGGCATTAGAACTACCGAACATTTGAAGTTTTTCTCAGATCTTGATTTAAGCAATATTATACTTGGTCTTGAAACATTACAAAATATTAAAATAATTAGAAAAAGCTTTAAATTTTTTAACAAGGAAAAAATCATTGTTAGTATCGATATGTATAAAGAAAAGCTTTTTACTAATATAGAGAAATTGAAAAAGTTGACACCGCTAGAAGTAATTAATAAATTAGATAAAATTGGGATAAAACGCATTATTATATTAGATTTATTTAGAGTCGGCCAGAAATTAGGGGGAATTCCTCCATTATATCTTAAAATTAAAAACAACTTTTTTGGCGAAATTTTAGTTGGAGGTGGAATTAAAAATCTTGAAGATATTATATTATATCAAAAACATAATTTTTCAGGAGTCTTAATAGGAACTGCGATCTATGATGGTACAATGAATCTTAATGATTTAAAAACTTTTTGTAATTCAATCAATAAAAATTACACCTGAACTCGAAACATTTAGTGATTTCTTACAAATGGGACAAGAATGTTTCATTCTCACCCAATCAACCATATGCTCCTTATGTGCCCGTGATTGACATAAAGGACAGCCTGCAACCTCATCAAATATCTCAATATTTTTACCGCATACAGCACAATTAGTTTTGGAAGCAGTGGATACTTTTATAGTTTCTTTCTTTATGTCAAGTATTACCTTCTCAGTATTTTCAGGATTTGGATTAATCTGTTTTAATTCTGTTCTATTATCTACACAAAAAATTGTTCCCTCACTATCGTCTTTTTTATTACCAATCCATACAACTTTTCCTTTAAAATAACTAGAGCCATCTCTTTCTAATGATAAATTCAATCTACGGTCTTCCATAACAAAAGTTTGTATTACTTTTGTATATTTTAAATCTTCTAAATTTGAGGCGATTTGACGAATTACTTCAAATGGATCTTTAAACACTTCATTTGTAATTTCGACTTTGGTAATTTCTTTAGGCGACATATTAAATTCATAATTTTTTTGTTATTTAATAATAATTATTTAATTTAAATTTTTATATGATTATGGTTAATTAATTTTTTTGAAAAACTTATAATTATTTTTACATTAAATATGATTTGTAATGCCAAAGTCCATAAAACTATTAATAAGTCCTAAGGATGTTGAAGAAGCTGTTATTGTTATCAAATCCTGTGTATCCTATATTGATTGTAAAAACCCTAAAGAAGGATCATTAGGAGCAAATTTTCCATGGGTAATCAAAGAAATAAAAAGTCTGATTCCTCCAAATAGTTCTCAACTCTTAAGTGCTACAATAGGTGATTTTCCATATTTACCCGGATCTGCGTCATTGGCAGCTTTAGGTGCAGCAGTTTCAGGTGCAGATATAATAAAAGTAGGGTTGAAAGGTCCTAAAAACAAAAGAGAGGGAATAAGCTTAATGCAGAAAGTTGTAAAAGCAGTTAAAAATTACAATCATCACATAAAAATCGTAACAGCTGGTTATGCAGATAAAATAAGAATAGGTTCTTCACCTGAATTTTTGGATATTCCTATAATCGCATCAGAATCAGGATCCGAAATTGCAATGCTTGATACATATATAAAAGATAATAATGGATTATTCGATTTTTTAAATGTTGAACAGTTAATTGAGTTTAAAAATAAAGCAAAAGATCTAAATTTAGAGGTTGCACTTGCAGGAAACCTAAGGAAAGATTCAATAGCCAAGATAAAAGAAATTTCTCCTGATATAGTTGGAGTTAGAAGCCTAGTTTGTAAAGGATACAATAGAGAAATTGGACAAATACAATACCATCTTATTGAGGATTTAAAAAGAGAATTCTATTAGAAATTCTAAATCAGCTACTCGTTTTGTCTAATATATTAAAGAAACAGGAAGTTAAATTTGTATAACTTAATATTTAACAAAATCTTTAAAGAGTAAAATTATTTTGGTTACGCTCCTTAATTAAAAATATGGTTAAGAAAGAATTAGGCGTAATTGGAATAGGTAAGATTGGAAGCACTTTAGTGTATAAGTTTATATCTACAAAAGTAATCACAAAAGATAATATTATAATTTATGATATTGATGATATTCGACTTAATGATAAAGTTAAGGAATTAAACATTGAAGGTGCAGAAAATAATGTTTCGCTTGTCAAAAAAGCAAAATTTATTCTTATTGCTGTAATTCCTCAAGTAATAGATAAAGTACTGGCTGAGATTGCACCAGAAATAACGGAAGACCATATTATAATATCAATAGCAGCAGGAATATCAATCAGTCATATAAAAAAACACATTAATAAGCAAATTGGCATTATAAGGGTTATGACAAATACACCTGCATTAGTTGGAGCTGCAGCCACGGTATTCGCATGTAATGAAAAAGTTAATGAACTTGAAAAAAAATTTATACAAAAACTCTTTAATTCTGTAGGCTTGGTTTTTGAATTAAATGAAGAACATTTAGATGCTGTGACTGGATTATCAGGTAGTGGACCTGCTTATATTTTTATTATAATAGAAGCTCTCGCTGATGGTGGTGTAAAAATGGGAATTCCAAGAGATATAGCTCAGAAATTAGCTGCTCAAACTGTATTAGGTTCAGCTAAATTATTATTAGAAACTAATAAGCATCCTGGGGAATTAAAAGATATGGTAGCAACTCCTGGAGGTACAACTATAACTGCAATACATGAAATAGAATCTGCAAAATTAAGGGCAACTCTAATTAGAGCTGTAGAAGCTGCTAGTATAAAGTCTAAAGCTCTTAATTCTTTAAAGGATAAAAATTAAATGATTGTCAATTTCTTTTAACTGAAATAGCTCTACTTTTTCGAATAGTCGATTTGAAAATTTTTATCTTTGGTCGAAAACTTTCAAATATATCCAAAACTTTACCTTCATCTTCTCTTTTACATAAAGAGTAAACAGACCTTCCTAATTGATTCATGCTAGCTCCTATAATCTTTATTTTATTTAAATCATCAAGTAATTCCTTAATATTATCTAATTTGAGTAGTTCAAGCATTTTTGTATCATATACAAAGTCTTTTGAAACAGATACAAAATTATTTATATTTGGGTCTTGTTTTAATTTACTTAGAGCTTTAATACCTGCTTGTTTGATTCTTGAACTAAGGATTGGGTTGGATAAAACTGATTTCGTAGGAATGATTCCAAAAGATCCACAAATTACTATTATATTGGGAGGAACTTTTATTCTTTCATACTTACAAGGATAACCTGGTTCGCTTAAAATGCATAATCCTCCCGCTAATAATCCACAAACGGTACCTAAACCAGTTTTATTTATTACTTCCGCAATATGGGCAATTCTAGCTCTTTCATGTACAGGTAAGCCTAAATTGAGGAGAAGATCCAACCCATTGACTATCCCCAAAGCACCTGAACCACTTGCTCCAAATCCACATCCTACTGGTAATTCGAATGTGTGGAAAATTTTTACATGTATTTCCCTTTTAAACAGCTTTTTCAAGTAATTAAAGATAAAGTATGAAGTTTCGGCTTTCTCATTCAACTCCTCATTATTTATATAAATTTGACATGTAGGTTGGCTTTGATCGGTAGAATCTTCAACTATTATCTCTGTTTTTCCAAAACTGTTTAGATTAAAACCAGCGCCTCTCGATCCTACTTTTTCTAGATCCTCAATTTTTATCCCATTAATCTCATCAACGATTTCAAAAAAACCAGATACTCTGTGAGGAACCTTAATTATTATTTTGTGCATCTGAGGAATCATGAAACTTATTTTATCATATCACCTATTTAATAATAAATAGAAAGAAAAATCAAATTTGATTATTATGAAAAACATTGTTATAAAAATAGGAGGTTCACTACTTTTTAATGATGATTTTAAAATTAATTTTGAAAAGATTCATCAATTTTCTAATATTATTAGAAATAAGAATGATTATGATACGATTATAGTAATATGTGGTGGAGGATTGATAGCAAGAGAATACATTAAAATTGCAAGGAATTTTAAAAAAAATGAAGCATTTTGCGACACAATTGGAATAGACCTCTCTCATATTAATTCTAAATTGATTATTGCTAGTCTTGGTACTATGGCGTATCCTTTAGTTCCAAAAAGCATTAAGGCGTTATCTAAAGCTATTTTATTTAATAAAATTGTAGTAATGGGAGGTTTACAACCAGGACAATCAACAACATCTGTCGCATTTGAGGTAGCTGAATTTATTGATGCCAAATCTTTAGTAATATTAACAGACGTTAAAGGTATTTACGATAAGGATCCCGATCAATACGATGATGCTAAGTTGATTAGTCAACTTGATTATAATCAACTACAAGAAATAATACTTAATCAACCAGGAAATAAACAAGCTTCTGCAGGAGAATATAGAATATTTGATTTAGTATCATTACAAATTCTAAAGAGAAGCAGAATTAAGGTCTATCTTCTTTCTGGAAAAGATTTAAATGAATTTCAGAAATTTTGGAGTGGTAATACAAAAATATTAGGCACAATTATAAAAAATTAAACTCTAATAACATAAATTATTTTAAATTATATAATTTTACTAATATATCATTAATCATATTATAGATTTAGGGTAATTATATGTCTCACTCTTCATGGAAAGATCAGATTCAAAAAAAATGGGGTCCTCACATACACTGCCCAATATGTGGTAAGGCTATGTCTACTGATAAACAATTTTGTAGTCAAAGCTGTAGAGACAATTATTTAACACGAGAAAAGAAGCAAAAGAAAAAAGGAAGGCTGCAGTGTGTTTTTTTTATTGTCATGATAGGTGTTATGATGGTTCTTATGTTTGTATTGCCTCTTTTTGGATAATATCTATATAAAAAAACTATGCAGAGATAACCAAGCCAGGTCAAAGTATAACTCTCATTTGTTTGAATGAGATCTATGCGCCGATCGGTGATGGACTCAAGATCCATTGTCACAGGACTGCGGGGGTTCGAAAAATTCCTCGTTCTATCGAAGATTCGAAAATCCCCCTCTCTGCATTTTAAAAAAAGCGAAGTCCTAATCCTCTTATATGTCGGTTTTAGCAACTGCTTCAAGTGATTTATTAAGGAAATTAATCAAGATTTTGATCTTGTGTTGCATTTTTTCTTTAGATTTTATGAAAATCATAAGTAATACTGGTGCATTAAGAATGTAGGAACTTCTTTCACCAATTATTTTACTTAACAAATCATCTTCAATCCCAAATAACTTATAGGATGTAGCAGTAGATTTTATTCCCTCAATAACCGGAGGACTAGCCAATGTCACATTCCCTATACCCATTTCTTTATGATCAGAGATTAAAATGAGAAAACTCTTAAAAAGCTTGAAGATTTTTAAAAAAATCATTATATCTCCTATTGATTCCTCTTGATCTATTAGCAATTTCATAAAAAATATTATATTTATTTGATATTATTTTAATTAGAAATAATTACTTATCAATTCTTTAAAATTTAAGTTTAATCAAGAATTAATAATTTTTAATGATAAAGAATATCTTTTTAGATAGATAGATTTAAAAATTGGAATTTATTAATGGCTAAAAATAAACAAAATTCAAAACTTGATCAAAATCTATCAATCGGCAAATGTTATAAGTGTAATCATGATATTCTTGATGCAAATAGTAAATATTGCCAGAATTGTAAAGCAATCCTAAAACCAAATGAATTGAAATGGCGATATAGTTTTATAGTTTGTTTATTTTTGTTATGTTTGATACCATTTCTGATAGCTTTAATTTCTATATTGATATAACGAAGCGAAATTAAAAAATCTTGTCAAATTACTTTCAATCTGAAGAAATTATTACATCTGATATTCTTTGTCTTCTTACATCAAAATCATGATCTAGGTGAATTGTAATATTATGTAAATCATCTCCACGGGGATTTTTGTGGACAAAACTAACAGGAACTATTGGTAGCTCGGACTTTTCTATAACTTTTTTTGGAATTGGTATAGGAATAACACTTCTACATCTTTCACAGTTGACTAATACTACCTTATTACTTTTTGTCTTTAATTTCTTGATTTTTTCTAATAAATCATTAGATAAACCTGGTGAGTTTATAGTTAATTTTCCTTTTTGTTTTGGTACCTCTGGTACTGGAGGGACATCTAATTCAAATTTAGGGTCAGTTTTTGACTTAGATGTACTGTCGCTTTCAGATTTATTCTTATCATTTTTTGGGAGATTTTGATAAGAATTATCAGTCTTCTTAAAATTCTGGTTCATCTGACTCATTTGATAAAATTTCTTTATATTATTGAGTAACTTAAAAAATATAGAAAATAAGTTAAACTCCGAATATTTGTCTTAATTCAGAATAGATTTTTGATAATTCTGAAATTATATATGTGTTATTTTGCTGTAGATAATAATTAATGTATCCCGATAAGCCGTCGCTAGCTTTAATCCATTCCAGAAACGACTCAATTTCGTTCTTTAACTGCTGATCTATCCCAACTGCTCCTGAGGATTGGATTTGACCAACACTCTTACCTAATTGAGTACTATCATCCATATAATTCCTCTTAGAACTCAACTCAGCCAAAGTTCTCGAAGTATCCATTGTTGCACCCATAGGTTCCCCATCAGGCTCAAGATAAACGATTATCTTATGTTCTTCATCTTTTGCCCCAATTATATGTCCTTCACCTTTTATTGATGTTGCTACCAGTCTTTCTGTAGTACATTGTAAAATAGAATACTTTACTCCAGAAATCATTATAAATTGAGCATTCATACTATTCCAATTAGAGACTACTTTTGCTATATCTGGACTAATATCCCAATTATCTGTTGAGTAAAGAATATTATCTTTTCCTTGAATTACAGCTGCTGCTATGATACTAGGATCTTTTTGCATTAAATTGTAAATTGCTGTTGCTGGATCTATTGGCATTTTATTTCCTCAAATTTTAAGTAATTAAACTCCTTAAAAGAGAATATATTAATAATAATTTAATAGTATAAATATAATTATAAAATTTTTATTAAAATTTACGCTTATTCATTATTGTTTTCTGTTTTCTTAATATTAATTCTCCCAAATTTAAGTTTGTTTATTGAATTTTTATGATTAGGTGT
Source organism: Candidatus Hermodarchaeota archaeon (assembly GCA_048885535.1). Taxonomy (GTDB): domain Archaea; phylum Asgardarchaeota; class Lokiarchaeia; order Sigyniarchaeales; family SOKP01; genus SOKP01. Next base: position 19,881 of record JBHLLO010000022.1, read on the forward strand.
CTTTTTACGGAAATTCATAATATAATCCTTAAATGTTAGCTGATCTGAAAAAAAAAGCTTATGCTCTCTATCATTCTTTTTCATTTGTATGAAATGATCCTTTAGATTTTCTAAATTTTTAAACGGTTTTCCGCATATAGGGCAATTTAAAAATATCTCTTCTAAAAGGTATCTAGGTGTTTTAACAATCACTTTTTCCTTTTGTATTGATGTTTTAGAAAAACGATGGCAATAATGTTTGATGAGTTTACCATAGGGAGGGTATTGAAAAAAAACCTTGCTACCATGAGAACACTCCCAATACAATACATCTACACCACATCTTGGGCAAGATGTTTGAAATGAGCGGAGATAACAATGACTACCATGATATTTAGAATAATGTCGCATTATATGACTCGAATAATTGATATAATTAAAAGTTTTTGATTCTTTTTTAAAATCAAAAAATAAAAAATATGATTATTATTAACTGACAAACCTTTAAAACGCAAACATTTAAATGTATGACTTTAATTATAGAAATTAAAGCACTGAAATATTTATGGGTAGAAGTATTTGGATCTTTCAATGCCTCAAAATAATATAAATTTGTGCCCAGAGTGTGGAAACATTGACGTAATTTCTGATGAGGCACGAGGGGAGATTATATGTAATGTATGTGGTTTAGTTTTAAGGCAAAAAGTTATTGATTCTGGTCCAGAATGGAGAGCATTCTCGTCAGAAGAAGCTAATAAGAAAGTAAGAGTCGGAGCCCCTACAACACTAACTTTACATGACAAAGGTTTAAGTACAATGATTGGATGGAAAAATAAAGACGCCTTTGGTAAAAGTATCAGCCCTAAAATGAAAGCTGAAGTATACAGATTAAGGAAATGGCATGTTAGAACACGTACTAATAAATCAATAGATCGCAACCTCGCATATGCAATGAATGAATTAGATAGATTTGCTTCGCAACTAAATTTATCAAAAGATATAAAAGAGTCAGCAGCCCATATATATCGAAAAATGGCTCAGAAGAATTTAATAAGAGGAAGATCGATTGAAGCAATGTTAATAGCATCAATTTACTTATCATGCCGATTGAACAATGTCCCAAAGACCCTAGACGATTTTTTAGAATTTGCAACTGTAGATAAAAAAAAAATCGCTAGATGCTATCGCCTGACACTAGGTGAATTAAAAATTAATATTCAAGTTTCTTCTCCTATTAATTTCATTCCACGTTTTTGTGCTGAATTAAAACTCTCTGGGAAAACTCAAAATCGAGCAGCTGAGCTTTTAAAGTTGGCAAAAAAGTACCATATAACAGCTGGCAAAGCTCCAACTGGTTTAGCTGGAGCTGCATTGTATGTGGCAGCTATACAGGAAGGTGAACGCCGTACTCAAAAGGAGATATCTTTAGCTGCCGGAGTTACTGAAGCGACAATCCGTAACCGTTATAAAGAACTGCTAAATCATCTGAAATTTGAAATGAATATTTAACAGTTCTCAAAAAATGGTTATTCTATATTCAGAACTTTACCTGACTTTAATTCTTTTAATAACGTCCGGTCTTTTTTTAAAGAGTATACGGAAACCGCAGTGGGAACATTTGATACCAGGAAGAGCATTAAGTTCTTTTTTTGAAACTTCTTTCCCACAACTTTTTCTCGCACAAACATACTTCATATTTCCATAAAATATTCCATAATTAAAATATTTTTCTTAAAAATAATTTATTAAATATAAAGAGTTTTTTTCTTGTCATCTTTATCAGCAAACTGAAAGGTATCCAGATCTTTTTCTAATTGTTCCTTTTTAGTTTGTAAATTTTTTGTAATATCTTCAATATTTTCAAGAGAATATTTCTTTTTTATAGGAAGAGTAAACGATTTCTTAAGCATTTCTAATAGGATTATTGAAGCTTTCAAATCTGTAATATCTTCATTAATCATAGCAATATTATCTGTTTCTGCTAAAAGAACTATGCCATCTATGTCAAATCTTGCTTTTGCTAAAGTAGGTATTAGACCATTAGCTCCAATAATGACACCTTTTTGAATTTTTTCACATTTATTATCAACTAAAAAATCATTAAGTAATTCTCGATTTGTAGAACTAGCATAAATTTTCGGAATTTTAGTATTCAATTTTCTACTATTCACAGGATAAGCCCCTAAAGCTATAATTAATTTGATACCATAATTATGGATAATTTCAGTTAAAAAGTTAGATATGTTATAAATCCCCTTTGGAGTTAAACTCTGAGCATCTGCTGTGATAAGAATTATATCTCTTAAGTTATTTGGGTCTTTCCAATATAAGATTTCTGCTTTTGGAGCCGATAATATGCTATCATCTACGATAGCTCCTGCAGGGTAATCGTCAAAAATAATATCCATAAAACTTTTAGCACTAAGTTGGCCAATCAGAGAATCTAGAGCAAACTTTCCTACATCAGCAATACCAGGCATTCCCAGAATGCAAATTGGATTCTTTAAATCCTCTTTAGAAATGTCTAGATGCCTTATAATCCTTATTCCATTTTCAGACATTTTTATTTCTTAGCAATTAAATTATTATTATTAGAGTTAAAATCTTATCTTTAAAAATAGTGTGTTATCCAAATAGACACATGATTTACCGTTAAAGTAATACGAAAATAATATCACAAAGATTAATTGATAAAGAAATTTAGATAATATAGATGAGATAATATAATTCTTTTAAATGCTTCAAACAGGAATCGCGGTGACTAAATTAAAATATAAATGTATGAAATGTGGAACATGCTGTCACGAAATTATTGAAAACCGAGGTTTAAAGAGAATACCTCTTTATCCAGAAGAAGTTGATAACTTAATAGATATAGCAAAAAAAAAAAAAATTATCTTTACAGTGATAGAGGATTTAGTTTTTCCTGATATAAAGAATCAGAAAATCCTTGTTATTACTTACAAGATTAATTTAGAAAACGCGGAAAATAAGTGTCCTTTTTTTGATAGAGTAAAGGGTTGTATAATTCATCAGATCAAACCGTTATCATGTCAAGCATATCCATTAGCCTTAAAACGTATAGATGCTTTCAATTTTCAAATTTCAATAGATCCCTTATGTAATTTTGTAGTTGATAATTATGAAGAACTAAAGAATATTAATAAGAAACAGTTAGAAGAAATTTTTTTGGAAGAATTTCCTAAAGCACATAAATTTTACTTAAAAAACAAGAAACTCCAATTAAAAATAAAGAAACTTGAATACCAGGAAAAAATAAAAATCCCGCGTAAAATTACCTTGGAAAAATTTAATGAATGTTTAAAAGAATGGGATAGGAAAGAAATTAATGTTAAATAAATTCATTTTATTAGAAGATTATGATGAGAAAATTTATATCCTTACTCTCTCCCGGGTTAGATAGTCCAGTTGCAGCCTATTTAATGTTAAAGAAAAAATTTCATCCAGTATTTTTATCTTTTTTAACTTTTAATAATCAAAACATAGAGGTGAAGCAAGGAATTATTCAGATTGTGAAAATTTTATCAAGATACACAAAAGGTAAGCTTAGGGTCTATTTCATAAATCACTCTTTAAATTTAAATACGATAAAACTCAATTGTGAAAGAAAGTTAACATGTATCTTATGTAAACGATTGATGATCCAGATTGCTATGCAAATTGCTAGATTAGAAAAAACTAACATTATTATTACGGGAGATATCCTAGGAGAACAAGCCAGTCAGACATTAGATAATTTGTATTCCTATAATAACATTACCAATGGCAATATCATTGTTAGACCTTTAATCGGTTGGAATAAGTTAGATGTTATAGATTTAAATAAAAGAATGGGGTTATATGATTTGGTATCTAAATTATCAACTTCTTGTCGCTATAACCCTCAGTATCCTGAAACTCATGGAAAAGTAAAAGAAATTCAAATTAATGAATCAAAAATAGATATTTCAGCCACCATAAAAGAATCAATAAAATCTGCTGAATTATTTGAATTTTAACTCTAAATCATCTATTAATTTCCTAAAATCATCATCATCGAATTCAACTTCTTTATATATTTCTAAAGTTTCACTAATGATTTGAGCTAAGATATGCTTACAAAAAACTCTCTTTCTTTTTATAATTACACTCTTATAAAAATCTTGACAAGAACAATATAATTTTGGATAAATTATATGTTCACAATTTTCTCCTAAAGCTATCCAAACACATCGATTTGATGGTTTATAGATATATTTAAAAATGCCTTTATTCAATACTTCAATAACTTTTTCAGCTTTATTTGGAAATATCTTCTCTAAAGAATTAATTAATTCTGTCTTATTCTTTCCTTTTTCCTTGATACTACCATAGAAATTACTAAAAAAATTATTAGTCATATATATTTCATATTATTAGTAGTAATAATTAGTAATAAGGATGATTAATTTGAGTAATATTTTATATTTACCAACAAGATACTATCCAGCAATTTCAGGAGCAGAATTTTATATACAAAATATGGCTGAGATATTAACCTTTAAATACAAACAAACAATTGACATTTTCACATCAGAAGGAATAGATTTTAGAAGTCTAAGAGACTCAAAAGGTAAAAGCATTACAAAAAATAATAAATTGTATGCAGATGTAAATAAATTGAGAATCAATCGTTTTTCTATAAATTATAATCTCTCATTAACTGAGAAAATTAAAATGGTTGAAACTATCAATCAATATAAGAATTTGAAAATTACTCAGAAATCCTTATTAGAATATATAAAAAATGGACCTTTTTCATCTGACTTAATTGAGTATTTTCAAAACAATAAAAATGTAAAATATGACTTAATTCATACTACTTTTTATCCCTACTTTAACCTTATAACTAGTTTAATTATAGGAAGAATTCTTCAAAAGCCTGTAATTTGTACACCCTTTTTTCATTTTTCAAATCCTCGTTATTTAAATTCCGATTTACTAATTGCCTTAAAAAAATTTGACAAAATAATCGCATGTACTAACTTAGAAAAAAGAAATTTAATAAAGTTATTAGAGATTCCCGAAACAAGGATAGAAGTTATTCCGATGGGGGTAGATTATAACAAATTTAATTATAATATCAAAAATAACAAGAAAGGTTACAACTTTAAACAAAATTTTTTCAAAAATGGTGAAAAGAAATACAAAATGGTACTTTTTTGTGGATATAAAAATTATGAAAAGGGAGCAATTTCAATCTTAAAGGCGATACCACTTATTACTAAAAGATTAAATAAAGTCTATTTTGTATTTATTGGACCTTCTACTATGGCTTTTAATCGAGAATTATCAAAAATACAAAAAATATATAATATAAGGATTTTAAATTTTACACCGGATAATCTTACGGGATATTATGATAAGAAAAAGATAGCTGCTTTCAAAGAGGCGGATGTCTACTTGATGCCTAGCAGAAGTGATGCTTTTGGAATAGCATTTTTAGAGGCTTGGGCTTCAAGAAAGCCAGTCATTGGAGCAAATATTGGTGCCACCCCTGAAATAATAAGAAATAATTTCAATGGATTGTTAGTTGAATTTGATAATCCTAATGAGATTGCAGATAGAGTGATTTATCTTCTAAAAAGAAAGAGGAAAAGGAATAAGTTAGGCTTACAAGGTCAGAAGATCGTAATTAAAAATTACAGTTGGGAAGAAGTAGCTAGAAAAACTAATGAACTTTATAGAAAATTAATTTAATTGGGAAAAACAAAATGAAAAAAATTGCTGGTAATCCATATTTAATTAAGCAAGGAGAAAAATTAACAATAGACTCAATAGAAATATCTGAGATGTTAAAGAGGTCAAAAACACCCTTTTTTATATTTATAGAAGATAGGATTAGAGAAAATGTCAGAAATTTCTCCAGGGTCTTTAAATCCTTGTTTAATAATACTCAAGTATTTTATTCATTTAAAGCTAACTTTCTTCCAGAAATATGCAAGATAATTCAGTCTGAGGGAATGGGGGCTGAATTAGTTGGATTACCAGAGCTAAAACTAGCTTTAGAAATTGGATTCTCTCCAGAAAAAGTTATTATTGGAGGTCCTTACCTAACTAAAGAACTAATTGAAATAAGCATAAATAAGGAAGTAAAAGAGATTGTTGTATACGATTTAAAGTATCTTAAGAAAATAAATGATATTGCTCAAAAATTAAATAAAGTACAGGAAGTATGTTTGAGAGTTAGATCCCAAAAATATGCTAGTAAATTGGGTATTGTACTAACTGAAAATATTTTAACTCAATTAAAGAAATATGAGAAGAATTTCAAAAACATCAGCTTAAGTTCCATTTTATCCCACTATACTACTCAAATGAATAGCCTAGAGCAATTTAACAAAAATATATTAAGTTTAGTTAATAATTATAAAAAACTTTCGCAGAAAGGAATAGATATAAAAAATATAAATCTTGGTGGTGGATTTCCTGAGGCTTCTATTATGTCAGAGCAAGAGTTAATGAAAGTGGCTCTTAACATAAAACAACAATTAATAGATTATGATTTAGAAGGTAAGAAAATATATTTTGAACCTGGTCGATATTTTGTTGGAGATTCTGGAGTAATAATTGCTAAAATAATAAGGCACACAAACAATAGATGGATTTTTTTAAACATTGGGAACCATATTTGCCCTAAATTTGCCAAAAATTCATTAAGATTTTATAATATATCACAAATTAATAAACCCCATAAATACAAAACTTCAATAGGAGGTATATTACCCTTAGATCAAGATGTATTGGCTAAAGATTATTTTTTTACTAAAGAGATAAATAATGGTGAATTTGTATTAATAACCAATGTAGGTGCGTATACTCTTACTTTTTCTAATCGATTTCCTTACAGTTTGCCAAACATATTTCTTATAAAGGAAAAACACTTTAGACAAATTTTTAATGTTGAATATGACCACGATTTCTCTTTGTTTTGAAATCATGCCCTCATAATTTATTATTAGATTAGATAATACGTGAATAACATATGAATTCTAATTTTTTTGTTTTAATACTTCAGTAAGATAAAATTAAACTAAGGATAATTTATAAATGGAATCGTTAATCAGAAATGCTCGGAAAAGGGAAACAATTAAGCCTATAAAGGAGAATTATGGGTATGCTAATATAAAGATTGTTGGCTGTGGTGGTGCAGGAAATAACACTATAGATCGTCTGATGAAGATCGGAATTAGAGGTGCAAAATGTGTAGCTCTTAATACAGATTGTCAACATCTAGATATGGTTGAAGCTCATATAAAAATATTGATTGGAAAGAATTTAACTAGAGGATTAGGTGCAGGTGGAAATCCAGAAATAGGACGTGCCGCAGCAGAAGAATCAAGAGAAGATTTGACGAAAGTTTTAAGAGAATCAAACTTAGTGTTTATAACATGTGGAGAAGGTGGTGGAACGGGCACAGGAAGTGCTCCAATTGTTGCTGAGATTGCAAAGTTAGAGGGTGCAATTGTGGTTGGAGTAGTAACTCTACCATTTGATACTGAAATTGGTCGTATTGATAAAGCTCAAATAGGTTTAAATGAACTAAAGAATTATGCAGATACTTTGGTGGTTATTGATAATAACCGTTTGTTAGAAATTGCACCAGATTTACCAATTATAGAGGCTTTTAGTGTGGCTGATGAAGTTTTAGCGACAATGGTTAAAGGTATTACTGAAACAATTTCTCTTCCATCGTTAATAAATTTAGATTTTGCAGATGTCCGTACAATTTTAAGTACTGGAGGGGTAGCTATTGTTGGTGTGGGCGAATCTGGGGAGAGGGAAAATCGTGTGAGTGAAGCCATTGAAGATGCTCTTAGCTCTCCTCTGCTAGATGTTTCTATAGATGGTGCAAAAGGAGCATTAATCCATATTTGTGGAGGAAATGATATGACATTAGCAGAAGCAAATTCAGTAGCGAAAAAGATCACAGAGAAGATGGATGTAAATGATTCAATGGTAATATGGGGTGCTAGGGTAAACGACGAATATGATGGATATTTAAGAGTTATGCTTCTAATTACAGGAATCAAATCTCCTCAAATTTTTGGAAAAAGCAATGCTTATGAAGCCACAATTTCCAATAAACAAACGCCTAAGCAAAAAATTGGATTATCTGATGATATCTTCAATATAGGAGAAATAACTTTTGATTAAATCAAATTTCATCACTCTTTATAAACTCCTTTCTATACATAATTGCATGGAATATAAATTTACTCCTTATATAGAGGATAATATCCAAAAATTATTATCTTATCTTGATGATTGGAAAGGACTATTTTCCATAAAATTGAATTATTATGAAGAAGGATGGGCAATCTCTCTTAGAGAAAAAAGCATTTACGCCCGCTATATTGTTATCTTTAAACCATATGATTTGAATCAATATTCTCTTAAAAGTTTTGAAATTCATTTTGATATTAATAATAATGAAGCTCTAAGAGAAATTTATTTTAATAAGGATATCTATACCTTAAATGCGTTGTATACTGAAGTTAAAGAAGTTATTTTTGGGAAAGACATTGCTGATAAAATTTTAAGGGATTTTCATAAATGATTTATTCTTAAGTTAATTTCAGAACTCTTCTAAACTCAAAACCTGAAGATATACGTTAAAATTCAGGTTTATACATTTTTCGGAATTCTTCCCTTTGTTTCTCATTATATTTTTTTTCTAAAAATCTTAATACAGTATGATGAGGGATTCCACTTAATAACATATTAATTGCTTTCCTAGCAACTTGTAAATTCTCATAATCTGCTATTATTGATATTGTTTTTCCATAAATGGAGACATAACTTTCAGCATATCTTTCTATTGCTTTTCTCATCTCCCCATTTCTCCCAATTATTCTACCTTTTATTCTTTTTATTTTTTTTTCAGACTTTCCTAAGAGATTATAAAGGTTAAATATCTCAAGATCATAAGTATCTTCAGTTAATTTCATTGCTTTGATAGGATTAAAACCTCTATTAATCGCCCTCAAAATTTTCTCTGCAGTGTAAACATTTAAAGGGTTATAATTGGGATTTTCTAACATAGGTTTAACTTCACAATCTCCTGTTTTACTGTCTAAAATAATTTTAACATTTAATTCATCCTCTATCTTTTTCTTAGTCTCCCCATTTTTACCTATAATTACAGCAATTCTATTTTTTCCAATTTTCATAATCTAATCCTTATTTAATTATTTCATAATAAAAAGTTTCTAAATCTGGAATTTTAATTCCAAATCTTTTAAAATAATTGGAGACATTTTTAATATCTCTCACTAGAAAATTTTCTGCTTTCGGATGTTGAATATCTACAGCTTGAGAAATATCAATGAAAATGGGTTTCTGATTATGATATAAAATATTGAATTCTGATAAATCCCCATGGACAAGTTTAGCTTCTTTGTATAACCTTTTAATAAAATCAAAAACTTGTTCTAATAAACCTCTAGGGTCGTTCAACTTTTTGATATCTTTAAGTTTTGGAGCTGGGATAGATTGAAATCCGATATACTCCATTATCAATATATTATTTTTAATGTGGATAGGCTTTGGTACACTTAATCCTTCTCTAAATGCTCTTTTGAGGTTTTTGTATTCTTTACTTGCCCATAAAAAGATGATCTTTGAAGGATTATGAGGTACCTTCTTAAACCGAGGATCTCCGATGATATAATTATACATCCACTTTGATGTATTACTATCAATTTTATAAATTTTAACCGCAACTTCTAACCCTGTTTTATCATAAGCTAAATATATATTTGCTTCTTTTCCAGCTGATATAATTCCTTCAATCTTATCTAATGGACCACTAACTAATAATTTATTTAAATTGAAAATTGTTCTTTCATCAAATACAGATTCTACAGCAGCTCTCTTTTTTGTTTGATCAATTTTTTTAATCCTTTTAAAATCGATATTCCTTTTTTCTAAATCATCTATTTTTGAGTTTACTCCATTTTCCGAAAAGTTATCATCATATTCCTCATCATTGTTCATGAAATGCATCTCCTCCAATAATTTTAAAAAGATTTTTTTGATTAAAAAAAAAAGAATAACTTTTTACTAATTTGAGCCTATCCTCGCCTCTTAATACTATTTTATTTCTAGTAATATTATCGATAATATATTTATGATTCTCAATTTCAATTATATCATTTTTTTTGAAAGGTAGAAATTTCACTAATGATTTTAATCTATAAATGTTTTTACCTTTTTGGATATCTCTACCAACCAACTTTTTAGTTCTTTTTAAAATAAAATGATATTTATTTCTTAAATGTGAAATTATATGGTTCAATAGTTCATTTGTGCTTAACATGAGGTCTACACCATACTTTTGATCAACTATTTTTGAGATATACTCTTTCTTGTTTCTTTCAAATAATTTTTCAACATAAACCTGAATATAATCCAATACTTCCTTAATTAAATCGAAATAACTTTCATTATTTACTCGTAATTGCAATATTGATAAAAAGTAAGTTCCTCCTCTCAAATTTGAGCAATTTTTACATAAATCATAATTAAGATTAATCTTTACTAGTTGCTCATAAAATATCTTTTCATCTTCTTTTAAATTTCCCTTTATATTTGCATCTAAAGAACTCAATAACCCCTTTGAAGAGTACTTAAAGCTATCATTATTATAATCGATAATAAAATTAATTTGCTCAGTTTTTAAATAATTTCTTAATAAGAAACGAAGGATTGCATGTTCAATAATAATAAAAATATCATCTGTATCTACTTGAACCCATTCATCCTTTTTGGTATAGCTTCCACAGCCAAGGCAAACTTTAAAATTGAAATTAGAGGGAATCTCAAATAGCGGATGTTCTTTTAAAAAGCAAGAAAGACACATTCCAATATGAGGGGAATCATTTTTTATATCTTTTCCACAAACAGCACAAAATCTATGAGGCATCAAAACATCATCTTTAAAGCCATAGGGACCCCATTTATTAAACGAACACCCTCTTCTGGAAGGATTCGTTCTTTAATTATTATATTAATAATATTTTTTCCAACAATATTAAAATAAGAGGCATCTTTCAAAATTTCTATAGCATCTGTAATATCAATAAGATTTCCCCCAAAAAAGGGTTCATTAATTTCAATTCTTAAATTTCCTTCTGTAAAACTCTGATTTAATAATGATTCATCACAACATGCTACAATCTCAATTCCATTTCTAGAATGAATCTTTATATAAACTTTCATAACCTAACTTTACTTTTCTTTTATTTCTTCTCTTGCTCCACAAGCGGTACATTTAAGAAATTCTTTTTTAGCTTCACGCTGAATTTGTGTATCAGGTTTATTACAAATTTTACATAAAACATATGTCCTCGAATATTGTTCAATAAGTCTGTTAAGAACTTGTTCCTTATAGGTACCTTTTAAGAAGAGTTGTTGTCCTCGAATTTCACCCATAGTACCTGCTTTTCTTAGAAATACACCTAAAAAATGACGCCTATCTCGGTTTAGGGTATTAATAATCCGATTAAAATTTATAATATACGTATTTTTTGACTCTATTCTAATTTGTACCTTTGGAATCTCAAATCTAGAGAGTTTCTTTACATTCTCTGGTATATCTTCATATGCACTTTCAAGAAGTTTTTCATAATCATGTAGATCCATTTTTATCAACCAAAATCATATTCAATATATAAATTAATATTTCTTTCAAAAAAATTTTTGCTGTTTTAAAAAAAGATTTTTTCAATTCATAATGAATAATCTAATGAATTAATTTAAGGTAAGTATGATTGGTAAAAGTTTTCCTCAGATTGATAAATTTTTGATTCAATTTCTAATTCTCTAATGTGCCTCCTTAATTTTTCCTCAGGAATCTCCATTATTCGCATTAAATTTCTAAAACTTATCCCCCTTTCAGTTTGAGAAAACTTTTCAATTACAGAAAAAACACTTTCTTTGACTTGATTTTTTTCATTTACATGTTGTTCTAGAAATGATAAATCTGCATCTAAATCCTCATTTTCTTCAATAAGTTTGACTTTCACTTTATTTATAATTTCAGCATTTCTCAGTAAAATCATATTTGGATTTCCTACTTTATTCATAACTTCTAGAGAAATCGTGAGGTTGTCATACTTATAGTTAATTAAACCAATAATATCAACCAAATCACCTTTCTCAAAAATCTTATAGAATTTAGGGTTAGCATCCCATTTATTTACTTGTATTAAACTTGTCCCATCATCCAAACCAAATTCTATTCGTATACGAGTGTCGTTAGAGTTTTGAGTACTTACATTTATCTTTTTTTCAATAATAGTACCAAGGATTCGAACCCTCTTTGTATAGCCAAAAATTGTTTTCAACATATTTTTTTCCGATGAAAATTGCGCTTCAACAAGATGTTTAATCCAGCATCGAATTGCAGGTAATCTTTTTCTTGTCATCTCACTCATCAAAACCACTTAAAAAGAGAATTTAAAATTTATAAAAAATATAGGTTTTCAGAAATATAGATTTATCTATTAAAAGATAAACATCTTCCTAATCTACTTTTAAAGAAAAACAGATGGTAGCGGGGGTTCGAATTTCAGCTTGTTGGAAACCAACCTTCTTGCTTTTGAACGAACGATCTCAGGGTTTCTCTAAGGGGTAGAGATGCCATATATGAGCCCTGCGGCATAAACCAGGCTAGCCCACCCCGCTCTAATTACTCATATGAAAAAATTCAAATTTCTATATATGATTATAATTATTTTATTTTTTAATATTTACCCTTTTTAGAAGTTTTAGTGGATTTTTTTAATTTAAAAATAAACTAACTTAATAATAGTTCTAATTAATACTTATTAATTATAATATAGAGTGTTTAAAAATAATGGTTGATGCTCATATTCAAAGTTTTTTTGGTCAAAACACAGGAATCATAGTAAAAACCCTCTCTCGTTCAAAGCCATATATTTTTTTTCACTTTATAAAAAAGAAAAATAATGGAATTTGGGAAAAACCATCTAATAATCAAGGAAAAGTAATAAAATTCTCGTTAGAAGAAATAGTTATGATCTTACAAGTATTAAACAGAAATCTTTTAAATTGGACAAATTACCATACTTATAGGGATAAAAAAACTCATATATCATTTAGTTGGGAGGAGGATAATACAGATATTTTATGGATAAATATTGATGATTACTCAAAGATGCTTAATTTTGCTCAAACGGAGATTCTCAGGTTATTAATGACCCATTTATTAACTGAAAAAATTGTTTATGCGACTACGTTAAAAAAAGAATCTATAAGATCAGATAACACTCTTTTAGAGAATCAACTCAGTTATTTCTCAAATGATAAGAGTTTAATACATAATTCTAGCCAAAATGAAACGAAAAGGAAGAAATCATCAATTATGAGTCCCATAGAAGGTTTAATAAAAGGCGAATCAGAGAAGGCTATGTTAATTAAATTTGATTCTAATAAGGAAGTATGGATTCCTAAATCAGCTATCCACTCTCGTTATGTTTTAAGAAAAAATAACACTCAAACTTTTGTAATAGAAAATTGGATACTAAAAAAAAATAATTTAGAATCCTAAATCTTTAATTTATTTCATGACTTTTTTAAAAAAACAAACTTAATTTCAATTTTGAATTTTATTTTGTAATAAAAGAATTTAATTATATGAGTATCTTAGATTTCATTCCATGGTTCATAATATCCTTAATTTTTTGGATATTTGTAGTAATTATAGTATATTTATTAAGAAAGAGGAAAGGTTCTTATAACCTATTTTTTCCTTTACTCGCATTATTTAAAACAAAAAGATTAAACAAATTTATTAGAAGAATTTCTGAAAAAAGACCTAAATTCTGGAGGGTTTTTTGGAATATTGGTATCTTAGTGTCATTTGGTTTAATGATTTACGCACTCTATTTCTTTTTTATAAATTTTATTAATTTAATCTTTAATCCTAGTATAGAGCAAGCAATAGTTCCACTTATTCCCGGAGTTACAATTGATTTACCGACTTTATTTTATTTCATTTTACCATTATTGTTTGTAGTTACTACTCATGAATTTGCTCATGGAATATCTGCTAGTGTAGATGGAGTTGAAATCAAATCAACTGGAGTAATGGGTGTTGGAATTTTTTTTATAATTGGCTTTGGAGCGTTTGTTGAAGTTAATGAATGGGAATTAAATTCAAGTAAGTATAATCGAAATACAAGATTTAGAATTGCTGCCGCGGGAACTTATATAAATGCCATTACTGCGGGATTAGCTTTTATATTATTAATAAGCTATCCATATCTAGTATCACCCTTTTATAAACAAGTAACTCAAATTTACTCGGTTAACAAACCTGAAGAAGGAGGGTTCAATTATGGTGTACTTGAACATGGGGATGCCATCGAAGCGATAAAAAAACAGAATGAAAGTGATTTGGATTATTTATATCTAGATGAACTTTATGGTATAAGTTTAAGTACAATTTTAGATAATCAAACACGCATAAAATGTTCTGTTGGTGATAATTTAACTTTTAAGGTTTATAACCCTTTCCAAGATAAATATTCAGAAAAAGATGTTTTGGTTGGTCCGAAATATAATATTATACACGAATTCGAGAAAGATAGATACTCAGAAACGCAATATAATCTCATTTTAAGATACGAAAAAGCTTCAGATCATTCAATCCGACTTACATATAATTATTCGAGTAATGAAAATTTGAATATTTTAATAACCAAAATTAATAGTATTCCTATTAATTATACCAAAGGAGATACATTAGAATACATTTTAACAAATTTTAGTTTAGCATATTTAAATTTAACCTCTGATATAGGATCAAATTATTTAATACCTGTTCAAATCATTGATGTTTTAATAGGGGTGCAAAGCACCCTATACTGGATGCATAAGAATGATTTTGCTAAGTTCTTCACAGGAAATTGGCCTGATTTTTGGTTAAGAGAAATTGTATGGCTTTTTATTATTTCATTTAGTCTATTTCTTTTCAATATAGTTCCTTTACCTGTTTTTGATGGAGATAGAATGTTGAAAGAACTAATTGATTGGATTTTTGGAAAGAAATTCAGCGGTACGGTAAGAAAAAAGAAAGATCGCTTCATTTATAAAGGTAAAGATACAGATTGTAATCTATCAGAGTATCGTGTAGAAAAAATCGATACTATTAAAATTTATATAAAAGATAAGTCTGACAAGCGAAAAAGCGGGGAAATTATATTGGGTGAAAACAACTATGAGTTAATAGATAAAACAGGAGATGGTTTTAACGACACAGTTTCAATAAAATTGCCAGAGGATTCAAAAATTAAAGAAAATACAGTATTTGAG
The DNA here is from genome assembly GCA_048885535.1 of Candidatus Hermodarchaeota archaeon. GTDB lineage: Archaea > Asgardarchaeota > Lokiarchaeia > Sigyniarchaeales > SOKP01 > SOKP01. The sequence goes on from JBHLLO010000022.1 coordinate 35,241, forward strand.
ATATTCTATGAGCATTCATATGATGATAAAAGAAAGGTTAAGAATCGAATTTTGAATATAGTTAGAGTTATTATGTTAATAGTCGTACTAGGAAATTTTGTATTATCGTTTATAAGATTTGGCTTAAGTTTCTTTTGGCTTTAAATAAGATGTCAAAGTGATTTATATGGATTCTCTACCCATTGGAATAGCAAACCATAAATGTTCATTCTGTGATAAAAGTGCTTTCACTTTCAGAAGGCATTCGGGGCAATACTTATGTAAGGATTGCTTCTTAAAAAGCATTGAAAAGATTATAGCTAGAACAATCTCAAAATATAACATGCTTAAACCTAGAGATCAAATAGTTATTGGATTATCGGGTGGTAAAGATTCCATTACACTAATGTATAATTTGATAAAGATTCAAAAAAGAATATTCAAACCAAGACTGTTGATTGCTATAACTGTTGATGAGGGTATTGAAGGATATAGAGAAAAAACTATCAAATTTGCTAAGAACTTTTGTAGAGAATATGATATACCACAAGAAATTGTATCTTTTAAAGAGAGGTTTGGGGTAACATTGGATGAGATTGTGAGAATAAAGAAGAAGTCCCCTGATTATAAGTATGCATGTAATTATTGTGCTACTATTCGAAGAAGGTTGCTTAATGATGTAGCGAAAGAAATGGGTGCAAGTATCATAGCTTTAGGACATAATTTAACTGATATATGTGAAACTTTTTTAATGAATATTTTATGCAAAAGAATAAATCTAATAGGATATCAATTTTTTAACAAAGAAATGAGTGAAAAGATCAGAAATCATTATATTAGAAAAATATTGCCATTAATGAGACTTCCTGAAGACGAAATATCCTTATATGTTCAAATAAAAAATTTTGAACTTTACAGTTCTCATTGTCCTTACAGAGAGAAGGATCCCATTCTAAGGAGAAGAGTTTTAGAATTCATTCAATCATGTAAAATTTATAGTCCTGAAATAGAATTTAATTTATTTAATGGATTCTTAGAACTTTCCGAAATAATTTATAGTCATCATGGAGAAAAGCAACATGATATATGTAAAATTTGTGGATATCCAAGTGGTAATGCTAAAATATGTTCATATTGCGAATTAAAAGAAGATTTGACATTATAAATTAGTTAATTAGATATTGTGAGAACGCCTTTAACATTTTGTATTCCCTAATTTCATCTTTAAACAAAGGTACTTCTGTTAAATTTTTCCGTAATTTATCTCGGAATATCACCTTGATTTTTTCTATATTTTTCTGTTGCATGTTTCTTCTGGACCTACAAAATTCACATAACTCTGAAGGATCTTGATATAGTTGGTTAACTATAATATTTGTATTAGGGATATTATACTTTATTAATTGATTCAACAATCTTCCCGTTTCTGCAATAGCCATTTCTTCAGGAATCATGACTATTACAAAAGAATTGATATTTGGGTTAGTTAAATCTTCTCTAGCTTTTAATATCGCATCATTCATTCTCTCTAATACCTCAAGTGAATCATCTTGCTCATCACTACCTCCACCAAAAATCTTTTTAAATTTTCCAAAAATCTTTCCCAATTTAAGTCTCAGCTTTAAAATTTTCCCAATCCAGCTAGATAATGTTTCTGGAAGTCCTAAGAGTCTTAATGTATGTCCAGTGGGTGCAGTATCGAAAATAATTAGATCGTAATTATGTTCAGTTTCTATAAATTCTAAAACTTTTCCAAAAGCTAAAGTCTCATCAATACCAGGAGGGTTTAAAGCAACACCATTTTCTGAATCTCCAGACATCCCATCTAACATACTTTGCATCATATCACCCATTACCCCCATCTCTTCCATTGGATTTATTTCTGTAAATTGCTTAATTTCTGCCACTTTTACTTGAGGATTGATCTCTAAAGCGCTTAAATTTTTCACCCCATTAACAGGTACAATTTCACCAGGAGGTAACTCCATTCCTAAACTATCTCCTAGTGAATGGGCAGGATCAGTGCTTATAATTAATGTTTTTCTTCCATGTTCAGCAGCCCAGATTGCTGAGCTTGCTGCGCAAGTTGTTTTCCCTACTCCTCCTTTTCCACCAAACATAATCATTTTTAAGTTCATCAATAGATTGTTTAACATTAACTTATACCACTTTATTTTTTCTGTACTATTCTTAATACATATTAATTAATAACTAAGTTTAAAACGTAAAATTGCTACTATTCCTCCAAAAGTGCTATATAGCATTTCCCCTTCTTCAGTTTCAGAAGAAATAATATCCACTTCTGTTCCCATAGTAGCTGCAATACTTCCAAGTTCTTCTATCATAGAGAGATTGGTCACAACATTAAATGTATTTGAATTACATTTTGGGCAACTCTCTTGTTGCACAGCATTCTCAATATTAGGAATATCTTGTTCTCTTGCAATTCGATTTTCTACATATCCGCAATTTGAACATTCTAACATGACCTTATAAGTATCCAACTTTTCAGAGAGAATCAATGTATCGACAGCTCCCATATTCAATGCTTTTTGGACGTCTTCAAGACCATAAGTAGCCATACCTGTATCATTTGCAATCTCTTTCATGAAACTTTGCATAACCTGCTTTTCTCGAATATATTTTACATCTTGAATTTTATCCTTGACTTTCTCAATTAATGCACGAATTCCCTCGGATCCACCATATCCAAGATCGACCACGTCTAAAATCTTTTCTCTTAACCTATAATCTAAACTTTCATCATTTACGAATTTTTCTTTTGATTGTCCTGGACCTCCTATGAAAATTCCTTGTAAATCTTCCATATCTAAAAACAGTTCACTGATTTCAGCCGAAATCCTTCTATAAAATTGTTTTTCGCCCTCTTCAATTAATCTTTCAAATCTCCTTTGAGATTGACCTCCTGCTCTATGTTTACTATGTATCCCTGAGGTATACTCTCTAACAACTTCAACATGACTCCCCTTTATATACCCAACTGCGGATTCTTGTCTGCCGATAACAAGAAGACCATATGTTTCTTTTGGTACAATCATCTCTTCTAAAGGCCACAATAAAAATTCACTTGCACAGTGATATCTGAAAGTTTTAACTCTTTCTGGGGGATCTACAATATATAATTCATTCTTCTCTGTACCAGGAGTATTACTTTGGGGAATTGCTCCAGAAAACATTATTAATCCGTTCTCAGGAGTACTACTTATATTTTTTAATTGACCCAAAAGACTTGCTATACTGTCTAGTACATTTTTTCTGGTTAATTTCGATTTAATATTTTGGCTCTCACTAATTTCATTTTTTAAGTAATTTGTGACATCAGATATTTTTCTATCATGAGGAATATATAGCGAAACCAATTCAGTATGAAATCCCTTTTTACCTTTTAAATAGTCTAATAGTTTCTTAGTTTTATAGATTTGAAGGTCATTACTTTTCTTTTGAACACCTGAACTCATATTTATCAACTAGGATCTTAAAGATACAAAAAATTAATAGTTTTTCTTTATTTTAAACTATTAAAATAATAAGATTTTTAATTTTGGGAACTATGAATACTAATATTTATTATGACCATGATATACCAGAAGATCACCCTCGTTTTCTTAGCCTTAAATATCGTCATAAAATAATTGAAGGGATGAAAAAATTAATTGTTGCAGAAGCGGGACTTATTGCTCATGGGAGAGGAGAATGTTTTGATTACATTTTAGGTGAAAAAACTAATAAAAATGCAATGAAAGCAATGGAGACTGCAGTAGCGCTAATATTGTTAGCAAAGCATCCTATTATTAGCGTAAATGGTAATACTGCTGCATTATGCCCAAAAAGTTTAGTAGAATTCTCAAATGTAGTAAATGCAAAGCTAGAAATAAATTTATTCTATGGAAAGGAAGGGAGAATTGAAGCAATAAAAAAGATATTGGAGGATGCGGGAGCAGAGAATCTTCTCGGAATTAACAAAGATACTATGGTAGAAATTCAGGAGATTTCAAGTAATAGGAGAAAAATAGATCCTCATGGAATTAATCTCGCTGATGTTGTATTTGTTCCATTAGAAGATGGAGATAGAACAGAAGCTTTAAAAAAAATGGGTAAGAAGGTTATTGCTGTTGATCTAAATCCTATAAGTAGAACTGCAATTTGGGCAGACATAACTATCATAGATAATATTGTTAGAGTTTTACCTCAAATGATACTAATGACAAAAAAACTGAAAAAATTAAAAACTCAAGAACTTCAAATGATAATTGATAAATTTAATAACAAAAAAAACATTCATAAAGCTCTTGATTTAATAATAAACTACATCAAGAAGCAAAAAAAAGCATTCAAGGTTATAAAAGAGTAAATTAAAAATTATATTTCTAATTAAAAAAGCTTAAAAAGTTCTAAAATAATATCTAATATAGCTAATTTTTCAAAAATAAAGGATACGTATTACTAAAGATGGGCACTGATAAAGAGACTGAAACAAAATATTTCAATGTATTTAATGATGGAGATACAATTTTAATCAGAAGATGTACTACAGAAGATCTGGAGGGCGTTATCGAGGTCAATGAAAAAGAATTACCAGAAGATTATCCATACTTTTTCTATAAAAGCATCCTTGATGACTATCCTGAGTCATTTTTAGTGGCTTGTAATTCTCAAGGAAAGATAATCGGTTATATCATGTGGAGAGTTGAAAAACTACCATCAAAATATAATTTGGAATTTACAAATAAAGGTCATTTAGTCTCTATCGCAGTTTCAAAAGAATATAGAAAGTTAGGAGTTGCTAAATCACTTTTGATAAAATCAATGAACGAAGTAATGAAATATAATATAGATGAGTTTGTTTTAGAAGTTAGAGTAAGTAATTACCCCGCAATAAAGTTATATAAGAAATATGGATTTAAGACACATAGTATTAAAAGAAACTACTACAGAGACCAAGAGAATGCATATTATATGATAAAGGAACTGAAAAAGACAAAAAAATAGATAATAAGATTAAATTTCTTTTAATAAGATCCTTCTAAGCTCTTTATCAAGATTGTCAATATTTCATTAATCGGGACTTCGATCCCTAATTCTTTGGCATATTTAACGATCCTACCATTCAGAAAATCTATTTCTGTTTTCCTACCTTTTAATATATCTTGTAACATAGAGTTTTTATTATTATATGTCTCTTTTGCCACTTGATATGTTAATTCAATATAATCTTTTTTATCAAGATCAATATTAATTAGCTCAGCAACTTTTAGAGCTTCTTTAACCACTTTACTCATTAATTTCTTCAATGCTTCAAATTCTAATAATTGTCCATTTTTTAAGCGTGTCAAAGTTCCTAGAGCATTAATGCCAATATTTACAAAAGCTTTTCCCCATGATTTTGCAATGATGTTATGCACTAATAAAATTTCAATACCACTTAATTTAATCAGATTTACAATCAAATTTATATCAGATTTGGTCTCCTCTTCATAAATTTGTTTATGTCCTAGAAAGGGGGCTCCGATATATGTAAACCCAAATCCAATATGACAAACATAACCCGGTTTTTCTAATGACGCTCCGTGAGAAGTTATAATTCTTATTAAATTATCTCTTTTAAAAAGTTTTTTTACGACTTCCTCATTTCCAATTCCATTTTGGAGAATTATCAACCATCTAGCATCGTCTATTATCTTTTTATACATAGACATAGCCTTTTCAATATCATAGGTTTTGGTAGTAAGAAAAAGATAGTCAAATACTGATTTTTTTTTTTTCAAACTAAACAAATAATCATCTAGATTTTTGAAAGCTTTAATATTTTGAATAATTCGAATAAAGCCCTTTTGATTGATCTTAAGCCCTTCTAGATTAACCATATTAGCATGTTCTTTTCTACAAAAAAAGATCACCTCTGTGGATTCAACTTCAGCTAAATATCCACCAAATAAACTACCTATGGCACCTGCACCAATAAAGCCTATTTTGATTTTGTTTTGAACCATGGAAAGAAACAATTTAAGTTATTACAATTATGTTTACATACACTATTTAAATTATTTTAAATATTTATTCAAAGCCGATTGACCTTTCGGTAATGATCCTGATTTTTTTTTAATTTCTAAAATATTAATTTTATTTGGCTCATTTCTGGGTTTAAGTTTAAGTTCTTCCATCAGCATTAATGAATTTTTAGCAGCATATCCTGAAAAATGATTATTAAAATAAATACTAATCAAATCTGCCTTTTCTATCGAATTTTTTATATTATTTGCCCAATTCTTTATTTCTTCTTCTCTGAAAAAATAATCAAACCAAATCTCCTTTCCATACCCGTGAAAACGGATATAAAGTAGCTCTTTATTAGTTATATCCATACGTGCTGGCAACAATGGTTCAATTACAGCACAATAGATTAAAGAGTTCTGTTTTAAATACGAGAATATTTCATCCACCATCCAAGATTCATCTCTAAATTCTATTACCAAATGATAATTTTCTTCCTTATACTCCTTAGGCCAATTAGAAACAAATTCTTTTAGATGGGAAAAATAATTACTTTTCGTAAAGGATGGAGGTAATTGTATTAAGAATGCTAAGAGTTTTGATGATGTTATTAACGGCTCCATAGTTTTCAAAAAATAGTCTAAGTCAGTCAAACATGTATCAATATCTAATTTCTTCTCATGAGTAATTATACCAGGAATTTTTACAGTAAATAAAAATTCATGAGGGGTTTTCTTCACCCAACGTTCTACTACATGATGAGAAGGTGTGTTATAAAAAGTAGTATTTATTTCATTTGTATAAAAAATTTGCGAATAATAGGTTAAAAAATCCTCCTTATTTAACCCCTTAGGATAAAAGGGCCCAATCCATTCATCATAACTCCATCCTGATGTCCCAATCAAAATCTTTTCTGTCAAAAGCTCCACTTTTTGCACATTGAATAGAACTTGATTATCTTATATTAAATTAAATCAAAAACAACTACTTTTATGATCTCGAACATTATACTTTTTTAATTTTATGAGATACTTAACTTTTAAAATTACATATGTTAATGATCTCTATCTAATTCTAAATGTTTTCAGAAATACTTTTAAAATTTATTAATTTTGACCATAAAATTTTTAATTAAGAAATTACTCTTATATTTCGCCGGTGGTATTTTAGTATATAACATAAATTTCATGCTTTTGCCATCGACAAATTATTGGTTGAGAAAAATACCTCATCATAAACTGATGACGTACCGCCAATAACAGGCATCGACCTCATTGAAGTGCACCAGGAAAGATTACGATCAAAATGTCTGGTGTTACAGGAAATGAGTGCTTAAATCAAACATCACATTGGTTGGTTTAAGATTATCGAGCCAAGCACTTACAATAAATGAGTTTTGTGCTCAAAGGAACATACTCCCCATATTAATTAATGTATTATCGTCTCGATATTAATTTTAATATTATCGTCTCAAAATACACAAGCCTTAGTGCAAGCAATCTGAATCTTTCCTTAAGTAGACGCCAATACGCCTACGCTATTTGGTGGAT
>JBHLLO010000023.1:0-41800 GCA_048885535.1 Candidatus Hermodarchaeota archaeon
TGCTTTTACCATATCTGGACTTATACCATTGGAGTCATATAATTCTATCATAGTTTCTGTGGAAATGTCTCCCTTTTTCATGATTTTCTCTAAAATCTTTCCCGCTTTTTTCTTAGTAGTATAAAACTTCTCCCTTTCAACATTTAAGATTTCTCGAATTTCATCTAAATGTTCTGAGACTTCAGGGAAAATTCCTTGTAATTCTTCCGCATGCCATTGACAGACGTCTGCCATATCAATATCCCAATTAAAACGATCGATAAAACTTATAGCACGACGGAATATTACTCTTAAATTATAGCCTCCACCAACGTTAGACGGTAATTTTCCATCATTAATTGCGAATAATAAACTACGGCTGTGTTCAGCAATAGAGTAAAGAGCAGTCATTGGCATTATTTTTGATCTTAATTCCTTTACACCAATTTTTAATTCATTAGCTACACGATCCCAAGCAGCGTCCATATTTTCTACTTCGTCCATGTTTAGATAAGCAGAATATTGTGAAAAACGATTATACAAGTCCAAATCTAAATCAATTTTAGTAATTTCTCTTAGTTTTGACAGTACAAAAGGAAAAATTGCTTCATATATATTTGGTGTTCCTTGCGAAAACCATGCCACCCGCTCTTGACCAAGGCCCATATCAAGAACTTTTAGTTTTAATTCTCTTGGACCTTCAGGAGTTTGCTCAAACATTGTATATACTTGATTGAAAAGCTCCACACCTCTGCTAAAAAATTCAAGACTACACCCAAAAGAACCACCGCCGGCCCATGAGTCTTCATGAATCGTAATTTCTTCTAGAGGGAGTCCTACTCCTTTATGAATAAAATCATGTATATCCATAAAGAGTTCACCCTGATTCCATTCTTCAGGGGATACAAATGTATGCTGTCCTATCATAACAAAACCAGTACAATGTGAAGATGTCACACCTACATTTTCAATATCATTGAATCTCAAGCAAAATTGAGGGATTATTAGCTTCTTAGCGGGAGGTTCTACTTCTCCAGTAATAACATAAGGTTGAAACGCTGATATTGATGCAATTGTAAATTCAGAAGTTGGATTCCAACGCGCAACACAAGGATATCTTTTAATAGGGACATATCCTCTTGGTTCTAGAATCTCAACAATTTTTTCCCAAACCCCTATAAAAGATAATTTAATTTGGGAAGGATTATCGACTGTAACTTGGAATCCACCGGAACACACTGGTTCTCCGCAGATCTTCCTCTCTTTAAGTGTAGTCCAGAAATAATTTCCGCAACATTCACAGTGTTTTCGCATGTAACCTAAACTTCTAAGTTCCTTGGTTGGGAAATACACATCTGGATTTTTAGATGCGATCTTTTTGAAAATGCTTTTTAATTGCTTATCAATGTGAGCATCTTTTAATTCCAATCGTTCTTTATCTGAGAGCACTTTAATCAAATTATGATAATCAAAACTATTTTATAAAATAATTAAGAAAATTATGATTCTCCTAATAATTTCATTTAATATTTCATTTCTTAACAATTTTATTATATATCTTCTTAATTCAACTTCTAATAAAAAACAATGATCTTATCAGTAGTATTACATTGATAAAGCTTTTATATTATAAAATTAAATTTTACCTACAACGAAATCTAATTGTAATTAAAGAAAGAGGTTAAATTCAAGTGGCTCATATTTTAGTTACTGGTTGGACTCCCCAAAGCAAAGGAGATGAAATGATAAAAGTCTATACAGCAAAGGACAAACCAGAATACCCAGATTTTGTAAAAAGAGTACACCATTGGATGGCAATGTCTCCAGAAGGTATGATTAAAACTTATGCCGTGTATGAATGCCCTGACGATAAAATATTAGAAGCGTTGAAAGCAATTGGCAGAAGATATACTATTTATACTCAAGTGGAGGGGTACAAATACTTTCCTGAAGTATTATTTGATGCTCAAGAAATAATTAAATTATTTCTTTAATTTTAATTTCTATTTTTTTTATAATTCTAAAACTTGGAGTCTTGAATATCCTTCTTTAATAAAGTCATAATCTAGAAATTCTATTTTTTCAGGTATAATTTTTAAAATAAGTTTTCTTCTTCCGCGTACAATCTTTTGTGCTTTTTTGAATTCTTCATCTCCCTCTTTTAAAAATACCAACCTATCTTTACCTGAAGATGTAATTTGCAAACCTTGTATTTTTCCCTCTGACATTGGAGTATAAATACCAATACTAACAATGGGATTTTCTTTGATATTATCTACTTTTTTACCTGGGGTAGGTCCAACATATATATTGAAATCATCAATATTTTTATCAATATAAAAATCCATAGGAGTTGCTCGAGGAATATTTTTAGAACATGTACATAATACAAGAACTTTCCTCTTCTTTAGAAATTCAAGAATAGCTTTTTTAAGAGCTATTTCTGGCATTTTTTTAGGCATTTAATATTCAACTTAACCAAATTAGACTAATATATGTTGAAGATAAGGAGGAGATGATTTATAAATGATTTTTAATGATGCAAAAAATCAGGTTGAGGAAATTCTGTTTCTTCGATTACTGACATAACATATGGTGATATAGGTCCTCTTCCTAAAGCCATTATTCTAATTTTTGACTTAAGTGATGGATCCAAAGCTGTTCCAAACTTAAGTGAGGCTTCTTCAGGAATTTCATTTGAGATTGTGGCGATGATTTTGTCAATTTTGGATAAAGAAATTTTATGGTCACCTGTGACTGAGACAATACATTTATCTACTTGCTTAGGATCAGGTTCCAAAAGGGGATTATGTAAAGCCAATTTAGCCTTTTTTACTAGATCTAGTTCATCACCAAAAGATTCTGTTATACCAATCAAACCACTTGGAACCTCGCCTTTCTTTTCAAAAACTTTTCTAACGTCAGCATAATCAATGTTTATTAAACCACAATTATTAATTAGATTAAGAATTTCGCGAATACATCTAATTAGAACCTCATCCATTATTTTGAAACCAGTTAAAATGGGAATATTGTCGTTAAACCTTAAAAGATTATCATTAGGTATTGGTATAAGGCAATCAGTATGTTGAATAATTTCCTTTAATCCCAATTTTGCTCTTTTTTTTCGTTCTTTTCCTTCAGATGTGAAGGGAATTGAACAAAATGTAACTACTGTGGCATCATTTTTCTTAGCTTCCCTTGCAATTATAGGAGCGGCGCCAGTACCTGTGCCTCCACCTAAGCCAAATGTTAAAAAAACAACATCTGCTTTCAATGTTTCAGATAATCTTTCTATATCCTCTTCGGCCGCTGTAGCCCCAATGTTGGGGTCATTACCGGAGCCTAGTCCGTTACATGTCTCTTTACCTATTAGAAGTTTTTTACTCGCATTTGAATAATATAAATCATGTGCATCGGTATTGACATTTATAGTTTCTACAAAATCATTTCCAATATCTTGCATTCTTGATACAGTGTTGTTACCAGCACCCCCAATTCCTACAACGACACTTCTAATCTTTAGTATTTTTAATAAATCAGATAAATATTTATCATCATCAAGGTCAGATATTTGGTTACTTTTATTATAACGAGCAATTTCATTGAATCTTGATCTAACTGAGATTCTTGATTTAGCAAGATCAGTTAAATCGTATTTTTTATCGTTCATTTAATTTACCTTAAATGGTTTCTTGATATATAATATCAGTATTATATCAGAATAATATAGGAAAGTATTATTCTTGTATTACTGATGTATTATCCTAAAGCATATATGTTAAGGTAACTAGTTCGAATAGACGTTAAGATTGAAGATCTATTTCCTCTAATATTAAATAAATTTCAGTTAACCTAATTTTAAAATTGTTTTAAATTTATAGAAAATGACTAAGTATGATATATTCAATAATTTATAATTTGTTCACATAAAAAATAGGAAATTTAATTTAAGAATTAAATTTATAAGATTAAATTTTCATTTTGAATATAGGAAGGGGTTTTAGTTATAATGGAAATTGATTATAATAACGAGAGCAGTGGAAAATCCGTAAATAGTTCAGAGCATAAAGAATCAATAATAAATGTTAGAGCCATTCTAAGTTGCCCCTCTTGTGGATATAGAAAGAAATTCAAAAATCAGTTTCCTCGTAATCAATTAGAACTTTTAGTTGTAGCGGTTAAAATTTTTGACTTTATGACGTGTAGTTGTGGGGAATTGATAAAATTAGATCTAGAGTTTGATTTTTAAATTTTCTTTATTAGACCTCCTTATAACTACTGAAATTTAAGGCTAGAAGTTTTTTGCTTCTTAAATATCTAATTTAATCTTCCCATATACGCCCCCTCCACCAGGGGTATAACGAATTTCATCGCATCTAAAGGCACTTATAACTGACGCAATTTCCTTATCAAATTCTTCTAACTCAGATATTGGAAGATCTATTAAAATTGAAAATTCAGTTCCGAATTTTTCAATTATTTGATTGTACTGATTTAATACGGTTTTGCTATTAATACTTTTAACTCCTCGAACGGATCTGATTATATCGATTAAAGGAATTGCATTAATATATTTAGGACGATGATCTGGATGTTTCGGTTTATCATAAGAGGCAATAGTGTCAATTCTTTCACTCACTCCTAATTTAATTTTAAAGTTTTTATTAAATTCTTCTTTACATGCTAAACAATTAACTTTTTCCTTTGCTACTTGATGGATGAATTCTTTTCTAGACATTAATGGATCGGCTGAAAAAAATATTATAGCGTTGTCAGTTATTTTATAGTTAGAAAGAATCCCAGATATTGCCTTTTTACCTTTTTTGAAAAATAATCTTCTTCTGCATTTACTACAAAACATATTATAATATTTTCCTAATTTGGGATGCAAGCCAACATTTAATGTAACTTTTCTTCCATTTTTTCTTTTTAAAGCAAGCTCTACTTCAGCGAAAGAGGGATTATCCATATCTAATTTATTAAATTCTCTACCTAATGAACGTGGATCTTGGGAGTGGGCATCACTATTGCTTAAAAAAGTAATGTTTTTTAAAGTTTCTAAGCGATCTGCTAAATCAGTGTTAGCAGATAAACCTAATTCTAGAAAAATGACTTTTTTAACAACCGTCTGATAACAATCTTCTAATGTTTTATATTTTTTTTGACGAAATATTGCTTTAAAAGGTGTAAAGGCATGGGCAGGTCCGATTAAACCCCCCTGATCAGTTATTACATCAACCAATTCTGCAGGAGATAGATCAACTCTTGGACGACCACCCCATTCATTAAAAATGTTTTTTGAATAATTCTTTAATTTATTTTGAGTTACCTTAACTGAATCAAAATCAGGAAATAATATAATGTGATGAATGCTATCATTATCTTCAATCTCAGTTTGCAGAATGAACGAAATGCCTTTATAATAGTAGCTTTTATCATTATTTCTCTTAAGATTATTTTCCAAATATCTTAGCCAATCCGGTTGTAGAACATCTCCCGTACCCAAAATATGAAGGCCTTTTTTCAAACATGTCTCTCTCATTGTGTCTAAATTTAATGATTTAGACACTGCAATAGAATGTGGAGAGTGAATGTGAAGATCGCAATTAAATGAATCCATTATAATTCAGACATTTTGATTGAATAAAAAAGTTAATAAGACTAATAATTTGTCATTTAAAACTCATATCTCTGCACTTCTTAGCTTTATCGAACATTTTTAATTTTTCATAACAATAAGCCAAACTTTTGCAAAAATCTAAGTTTTTAGGTTTTAATTTAAGAAGGTTTTCATACTGTATGATAGCCTTTTTATAATCTTTTTTGATGTTACAATACATTTCTCCTAACTTCAATCTTGCTGAAATATTATCTGACTCTTTATCTAAGACCTTTTGATAATAATAAATAGCATTATCATAGTCATTTAATGCATAGTAGCTAAATCCTAAATTCTCAAATAAAATAGGGTCGTCAGGAGTAATTTCTAATGCTTTTTTAAAACATATAACTGATTCATTATATTTTTCTTTAAGATTATATGATAGTCCTAAATCGTTCCAAGCCTCAATAAAGAAAGGATCGATCTCAACAGCTTTTTTATAATAATCAATAGCTAAATCATAATCATTTAATTCATAAGCTATATCTGCTAATTCGCACCATAAGTCAGCGTTATCAGGTTCTAATTCTAGTGCTTTTTTATAGTAGAGAATGGCCTTATCATAATCTTTTATATCATAATAAAGTGTAGCTAAGTTATTGCAAAGTAAGGAATCATCAGGATTAATTTTTATAGCTTTTTCGTAACATTTTATTGCTTTCTTGTGTTGTTCCTGTTTTCGATAAATTAAAGCCATATTATTCCAAGCATCTGTATTGCTTGGTTCATATTCTAAAGCTTTCATATAATAATCTAATGCTGTTTGAAAATCATTCTTATCTTCATAAGCAAATCCTAAATTATAATATATCGTAGCATCAGAAGGGTCTAATTCTAATGCTTTTTTATAATATGTAATAGCTTTATCTAATTCTTTTTTCATTGAAAAAGCTAACCCTATATTATTATAGACTTCAGAAAAATAGGGATTTATTTCTAATGCCTTTTGATAGCACTCTATCGCCTTATCGAAATTGTTTATATTATAATAAGCATCTCCTAAATTAATCCAAGCATCAGCATCTTCAGGATCTAATTTTACAGATTGTAAATATCGTTCAATCATATTTATTGTTACTAGTTCTATATTTTTTTTATGATAGATTATTCTTATTTTTTTAGAATAATTGCTAAATTATTATCATTTTGTCATGTATTTGATCAGTCAGTAAAATTCTATAGTATTCTTTCTTTTTCTTAAAAATAACTCTCTCTAATTTACCTTCAACCATAACTTTCTCTCCTTTCATAGCTTGCTCACAAAATCTTCCTCTGTAAGATGCAACTTCATTAACTTCATCTAGATTAACATCATATGTTTTAGTCTTAATCTTTGAAGTTCTTATAGGTCTTATTTTATAGGAACATGGAGTAAAAATAGCATTCAGGTCATCAACAATTTCTGCTTTAAGTTTTATTCTTCCCATATTTTTATACAAATAATCATAGTAAGTTCCTTCCCAATCATTGGGGCTTTTCAGATATCTGATAAAAAATTCAAATCCTCTAAACGTACCTTGGTGTAATTTTCGTCTCTCATATTGCAGAAACTTATCAAATGGTATATTAGAGTCTCCCACTCTCCATTTATAATGAGAAAAATATTCTTCTTGAGTATATTTCCTGCAGTAATTATGAGTTCGGAAAATATTTTTTAAATTTTCTTGGAAATTCCGACTTATATCAGTTCCATAAATGATTAGGTCAATATCAGATTGATCTCTACTTAATCCAATCATCTGAGAACCAGTTATCCCTATTGAATTATGTGGAACACCACCTTTTTCAATAAATAGCTCACATAGCTCTTTAGAACACTTCTCAAGCTGACTCATAGGGGATATAAGACATAATTCTTGATAGTAATCATGTGGAGTATAAATTTTTTTAATTTCCTCATTTTTTACTCCTTGAACTTCAACATCTAGTTGTTTGGAAAAGAATATGTAATTAGGATATCTATTTTTCAGGAGTGAGTATCGCTCTTTCAAATCGTAGACTTTTTTATATTTTTTTCCATTTTTAATACGATCGCCATCAGAACTAGGATAAAAACGAATAAAACATATTTTACGATCTGAAGGATGATGAATCCCTTTAACATCAAAAAAGAGATTATTATAGTGGGTTTCAATATAATCTCCTTCAATTCCTATTGGAATTTTCATAAATTTCCCGAAATATAATAATTAATATTTTGAAGGAGTTTTTGTTTTAATTTTGTGTTTGGGAATCTCTTTAGCTTTTCTTAATTCATTCTCAAATTCTTTTTTCTCTTTAAGCAATCTCTCTTTATCTCTTTCTAATTTTTCTCTTTCTCTTCGAATAACACTCTTTTCATTTGTTATATTTGATTTTTCCTTTTCTAATTGCTTAATGTCATTACTTAAAACTTTGAATTTATCCTCTAATTTATGGATTTTATCTTGTAATGAGAAATAATTACTTTCTGCTTTTGGGACTTTCTTATTTAATTCATTTATTCTTGCCTCTTGCTCTTGTTTCTTACGTTCTAGATCTCTTACATTTCTTTCTACCTTATCTTTAAAATTTTCCAAATCTACTTTTTTCTTTTCAATCTCACGATTCTTATCTTTCAGATCTTTCCTTTTATAACGAATTCTTTCTTTTTCATCTTTTAATTTTTGTTTTTCATCATGAATTCGATTTTTTTCATCAAAAATTTCTCGCTTAAAATCAGTGACTTCTTTGTCTAGGTTATCTCTCTCTCTTGTTAGGGTTTTGATTTCATTTCTTAAATCCATTAATTCACTTTCTAATTTTTCAATGGTTCTTTCTAAGGCACTTTCTCTCCTTTCCATTCCAGGTATTTTAGTTTTTATCTGCTTAATACGATCTTCTGTTCTTTCTCTTTCTTTTCTTAAATTATTCTTTTCTCTATCTAATATATCTTTTAATTTCTGTAATTCAGCTTTCTTTTCATCTAATTCTCTTTCTTTTAACTGTAGATCATTTTTATGTTGTTTTATTTCATTTCTCATTCTTTGTAATTCATTCTGTAAGCTTCTATGTTGATTTAAAAGATCCTTAACTTCAAGCTCTTTTTCTTTTCTTTTCTTTTCAAGATCTTTTATATTTTCTTTATATCCTTCAAGTTTTTCAATAATTTTTTCCCATTCAGCTTTTTCTTTTTGTAACTTTATTGTTTCTTCTTTTATTTGTCTTAATAACTTTGCATCTGGAATGATATCTACCGTTTCTTCTGGAGTTTTTTCTTTTATTTGATATTTAGGTATTTTATTTTCTTTCATTGTATCTACATACAATCCCTTCTTATTATTAAGATATAAAAACAATATTTCTAAAGTTTTCGTACCTAAAGGACAAAATATATATTATGTTTGTTATCCTAATTTCATTTATATAATAAGAGTATTATTATTTATATAAAATATATTGAGAATAAACTTCAAAATTATCTTAATTATTAATTATAAGGTGATAAATCTATGGATTTTGATGAAGAATTTGATGAAGAGTTTGATGAAGATTTGGATGAAGATCTAGATGAAGATATAGAAGAACCTTCTATGAAAACCCCTAGTGAAGAAGTTAAATCCAAAACTCCTACTGTAAAACCAGTTGTTGAAGGAAAAAAGATTTCAGTATTCTTTCTATCCACTATTGGTCCTGGTGAGAAAAAGCAAAAACTTTTGGTTTATACAGGGAACAAAGTAGGAGATATTAAGAAAACCGTTGCGAATTTATTTGGTTTAGACCCTGCAGATTTTCATTTATCTTCTGGTGGAGTCACTATGGAAGAGGACACCGCATTAAGTGAATATCATGTAGTTGAGGGAGATGATATTTTGTTGATTCCAGCAAGTACTGCCGGTTAGAGATGAAACAATGAAGTAAGTAGAGGATCTATTCATCAATTCGTTAAAATATTAATTTTTTTCTTTTCGTGTAGGAATTATAACAATCTCATCATCATCATCTAAATTATAATCACTTATTTTCAAATTTTCCTCCAAGATTATACCTCCTGATGATATTACAAAATTACTTAAATCATAATCAAATAAAACTCCGATCTTCTCTTTAATTTCACTAACGAAGTTAGACATTTCAACAATTATTATTTTTGTTTTTTCACCTGGTTCTATTAAGGATCTCACATAAACACGTATTTTCTCTTGCATTTCAATATTAATTTTAGGTGGAGTGAAGATAATTTGTTCTATTTCTTTGTCTTTATTTATTATCATATCTTCAATTAATTGTGTTCTTTCCCGGGGAGAAAAGTATAATAACTCTCTTAAGAAAAATATTTTATCCATTTTTGAAAGATCTAAGAGATTTATTTTCTCTAATTCTTCAGAGTTAAAAACTGAAAATATATAGTCATCCATTGTTGGTATATTTTTATATGATTCATCTGAATTTGCATATGTATCTATTAATGGCATAGCGTCAAAATAATCCTCAACAAGCTCATTTCTATATTTCTTTAACGATTTTTTTTTCGACATAAATTTAGGTTTCTTTATTTTTTTACTTGGTATAGATTCAGATTGCGTTATTATATAAAAAGTGGAAGTAGATATTACAGCAACACTACCAATGGTAAAAAATAGGTAAAATGGAAAATTATCTATTTTTAATATGAATAGGATTACATAGATTAATATAAAAGTAATGTAAAGAGTAATAATACTTAATACTCTACTTTTTCTTTTCATGGTTTTTTTAATTTTTTTCTAATTTTCTAATTTATCATTTAAAATATAAATTCAATTGGTATAAATTTGAAATTTTAGTTTGAATTATGTGTTATCAATTTAATGATATTATCGTAGTTCTGTAAATCTAATTTAAATAAAACCCTCTTGTTGTCTTTTTCAGTTTTTATTATTTTTAAATTAATTAGTATTTTTAGATATTTTTTGATTGTATTATAATTCTTTTTTAATTCCTTGGCAATTCTAGTTAATTTTAATTTTTTATTTTCAATCTTCATCAATTCAATTATTTCTTTTACAATGTCTTGATTAAGATAATAATAAGGTTCATCTAATTCTGGATCTGAACCATATTCAAAAACCATCCTTTGATTGTCTATTTTTCTTGATCTGGTAAATTGGAATTTTTCTAAGCACGATAAATGCCAAAGGGCTTGATTACTTCCAATATTTATAGCCTTCATAATTTCATTAATATTCGAGGGATTCTTCTTGACATAATTGTATATCTCGTTTCTTATTGGATGTTCAATAATATTATTTTTCATTAATTTAGTTCCAGGAATTAGTATTCGTTTTTTGATAAGATTTTTAATGATTTTCTCAATCATATTTCTATTTAAGTAAGGGTAAGCTTTCGATCTATTGTTAATAAAAGTAATAATATCCTCCAACGAAAAGAAGGGTTTCTTATTTAAATATTCCTTTACTAACTCAAGAACAACAGAGTTAACTTTATCTGGAGAACTCATAAGGTTTTATATTTACGCTGTTTACAATTTTGATTTTTACTTCCAAATCTTCTCTCTAAAACGATATTTTCTAGCTTATATATATTAGATATTCATTCAATTTATAGATATATCTTAGAAAGATAGAAACATTAATCTTATTTTTTTATTGAAAATGATAAAAAATTCAAAATCATTCCAATTGGTTTTATAATATCTTTTTTATGCAATTTTATTAAGTTTATTCAAAAAAACTTAAAAAAAAAAGAAGTGATATAAATGAGTTTTAAAGATGATTTTGATGAAGATTTGGAACCTGTTAAATCTAAAACACCAGTATCTAAAACCCCTGCTAAAGGAAAAAAATTGACTTTATATTTCATGTCAACCATCGGACCCGGTGAAAAGAAGGAAAAGTTAACTGTGAATGACGCTAATCAGGTAAATGATATCAAACAAACTTTAGGAAATCTATTCGGACTCGATCCTGATGAATTTCATTTATCATCTGGTGGTGTTACCATGGATGAGGACAGTCAATTAGGAGACTATAACCTAAGTGACGGTGACGATATTCTTTTAATCCCAGCTAGTACTGCCGGGTAAATTTTTAAATTTTTCTTCATAAATTATAAATTAAGGGCAATAAGCCCCTTTTTTTCTTTTATTTAATAAAGGTGATAATAATGGATAAAAAATCAGATTTTTTTGACAAAGCGTTATCAAGCGAGGAGAGAAATTTATATGATCGGCAATTTCGCCTAGAAGGATGGTCCCAGAGATTAGTAAAAAACTCGAGAATATTAATTGTAGGTGTGGGAGGATTAGGATGTGAAATTGCTAAGAACTTAGCAATGTTAGGTGTAGGTCACTTAGATCTTGTAGATTTAGATATCATTGAGTATTCTAATTTAAACAGACAAGTTCTTTTTGCGGGGGCAAAGATCGGAACACCTAAAGCAATTGCAGCCACTAAAAAATTAATAGAAATAAATCCTAATATTAATGTTAAGGGATACCACAGTTCGCTTGAGCGATTAGATCCCATGTTATATCAAATGGCTGATGTTGTGATTGGAGGTCTTGATTCAATGAATGCACGCTTAAATTTAAATGCACATTGTATAAGATTTAGAAAACCATTAGTTGATGGTGGTGTATCTGGTTATCATGGTCATATTTATACAATTTTTCCGTATCAGAATGCCTGCTATGAATGTAATCCATTACCTATAGGAGAAACTGATGAGATGGCGGCGTGTACGGTGGTTGGAATACCTCGTAAAAGAATTCATTGTGTTTTTAAAGGAGATATGGCATTTAGAGAAAAATTCGATCGAGATCCAAATCCAAAAGACATAAATGAAATAAGGTTTATTCAAAAGGTTACCAATGAATTAGTAATTAAACACAGTTTCTTACCTGAATATACTGAAGATGATATTGTGAAAATTCTTGATAGACACGATCCAGGGATAATAACTATAAATGCAGTTATTTCTGCTTTACAATCTCATGAAGCGGTAAAGATTCTTCATTGGAATAAAGGACATAAAGGATTAGGAGAACCAATTAAAGATTATGTGATATTTAATGCAATGACAATGAAATTTTATCACATCGAGAAACCGAGGAACACTGAATGTTCTCAATGTGGAAGGCAAGTTAGACGTGTAGCTATAAAAATGAATTCGCAATCACCTTGCATTAAAATAATTAAAACATTACAGAAAAATGGATATAATTTGGAACCTGAGTTTGAACCCGTATTAACATTATTGGATTTTAATGATATTAAAGTAATTGACTTAGAAAAGAATCCAATTGAAAATGGTTTAAGAAATCATGAATTTATAACGGTTGCAGGGTTTAAAGGTGGAGAAATTTATGTAACTTTAAAATTAAAATAAGGTTCTAATCAAAAAATATTTTTTATATCATTTAATGAAATAGATACTTATAAAAGAGTAAATTTTTAATATAAAATTAAACAAAGTAAAGGGATTAAGAAAATGAGTATAAGAAGTAGCCGTATTTCCCGAGATTTTGCAGGATTAAAAAAAATGGTTAAAGAGGGGAATCTTGTTCAGTTAGTTCCATTTAACCCTAAAAAGAAAAGTATTGATCATTTAGCTTTAACAATCAAAGGTCCTAAAGGCACTGCCTATTCAGGTGGCCTTTTTAAACTGGAAATGAAATTCCCTGCTCAATATCCAAAACAACCACCTTTCGTAAGAATTCATACTCCTATTTGGCATCCTAATTTTTGGCCAAAACCTAGTGAATACAAAGGTCAGAGAAATATTTGTCTAGCTTTAGTAGATCCCACATTAGTTGGTCAAAAGGGTGGATGGAGTCCCTCAAAAACAGCTGTTACGGTTGTTCAGGCCATAATTGCCATGTTAAACACACGTGGTAAATATGTAAATCCAACCGACGTTTTTAATAAAAAAGCGGCTATAGAAATGATGAAAGATCCTAAATTTTTTGAAAAAAAAGTTAAAAATTTAGTTAAAAAATATGCTAGAAGTAAATGGTGATATTTATGGACCCATCAAATTCGAATGAAGAATCAATTAAAGAAGAAATTAAAAAAAAAATTAAGGAGATAATTAAGAAAGAGTTATTAAATGAAATCTATGAAGAGTTAAAGTCAGAAGAAAACGAACTCGTAAACGAGATTAGCACTATGATTTCTCAAAGAGAACCCGAAAAGCAATCGATAAAACATACTGCTAACCAAGCTTCTATTCAAGCCTCAATAACTAAAGCATCCCAAAAAGTTATTGCTGTAGATGAAATAGAAAAAGAAGTATATATTTCAGTCAAGGCAATTCTAAAGGTAGCAAGTCATGCTCTTAAATATGCCAATTCAAAAATCCCAAGAAAGAATTGGGTAGAAGTAATAGGATTACTTGCAGGTAAATTAGACAATCACAGTAATATATTACATATTGAAGATTACTATCCTATGGGACATGGAACAGCTGTTTATGCTGAAATAAAAGATTATAAAAATTATGCAAGGGCTTTTCGAGATATTAAAAAAGAGAAATTATTTATTTGTGGATGGGCACATAGTCATCCCTCTTATGGGTGTTTTATGAGTAATGAGGATATTGGCACTCAATCAAGGTATCAAACGCTCTGGGATAAAGCTGTTGCCCTTGTTATTGATCCTTATCTTATTGATGGAACATCAGCAGGATTTGAGATTTATCGTGCAAATCTGAAAACAAAGGCCTGGTATCCTTTAGTGTATGGTATTAAAGGAACATTGGATATTAAGATGCTTCCTGAAATCTTAGAATTTATGAATCCAATCATTCAAGGAAAACCAGCATATTTAGAATATGATGAATAATAATTTGCGTTATAATTGGTGATAATCAAACTGTGCTTAAAACTAAGGGTTTAGCAATAATATTTATTCTATTCTTAATAATTGGCATAATACATGGTTTTATTATCACTTTTTCATTAAATATCTTCTTTACTTGGCCGCTAATTGGCTTATGGGTTATATTTACCCTTAAAATTCTAGAAAATGTAAAACGCCATCGAGAATTTAATTCTCCTTACAATACAGCCTTTTTTGTGGTAATTCCATTGTTTATTGGCATCTTTTACTCAATTTGGGGCTATTTTACTGGTATCTTAGGTCAAAACTTAATAGAGGGTTCAAGTTTATATTTTAGTTGGTGGAGCATTATTTTTGGATTTCCATTTGTACTATACGGATCTTATTCACTTTATCGTTGTTTTAAGAAATATAATGTAATTTATTTTGGTACAAAATCAATAAATGCGAGAAGATTAGGTTATATCTTAGCTTTCATAGTTGTTCTTTTTATTATGATATATTGGATAGCTTTTTATTCGGTTAATGTTTTTTATGATTCTCCCCTAACCCCGCTTCATTTTTCTTTAAACCTTAATCTTTTAATATTACTTATTACAACCTTATTAATACTAATTATTTTTGGATTTGTTGGCTCGAAACAATCCTTACCAACATTAACTCGTGAATATATCACACAACGTACGAGAAGATTGAATTCATTAACTTCCCCATCTACTTTAAATTCATCTAGAAGGCGAAATACATCATCCAGACCTAATCCCTCAACTAGAACTACTACACGTACGACTATAAGAAGAACACCAACTACCGTTAGAGAAACAACTAGAACTAAGACAAAAACGAGTACTCAAACTAAAAGAGTTAAAGCTCATGATTTTTCGAGATATAAACCAAAAGCATCATATCTCTCAGTAGAAGATTTTAAATGTATTTTTTGTTTTAAATTACCAAAACTTCCTGATGATAGAGGGAGGGGGGTAGTTATCTGTCCAAAATGTAGATATCCTGCACATGCAGATGAATTTAGAGATTGGATGCAAACATCCAATCTCTGTTCAAGATGTAGTGCTCCCATTTCATCTTCATATAGAAGAAACCCTAGAATAATTAGTGTAAAGAATTATTTGATGATCTATTCACATTTTCTAAAAAAGAAAAGCTAACTCTTTAATTATTTTAAATGATTCAATTTAAGATTTCTAATTCTTTCTTTAAATCTCCTATGGTAGTTTTTAATTCCGCATAAACATTATGAGGATGAATTGATTCATAACTTTCTATTTTAAAGATTATTTTAAACTTTTCATCTAGATTGGGGAAATCTCTTAAAATGAAGTTTTTTGCCATTTCCCTTATTACATCTTCTGCGAATAAAGGTTTCAGATGAGCACTTCTAACAAGTTTCGCCTCTTCTGGTCTTTTTAAAACAGATTGCATCTTTCCACTCATTGAATCTTCTATAATATCGATAATGTCTAATACATCAATTTTATGATTATTTAAATCTTTAATTTGAACTATAATAGTTCCAGTCGATCTTTGATTATGGGAACTAAAGGGCAAGATATTAAGAAGTTTTTGAATGACTTCAGGTGGGAGATTGATGTCATTTCTATTTTTGATGATCTGTTCAGCGTATTCTTGACTCATTTCTTTAGCACATGGGCAAACCGTCATTCCAACAGCACTGGCCCCAATATAATAGTTAAAGTCGATTTCTTCTTTATCATTCTTCCTAGCTTTTACATAGGAAATTATATCATAAGCTTTTTGAATTGTTCTTTGTTCGTTGTCTTTCACTTGGACAATTATTTTTCCTTCTAATTTTACCTCAACTTTCTCTGTATAAGGATGTCTTTCTAATAATTGTCGAGCAATTCTATCTCCTACAACTTCAACAGAAGGTGTAGGCTTAAATATTACTTCGTTTATAATCTCCTCAATAGTCTCTGAGGTACGGGACATATGAATACCTCTTTTATGACTAGGCAATGAAATCAATGCTGAGATTTTAGGATAAAATGAGAATTTTTTATTTTCTTGAATAATATCAACTTTCTTTTCTACTCCTACAATTCCAACCTTATCAATAGGGATGTTTACCCTCGAAATTGAGTCTTGCAGATCTTTTTTAAATTGATTAATTTAAAATCACCGAAATTTATTTGCTTCTACCAATTCTAATAATTAATATTTAATTAAATTATTTCTTGATAAAAAGTAAAACTTTCCTTACTTATGAGTGATGAAGGTATATTCTGTGATTATGGTCTAATCGGTGATAATTTAGAACTTAAAAAAAATATAAAGATAAAGTTTGATGAATCTGGGAACTTAAAAGAGATTTCATATAGCAATATTGAGGACATATTAGAATTTCCAGATTATAAGTCGAACTTATTGTTAATACCTGGCTTAATTAATTCTCACATTCATATAGGAGATAGTTTTGCAAAGGAACAAGGGTTTAATAAGCCTTTAAAAGAGGTTGTTGCACCTCCTAATGGTATTAAACATCAAATGTTAAGTAAAGTTTCAAAAGAAGTAATTGTAAAGGGAATCAAGAAAGCAATAGATGAAATGGTATCAAACGGGATTACATCTTTTATTGACTTTAGGGAAGGTGGAATCCAAGGTCTTAATATATTATCTGAGACTCTGACAACTTATTCTGATATCAATTATCTTGCTTTTGGAAGATATGTCGAAGAGGGAGAAATTAAAAAATTATTCGAAGTAGCAGAAGGAATTGGTTTACCTAGTTATGCTAACATATCTCCTGAACTTAAAGAAAAATTAATGAAATATAAAGGGGAGTTTGAAAAATTAATTGCATGTCATGTAGCTGAACTTAAAAGAGAGAATGATCTTATCAATCAAATTTTTCAGGATGGGATTATTGATATTTTTATTCATGGAACTCATTTTAGTGAAAGTGACCTAAAATTATTAAAAGAAAAGGAAAAATCCTTAATACTATGTCCGCGTTGTAATGGTTATTTTGGAGTAGGATTTCCTCCCGTTAACAAAGTATTTGAATTAAAAGTACCTGTGGCGATTGGAACAGATAATGTAATGGCTAATAGTCCCGATCTATTCGAAGAGTTGCGATATTTATATCGAATCTTGAGAATATTAAACAATAACGCATATATATCTGCATTAGATTTGTTGAAAATGGTTACAATTAATGCAGCAAAAATTTTTAATATTCAAAATCATGTAGGATCCATTATTAAGGGAAAGCGCGCAGATTTTTTCATAATTGATTTAAATGATCCAAATTATTATGTATCGAATTTAGATATTGAGAGGTTCTATACTTTGATCCTAGGAAGAACTAAGACATCTAATATTAAGAAAACATATATTAGGGGTAAACTTGTACATGAAAAATGTTAAAAAACCTTATATTATGTTAAGTACAGCAATGACGATCGATGGGAAGATTTCCTCGAAAAACGGGGATTCTGAGATATCGGATGAGGAGGATTGGAAAGAAGTTCATAAAATTAGGACTCAAGTAGATGCAATCATGGTTGGAAAAAACACGATACTTCGAAACAACCCTAAACTTCATATTAAATTCTATCAACATACAGGTTATTATCGTATTGTGATAGATAGTAATTTATCTATACCAATCGATTCACAAATAATAAATTTTAAGCCAGAAATGTATCCTACTATAATATGTACTACAGAAAATGTTACCGAGGATAAGATTAACCGCTTTAGGACGAAAAATGTTAAAATTATCAAAAGTGGAACAGGAAATCAAGTAGATATTAAATTATTAATGGAAAAATTATATAATTTTGGAATTAGATCAATTCTTTTGGAAGGAGGAGGAAATCTAAATTGGAGCTTCCTTAAAGAAGATTTAGTGGATGAGATAAGAATATTTGTAGCGCCGTGGATTGTTGGAGGAAAAAATGCAATCTCATTCGTTGAGGGTGATGGATTCAATAAAATGATTGAAGCTCCTAGGTTTAGATTAATTAAAGTTAGACAAAGAGAGAATTATGTTATTCTAAAATATAAGAGAAAGTAAAATGAGTGAAGATACAAATATCTATGAAAATTTGTCTATTCAGAAGATTAAAGAATCGGTAAAAGAGATTAAATCATCTTTACCTAAGGAGAATCGAAATATTATTACTTTCTCAAGAAATTTCACTTTATCTTTATCTAACTATTGCCAAAATCAATGCAAATATTGTTTTTATAACTATAAGGTAGCTAAATTAAATGGTTTAAGTAACACTACCCTTCTGGAAAATGAGCAGATGATTAGCTTGGTTCAGAAAGCAGTCGAATTAAACTGCCGGGAAGCATTATTAATGTCTGGAGAAAGACCAGATAGCTTCAATGAGGTTATTGAAGAATTGAGAAATAGAAAGTATGACGATTATATACAATTCGTTATAGATATTTGCTCATATCTTCTAAATTATAATTTGTTGCCTCACACTAATATAGGGGTACTTACATTTGGCGAATTGCAGAGATTGAAGAATTCAAATGCTAGTATGGGTCTGATGCTTGAAAGTAGTAATAAAGAACTTTTTAAGAAGGGGGCTGTCCATGAAATATCACCTGGGAAGTTACCAGAGAAAAGAATTGAACATATAAAGAATGCTGGTAAGTTGAAAATTCCTTTTACTACTGGTTTATTGTTGGGTATTGGTGAAAGCTTCAAAGACAGAATTAATGACTTACTCTTAATAAAAAATTTACATGATAAATATGGACATATTCAAGAAGTTATAATACAGAATTTTGTGGAAAAAGAGGGGATTCAATATCATCCAAAGAAACCGATATCCATTAAAGAGACTTTAAAAACAGCTGGTATAGCAAAATTAATATTTGGAAATGAAATTGCGATACAAATTCCACCTAATTTAATTCAAGGGTATGAAAAAAATGCAATTGAACTGGGAATCGATGATTTTGGAGGGATATCTCCATTTACAATTGATTATATTAATCCAGATCACCCATGGCCCCAAATTGATAAATTGAAAGCAATTTGTAACTCTTTTGGATACGAATTAAAAGAAAGGCTTCCTATTTATTCGAAATATATACAAAAATCTGAATTCTGCCCAGTAAGTATTAAAAAAATTATAGATAATATAAAGTTAGATGTTGCAAATTTACAATCAAATTAAACCTAATATCAAATCGATATTAGAGAAAGGTCTTAATTCTGAGAGGATCTCATCACAAGAAGCTTTAGAACTTCTAAAGGTGACTGGAAAAGAGTTCATTGCACTTCAACATACGGCAGACACAATTTGTTTTCAGAAAAAGCAAAATGTTGTCACATTTGTAGTAAATCGAAACATAAATTTTACAAATATTTGTTATCAAGGATGTAAATTTTGCACATTTAGCGTTCCTATCACAAGTGAAAAAGGGTTTTTGCTAAATATTGAGGAAATAGAAGAAAAAGTTAAAGAAGCAAATAGCAATAATTGTTCTGAAGTTTGTATTCAAGGAGGTCTACATCCAAAATTACAATTCGAATATTATTTAGAAATATTAAAAGCTGTAAAAAAAATAAATCCAAAAATCCATATACATGCATTCTCCCCTCAAGAAATATATTATATGTCAAAAATATCTGGTAGTTCGATTGAAGATACTTTAAAAACATTACAAGAAAATGGATTAGATTCTATTCCTGGTACTGCAGCCGAGATTTTGGTTGACAGAATAAGAAATATCATATGTCCAAACAAGTTAAGTACTTCTAAATGGATTGAAATTATATCAACAGCACATAAATTAGGAATCCCAACAACTTCGACTATAATGTATGGACACATTGAAGATTTAGATGATAGGATCACCCATTTAGAGATTTTAAGAGATATTCAACAAAAAACTCAAGGTTTTACTGAATTTGTTCCTCTACCTTTTGTAAAAGAAAACCCTCTGTTGTCACGACTCAGAGATTTTCCATTAAAACCAAGCTATGGAATGGCAGATTTGAAATTATTTTGTGTGGCAAGGATATATTTTAATAATTATATTGATAATATCCAATGTTCATGGGTAAAATTAGGACCAAAATTTGCACAAGTGTCTCTTAATTATGGTGTAAATGATTTTTCAGGAACTTTAATGGAAGAGAACATATCTAAGAGTGCTGGTGCTGAATTTGGAGAATATTTATCTCCTGAAGAAATCATTAAAATTATTAAAAATGCTGGTAAAATACCTGCTCAAAGAGATACATTATATAACATTGTGAATTATTTCTAAATTTCATGATCTTGTAGATAATTTAAGATATAACGCTGTGCTATTAAATCTGAACTTACTTTTCCCAAAACTTCTCCATCCTTAACAACTGGCATTGCAGATATTTGATATTGTTCTAGTTCTCGAATAATATCTAAAATTGTGAATTCAGGCATGGCAGTAATAACTTCTTTGGTCATAATCTGTTCAAGTGATATATCTGTTTTTCCCTCAGCTGTAGATTTCGTTATATCCCAATCAGTAACCACTCCAACAAGTTTACCTTTAGAGAGGACAGCTATAATTCCGCTATTTTTTTCTATCATTAATACTGCTGCTTCTTGAATACTGCAATTAACATCTATAGTAGGTATTGGAATCATAATATCTTTTGCTTTTTGCTCCCTTTCTTTTGCTGTTAATCTTTGAAGGCTAATTCGCTCTGCAGCAGCACAAGGAAGCATATCTGGATTATTTGCCAATAAATCGATTAATTCAATCATATTATGACTAATTACATCCTTTCTATAATCCTCACCAGCAACTAACCGTTTCTTAGATAGCTCTGCAAATTCTTTAGCATGATCTGATAACCATTGGTTAACTTCTGTACGATTTCCAAGAAATTTTTCAGGTATTTGAAGGTGATCAGGAGTTTTGATTAAATGTTCTTGAGCAGCAAAGATTACTCCACCAGAATTTACTAAATAATCATTTGCAATCATAACTCCTTTTTCTCGATATACAATTTGTTCCATACGTATCCTAGCAGCTTTTCTATTTGGATCAGGAGAATATGTATTTGCGCCTTCAACTATCACTGCCCAATTACCCATTCTTTCTACTAACATTGAAGGATTCTCTGATTGCCATACACCCAGATAATTGAATATAGGGGCTGCAGGTATCAAGCAAAAGGCATTTTCAAGTAATAAATTATTTGAATTTGTAGAGAATTTTATTGGATGTTTATAACCTTCTGGATAAATTTTATTTTGATAGTAAGTATTAGTAACCAACCCATTTTCCTTCCATAAGTTAAATAATTCATTGACTGGCAAACCTGATTGATTATATAAGTATCCTTCTAAATCACTGATTCCAATTATTTTGACTAATGGAATTCTCTCTTTTAATATGCGAGAAGCATGAGCACCTACGGCTCCAAAACCTTGAATCAAAACAGTCAAATTTTCTAACTTTGGAATATCTAAGTTTACAAATTGAGGAAGAACACGTAGTCGAGGCATTATTTCTAGCAAAGTTTGTAATG
Organism: Candidatus Hermodarchaeota archaeon; assembly: GCA_048885535.1. GTDB lineage: Archaea > Asgardarchaeota > Lokiarchaeia > Sigyniarchaeales > SOKP01 > SOKP01. Next base: position 21,974 of record JBHLLO010000023.1, read on the forward strand.
CGGTCACAACTCCTCCAGCAGCTGCTCCTAGTTCATCTATACGGTTTCCGCCCATATCTGCTGGTTTTGATACTGCGCTGTCTAAACCATTTTCTATAGCAATTGTTTTCATATCAGAATCATTAGTACCTACATCTGGTCCAGGAACATATATTTCTTTATAACGATGAATTAAATGAGCAAATCCTTTAATTATTTCTTCATGTATTTCCTGTGATAACGCTCTCTCAGCTACTATACCAGATTTACCACCCCCATACGGAAGATTAGCTGCTGCATTTTTAAGCGTCATCCCACGTGCTAAGTTATAAATATCTGAGGGCGTTATATCTGGAAGCATTCTTATTCCTCCCATTGAAGGCGTTCCCATAGAAAGAGAATCAACTACTAAATACCCACCAATTTCTAATGAAGAGTTTTCATCCCACATACAACTAACAAGCTTTGGACCAACTTTATCAGCAATGATTCCTAAACGTGAAAGAAGGTGTACATCTACACTACTAAATTCTAAATAACATCTTCCATTCTCCTTTTTAAGACGAGTTTTAAGTGTTACTTCTGGAAGTCTTTCTTTTAGGAAAACGGCCATTCCTTTTGGAATCATTTTTAAATCAATTTATAATATAGAAAATTAATCTTTAGTTATGTTTACTATTATGAGTCTTTCTAATTTAAAAGTGTTTGGTTAAATTTTAGAATCTTAAATAAAACTAAATATGAATTAATTAAAAGTTAGGTATGGAATAATGAAATAAAATATTAATTTATTCATCTTGGATATAAGCCTTTCCAAAATGTAAACATGTTTCGGCTTTATGTAATTCTCTTCCAAGATAATTTAAGTGAAAAATGTTTTCAGTTAATTGAGATTGAATTATTTTTTTGCTAAGAGTCTCTGCGTTTTCCCCAATGAACGTATAAAGCAATTGATGTTGGTTTGAATAAAATATTACATATATTTTTTTAGAGTAATGATTTATATAGATTCTAAAGTATCCTTTTTCGTCAGGAATATAAGCTTGGTTTAATCCTTTTACTATTATTGCATCTTTTCTATCAATTAGTGGATTTTTTTGAGATTTTTTCTTTTTGGCTTTAAAGATTTCTATTCCTAAGTTTATTGGTGGAGTCCTTTTGCTTTTTGCTAGATAATTTAACTTAATACTCTCTTTTAATTCTTTTACTCCTCCGATCAATTTAGTGCTATGTTCAACGGTAAAAACAATTCCAATGTCTAATTCAGTAGCAATGCTAGCTAAGAGTCCATTGATTCCCACAGAGTCAATATCCATCAACTCTACAACATTAGAAATCCCAAAGAACATTGGTAATTCAAATTTTAAATTATTTTCTTCAGCTACTTCTTTTTTATATAGAAAATAAGTTTCTAGTGAAGGACAAATTCCAGGTGAAATAGGCGTTTCTAGTAGAGGGTCAGCAATTATTTTACTAAACCCATAGCTCTTAAGTTGATCTGTTAATTCAAATAATTTTTTCACCCTTATTTCTGGTTTTTTTGGAAAATATGCTGCCTTAACATTCGTGGGTAAAATCACTACAGGGAGATCTTTGGGCAAATCTAAACATTCATTATAATTTCCAAAATCAAGACTAAGGATCATATCGACTCCTTCATCTACTGCGGCAAAAATCTCCTCCTTTAACATTGAATCAATACTTATTAGAGTATCAAAATTCTTTCTGATGAGTTTGATTATTTGCTTTATTCTCTCTGGATTTGGTTTATTTGAAACACATCCTATATCGATTATATCAGCACCAGATTCAATATAATGTTTTACTTTCTTTAGTATGTTTTGATCATCTTTCTCAGTGCAATTTACGATTTCTGCAATTATGGGAGGGGGTAAATTACGTCCTACAATTATATCTGATCTTTGTTCATTGATATAGAAAGTATGATGAGAGATGTTATTTCTAGCAGTGTCATATTGTGCTTTTATATGTTCTTGATAGTCTTTCTCACCAGAAATCTTTATAAGTTTATTAGCGGGAATTTTATTTGATAGATTTATATCTTCTAAATTTTGTAGTATTAAGGGTAAATCGGAAGCGAATTCTGGACCTTTCCGTACTTTGACAAGATACTTTCTTTCTAAAGTAGTAGTGTCCCATTGAATAAATCCAGGAAGTAAAACTAAATCAAAATCTAATACATGGATGCTATTAAGTATTTTATCAACAATCTCTTCAGATAAAAACGCTGAGACCGTAATATGAGCCTTATAAACTTCAATTATATAATTAGTAATAGATTGAGCGATTTCTTTTATTATTGGAAAGCTATTTAAACCGGTTATAATAAGTATTTTATGAATTTAAATCACTGAATAACTTTTTTTTTTCAAATGGAATATATATATCATCTAATATTGACCCTGTTGCTTCCTTTATTTTTAAATTATCTATTATAGGTTTAAATCTTCCTCCCAATAATCCATTTGCAATGAAAGCTGCGCCTTGTGCAGCATGTTTAGATAAATGACTGTAAGATTTCATTAATTTTACTGGAGCAAGATCATTAAGATTTGTTATAAAATTATCTTTTAGATGTTTTAAATCAGATTGGCGCCCAGCTAAAAGAACTTCTTTTATCTTTTCCTTTCTAGAGAAAGATGAAGATATAGCGTACACAGCCTTCTTTACACTAGAGATATAAGCATTAAGGGCAATATTTGTTTGTTCATCTCTCTCTGCTAGTAAAGAGATTTCCTTTAAGCTTAAGTCTTTATACCCTGCAATGGAGGATACACCTCCCTTATAAATATTTTTTTTCTTAATTGTTTTAATTAAATAAGCTAATTCTCCATCAAGGCTTCCACATGCTCTGAATCCCATAATATTAGAACCACCAATACCATCAATTATTTTCCCATCTTCAATTGCTAATACGGCAGTAAACCCATAACCTATCTCAACCATAATAAAATTTGTATTTTCAGGTGGGACACCAAATCTTTCCATTTGATCTCTAATTCCTGTAACTGTGGTACATAATTTATCTGCGGTTCCCATATCTATTTTATTAATTTTCCTAAATCGCGGAATAGTTGGCAAATGCTTAACTCCTGGTACAATTACTCCAGGAATTTTTTCAGCCTTGATTAAGCGTAAAACTTCCCCTAATCCTATCAATTTATTTTTTTCTTCTCTGTCGAATTTTAATAGCGTAAAAAAGATATCCTTTTCAGTCAAATCAGATACCTTCTTTAGTGGAAGTCCAAAACCACTCGGTGCTACCATTAAATCTATGTTTTCTACAGATTTTATGATTGAAATTACTTTTTGAGGATTTTTAATCAACTCTTTTGTAGGAATTGATGAATCTAATATAATGTCATCTCCCTCTAAACCAAAGAAATCCCAACTAGCAGTCCCGGGATCGATTCCGATTACTCTATACAATGAAAATCAGATATTTTTGAAATTGACTATATATGAAAGTACAATAATTCTTTTTATATTTACTAGTTTCAATCTATGAATTATTAGTTTTAAGTCAATGTTTTAAATTATATGAAAGGACTAATTCTTAAAATTTAATTCAAATAATATTCTAATAATTATTAATTAAAAAGATTTAATATAAATAAACAAGGTGGAAGAAATTACTCCAGTGGACGTTTTTGTTTGTAAAATCTGTGGGGAAGCTTATATAGGCAAGGAAGCTCCAAGTCGTTGCCCTTTCTGCGGTGCATACAAAAAGTATATAGTTAAAGCAAAAAATTATGATGATAAAAATGATTGGAATGTAGAATTAAATGAAAAAGATCGCGTTAATGCAGAAAAAGCCTTAGAAGTTGAAGTTTCTAATACTATTTTTTATAAATGCGCAAGTAAAAAAGCAAATAATCTTGAAGCTCAAAAATTGTTTAAAATCTTATCAAAAGTAGAAAACGAACACGCCTCTGTATGGAAGAAAATATTAAAGCTAGACAAGGTTGAATTTCCTGAATATATCGATTGTGCGTCTGACTATATACCAAACCTTGAAGAATCACACTCCCGAGAAGAGCGCGCCATAAAGTTTTACAGTCAAGCTGCAGCAGAATGTTCAAATCCCCGTGTAAAGGAAATTTTTCAGGCTTTTGTTGAGGTAGAAACAGACCATCTTAAATTATCCGAACAAAGGCTTAAATAATTCTTTATTTTTCATATTTTTTTTAATAAATCAAATATAATTCTGAAATCTTATGGTAAATACATTTAAAGAAATTGGACTTAAAGAAGGATGTTTATATGAGATATTAGCTACTACATTTTCTATAAAAAGTAAGGAATTAATACCAAATGCGTCTTGTATGGGCATTAGGTTGCAGGATCAAGAAACAATTGTCATCAACCCATATCAAAATACACTAACTTATAAGAACTTGAAAGAAAATTGTCTTATTTGCATTAATTTCTTAGAAAATATCTATTTATATGCATTAGCAGCATTGAAGGGACCTTATCTATCTGAGAGTCTTAGAGAATTTCCTATAGAATATTATAATTACTATGGTTTAAAAAGAAATGTTAAAATAAAAGAAAACAAAATCAAATTGCCATTTGTCAGAGATGCATGGGCAATACTAATCTGTGAGTCAATTAATGAATCGACTTTTATTAAAAAAGATGATTTTGGAGAGGTTAATTTACCTATATTCACCCTGAAAGCACTTGAAATATTAAAATTTAAAAACTCACATAAATTCTTTAATAGAGCTGAGAATTTGACTCTAGAAACTATAATTTTAACAACAAAATTGAAAGTTGCTTACGAAATAAAAAGAATTGATTTAATAAAGAGTTACCAGAATAAGATTGAAGATACTATACAAGATATAAGAAGATTTGGTAGAAACCCAGAAGTTATTAAAAGTTTAGAGTTAGTAGAGGAATATATTCAGAATTTAAAAAGAATAATTTAAGCTATTTTTTCAATATACATAAGTGGATATTTTAAATCTTCAATCCATTCAATTTTTGCAAAAATTTTTACTGATTTATACTGAACTTCAATTTCAGCTCTAATTACTTTACCAGATATTTCATCATAAGCAAATTCATTTGATTTATCTCCTATAATTTTGTCCCCATCAAGTACTATCTTTACATTTTTAACATAGGGTTGACAAGATATAGAAGCTTCAATTCCTTTTTCAATAGAGTTAATAATATTTTTATTTGAAGATACTGGAATTCCACATAGAATATGGTAGAGTGCTCCGAGTTTTATTCCTATTTCAAAACAAGCTCTTTCTCTATCAGATACATCTGTTGGAAAAAAGTTATCATAATTTTTTGTTGACATTATTCATCATCTAAGTATTCTATTTTAGCTCCACGATTATTAGGTTTGCAGATATAAATATGACCTCCAATGTCCTTTAAATTCATCTGAACATCTTTTAATATTTTATTCGCTTCAGATTCAGATTCAGTTATTCCAACTACACTAGGACCAAAAGATGACATTCCATAAGCTTTTATTCCGTAATCTTCAAAGTAATTCAAAAGTTCCTTTACAATATCATGTTGAAGGCTAATTTCAATTTTTTTGAAACCAATGTTTTGAATTCGTTTTATACCCTCTCCAAAACATTTTAAATCATGTTTTAGTATACCAGGTATAACTTTCATTATTATTTGATGAGATACCTCATTTACTTCTTCTTTTGGAATAGGAGCATAATTCTGAAAAATACTAATTTCATCATCTCCATATGCTCCTTTACCTACATTTGGTATAACAAGAACAAATCTCCAATGCTCTGGAATATCATACCTAAAAAGAGTAAGTGCAGGTTCAACATTTTTGGACGCTGAAGAGGGTAAAAAAGTTTCTTTTTCTTTTCCTTGACCAAAATCATGTCCTGCATCTAAAATAAAACCCCCTTTTTCAAAACCTCGCCATCCGATTCCTGATGTTCCCCCTCTTTCTACAATCTTTGTTAACTCTTCTAATTCAACAGTTTTAATATTTTTCAATAGTGTGATAGCAGTGGCAATTGCTAAAGATAATTGGGTTTTTGAACCTAATCCCACATGGCTAGGATAGTATCTTTTAAGATGGAAATGAAAATTCTTATTACTAATATTAAAGATTTTAAAAACCTTTGAAGCTTTTTCGTTAATCACTTCAATAGATTCACGATAATATTTATGAGCTTCAATTTTAAATTCCTTGGCATTGTTAGAGGCCTCGAAAATAACATTTGGACGATCTAACATTAATCCAATTCCCCCATCCACCCTACCAGTATATCCATTTTCGTCTATTAATGAAAGATGAATCCTACAAGGCGCTGTTATTTTAATTTTCATGGTTAATTAATACAAATTCAGAGCTACTAGCTAGAATTTTCAAGATAATTTAAATGTAGTATAATTATTCGAATCGACATATAATTCCTTAATTTCATTATGCGAACTATTATAAAAAAGGTAATCTTATTTTATAATTTGTAATCATTAAATTGATAATCTTTTAACATAGTTGTCAAAACTGAATAGGTTTATAGTTTTCAAGAGTGAAGGGTGAGTAAAGATAGTAAGAGTGCTTATTGTAGAGGATGATTTGTCATTAAGAACACTCTATCAGAAAGCATTAAGTTCAAGAGGATATGAGGTAATTGGTCTGGCTAAGGATGGGGAGCAAGCTGTTAAAATGTACAGCGATTTTTCAGAAAAACCAGATGTAATTATTATGGATCATAGGATGCCAATTAAAAATGGAATTGAAGCGACTAAGGAAATTTTAAACAATTCAGTAGAAAAGAAACCAAAGATTATTTTTGCGAGCGCAGACCAGACAATTAAAGATTTAGCACTTTCTATAGGAATAACTAGTTTTAAAAGTAAGCCATTCACGCTCGAAAATCTTTTTAATAATATTGAGAAGGCTATAAACTAATTTCGATGATAATAAAATCATTGAGCTATAGATTACTTAATGCTAATAATATTATTATTATAAAAAGATTTTTTTTGATTGAACTTTTTTTTCAATAAACTGCAATAAAAGTGAAAAATTTGAGCGATCTAGAAGGTTTAACAAGAAATTTAATGAAAAAAGGAAATTCTGATGAAGAAATTCTTAAACGGTTAATCCAAGAATACCGAGATTTTAAGGATATAGACGAAGAATCTGCCTTGAAGTATGGAAGAGCAATCTTAGAAGAGTGTAAAAGAAGCGATTTAAAATCTGTATCCAATAGATTCATAAAAAATTTATTAAAAGTCAATAATTCAGGAATAACCGTTGGTAAGCAAGGCGTCGGATGTCGAGGAGCAGGAGATTTTTTTGTTCATAAATTGCTAGCAGATCTTTCAGAAACCGAATATAGAGCATTTCTTTCACCTTCTTCATTAGATGATGCTGGTGCAGTCCGTTTATGCGATATTGAAGATTTTAAAAGTGAAAAATTAGACGGAAATAATTTAATTATTGTATCAAAAATGGAAGGAATTCACTCTCGCTTAAGTGATTTTCCCTTTATATGTGGATTCCACGTTACAAGAGCTGCATTGAGGGACCTTTATGTTAAGGGAGCAAAACCAATTTCAATAATAGTTGATACTCATTTAGGAGACGACGCAGATGTCGGTAAACTCTTTGATTTTATGGCGGGTGTGTCTACTATTTCGGACTTAGCAAGGGTACCTATCACTGCAGGATCTACATTGAGGATAGGGGGTGATATGGTTATTGGAGACCGCTTTGTTGGGGGTATTGGAGCTATAGGACTAGCCAATAGAGTTCTTGCTCGAAGAAATATAAAGCCTGGTGATAAAGTATTAATGACAGAAGGTTCTGGGGGAGGCACTATTGTTACTACTGCGATTTATTCTGGAAATCATGATGTTGTGAAGGAAACGCTAAATATTAAATTCTTAAAAGCTTGTGAAGTTATTTTTAATGCGGATTATTTTGATAATATACATGCGATGTGTGATGTAACAAATGGAGGTCTTAGGGGAGATTTATATGAGATAAACTATGAAGCCAATTGTGGAGTAATTGTATTTGAAGAGGAAATTAGAAATTTGGTGAATCCTATTGTTCTTAACCTTTTAGAAAAAGTAAAAGTAGATTATTTGGGGGTATCTTTAGATGCGTTACTTGTATTTTGTCCTAGTAATATTTCGGGTAAAATTATTTCAGATTTAAAAAATAATGGCATTAAATCTGCTGAAATTGGAATTGTTGATTCCTCAAACCAAGTATCAATTACCTATGGAGATGACCGTAAGAAAAGCATTTTACCTAAATTCCGAGAGTCAGCATATACTAAAATCAAACAAGAAGTTGGTGAAGAACCTCCAGATTTACAATTTCAAATGGAAAAGCAAATTGAAGTGGCAGCATCTAAGGCTTTAGAAAAACGAAAAGAAATAATCAAACACATCAAAAACAATTAATCTAGTTGTTGTTAAGCGATAATATCTCGTTTAGTGAACCCGATCTGAATCCTTCTAAATCAATCGTTATATAACAAAAACCTAACTCTTTAAATTTAGATTTAATTTTAGATATATTCTCTTTATTTAGAATATATGGAAGATCTTCTGGCAAAAATTCAATCCTAGCTAGTTTCTCTTCATGATACCTTACCCGTAATTGCTTTAGTTTGAATGTAATTTTTAAGAACTTTTCCCCCTCTTTTATCATATTGAGTTTTTTTTCATCGATTTTTTGATTGTACGGAATACGTGATGAAAAACAAGCCATAGAAGGTTTTGTTTTAACCTCTAAGTTATAAAATTCTGCGATTTTCCTTATATCCTGTTTCTTGAATTTAAAATTAATATAAGGTGTGGAAATATCTAATTCTTTTAAAGCTTGCATTCCAGGTCTATAATCAGAGAGATCATCTAAGTTTGACCCATCAATAATAATATCAAATTTTTTTTTATCTTTAATTTTAATAATATCTTTATATAAGCCAGTTTTACAGATATAACATCGATTATGAGGATTCATTTTAAAATCTTTATTCTCAAGTGGATTTCTTTCAATTATGATATGAGAAATATTATATTTTTTTGCAAATTTACTTGCTTCTTGAATTTCTTCATCAGGATAGAGAATTGATTTTTCCGTTACAAGAATTGTATCTTTTGCATGCTTTTTCGAAAGAAATGCAAGTAGACTGCTATCCACCCCACCTGAAAAAGCAACAATTACTTTTTTATTATTCAAAAATGATATAAGATTTTTAGTTTTAGATTGTAAATCATCTGACAACTTCATGTTATTTTAAGAAATGATAAAAATTAATTTAATTTTCTGCTAGAAGGAGAAATTTATGGCTTTAAAGATTTAATTTGCAATCCAAAGATTTAAATATTGTTTTTTCTATACTATACATAGCACAGTATTGAACAAATACTATTGATCAAAAAATTGAAAAAATAAATATAAGAAGGTTGATAGAATGATTAAACGAATTAAAGGATTTGATCCAGAATTTCTTGATTATGCATCGAAATTTGAATCTGAGATAAACAGAGGCATTTCCGGATTATGTATTTTATCTATTATTAATCGATATGGAGATGAAGGAGTACATGGTTATCAGATATCAAAGGATTTACAAGACCAGACTAAAGAGATTTTGATAATTGAAGAGGGAACATTATACCCAATTTTAAGGAAATTAGAAGACGATGGGATAATAAGGTCTAAGAGAGAAAAAACAGGTCGAAAGCGAAAGTTTTACTTTATTACGGCAAATGGAATAAAAGTATATAATTACTTATCAGGCTTTTTTTCTAAACTGACTGAGGCAATAGCACCATTATTTGATGTAAACGTAAATCTGAAACCTGAACGATATTTATTCTGCCCTAATTGCGCTAACAAAATCGACCTTACAACTTTGGAATTAAGATATTGTGATGTATGCGGTCATAATATTGAAATGGAAATAAAAGAAAGAGGTTTTGAAAAATGAGTGAAAAGAATATGGAATTTTTAGTAAATGAGTATATAAAAGAAGTTAAGAAAGTACTACCAGATTGGCTAAAAGATAAAAAAGAACATAAAGAAATTTTAGCTGAGCTTGAGGAACATATATGGGAAAAAGCGGAAGAATTATCAGATTCAGGGCAAGCGAATGTGAAGTCCATTCAAATGGCTATTAGTCATATGGGAACTCCAAAGAGCATCGCAAAGGAATATAAAAGACGAGGGACACCTAAAGTATACATTACAAAGGAAATGTGGCCACTTTATCTAAATGTGTTAGTCATTGTATTTGCTATCATCATAATTCTTAATATAGTTGGCTTAATCCTTAACATTGTATCTGGAACAACAGATGTAGGAGAATTATTAGGAAGTTTAATTGGAGGGATTCAAAGTGGATTATTCGTATCGTTTGCTATTATATCTGTCATTTTTGTGGCATTATCTATGGAAGGATATTTTCCAGAAGATTTTAAATCGAAAAAAGAGCTTGATAAGGAAGCTTCAAGAGTTGAAGCCGGTTTACCACCTAAACCATTTATAAAACCTGTAGGCGAAATTATAGGAGGGGGTTTTGGATTAGTCATTGGAATTTTATTTATATTCCAACCATTTCCTGCTGGCTTATTTATTGCTGACTTTCTATTATTACTTCGCATTTTTGGAATTTTTATGATAATTGCAGGTTCTTTTGACATTACTAGGGGCGTTATTGGAAATCGTCGACCAACAACACATCAAATCATACATGTGATCAAAATACTATTAAAAATTGGAGTTATACCTTTCTTGATAATCTTATTGAATCGTCCAGACATATTTCCATGGTTCAGTTCCCCATGGGTTCACGTTGGAATACCCCCTGAGTTTCATGAAGCTTACCGCATTGGGATGATAGTATTAGTTGTAATTATTACATTGACTAATATTGAAGATATTTATAGAATCTGGAAACTTCAGAAATATAAATAAATAATTATTTTTTTTGTTTTTTTTTTTATATTGTATCTGTGAATTAATTTTTTTGACTTAATTCAAATGTAATTCTCAAAAAAAGGATTTTGTTTGAAGAATTAAAAAAAATAAATAAAAAAAGATTAATAAACTCTTTTTATCTTTTGAATTTTATAGATTTTATAGAAATTAACAATCATTCCAATAATTATTCCAACAACTATTAAGATTATTACCCAGAAGTAAATCATGTAAGCTGGATCAGCGGTATTTAATGGAATTATTAAAACTGTGCCACCCGAAAAGAAAGAAATTGGAAAAATTCCAGGTTTATCGATTAAAAATAAGAACAGGGGTATAAATGAAGCGTTATAGCACGTTTTTATTCCTAATAAAATTTGTTGGGCAGTATAATTTCTTGTACCTGCAATTAATCTGACAAGGTCAAATAAACCACCCACAAATATCAGAAGACCAAAAATCTTAAGCCAATCTAAGAACTCAATTAGAAATCCGCTAATTGCAGCAAAAGGTTGTATAACCAAGAATAATCCAAAAATAATTCCTGCGATAGCACCAAAAATAAGTTCACCCAGAGTGACTGGTTGCATCTTTTTCATTTCTCGCTTTTGTTCAGCTATAGCTTTCTTTTCTTCACGAAGGCGCTTAGTTCTTTCCAACTTTTCTTCTCTCCGAATTTTTGCTTCTAATAATTTTTGTTCTCGTCGTAATTCTGTTGCTGCTAATCTTTCTTGCCTTAAAGCTTTAACTTCAGCAAATCTATCTTCAATCCTTGCTTTAGATTCTGCAATTACTTCTTTAACTTTTTCTTTTGCCTGATTAAGTCTTTCTTTTGTATATTCCTTAGTTTCTTCTAATTCTTGCTGTGTTAGATGGAAGGGGAAGACTAATGCTAGTCGGGAAGGAATTACTCCAAAATCTTCAGGGAGAAAACCTTGCATTGAGAAAAATACGAATAAGACAGTTATTACGACAGTAGTGATTAAACATCCAATCCAAATACCGGAAATCATCCCTCCTATGGCTTCCCACCATGGTGGAGTGAATAACCTAAAAATACCAATTATAACATTTATAATAACTACGATCGTAAAGAAGAAAAGCATTGTTCTTAAATAAAATTCAAAAAGCTCTTCAGTTATATATAACTTAGGTGTACCACGCCTCTTATAAATCCTAGCAATAGTTGCTGGGGATCCAATTTGGATTAATGCTTGTTGGATATCAGCAGGAGTCGGATCTTCTCCCCCTGCGATTTTTCTCGCCTCCTCTAAGATTTGTATATTAAGATCATTTAATATCGCATTCACTTCTTCCTTTTTGGGTTTTAACCATTCAGGTAACTTCTTTCGTACCTCTTCTAAATAATTATTAATCAATTCGTTTTCAGAATAGCTCAAATTTACCAACCTTAGTAGTATTTTTATTTCAGATTTATTTAGATATTTTGATATTATAAAAAAGTTTTATCATTCTATTAAAAAAAATGGAGACCAGTTTTCAATACTATTCTTTAAATGGTTGTAGAGTTAATTTATTTATAAACAGCAGCAAATATTAATTAATAATTAAAAATAGTTCTTTTTGAAAAGAATGAGATACAAGTCCAATGAATTTCAAGAAATTAATAAACGGAGAAAATTCGGAATACACCTTACTTCCGAAGAAATTTTCCACAAATATATCTATCCAGAAATAGAGCATCTTTTAAAGGGTTATATCTGGGTTGATCTCTATGCTGGTGAGGGTAATCTAATTTTGCCAATCTTGCATTATATACATCCGAAAGAACGGCAGGAGTTCTTTTCAAGTCATCTCTTTTTGTTCGACGTTCAAGAAGAAATGGTTGAAAAAAGTGTAAACAATGCACAATCTTATGGAATACCTGAAAATGTGGCAAAACACAATATTTTAATTCGAGATAATCTTGACAGCTTTCCTAAGTTTCTTAAAGAAAAAGAGCTTCCAATTTTTCATATTACAAATCCACCATATTTATATTTAGGATATATTAAAAAACATCATGAAACTCAGCATTATTTTAAATATTTCAAGGGAGATAATAATGGTTATCAAGATTTATATCAAATAGCTATGATAAATGATTTAAGAAATGGAATTGAAAATCTAATTTACATTATCCCTTCAAACTTTCTATATGGAGCCTCAATATCTAATAAATTCCGATTAGATTTCTTTAAGAATTATAAAATACTAAAAATGGTTATTTTTGAAACTAAAACTTTTGAATTTACAGGGACTCATATATGTATTGGCTTCTTTAAGGCAAAAAAAATTCCTAAAGTGGAAAACTTAAGATTTCCAGGCATTAAGATCAAAAAGAGGAACCAAATCATCCGAAAAGAATATGAATTAAAACCCAATTATAAATTTAGAGCGGGATACGAATTTGCTGCGTTTTTAAAAAGATACCGTGCCAAAAATCCCCTTAAAGTAGAGTACTATTTAACAGATAAGATGGTTTTAGGAAATTTAGGTCCTAATAAGACTGAGTTAATTGATGCAAATCAATATAAAAAAAATACTTATAAAAAACTAATATTAGGAATAAATGAAGAATTAAAACAAAAATTAGAGTCAAACATATTATATATAAGGACTGTTGATACAGGTTCATACAATGGAAGGGTAGGCTTAGGAATTATTAAAGACGATTTTAATGTCTATGGAATTTATGTATCTGGTAAACCCTATCGAACACATCCAATTCAAATTTTTTTTGAACCACAAGTGTCCTTAGAAGATCAATTTTTACTAAAAAGTTATTTTAATTTTATTTTAGAATACTTTAGAAAGACTCTGGATAGTGAATTTCTCACTACATATAAATACTCAAATGCAGATTATACAAGAAAGTATTTAGGGTTAAATCAAACGAGAAAATTAATAGAAACCTTTCCCATTAAAAATTTGAATAAATTTGAAAGGCAAAGTTTAAAAGGATTAATAGAAAGTAATAAATTTGATGAAGTTAAACAACTGGTTGATCAAGTTAAATAAATATTTAAATACTTGCAAGTAGAAATGCAACTAACCCTAAAAATGCTCCAATTTTTAGAAATAAACTTATTTTTTTAAATCTTTCTCTAGATTCCTTAGAAAAGAGCATTAATATTATTGCATATCCAACTACAGCTAAACCAAAAATCATTGATAAGAGGAATAAAATATGATTAATGATAGGAGTAAAAAATGGTAAAATAAAGAAAACTATGGCTAAAATAGAAAAAATAATGGCAAATTTTGTAGATTTTTTAATTCCAATTGTAATTGCCAAGGTTTTTACATTTAATTCACTATCCCCTTCGATATCTTCACAACCTTTTATTACCTCACGTGAAAGCAAAAGAAAGAATGAAGTTAAAAAAAAGAAATAAATGTATGAAGGAATTATTGCATTATTTAATATCGCTCCATAAACTAATCCAATCGAAAATGAAACACTTACAATTAAATTTCCAAAAAAGCCACTTTTTTTACCCCATTTTGCATAGACCCATCCAATAAATCCAAAAAAAACCGCAAGGAGGATATTTAAAAAACCAATTCTAAAGTAAAGACTATGAAATATAGATATTCCTACCCCAATACCATATGTAGAAAAAAAAATGATTTTCGCTTGTTGAATACTAATTCTTCCACTTGGAATTGTTCTTCCTGGGCGATTTATTTTATCTATTTCAAGATCATAGATATCATTAATGACCATACCTGATCCAGCAATGAAGAAGTAAGTTATAGCCCCTAGGATAATATTTACAATAATAAGACTAAGTGGAATATTAATTCTTGTATTTAAAATACCGATTATAACGGTAAAACTTCCCATTATATCATTTATAGGACGCAGTATTTCAATAATATCCTTTAGTTTCATGTGGAGTATGACCTTATTTTAATGGATAACTTTTTTTACACTGATTGCCTGCTTCCTTTATCTCTTCGATAATAGATTTTAGTGAAATTCCATTATCATGTAAGATGTTATTTTCCAAATAAGTCCCCATTACAATTATACTTGCTCCTGCTTCAATGAATTCTCGAGCAGTATCTCTACTAATAACACCTCCTCCGACAATTATAGGAATATTTAACATACCAGAGCAAAGTCGAATAATTTCTGAAGGCATTCGCTCACTCCCAGAGCCAGCTTCTAAATAAATCAATTTAAAACCAATCATTTCAGCTGCAAGAGAGTAAGCTGCCGTTAATTTCGGCTTATTCCGTGGAAGAAGCTTAGCTCGTCCAATCCAGCCAGCTGTGCCTCCAGGTTCAACTATTAAATAAGCTGTTGAAATTGGCTCGATATTCAAAACTTTAATTGTATATGAAGCAAGTGCTTGACTTCCTATAATATTATTTATATCCTCGGAATTTAAGAGAGACATGAATAAGATGGCATCTGCCTCTTTAGAAATATTAGTAATTCCTCCAGGAAATATTATTACTGGCAAATCAACTTTTTCTTTTATGGCCAAAATTGTATCATCAACAAAACGTTGGTCAAACACTGTACTCCCTCCAATGAGAATAGCATCAGTCCCCGCCTCATAAGCATATTCTGCTATCTTAGCTGCTTTTTTTGGACTTTGTTTGACTGGGTCAGGATCAATTAAGGAAAAATGTAAAGCACCTTGGCTATTAATCTTATTTATAATATATTTATAAGTGCTTATATTCATAGATTTACTTGTCAATATATCGACCATAAAATTCACATTTAATAATTAATTTACTTTTTTAGTATTTATTAACATTTTTCTAATTTTGTCGTAAACTTGAATTACTTTTTTTTTCCATTCTTCAAATTCAAAGATAGTTTCTGGAAATTTTTTGTATAAATTTGAAATTTCTTTCATTCTAATTCTTAAATAATTTAGGTCTAATAATAAGTTAGGTTGAGCAATTCCTTTGATTGCTTTATTTACCATACTCAGAAGATTTAGATTCAAACCACCAGTTGATGAAATTTCCAATATTTCATCTCCAGTTAATAGATCCTTTTCCAACCCAAAATTTAGTTCATTGTTATTCAGCACTTGTAAAGTCATTCTAAGTAAGTCTAATGCTGCAAATTCTGCTCCAAAACTTGTCATGACCTTACTATTATATTCCCATAAAGTATTGATTGAGAAATCTTCCTTTTCAACCGCATTTAGGGAAGTTTCTGCTGCAAAAAATCCAGCTCTCATTGAAGGATCAATACCTCCACCATGTAGTGGATTTACTTGAGAAGCAGCATCTCCTATAAACATTATTCCGTCATCTGCGCATGACCAGATAGGTCTTCTTACAGGTACGACACCTCCACCAGAAGAAATAATTTCATAATTTGACGTTTTTATGAATTCTTCAAATACATTTTTTCGATAATAATCCTTTATTTTACCTTTATATTCAGGGAAGGTACCTAACCCTATATTAACAGAAGACTCATTTTTAGGAAAGTACCAAATATAACCTCCTGGTGCTTTTTCTTGGTCTAAGATAATTGAAATATATTCTTGATCTTTTACTTCCTGATCTTTAGGTGAAAATTTAACAATTTCTCTAAAACATAAAATTATATCGCTCTGAGATATGCTCTTTTCAATTAATTCACTTTTTATTTTTTTTCGTAAAGGAGAATGAAAACCTGATGCATCAATAACAATTTTAGATTTCAATTCTTTTTTTTCCCCACTTTTTAGTTTTACTTTTACACCGGAAACAGATTTTTTTGTATAAAGTAAATCTAAAACCATTGTATTATCTAAAAATTGTGTAATTCCATGATCTAATGCCTCATTTAAGAGTCTTTGCCCAAATTCTTGTCTATTTACTATGTAGCCTGCTTGTTTTGGATCCATAAGCTCGATACATTTTTTCAAATTAGGGGAATATAGTTTAGCACCTTTTATGTGACAAGATAGCTCATTTCCCTTAGGGGGATTAAGTTTCAAAAACTCAAATATGTCAGTACCTACAGCATCCCCACATATTTTATCTCCAATTTTAGCTTTTTCTTTTCGATCAATAAGACACACATCTAACCCGCTTTTTGCTGCAAATCGAGCTGCTGTAGTTCCACCTGTACCTGAACCTACAATAATCAAATCAAAGGAACTTTTAATTGTTTCCATTATGTTATCATTTAGTATAATTTTGGATAATTCTTAAAGAATTGAATTTTTTATATGAGAGTTAATAGAAATATTATTAAAGTTGTTAAAATTGGCACAGTTAAATCATCCCAGGTACTTGGAGAGATTAATTCAACAACAGTAGCTAATGCACTAGTAATGAAAGATATCAATAAAGCAAATTCAATTGAAATATGAGTTTGATATATTGGATTTGTAACTCCCAAAAGGGTAAATGCAATAAAGCATAGAATAAAGCCACTCCCAAAAAAAGATAGAGACCCCTCTAATGTTCTGGTTGCCTTTATCCATGGAATTTTTATTTTTATTCGTCCATATCTTTTTCCGATGATCGATGCGATTGTATCAGAAACAATCATAAGTAATATTCCAGCTATTGGAAAATATAATTGATCTGGAGCAAATATTACAAATAAAGTTATCAATCCCGTAAGAGATAAACAATAGTGAAATGGACCTTGGAGATAACCTACTTTTTCCTCTGCCTCTTCTCCAATTGAATCATATAATTCTTTTAACTGCTTTACTTTCGACTTTTTGGAACTAAATAATACTAAAACTGTGAGAGTGCCCGCAATTATCACTGGCCACCATTTCCATGCATAATAAGGACTTGAAAATACAGCTAATCCAGCAAATAAATGTACGATTTTTCTTGCTTGAAATTTTGAAATTTTATCTCTCTTTTTTAACTGAACAGGTATGAGGATGGTCGCAAATATGTAAATGTATGTGAGCAGTACGATTATTAAATCAAATAAATAGGGATTCATTGAAACCGATTACATTTAAAATTAATTCTAATTATACCAAAAAAAATTTTATTTTTTAAAAACAAAATGACACTATTCTGAGTATTAAATGTAATAAAGAGAGAGAAGGCTTTTTTTTAAATAAAACATTATTTAGTATAAAGTAATATAGACTCAATAGTCTGTAGAATTCCGATTATAATAAAAAAGTTAGAATATGACCCCCTTTTCACTACTAATAAAGCCTGCCTCTGCGGATTGTAATTTACGATGTGATTATTGTTTTTATATTGATCATTTGAGTGTTAGAGAACCAAAACCAAGAATGTCAGAAGAAGTTCTTGAACATTTAATTGCAAGCTATATGAGAACTGATCAAAATAATCATTATGTTTTTGGTTGGCAGGGTGGAGAACCTACACTTATGGGATTGAATTTTTTTAAAAAAGTTGTGGAACTTCAAATTGAATATGCTCCTCGAGGAAGTACAATAAGCAATGGACTTCAAACCAATGGAACTCTTATTACAGATGAATTTGCAAGATTTTTTGGAGAATACAAATTTCTATTGGGAGTTAGTTTAGACGGTCCAGAATCTCTACATGATTATTACAGAAAAACTATAGGTCAAAAACCCACACATTCATTAGTGATGCGCGGAATAAAAAAATTAAGAGAAAATAATGTTGAATTCAATATTTTAACCTTAATTAATGACCTGACCGTGAAAAAAGGCAAGGAAATATATCAATATTTACGAGAAAATAGATTTTTCTACCAACAATATATTCCTTGTATTGAATTTGATGCTAATTTTAATCTAATGCCTTATTCGATAACTGGTGAAGATTGGGGGCAATTTTTGTGTGATATTTTTAATGAATGGGTTAAGAAAGATATTAATAATATATCTATTCGTTTATTCGATTCTATACTCGATTTCTTAGTAAATAAGAGATATAATGTCTGCCATATGGGGAATAATTGCTGCCAATATTTTCTTATTGAATATGATGGGAGTGTGTATCCTTGCGATTTTTTTGTGAGGACCGATTTACTTCTTGGAAATATTTTAAACAATACATGGGAGGATTTATTAGGCTCTCCTATTTACCATCAATTCGGAAATCAAAAAGCCCACTGGAATAATTCTTGTTTTTATTGCCAATATCTTATTTTTTGTCATGGAGATTGTCAAAAATTTCGTCCTGGAATTGTTCAGAATAAGAGGGTCTTAAGCTTCTTATGTGAGGGCTGGAAAAGATTTTATAAACATACACTACCATATTTTAAAATAATTGCAAATCAGATAAAAGAAAGTAAAACAACAAATATCTCAATCTCAAATAAATCAAAAAAAATTAGTAGAAATAAACCTTGTCCATGTGGAAGTGGTAAAAAGTATAAGAATTGTTGCTTAAAATAAAAGTTTATAATACAATTAGAATTTGATAAGTTGAACAAATAAATTCAGACTTAAAATTATGCTCAGAGTAGGGATAATCGGGTGTGGAGATATAGCTAATCTTAACATATTAGGATACCTATACTCTCAAGAAACAGAACTTGTCGCAGTTTGCGACAGTGATGTTAAAAGAGCCACTGAGAAGGTAGAACGTTGGGGATTAAGAATGATTAATATTTATAAAGATTATAAAAGGATGGTCGATAGAGAAGAGCTTGATATTGTAGAGGTTTTAACTCCCCATAATCTTCATGCTCCAATGACTGAATACTGTGCAAAAGCTGGAATTTCAGGTATTTCTGTCCAAAAACCGTTAGCTCACACCATTGAAGATTGTGATAGAATTATCCAAGTTTGTAAAGAACAAAAGGTTAAGTTAAAACTTTATGAAAATTTTCGATTCTATCCTATTTTTTTAAAAGCAAAAGAGTTGCTGAATCAGGGAATTATTGGAGAACTCTTAAATTTTCGAATAAATACTATTGTAACTGG
>JBHLLO010000024.1:0-41629 GCA_048885535.1 Candidatus Hermodarchaeota archaeon
AATTCATTATTCCATGCTTTCAAATCTGTCAAATATATGGCACCTCCAACTGATACAGCCATACCTGTAGGTGAACAAGTTTTAGAAAATACATTAATTAAAGAGATTGGCCTACAAGTATCAGAAAATATTGATGATTTTGAAGATCCAATAGAAACTGTTGATCAAATATCTAATGAGATTTTAAATGTTAAGAAAAAAGCTTTACTTAAAGAGGATTCTTCTATAACTGATAAAATGCTTAGTAATATTAAAGTTAATGGTGAAGAATTGATTGATCTTAATTTACGGATTCTTGCAAGCATACCTGTTCAAAATTCTTTTGAATCAGAGAGATTCCTTGAAAATTTTATCTTGGATACAAAAGAATATGCAGACACGAATTATCAAGACGTATTCGAGTATTTCATTGATAATTATACCAAAGATGATGATTTTGTTTCCGCTGAAACAAGATCTCCCACAAGCGGAAAAGGTTTAGCATATGTTGTTGAAGCAGGATTAGCTTACTGTAATGATCCAAATAAACTTGAAACTCCTAAGAGATCTAGAGATGTACTTTCTAGATTTGTAAATAGAACCCCAAAATTAAGAGATAGTGCAGATTGCGCAATAACAAAAGCAGTTCAATCGGTAAACTGGAAAAATTATAAACTAGACACTTATGATAATAATCTTCCAAAGGGACCTATTAAACTATTAATTAACGTTTCTGGGCCTTATGTTCATTTAATGTTTAAATCTCAATCAAAAAATGCCTTAGCAGACGATGAGGATTTAATTAAAGAAATAAAGTATTGTCTTGAGGCTATAGGAAGGAGATTAAGAGTATATCTTAATAGAAGGCACGCTATCCATAAAAAGGAAAAAAGAGCTGATTTAATCAAGAAATATATTCCACAATTTGTTGAAAGCATTTATAATATTAGTTCTAAGGGAGAAAGCAAATTTCAAAATCAATTGAGTAAAGATAATTTAATAGAATTAATGGAGAACGCAATTGGAGTGAAACCAAAATTAATGACGCCCACCAAAATGCTAAGAACAGTTAATGAGATTAGTAAATCAGAAGATCAAGAAGAACTGGTAAAAACAGAAACCTTTCAAGTTGAAAGTCCAAAAATGGTGGAAATTGAAGAAGAAAAAGAAATTAAAATTGAACCTCCATCAGTAACAGTTAAACCTCAGAAAGTAGCTAAAAAACCTGTAAAGAAACAAAAATTGGAATTACCAATTATTACAACTGAGAAGATATTGTCCACACTTACTAATGAGGATTGGCAACCAATTACTCATCTAATTTTTAAACTAAAAATTCAAGATATGATGGATGCCCGTTTTTTACAACTTAAAATGAAAGAATTATTAAGAAAAGGATTAGTCGAAGAAAAAATTATTAAAACCAAAAAACATTGGAAATTAAAGTGATTATAAAATGGCAAAAAAGATAAAAAAAGATTATGATTTAAAGGCTACTAAGCAGCTATATTTTGATTATTTAGAGATGGGAAAACAGAATAAAGAATTTAAGCAACCAGCCGATACAATTAAAATTGAAGATCTCAGTAGAAATAAAATACTGAACAGAATATATACACTAACAGATAATATTATTGAACAAATTTATAATTCTGGTAGACCATCTATTGAATTACCTTCTAGATCGTCGTCAAATATCATTTGGGATGAGGATAATGATTTATTATTGCTTGGTAAACAGATTATGGAAAAACAGTTTCATTCACTCACTAGCGTTGCAGATATAACTCGCTTAATGAGGGTTTTAGAAGTTGTAAGCGAATTATTGGACGAAGATCTTCATGCTACAAAAAGAGAAGTATTTTACACAGATGTTAATTTATTTGGTGATCAAAAAAATAGTGATAAAAGCATTGAAGATGTATCAACCATGTTATACACTTCCAGAAATTCTACACATATTGTTGCTGCCCCTCGAGGTTCGTGTGTAGGTCGATTAAGAATTAGAGACAGAATGGATATAATAGATCTTGAAGCACAAGGAAGTGGAGGATGGACAATATCCCCATTCCTTGATCAAATTGAAATTATTGAATCTGATGCTGAATTTATTCTAGTAATTGAGAAAAATGCCGCTATGATGAGACTTGCGGAAGATAGATTTTGGCGAAAATATCCCTGCATTTTACTTACTGCTCAAGGTGTAGGAAACGTAGCAACTCGTATGTTCTTAAAGAGATTAAATAAAGAATTGAATTTACCAACCTTTACTTTAGTTGATAGTGATCCTTATGGTCATTACATTCACTCTGTCTATTTAAGAGGTTCGAAAAGATTAAGCTATGAATCACCCTTTCTTGCAACCCCAAATATAAAATTATTAGGCGTTTTAACACGAGATTTAGATAAATACCAAATTCCTAAAGCTGCCAGGATTAAAATGAATAAGCAAGACGAAAAACGTACAAAAGATTTGCTAAACGAGGATTTCGTTAAAAAGAACAAGGCTTGGGAAACTGATTTGAAACTTGCACTTAAATTAAAAGATAAGGCGGAAATCCAAGCATTTGCTACTCATGGTTTTAAATTTCTAACAGATGAATATTTGCCAGAAAAATTAACTACAGGTGATTGGATATAAAACTATTTCAGAAAAAAGATGGTGGAGTAATCCAGTTAATTGATAAGGAAAAAATGAATGATTGGCCTGTAGAATTACCTCTTATATTTATAGAATATATCAGAGACAAAAAATTAAATACATATGAGGATAAGGTTGTTAGGAAAGAGGTGGAGGACTATCTTAATGATATTATGAAGGATATTGCAATTCCAAGATTAATCAATGTATTAAAGAGCGAAGATACAGAGGAAATAATCCTTTCTCTTACTCGAATAGAAGATATTGGAAAAAAGAATATTGAAATGATTAAACCTATCCAAAACTATCTTACCGATCTTCAAGAAAATAAAAATAAAAAAGTAGTGGAATTAACACAAAAAATTTCAGAAATGTTTATTAAAGCTGAAAGAAGAAAGGAATTATTAAAAAAGAGAACAATTATGCAACAAAAAGAAAAAGAATTTTTAGCAGGTAAAATTACAGGAGAAGAATACTCGAAATTTAGAAAAGAATATCTACTCTTAAAAGAATAAAATGAATTGGGAAATCGAAAAAGAATCTTTCTATGATTTTATTATAAGGAATAATGTAATCGGATTTTATAAGAAACCAGTAAAATTAAAATCTGGGAGACTATCTCCATTTTATATTAATTGGAGAAAAATATCTGAGGATGTCTATTTAATCGATATTTTAACAGATTATATACTATTATTTATAGAATATTTAAAACTAACTCCAGATTGTTTTTTTGGTGTACCCGAAGGTGCTACTAAATTAGGAATTATCATACAATTTAAATGGGCTAAAAAAAATCCAGCTTTTGGACCAGAGAAATTTCCATTACCAATGGGAAGAGGAAAAGTAAAAGATCATGGAGAATTGAAGGATAGAATTTACTTAGGAATGCCTAAAGGTAAAGTGGTTGTTCTAGAAGATGTTACGACAACTGGAGATTCATTAGTTCAATGTATTAGCAGATTGCAAGATAATAATATAAATGTAATTGCTGCTGTTAGTTTAACAAACAGAAATGAAATACGAGATGATGGAAAAACAGTTGAAGAGGTTATTAAAGAAAAAGGAGTTGACTATTTCTCTATGAGTGTCTTTACTAAGCTTATCCCCAAGTTAGCTCTTACGAAGGAATTGTCTATCTCTGTAGAAAGTTATTTTAAAAAGTATGGTGTTAATAATCTATAAACTAAAAAGAAAAAAATCCCTCCAAACTTTAATAACTGTATATAATTCTTTATATAATATCTTCTCTGATAATGTAAGGCGTTTCTCATCATCTAAAGATAATTCCGCTTTCGATAATCTCAACAACTTCAATAACCTACTATCGATGACATTACTACTATATGAGTTATATCTGTCTAAATCTACTTTTGGTTTTTGATTATTTTCTACTTCATATTCCATAACTGATTTAAATTCTTTAATCCTATTTAAAAAATAAGGCTTGCTTTGATTAGTTAACTTTTCATTATCACGTTCACTTATAGCATATCTTTGAACGTCTACATTATCACATTTTTCATCAGAAATAGGTTTTAAAATTTCTTTTTGAATAAAAGGTAATGCTATGAAAAATTTTAGCTTATACTTTTGTCCCTTCTCAAATGGTCCATAATTTTCTCCAAATAAAATAAATGCCTTATGATTCTTTACACATTCACTCATTATTTCTTCATTTTTAAATATGAAATTGACTCGTTTTAAATTTAAAGGTAAAGTTTCTTCGAATCTTTCCATTATTACCATACTATAATTTAAAAATTAAAATAATTTTATATACTAATTAATGAACTACTATTGAAATTAAACATTATTTTTTGATAAATAAAAAGATAAATCTGTGGATAATTTGATTATTGAAATTATATTATTTGTGGTTTTTGTATTACTCTTTTTCTTTGGTTTTTATATCATACATAGACAGATTGCTTTAGTTAAAAGGGGAGAATTTAAAGTAAAAGATCGTCTTCAATGTATTATTTACGGAATTCTTTTCAGTTTAGCAACAATGATAGTTATTTCAATGGGAGCTACTTTTACAATTGAAACCGTGAATCCTCTTTTCTTGCTAATTCCTTTCATTATATGTTTAAGCTATATGACGATCTACCCATTAATTGACTTTCTTTTCATTGCTTTGAGTAGAGAATCAGATGAAGGTTTAACACCTTTTCATAAATTTATCAGTAAAAATATAATTAATAGGTCAAAAAATAAAAAAGTTTCATTTTTTATGGCTGTATTATTATATTCTTTATTTATTACCCCAATACTTTTATTAACCTTAGCAGGATTACCTTTTTTGTTGATATGGATTTCCTCAATGTTAATTTACCCCTTATTAAATCTTATTCTTTATGGAACTAAAGGTTATATTGCTGGGATTTCAAATGAATATTATCACATTCCAGAAATAAAAAGATCCATTTTTTTAAATTTTGAAGATAGTAAACGAGGCATGAAACAGTTTATATCTTCTCCTAGACCATATATTATTTTAGGCTTCATGATCTTTGTATTTTTATGGGCTTGGATTTCATTATTTCAGACCATGGGATTCTTCTTCACGGGATCGTTTGCCATTTCCACGATGTCATCTTATTTTGCTTATGTAACCTTATTTTTTGGGATCATTGGATATTTTACACGATTTTGGGGGCGTAAAATCAAATACAGAGCAATTGACATCTACTTTGCGGCATATTTAATGGCAGCTATTGGGATAAATGTATTTATCAATTTTATATTAGTTAATATCAATGTTTTATCAAGTTCGTTGAATTTCTGGATATTAACTCAAGAAATTGAACTAAAGTACATATTATATTCATGGCCATCGGCTATTGAAGAA
The DNA here is from genome assembly GCA_048885535.1 of Candidatus Hermodarchaeota archaeon. Classification (GTDB taxonomy): domain Archaea; phylum Asgardarchaeota; class Lokiarchaeia; order Sigyniarchaeales; family SOKP01; genus SOKP01. The sequence goes on from JBHLLO010000024.1 coordinate 5,475, forward strand.
ATAATCCTCATAATATTTACAAGTTATTATTTGATTTCAAAGAAAAATGAATTTAAATTTAATATTAAATATTCTAAGATTACTCAATGTGGTCAAACATTTGATCCTATTCCTCTATTTAATTTTATAAAAAATCCAAATCCAGAATTAAGAGTTCATGCAGAAAATACAATTCTTCTTATGTTTGAAAGAATTCCATTAAAAAGCGAAGTAAATCCAAACGAATGGAAATTCAAAGATATGTTGATTGATGGTTTATGTGACCCCAATCTCAATTCTAGACGCACATGTTATAAAATTTTGAAGCAGTTGGAAAATACTATTCCAGAATCTATTCTTCCTTGGATTATCGATGGCTTACAAGCCCCTAATTATGATAAAGTATATCCTTTTGCGAGATCTTTGTTAGATGCAGATATGGATTTATTGCAGAAAGTACCAAAAAAATTAATTTTGAACTTAATTAATGATTCTGAATGGCGATTAAAAGTAGTTGGATTAAAATTGATCTCTAAACTAATAAAGCACGATAAACAAATGTATTTAAGTTTAAATATTGAAAAACTAATAAACAATCCAAATAATCAAATAAAGATTGAAGCTTTTAAAATTATAGAGATGTATGGCTTCTCTGTGCCAATTAATGATATATTAAGCAAATTTAATCATCCAAATAGAAAAGTTAGAGCTGCTGCAATTAGGTCTCTGAAAAATGTGTCCATAGAAAGAATTAATTCAAAGTTAGTATCTCAAATTATTCCTTATATGGCTGATCCAACAGGAACTGTTAGATCCTCTGTTTTTGAAGCTTTTGCTAAGATAGGAAATTTTAAGAAATTTTCAATACCAGTTGAACCAATTTTTGATGGCTTAGCTGATTCTGATGAGGTTGTAAGAAGATCAGCTGTTATGGCACTTAAAACATATTTTAATGAAAATCCTAAAACTTTAAATATAGATACTATTGTAAATAGAATTGATCCAACTAATACTAACATTTTGAAAAGCGTTTTAAATCTTCTTGGGGATTTATGGGAAAAAGATCCTGAAAAGATTTTAACAATATTCTTAATCTTCATAAAATTTGAGGATGATGAATTGAAAAAAGAGATTTCGAGAGTTCTTATAAAAAAATATCCAATATCTCCAAATTTAATCTTTGATAATTTAATTAAAATCAAGGATGAATCAAAATTTATAACAAAAGGAATTATTTCAAGCACTATAATTGAATTTGCTAGGTCAAATCCTGATATCACTTTCCCAAAATTATTAAGAAGCTTTGAAAGTGATAATGATGACGTTGTATTAAATTCAATTGCATCTTTTGAGGGCTTAATTGAGGATCACCTTGATAAGATGCAATTAGAGACAATACTTTCAATATTTAAAAAAACCCATGATATTAAGATAAGGAAAGAAGGTTCTCAATTAATTTCAAGTATAGCTAAAATAAATCCACTCTTTCTAAAACCCGTCATAAATGAATTACTACAATTACAAAAAAGCTTGGATACATCAGTTCGAATAATTTTAACTAAAGCAATTCTAGAAATAGTCAAAAATGAACCTGAATTAATACCTGTACCTAATATAGTAGATTTCCTTTCTGATAATGATGCTTTCGTCCGAGAAATTGCTGTCAAAGCGCTAGGCTTCCTTGGTCATACACGTCCTTTGGAAATAATTGATATTTTATTGAATAAAGCGCTGCTAGATGATGAATGGATAGTACGAGAAGCAGCAGTTTCAAGCTTAGCTATTCTCATCTCAGAAGTTGATGATAAACGAGAAATACTGCTGAAATTGGTCTCTTTGATGGGGGATAATAATGTTTGGGTTCGCAACTCTGCTATGAATTTAATTGCATCAATTGAGGACGTAACTCCATCAATTATTCCATTTGACAAATTATCGGATAATTTAATTCATAGTAATCCAAAAGTTCGTCAAGCAGCTGCTAATTTACTGAAAATCTATGATTTTAATATTATTAATGATAATTTTGATAAGATTACTATCTTATTAGGGGATGAGTCTGAAGAAGTAAGAAGGTCCATAATAAATACTATGACTGAAGTAATAAACAATGTGGGTTTATCTAAAATGTTGTCGAGACTCCTAAAAAACTTAAGTGATTCTGGTTCATTAACCACTCAACAATCTATTGCTAGAATTTTAGGTAGAACTGCTAAATACGAAGAAGAAATGATTAAAAAGAGGGTAATTGCATTACTAAAAGTAAGATGTGAGATGTCGCAAGACCCTATAATATGTGAAGTATTAACAAAATTGAAGGAGAATTAATTAGTTTCTTTTTTTTTCCCTTATATTAAAGATTTTATCACTAAATCTTATCTCTCTCTTTCCTTTTTTCCTTTTAAAATTTATTTACTGTTTAATAAGCTTAAATCGTTAATATAGCAGATTAAAAAATCATTAAAAATAAATGGGGTATATAGAAAATTTCTTTAAGGTGATTTTTATTGGCAGCCCCTGTATCTAGCCCCAGTATTCCTATTCATCAGGTTCAACGGTTTGAGGATTTTCTAAGATTATTTGAAGATAGACCGGGTATTTATAAGTATCAGGACCAAATTAATGATATAATTTCAAAAGGTGGAAACACTCTCATTATTTTATATGAAGATTTATTAGCATTTGATTCCCAAATCGCTGAAATGTTAAAAACAGATCCTGAATCTATAATAAAAGATGCTGTTGAAGCTTTCAAAAATGTATTGAAATTTCAAGGAGGAAAAACGAAAGATCAAGAAATTTTTGTTAGAATCGCAACAAAGGATGAAAGAAGCCCTCTTGTGGTGCCACTAAGAGGATTAAGAGCAAAACATATTGATACATTAGTAGGTTTTAAAGGTATCGTAGTAAGAAGCTCAACAATAAGACCTAAGTTAGTTAAAGCAACATTTGAATGTACGATGTGTAATCTTCAATTTGAAGTAATTCAGTTATCAACAAAAATAAAATGGCCAAAATTTTGCATAAACAAAAGATGCAAGGCTAAAGCTCAAACTGATTTTAGACTGATATCTAAGAGCTCAACTTTTCTTGATTGGCAATCAATTATGATTCAAGAAATTCCTGAAGACTTACCTCCTGGCAGAATTCCTAGATCAATCCAATCTATTTTAATACAAGATTTAGTTGATTTTGTAAAACCAGGAGATAGAGTTAAAATTATTGGTATTTTTAAGTCCACAATAGCACAATCAATTAAAAATATTAATAGTACTTTATTTAAAACGTTTATTGAAGTAAATCTTATTGATCCCGAAGATAAATCAGAAGATATCGTTGAATTATCAAAAGAGGATTTACAGGAAATTAAAAAGTTATCAAAAGAGCCCTTGATCCAGAAGAAAATTGCTAGATCTATAGCACCGTCGATCTATGGAAGAGATGACCTTAAAATGGCATGTGCTCTAACGCTTTTTGCGGGAACTAGAAAGCCAAAACCTGACGGGAGTTACAAAAGAGGAGATATACATGTTTTGTTTGTTGGAGATCCTGGAACCGGGAAATCTGAAATCCTCAAGAGTGCCATTGAAATTTCACCGCGTGGACTCTATACATCAGGTAAAGGATCAACAGCCGTAGGCTTAACTGCGGCTGTGATTAAAGATTCCGACACAGGTCAAATGAACTTAGAAGCAGGTGCTGTGGTATTAGCTAATGGAGGTGTTGCTGCAATTGATGAATTTGATAAGATGAATCCCGCTGATAGGTCCGCTTTACATGAGGCGATGGAGCAACAAACTGTGAGTATAGCGAAAGCAGGAATTGTAGCAACTCTTAAAGCGCAAACTGCGATAATAGCGGCAGCTAATCCAAGATCAGGAAGATATGATCGATACAAAACTCCTACACAAAATATAAATCTACCACCTTCTCTATTATCCAGATTTGATCTTATATTTGTAGTTATTGATAAACCAGATCCCACAGAAGATGCTCAAATGGCTGAATTTATTTTGCAGAATTCAATGCTAGAATCAGATGAACTGAATAAAATCCAAAATAAAAGTATTTCTCCGATTTCTGGTGATTTGTTAAGAAAATATATCAAACATGCTAGAAAGACATGTCATCCATCTTTAACTGAAGAGGCTAAGGAGTACATAAAAAACTTTTATTTAGATTTAAGAGGACAATACAGTAGTGAAGATGCTGTTGTATCAATCTTAGCGAGGAATCTAGATGCTTTAGTTAGATTAAGCGAAGCTTATGCCAGAATGGCACTTAGAAATAAGGTCTCAAAGGATGATGTAGATGAAATAATAAAACTATTTAAGAGATATCTAAAAGATACGGGTTATGATGAGACAACAGGAAAAATAGATATGGATAGAATTTTAGTTGGGCAATCTAGAAGTTCAATTAATAAACTAGATAAATTATTAAATAGATTAAAGGAAATTTTTGAAGAAAATAATTGGAAAGCTATGGAGAAAAGAATTATCATACAAATTCTTGATCTAGATGAAGATTTAGATGAAAAATGGATTAACGATGCTCTTAAAGAATTGATAAAAGAGGGAACTCTTTATGAGCCGAAAACAAATTTTATAAAATTTACAAATAGGGAAGATTAAGCTTATAAATATTCTATTTTAATGTTTGACTATTTAAAAAAATAACAGAAATAATTGAAACTTCTTTAAATTTTTAAAACTAATTTTGATATTAATTGGAATGAATCGTCCACGTTTTCTCCATTTTTTGCAGAAGTATAAAATATAGAATTAGCTTTTACTCTCTCTCCAATTTCTTCAATTTCTCTTTTTGAAAAGTCTGATTTAAGATCATTTTTATTGGCAAGCAAAATAAACGGAATATTACCACAATTTTTTTTAAGATCTGGTACCCAAAACATAATTATTTGTTCAAATGTTTTTTTTCTGGTAAGGTCTCCAACAACTAATGCTCCATTGGTACCCTTATAGTATAAATCTCTCATTCTTACCCATCTTTCCTGTCCTGCTATGTCCCATAATTGAAGTGAAATCTCTTTAGTAGAATTTAAATTAATCTTTTTAATGAATATATTTGTACCTATTGAGGCTTTATAATCTTTAGAGAAATGCCCTGATACGAACTTTTTTACTAAACTCGTTTTTCCTACTCCAGAATCTCCAATGATTATGATCTTTAAATTGTAAACCATTATAATTATCGAATTTTCTTTATTATTAATATTACATAATAGATTTAAAATAAAAATATGTAAATATTAAATAAATTAAAATCTAAAATTAAACAAAAAGAAGATTATTAAACTTAAAAGAGGAAATATTGATGACGACTGGAATTGTGTATGATGATATTTATCTACAACATAGAATAGGCACACACGTAGAGAGCCATGAAAGACTGATTGCAATAATGGACTTTTTAAAAGAAAAAAAAGTGTTAGGAGAATCAGGTTTTAAGTTAATAAAACCAAGGAAAGCAACTTTAGAACAGATAAAATATGTGCATACAGAAAGTTTAATCAAAGAAATACAAACTGTTTGTGAATTGGCTGAAAAAACTAATCGTATCCAACATATTGATATGGATACAGACGCATCAGCAATGACCTATGAAGCTTCATTATATTCTGTGGGAGGAAATTTACAAGCTGCTGATGAAATTCTGAACGGAAATTGTAAAAATGCATTTGCATTAGTAAGACCTCCCGGTCATCATTCTAATTCATATAAGTTTTCAGGATTTTGCATATTCAATAATATTGCAGTTACAGCAGAGTATCTCTTTAGGGAAAAAAACATTAAAAGAATAGTTATTATTGATTGGGACTGTCACCATGGTAATGGGACTCAAGATATATTTTTTGAAGGATCAAAATCTAACGGGGAGTTAATAATTTTCAACTCTCATCAAGATGGTAGAACACTATATCCTGGAAGTGGGTTTATTGGTGAAATAGGTTCAGGAAAGGGGGTAGGTAAAATTATTAATTACCCAATGCCTCCTAAAGCTGCTGATGATGTGCTTTCTTCCTATTTCGAGGAAATAATTGCGCCTATTTGTAACGAATTTAAGCCTGAATTCATTCTTATATCAGCAGGCTTCGATACACATTGGACAGACGAGTTAACACTGATGGGATGGACTTACCAAGCACCAGCAAATTACTTGAAAAAAATCAAGTCTATTGCTAAAAATTTTGCCAAGGATCGTATTTTAATTACATTAGAGGGAGGTTATGAAGTACATAAACAAGCGATTGCAGTTTATAATTGTTTACAAGTTCTTAATGATAAGTACGATCAATTGATTGAGGAGAAACCTAGAAAATCAAGTAAAGAATTATTAGATTATATGAACAATAAACTAATACCAAAATTGAAAGAGATATTAAGTCCTTATTGGAATTGTTTCTAATTTATTTCGTTATAAACCCTTGTTGTTCTAACTTTGTGCGATAATTTATAAAGTTAGTTCACTATTAAAGTTACAAATTAGATCATTTTTTGTATATAATATAATAATTAATTATCAAGGTGAATATTATTTCATACGAATATGAAAGAGATGATGAGGAAGAACCAAAAAAACCTACACCTCCGCCAATAAGACCCCCTTCAATGCCTCCACCTTCAGGACCACCTCCATCTATACCACCACCGCAACCCCCACTACCTCAACAACAACAATCTTATCCAACATATGAACCTGAGCCTTCAATACCAAGTGGCCCCTCACAAGTAGAATATAATGCAGCGATAAGTCAAATCCAAGAAAGTGAGTCAAGAATAACCCAATTACAAAGACAAGTTCAAGAGCTCAGTGCTCAACTTTCCAACTTAAACGCCCAACTTTTGGATAGGGATAACCAAGTAAATCAACTCACCTCTAAAATTCAAAATCTTCAAGCTACAATAGAAACTTATCAAAATCAGATTACTCAGTTAAATAATGAGAAAGCTCAAATGCAAGCTCAAATACCACAATTACAAGGTCAGCTCCAGCGTGTTCAACAGGAAAACATGAACTTACAGCAACAAATAGGACCTCTTCAATCCCAAATTAATAAGTTACAAGAAGAATTGTCCTATAAAGAAAAAAGAATTCAGGAATTAAAAGAACCCAAACCAGTTATGCCATCGAGTTTAGCCCAAGGAATAACCTCTCAAACGTCTACATATGGAAGTGGCACCTCTTTTGGGACATCTCAAACATCTAAACCTGCACCATCATCAGATGTGGGAGCTGGACTTGGCGGAACAAGAAGAATGTGTCCAAATTGTGGAGCTTCAGGTTTTGCAATTAAGGAAGTTGAGGATAAGACAAAAATAATTAGTTATATCCCAAAACCTCAATATGCGAAGAAAAACATTTGTACAAAATGTGGATTTGAATTTTAATAAATTTCTATTTTCTAAACTTTTATTAATATAGCAAAACCTAGCTTAGGCTTTTTTAAAAGAAGTTTAAAAACTCATTTATAGATATTACATATCATAATAATTCCTAGAGAAAATTATTTATATAATAATTTTAATTAGTATTGCAAATTTGATTTGGTAATAGTTAAGGGAATATTTGATTTTTTATGTCAGAATTTCGTGAAGATTTATTAATAACACCAATTAATAAGAAAAGAATAATTGGAATATTTCTTGTTACTATGTTATTAATTTCCTTATTTGCTTTCTCCGTATTGTTTTATAGTTTCCTTTTCGAGAGTCAAAGACCATATCCGAGCGACAAACTTTCAGAAGCTGAATGGGAAGATGCTGATTTGACCTTGCCACCCTCTCCTTATAATTTTTCTATAGATGATTTTAGTGATTTAAATTTAACTTTAGACCAGCTTCAAGATATAATTGATACAATCCAAAATATGTTGGATGGAGATATTGATGATTTCGATCAAGCAAATTTCTCACTAGCTCAATTAGCTTTTCTTGCTTCTGAAGCTGAAGTATTTAGAGTTTATGAATATGATTTTTTTGATGACATGACAGAAAAATTATGGAAATATGAATGTTTTGATGAATATACTGGCGATGGATGGCACTCTACAGCAGCCACACTCTTATCTAATTTTTATCCTTATAGTAATTATACAGCATATCATTGGGATAAAGATTTATTCAGAATAAAATTGCCTTTATCCCCTAATAATACAGGAGTTAATTCTTTTGTAATTCCCTCTCTTTTTCCAAGACCGCTTATTATAGAAGGTGGAATTTATTCAGTACCTCCTAATATAAATTTTGATTCAGAGATTTTATATATTGATGATTTAAATTGCTCTATATTAGAAGTAGATTTTAATAATGCGGAGGATACAAATCTATCTTATTATTTATTTGGTTTAGACTTACCAGATAATAATCAAATTAATAATACAGCAGTACAAGCGCAATATACTCCTCTTTCTATTCAAAGTAGGTATTTACAGCTCCCACCATCTATAAATGTATATTTAGCCAATAACCCTTATGTTTATAATCACTTTACAATCTTAAATAATACTATAAATGAAGATGACAATGCATTTGTAGTAGCTAATAAAATAAGAAATTATTTTCAAACATATTTTACATTCCCTCTTGATCCAGACGATTATGTTCCTGCCCCTAGTGGAAGGGATGTAGTAGATTGGTTTTGTGAAACACAACAAGGAGCTTGGGCAGACTTTGCTTCCGCTTTTTGTGTATTTACGAGATTTTTTGGAATTGCAAGTAGATTTGTTGATGGATTTAATAGTTTTGGCATTGAAGAAGTTTGGGATCCAGTAGAATTGTTAAATACCTTTGCTGTTAAATATAGGAATCTTTACAATTGGGCGGAAGTATTTATCCCTACTGATACTCTAGGAAATGGACAATGGGTACAAATGGACATTTTATTTGATAGTTTTGGAGTCGGGGGGAACCCAATAATAGGAGGTAACTATAGTGTCTCTGTCACCTCTAATAACTTAATATATAATAGACCAGATGTAGCAAATTTAACAGCCTATCTAAGTTCCAGCACCGAACCCATAGATAATAAAAGAATTACATTCAGAGACGTAACTAGTGGAGAAATCCTTGGTTCTAGCTTCACAGACCTAAGTGGGAGAGCTTCTATTTTAACCAATATTGATAATTCGAAAATAGTAGGTCCTCATGTGATTGAAGCAAGATTTGACTTCTTTATTGCTAATTATAGTTTCTTTATCATTGAGGGGGATATCCAAGTAAGACTGACAAATGTCAATCCAACCAAAGTAAATCGTTCCGATAGCATCCCAGATGTCACAAATATACAAGGATATTTATATGATCCTATAAAAGGTGAAAATGTTAAGAATAGCGAAATAAATTTTGTGTTACTTCAATATGGCACAAATAATCCTATTTTTAATGCTTTTATACCTTCATCTCAATTCACTGACCTTAATGGGAATTTTAATGATGTTCTAAATATCAATCCTGGTGTTTCATCTGGTCAATATGAAATAAGAGCTGATTTTAATGGAACTTTTTATTTACCAATTTTCTATATACCTTTCACTTATGGTCCAATTGCAAATTCTAGTCAAAAAGTTGGATTTAATATAACTAAAGCATTGTCTATTTTATTTTATATTAATAACTTACCAGCTCAAGATGCAAATAACCCTGTAATTTATAGATACGATACTTTAAATCTTACTGCAAGAGTTATCCTTGAAAATGTTGGACCCATTCAAGGGCGCACAGTCTATTTTTATGATGATACTCGAGGTGGTTTTGAAATAGGAAATGATGTAACAGATGTAAATGGTATAGCATCAATTAATTATTTTATAGGAGATAATAGTTTGACTGGTCCAAATCTATTATATGCAAGGCATAATTTACAAGAAAATTATTCTTATTTCATTTTAAATGAAGAACCTTGGATAAATATTATATCTGGACCAAATCCAAGAGAAATTAATCGAACAGCAACAGGAGCTACAAATACACAATTCTTTATTGAAGGAGAAATCTTAGACAGTATAAATTTTAATCGAATATACAATTGCGAATTAACCCTAAAGTTGTTAAGGTTTGGGTTAGATTACTCCTCTTATTTAATTCCTAGTGAATATATTTGGACTTCTGATGGATATTTTTATTTGCCATTTGAAGTTGCTCCAAATACTCCAACTGGAAATTATACGTTAAGACTAGATTTTAACGGAACTCTTGAGCGTTTTTGGGATCCTATTAATCAAATGTGGCAACCCTATTATTTTCTTCTTCCAATATTGAATACGTCCTCAGCTTTTACGAATGAATTGCTAATTTCGACCCCTACAAAATTATCCTTTAATTTCTGGATAAATGGAACTACATCTGATAATTATAATCAACCTATAATTAATCGAAATGGAGATCTTGACCTTTCGGTGTACTTAACTTATGGAGGAACTCCAATAGCAAATGGAGAAATCATATATTTTTATGATGTTACTCAAGGAATCCCAATTGGAACAGCGTCAACTACTTTAGGATTTGCTCAAATTTTGTATTCTACGAGTATTTCGACCGTAGCAGGACCACATCTGCTGAGAGCAAGGTGGGGTTCTAATTATAATTATTCTTACTTCATTCTGGATGAACCAATTAGTGTAGATATTGAAAGCGGACCTATACCACGAGAAATTAATAGAGGTCAAACAAGTTTTAATTTACGTGGATATGTGAATGACTCATTAAATCGCCTTCCTATCAAATTTGTAAGAATATCAGTTTATATGGTAGATGGAGGAACTGATTATACTTCTTATCTTAGGCTAATTGGTGGATCCTATCAACTGGGTATTAATGGTGAATTTGATCTCACTTTTTCAGTATTAAGTTCTACACCTGCTAAAAATTATACTTTACAAATTGAATTTGATGGTATTTTTTCATATTCTCGCCCTCGAAATTACAATAATGAGAACGACTTTTATTTGGGTTTCCCTAACTTTTACGATATAATAAGCAGTCCTCATGAATTAAAAGTGATTGATCCTGAAAAACTTAATATCAATTTGGCTATTGAGGGAAATCCAACCTTACCATTCTATGACAATATAAATCCTCCTGAAACTTATTATTTTGGAGAGATAGCGCACATTCAAGTCCAAGTTAATCATTCTTTACCAAAAACAGGAAATACTGTATATCTTTATGATGATTTTACTAACAATCTAATCTCTTCTTATACTTTTCCAGACGATTCTGGATTCACACAATTTGATATTCCTACTAACATGTTACACGCGGGATTAATAAGACTGCGAGTAAATTATCATACTTATAGTACATTTAATACAACTTACATAGTAATTAATGAGACTATCAATATTTCAATAAATCCAGATTACAATTTTGAAGTCCAAAGAAACATCCAACAATTTACTGTTAATGGCATTCTTCAGCAAAACGGAACCAATCTAGATGGTTTAGTTATTGGGATGTTTCTTTTAAACGATCTATTTGCAGATGCCTCAACTTATGTAAATTTCAATGGACCTCAATTTAGAGTAGTTTCTAATGGTAATTATTTTTATACTGATAATTCAATATTTATTAACTGCCCTTCCGGCAATTATTACTTATTAGTTTACTTCACTGGAAGTATTAGTGAATCTGGAATTACATTAGCAAATTACATGACTACTTCAATAAGTATGCTTGTTCCAATAAATATAACAGCTGGTACCTATATAAATGGGAATTTTGAGACGAGAGTTGTCAAAGACCAATTCTATGAAGGGGACGATCTTTACGTATATGGCTATTTAAGATGGGATAATGGAAGTGCTATAGCTAATAAACAAGTTAATGTAACTATAAGAGACAGTCTAGGAAATATAATTACAAGCGCGGTAAATTTTACGGATTCTAGTGGGTTTTTTAATATAACGATAACTGTAGGAGCAGGTTGGCCAGACGATGCTGAAATATGGGTTACTTTTTACCCTAAAGATAATTTTAATGCTCCATATCATTTCTTTGTTAAAGGAATCGAACAACAATTATTTAGACCACCGTAATTAAAAAAAATAAATATTACAATGAGAAATACCTCAATCAAAAGCAATAATAATGGAAAACTACATAAGAATAATTTCAAATTAGTATTAGGTCTAATATTGTCAATTATTTTTTTATATGGTATAAATTGTAATCCTAATAAAATGTTGACCCTTGTTGAGCATAAGAACTTCAAGACTTCAGGTATTTGGGCAACATTAGATTTGATTGATATGTTTGGAGTTAATAATTCTCGACATCCTCATAACTCTACAATCCAAATCTATGGAAGATTATATAATAGAATAACAGATGAGGGAAAAGTAGGATTTACTGTTGCTCTAAAGATTAATAGTATACTATATTCAAGTATTAATGATGACACAGATATTAATGGATATTTCTTAATTAATTATAATGTAGATCCTTCTCTTGATGTTTATTCAAGCCATGTAATAGAAGCAGAAGTCATTGATGCAACCCCAGATAATGTCGAATATCGCACTCATTTATTGATATTCGTAAATACTACTTCTTATTTTACTGTTCAAGACCCTCCATCTGCATCCTTACATGGCGAATTTTTTAATTTTGAAGGATATTTGAACTTTCAGAACGGTATTGGAATTCCTAATAGACTTATCAACTATTATTGGTATGATGGTCCAAATATTGTAGATTCCAACTTTCTTTTTACAGATAGTTCCGGTAAAATACCTTATAATTATATAATCATTCCTTTTGTTCCACAAGATGATTTAGTTTTAAAATTAAACTTTTCTGATTATCCGAATGTCGCGTATTCGGAAACCTTAATTAGTAATACGAAAATTTTTTCAGATATATCATGTATTTGGAATTTGCCTTCGACTATTAGGGAAAATAATGATTTAAATATCGCTGGAACCTTAGTATCAAGTACAGATTCAAATCTTAAAATTAGCAATAGAGATGTAGAAATATATTATAACTCAACTTTCATAGGGATGGATACCACAGATAATAATGGAGTTTTTTCATTTGTATATAGACTTCCAGTTGGAGTTGGAGTTAGTAGTATAAGGATTGTTTTAGGTGGGACTGGAGTAGATACAATTCGATATATTGATGTAGAAGCAGAAGTACCAAGTACACCAGCACCTCCAGGTGGAACACCTTATTTGATGTTTTTAGCAATATTTTTACCAATCTTAGGCAGTATCATTCTTGGACTTGCAATCTTTGGCTATCGTTATTATAAAAAACAAGATAAACTTTCAAGGGTTGTAAGTTTACCTCTTGAAAGTAAAATAAAAAATCTAAAAATTCTTAAAGATTCTGGGAGGTTAGAGGAATCTTTATCGTACCTTTTTAATGCAATTTATATGGATCTGGTAAATGCTAAATATGGGAGATCAAGACTAATAAATGAAACTATCAGGGATTTTGCAATAGTTAGTGTAAAAGATCTAAAGCTAAACCCTACAAGTATTTACCCCTTTATTCAAAAAATTGAAGAAATAATATATGCTAAACCATTTCAGATAAGTGAAAATGACTTTTATAAAACAGTGGAGCTATTTTCTCCAATTTACTTACAATTAACGGGATATAATTTTATTTTAAATTTTTAAATAGATATTAAAAAAATAATGAAAATTGATTAAAAATAATTAGAAAAAAATAAAAACTCGTAAAAAATAATTTATTAAAAAAAGAAATAAGGAAAGGGTATTAGTATGGTAAAAGTAAAGAAAAAGAAAAAACAACAAGAACCAGAGTTGGATGTATCACAAAGTTTTGAAAATGTAAAGGTATTGGTCCAATCAGAAAGATCTAAAGAGGCTATAGCGTATATCTATCTTGTTTATAATGATCTAGTTAGAAAGAAATATAAGAAAGCTAGATTAGCTCACCAAACAATTCGGGAATATGCGATTACATGTGTTAATGAATTAGGTCAAAAACCTGAATCTGTGTATCCATTTATAAGAAAGATCGAAGATATAATATATGGAGGAGTGGAACCAACAAATAAAGAATTGAACTTCACAATAGATCTATTTTCAAATCTTTACAACGAGATTACCGGAAAGAAATTACATGCAGTAAGTTTTTAGTTCTTTTAAAAGCTAAGAAAATACACTCTATAATAAGTTTATAAAAAATGGTTGTTAGTGGAAAAAGTAAAGGAAAAAATGTAAATTTATCAAAGGGAATATTATTTGTATTCTTTACCATATTTCTAGTTTTTTATGGTATATTTATTTCAGATTTTATAGACATCTTTAATGAAAATCATCCTGGAGAGACACTTCCATCTTACTTAAGCTATGTTCCTTTTGTCTGTTATGTTGGAGCAGTCTTTTTAGGTGTAGGTTTTATTATTTTTCTTAGGAATATAACTGCTCAAAAATCAAGAGAAATCCTTTCCCGTAAAAAAGTGCAAACAGGTTCTATATATAAAGAAGCTTTATTACTAACAATCTTTATTTTTGCTTTTATCCCTTTAATTGGACCTATTTTCGATCGAGGAGAGAATGATCACAATTTTTCAATATATAATGATGATTGGAATGGTGCTTCAGATTTTAGATACACCCTTGAGAATGAAGGTTATGATGTAATGGCAATACAAACTAGCTTAAGCGCAACTGAACGCCTTAATAAACTAAATAAGTCAATATTACTTATATTATTGGGTACGAATCAGTTTTATAACCCCCTTAATGAAATTCCATACTTTATAAATTTCTTTAGAAGTAATGTAACAAATTCTCTTTTTATATGCCATGATCACGGCAGTACAAGTACTTTACTATGGGAAATATTCATTGCTAGTGCTCTAGATCCAGATATTCAAGGTGCTCTTCCTGTTACAATATTTCCAAAAGGTATCTTAAGAGATAATGGATCATATGAGTTACGACCTGATTTTCCAGTAATCGAATCTTTTCCAGGACACCCAACTACTGCAGGTTTAAATCCACCAACTTCAAATATTAATAGAATAATTCTTTCTGAAGCCTCCGCTGTTGTTGGAGGTCCATTTGTAAGCTATTTTGGATGGGATATAGTCGGTTCTACTACCGATTACTCATATGTTGATGTAAATGGAGATCATAT
Organism: Candidatus Hermodarchaeota archaeon; assembly: GCA_048885535.1. Lineage (GTDB taxonomy): Archaea > Asgardarchaeota > Lokiarchaeia > Sigyniarchaeales > SOKP01 > SOKP01. The sequence continues at coordinate 20,594 of JBHLLO010000024.1, forward strand.
GTATAAAGAGGAGGATGATTATGTGGATTTGAGTATGGTATCTGCTGTAATACCTGTTTTTCCTGATCGATTGGGATTAAGTAGAGCACAAACAGTGTTTGTGGCAAAAGACACTGGTATCGGACGAATCTTTTTATCGGCAGATGCCAGTTTATTCAATAATGAATTAATAAATCAACCAGGTTTTGATAACCGTCAATTTGGGATTAATATCATTAATTGGCTGACATATAATCTTCCCAAAGAAGATTGGGTCATCGCTTTTGATGAGGCCCATATTCGACCAGAATATTCTAGAGATCTTACTTCTGCAGGAATATTTGGCTTTATTATACAATATATAATACACCTTTCAACAAATCCAATAACAGCATGGATATATCCTCTTCTAGCAGTTTATAGCCTAAAGAAATATTTACCCAAAAAAGATGAGAAATCTCAAAAAAAGAAAGCTAAAAAACAAGAACAAAAGGAAGAACGAGAAAGATTTAGAACTTCTTCCTATTTTGCTCAAAAAATAGAGTGGTTCAGGAATAAGAGTGAATACAGTAAAGCCTTAAAATTACTTTACAGAAGGTTAGAACGTAAATTAAATGCTCAATTGCAAGGTCAAGTAATTTCAACTAAAAATGTTGTCGATTTAGCTATAGCTAAAGAACCACTTATATCAAAAGTAAAAATAAAAAGAATTTCAAAATTCATAGATAGAATGTTATCTGTTAAAGAAGGAAAATCTAAAGTGAAAAATGAACAAGATTTTGAAAACCTATTCTTCGAGATGGAATGGGTTGTTAATAATATATAACTTAAATAAGTTATCATGATAACCAATTAAATTAATAAAAAAATCAAAAATGTGAAAAAAATGGAAGTCCCAGAAAAAGGCCCAGATAAAGCAAAATATTATGAGAGAGAGGAACTCGATGTAACTCCTATCCGCGAGATGGCTCAAGAAGTTCTAAGCGAAGTCTCTCGTGTAATTGTGGGTTATGGAGAAATATTACAACAACTCTTTATAGCACTTCTTGTAAATGGCCATGTACTCTTAGAAGGGGTACCCGGTCTTGGGAAAACAGTAATGGCAAAAACATTCGCTAAGACATTAGGAATCTCATTTAGACGAGTACAATTTACTCCCGATCTTCTTCCAGCGGACATTACAGGTACAAAAATATTTTCTCAAGAAGAAGGAAGTTTTGTGCTTCAAAAAGGTCCAATTTTCGCTAATGTTGTACTTGCAGATGAAATAAATAGAAGTGCACCAAAAACTCAAGCTGCTCTATTAGAAGCTATGGCAGAACGACAAGTAACAATAGAAGGTCAGACCTTACTATTAGATACACCATTTATTGTCCTTGCTACTGAGAACCCTATAGAAATGGAAGGAACTTACCCACTCCCTGAAGCTCAATTAGATAGATTTCTGATGAAATTATGGCTTGATTATCCAGAAGAGGATGGAGAAGTAGAAATAATGAGAAGACAAATTTCTGGAGAATCCCCTTCAGTTGAACAGATTACTAGTGCACAAGAAATACTTGCTGCTCAAAAACTGATGAATTTAGTTTATATTGATGATAGAATATTAAAATATATCAGAGATATAATATTAAAAACACGCAATCACCCACAATTAAGTATGGGCGCTGGTCCAAGAGCAAGTTTAGTATTAATGAAATGTGCTAAAGCACGAGCATCAATTTTAGGACGTCAATATGTTACTCCTGATGATGTAAGAGCTTTGGTGTTCCCTGCATTGAATCATCGAATACTATTAAAACCTGAAGCGGAATTAGAAGGTCTAGATGTTAAATCGGTCATCAAAAATATTATAGAGGAAATACCAATTCCAATCTAAAAAAGCCTCTCTATGAATAAAACAATTATAAAAAATTTTGTATAAGAAAAATAACTAAAAGGATGGTGAAATAACAATTTTTGGAGGAAAAGGAAGAACTCTGATTCTATTTTCAGTTTTTTTTCTTACAGCAGGATTTGCATTTGTAAATTATTTCTTAGTGTATTTTGCCATACTTTTATTATTTAGTACTATAATTAGTCTTCCTGCTTTTTATTGGAAGATGAATGTGGAGGAATTACGTGTATATCGTGAATTAGAAAAGGAAAAAGTTTTCAAAGATGACTTTGTACATATAAAAGTAGTTGTTGAAAACACAGGAAAAAATAGCTTTGATTTTATTGAAATTCGAGATTATTTTAGTCCAGAACTCTTTCGGCTAGTATTAGGTGAAAATTTTATTTCTACCCGCATTGGTCCAAAAGGTTTAATCAAGTTCTCTTATGTTTTAGAACCAAAAGTAAGAGGGGAGTATCCTCTTGGGCCTCTCTCAATCATAATAAAAGATAGGCTTGGTTTTAATTCAGAAGAGAGAATAGTTCCTAATAGCGTTTCAGACATTTTAGTTTATCCCCCTTACGAAGATATCAAAAAGATTGAAATTTTAGGTTCAAAGAGATCTCTTCAAATCAATTATGGGTTGGAAAGATCTAAGCAAAAAGGATTAGGTTCAGAATTCTATGGTATGAGGAAATACGTATTTGGAGATCAATTCAGGTTGATAGATTGGAAGGCAAGTGCTCGTTCTCAACAATTGATAGTAAAGGAATTTGAGAGCGAAAGAGACATTACAGTAATGGTTATTGTTGACTCCTCAAATTCTATGGCGGGTGGTGCTATTGAAAACACAAAGTTTGAATATGCCATACGAGCTTGTATGCTTTTAACAAAAGTTGCATTAACACGTCGAGATAGCATTGGTATATTTACTTTTTCAGATAAAAAGAATATGAACTTTTTAAAGCCAGGAAAAGGAGAGGATCATTTTTATCAAGTCTTAGATTTTGTTGCTAAAATTAAACCTCAAGGAAAAAGTCGAATGGTTGAAGCTATGGACTTTTTTATAAGAAGATTTCAAAAGCGAAGTTTAGTCTTTTTTATATCAGATTTAGAATCAGATGTTAAAGAAATTGGTCAAGCATTGAGGAAGCTAATTCCTTTTAATCATACAGTAATAGTTGTTAATCCTTTTAGTCCTTGGTTCGAAATTCATGAAATTGATTTATCTTCTACTGATAAAGCTCTAGCAGAAGCCATAAGTGAGGAGATGATGGAGCACATTCTTAAGGTAAAACAAGATCTTCGAAACCTTGGAATTAATCTTATAACAGTAGGTCCTGATGATATGATGAATCAAGTATTAGGTAATTATATGGAGGCAAAGAAAAAAGGGAAGGCGTTTTAATTATGGCAAGATCCTATTTATTAGCATTAAAGATAATTAATGTTCTACTATATGTGTGGTTATTGTTCGTTTTCCTTTCAATTTTTCAATTTAATGAAGTACTTTTTACTCCTGATGGAGAATTTGCTTTACTAGCATTTTTGGATAGTTTAAAAAATATTTTTACATTTTTCATTTTTGGTGTTGCTTATTTCATTGCAATAGGATGTGCCTTTTTTGCCTCATCTATTTTCTTTGTGAATCGTAATTTCATGTTTGCCTTCATTAATGAGTTTTTTAAGAACTTTTTAAGTCTTTGGTTCACATTCCCTACTGGAACTCCACCAAGTATCGATCAAATCCCAAATTTAATTCTAAATGAAATTTCAATATTTCTTGGAGATTTTTATTTAATTTCATTTCAATTATTATTTATAATATCAATTATATATGCAATTAGGACGTTCTTTAAAACAAACCCGAAACATGATTTATTAGCTGTAGGTGCACTAGTGCTAATGATTGTAGTACCACTTATTTTAACTGGCTACAAAAATATGTTGGATTTATTCCATGTCTCAAGTAGTTATTTAGAAGACTTGCCAATACCATTAACCGATTCTCTTAGCAATATTCCATTAGAGAATTTCTTTCTTTTTCTAGCAAGTCCTGTTATACTACTCGCAATTATTTCTTACATGTATATAGAATTAGCTTTTCAAATTAACTATACTGAAACAGTAACTAAGCCTTCTTTAGAAAGGAGCAGTAGATTGGAAACTCAACTAAATATACTTCAAAGTGAATCACATTTTATTATAGCTAATGTTGATAAAATCAAAGAAGAAGCTAAAAAAAGAATAGAAGAAATAGAAATGGGAGAAAAAACAACGCTCAGTAAGTTTTTTGCTAAAACAAGTGAAAAGTTTTCTTACGTCAAAGAAATGATTGAAAAGAAAAAGTTAGAAGAAGAAGAGAAAAAGTTAATATCTGCTGCATCAAAAACAAGACGATTAGGAAGATATGTGGAAAGACTGTTTCGTGAAGATTCTGAAGCACAAGACACTTTAACAGCTAGATCATCGGCCCCAAAGCCAAAGAGTTTAGCAATATCCACTTTTATAAATGTCATTATTCGTCTTGTGGTACTTATTATAATCAGTTTTATCATTATTCATCCACGATGGTTCTTGGAAGATGTTTTCAGTTTACCACCAGCTATCACAGAGAGTGTAGCTATATATTCTCCAGAAGTTATTATTATTTTATTATTGCCAATCATGTTAATTTTTCCAATAATTTCTAAGGTTGTATCATATATAAAACATAGAAATTTGATTATTAAGCTGCAACAAGAAGGAAGAATCAAAGAAATTTTAACATCTGTTGGTGATTATGTCAAAAAGGAAGAAATTAAAGATGAAAAACTTAAAGAAGACATAAAAGTAGAAGGAGCGGTAACTTAACAACTTAAACTGATGACGAATTTAGCTAGTTTCTTTTTTTTTTCCAAATTCTCCATTATTGTATCAAAACAATAAGTTTGTATGCCTAAATCTACAATTTTTCTTTTTAATTTATAATCCTTATTATCAATTATAAAGTGTCCTATAAAATCTCTGTAATATTTTGCTACTCCCACGCATGAAACTTCTAAACCTAGGTAATTCATTAATTTATCTGCTGGACCTTTAATGGTTGCCCCTTCTATAATAGGAGATATAGCGAATATCTTATCTTTTTCTTTTCTTAATGCATCTCTCATTCCTTTAACTTGAAGAATTGTCCCAATTGATACTATGGGATTTGATGGGCAGATAATTATTTTTTCTGCTTTCTTAATATATTTTAATACTTCTTCTATTGGTTTTGCTTTTTCAATTCCTTTGAATATTATCCCTGTAATTTTGGGTTCGCAATTATACTTTATATAATATTCCTCAAAATGCATTGAACTAGTTCCTGAAACAATAATTGTTTGAACGTCTTCATTACACATAGGGAATAACTGAGCTTTGACATTTAATTTCTTACATATAATCGAGGTAATTTCTGTCTTATTAAATCCTTGCTTAAATAAATCTGTTCGAAATATATGAGTAGCTAAATCCTTATCTCCAAGGTTAAACCATTTACTATGATAATATTTTTTTAAAATATCTAAACAGGTAAAAGTTTCACCTTTGAAGCCCCATCCTTTTTCTTTATCTACTATATCTGCTAAAGTATAAGTAATAATGTCTATATCTGGACTAATATTCAAACCAAACAATTTGATATCATCAGCAGTATTTATGACAATTTTAAGTTTTTCCTGATCTATAACATGTGCTAATCCATCAACAAATTTTGCTGCTCCAACTCCACCAGCTAATATTAAATAATTATCATCTGTCATATTTAGAGAATTTATTCAATTTCTACCTTATATATTATTTCATCTAAAGGTTTCCTTTCGGGCATAGGAATTTTTTTAGTGGGGTAACCAACAGCAAAGAATGCAAGAGGGTGATATGAATTTGGTAAATTTAAAATTTTCCTTACGATATGACCAGTAAATAAAGGTGCACAATACCAACAAGCAGCTAAATTATTTGATTCAAGACAAAGTAAGAAATAAATTGCCGAGGCGCTTACGCTCTGAATCCCCATAATGAATTCATTTTGATTACGTTCTTCATCAGAATATTTTTCTAAATTACTTCTGTCAAGACATAATAAAATCAAATAGGGAGCTTCTAAGAAATTATCTTTGGTTTTTTCAATCTTTTTAGCTATATATGATTCAGTTTTCCCATCGTTTATTAAATCTGATTCAAGTTTCTTATTCATTTCGTTAATCAAATTTTCTCGAAGTTTTCCTCTTTCTAGAATAACATAACGCCAATATTGTCCATTATGAGCACTTGGTGCCCACCGGGCTGTATTAATGCAGTCCTCAATAATCTTTCTATCAACTAGTCTAGAACTAAATTTTAACTTATAACTTCTTCTCGACTTTAAAATATTAGTGAAATAATTGTCAAAATATTCTACTCTGAATAAATCAAAACTTTTATCTCTTAATATCTCTGAGATAGATGTTTTATCAACTAATTCAAACTTGTAACCCCTAATTATTACAACAGGTAAACCTTCATCAGCTTCTCCCATAATTAATTGTGCTGCTGAGGCTAAACTATCAACTTGGCCTATAATTGTACTCTGCAGTTCATACCCAAATAAATCATAAGTCCCTCGTTTATCAAGAATAGGGGTGATTCCTGAAATGCCTATAGCTACTCCAACAGCACCCACCCTAAATGGACGACCAAAAGAGTCAGAAATGATTATTGCAACATCCTTTCCAGTCAAATATTTAAGAGCTTTGCGAATTTTATTAGCTTCTTCATCTGGATCTTCAGGTAATAAAGTTAAACTTGTTTCACCTTCAACATTAGATTTATCAATTCCAGCATTCGCACAAATGAAACCATGTTTTGTTTCAGCTATCAAGACATGTTCAGTCCTTAAGAATTCCTTTGATTCATCTAATATCGCTTGAATAAGTTCAGGTTCTTTAGTTGGGATATGAAATTTCTTTTCTTTTGGAAGAATTATCTCATAAATCTCAAGTGCTTTCTTACTTGGTTTTATTTTTTTTAAATCTCTGACTCTACCAATACTTTTTGATATAATTGATTGCGCTATAACAAGGATATCTTCATTCTGTAAGGAAATGTTGTTGGCGATTAACTTTTCCACAATTATTTTAGCAATATCATCCCCTTCTTTTATAAGAGGGATATCCTTTAAGCCTATTAATTCAATTTTATTACTCATAATTAGAAATAAACTCATTATATTTTTTCAAATCAGATTTTTCACTTTTCGCATATATTTCAAACTCTTCAGGAATAGCACAGCATGCAGAAAAGAATTTATACCTAATATCTGGAGATCTTTGTTTTAACCATCTCAAAGTCTGAACTGAAGGAATTTCGATTCGATTCACTCCAGCTAAAATTGCATACTTTTCTATTCGAAATTTGTCCTTTCCTCTTGGTCTCATACAACCAAGTGAAATTTCTGTATTAGGAAATACAAATCTGATTATAGTAATTATCTTAGCAATATCAATCGGGTTTGGATTTAAAAATTTTCCTTCTAAATTCTTAGGAGGAATTAATGCAATTAACACAATTAATGATGGATTTAATCCCGATTCTTTAATAAACTGTATTGCTTCTAATTCTTTATGCAATCTTCCATAGAATAATCCAACACAAATATGAGGGACAATATTTAAATTACTATTCTTTAAATATTCGACTGATTTTTTATAATCTTCGGGATTTTTGTTTAAATGGTATATATCTCTAATAACTTCCTTATCCATGTTTATATCAAATGAAATGATATCTACATTTGATTCTGCTAACTTCTTAGCAGTTATTTCGCTTAATAATCCTGTATGAGTATTTATTATCAAATTTGTTTTATCTTTAATTAACTTAATTGTATCTAGAAACTCTAATAATGGGACCGAACCATCTGGCTCACATCCTCCGGAAATTAAAACTCCAATACCACCACTTTTGGAAAAATTAAATAAAAATTTTTCAAGGTCTTCTTTACTAAGTATTCCTTTCATTCCACTCAAATACTTTTTATTACAGTGCTCACATTGTAAAGCACATTCAGACCCAGTGATACTGATTGCAGGAAATTTTTTATTAGGGATGTATACTTTTATATCGAATCCAAAATTCTTTATTTTCAATTTATAGGCTGCTTCGAGAAAGGAATCAAAATCTTCTGGTTTTAATCGGATAATATTTGAGTAGTCTAACCAAGAACATTTTCCATATATCAATTTTTCTAGTAATTGTTTCTGATTATTCATACTTATTAGTCCATTTTTCATTTGAATATTTATCAATCACCAAACTGTTTGCTATTTCCTTTTCAAATTTATAAAAATCAATTTCTTCCAATTTGATATTTAAAGTTGTCTCAAAACCTCTTTTTAGTGAATGTAAAAAATCATTTTCATTATAGTTAGTAAGTTCCTCCCTAATACCTATGCACTTGGAATAAACAGATTTAACCATTTTTGACTTTGATACATTGTGTGGTGCTTTTAATACAGAATACATTAGTTCAGGATCAATTTCTAATAATATTGTACCATGCTGAAGTAAATAACCTTTCTTTCTAATTTGAGCATTTCCAGAAAATTTTTTGCCATTTAAAAATATTGCTGGACAATGGATAATACCTTTTTCTGGTTTTAAACCATAATTAGCTAAACCTTCTATAATACAATTTTCAATTAATTCAAACTGCTCAATTACTTTTTTAGCATTAAACTTTTCTAGAAATTTAAGAGAACACACGATTGAATAAGTTATTTCCCCATTTTCATCGTGAAATACAGCTCCTCCCCCAGAAATTCTTCTTACTACACTAAAACCTTTTATTTTCGCCATCTTTAAATTTACCTCTCCTGAAAGACTTTGATTTCTACCTATTGATATTGTTGACGGTTTCCATTTATAGAATCTAATCGTAAAAGGAGATTTTCGATTTATAACTGATCTTAAAATAGCCTCATCTAGAGCCATGTTACAATAACCATTGTTTACTTTTAGCGGTATAAATCGCCACTCTTTCATGATATTTCACACATTATTATAAAAATTTTAAAAGAGAGTAATAAATTTCATTTTGTTCTTCTGCTGTCAATTTCCTAGGAAAATTGTACACTGGTCCAGAGGGTTTAGAAGTATAGTAAGGACGATTACAACCAGGACATCCAGATGTCATGAAAGCATCAGAAGTTTCAATAATATTTCTTAATTCATGTTGATTCAGATTAAATTTTATTATATTCCCTTTCATACTATATGTAAAATCATTAAAATTTTTAATCTCATTAAGTATTAAATACCTTCCAAGTTGAATTTTCCTGAATTCAATAAGATCTGGTCTTAAATTATTTTGAAGTTTTGTTCCCTTTATTGGCATAAATGCGAATAAGCTCACATTAATTTTCATGTCATGCAGATTCTGAATTAGTTCTAGAATTTCTCTCTGGGTTTCCCCTAAACCAACTATCAGATGGGTGGTAACAGAACCTTCTGAAAAAATTTCTAAAGCATTTTTTAAGCTTTTTAAATGTAAATTCCAATTATAAGGACCATTTACCTCCTTTCCTTTCACCCTTTCAAAAATCTCTTCAGTCGAACCATCTAAAGCAATTCCAATTCTATCAACACCAATTAATTTCAATTCTCTCAATTTACTCTTTATCAATGGAGGAACTGCTATAGAAATGGGTATATTCGAGTTTTTCCTGATTTGAGTTATAATCTCGATTAAATCGTTATAATTTTGAGAATAGTTTAACGTCTGTATACAAATTCTTTTAAACTTCTTAGCTGATGGCATGTAATTTAACTTTGTTAAAAAATCTTTAACTTCGAAGACTGGCCAAGTAATTCGAGATAAAAAATCCCTGGATCCTTCAGAATCTTTAGCTTGAGGGCAAAAGCCACAGTTTGCAATGCACTGCCCTTCTATATATGTCATACAATAGCATGTTGTTGGAATTTCTTTAAAATTTTTATTCTGAATTAATCCTAATACTACAGCACTTCCGATTGAAACTCTAATCTTTTCAATAACCATAATTCTTTCTTATAATTTTTATTTTATCACCTTTTTCACAATAAATTTAATATCCTTTTCAAAAAAAATTTAATGAATAAATTATTCAAAATAGTATTCAGTTGAGTAATTTTAAAATAATTGGGTCTTTCTCTTATGGTTAAATACGATCCTCATAAAATTGAGAAAAAATGGCAACAGAAATGGGAAAAAAGTAAAATATTTGAAGTTAGGGAAAAACTAAAAAATAATCAATCCAAATATTACGTCCTTGAAATGTATCCTTATCCTTCCTCAGATTTACATATGGGTCATTTGCGAAACTATTCTATTGGAGATGCTTTTGCACGATATAAAAGAATGCGTGGTTTCAATGTATTATATCCTATGGGCTATGATTCTTTTGGTTTACCTGCTGAAAATGCTGCGATAGATGAAGGTTTTAATCCTAAAGAATGGACTGACTCGAATATTAGAGCTATTCAAGAACAGCAAAAACGTATTGGCCTTTCATATGATTGGACAAGACTGATATATAGCCATGATCCTAACTATTACAAATGGGATCAATGGTTTTTTTTGAAAATGTTTGAACAGGGATTAGCATATAGAGAAAATTCATATGTAAATTGGTGTCCAAATTGTGCTACAGTACTTGCGAACGAGCAAGTTCAAGCAAATAAATGCTGGAGATGTAATAATGAAGTCGAGCAAAAATTTTTAACTCAATGGTTTTTAAAGATAAGAGCATATGCTGAAGAACTTCTTGAGGGTCTAAAAATTGTTGATTGGCCAGAAAAAGTAAAAATGATGCAATATAATTGGATTGGCAGATCAGAAGGGACAATAATAAAATTTAAAATTGAAGGAGAAAATCGTACTATTGATATCTTTACGACAAGAGCAGACACTTTATATGGAGTTACTTTTATGGTTTTTGCTCCTGAGCATCCCTGGGTTAGAGAATGGGTAAGAAATTCTCAATATGAAAAACAATTTGAGATTTTTTTTTCAGATGTAATGAAACAAAACAGATTTGAAAGGACTAATGTAGAAATTGAAAAAAAAGGACTTTTTATCGGAAAATATGCGATCAATCCAATAAATAATGAAAAAATTCCTATTTACATAGGAAATTTTGTTATTTATGAATATGGTGCTGGGGCTGTAATGGCAGTTCCTGCGCATGATCAACGAGATTTTGAATTTGCCAAAGAATATAACATCCCAATTAAAGTAGTTATAAAGCCATACAACTATGAATTAAACCCTGAAAAGATGACTAGAGCTTATGTAAATGACGGGATTTCAATTAATTCAGGGGAGTTTAATGGATTAGAAAATAAAAATACTATTAGATTAATCACTGAAAAATTAGAGGAGATAGGGATGGGATATAGGACTGTTAATTATAAATTACGAAATTGGCTTATCTCACGTCAGAGATATTGGGGGTGTCCTATTCCAATTATTTATTGTCATGATTGTGGAACTCTTCCCGTACCTTATGAAGATTTACCAGTAGAGTTACCAACTGATGTAGAATTTACTGGTAAAGGAAATCCGTTAGAAACTAGTAAAAATTTTGTAATAGTTTCTTGTCCAGAATGCGGAAAAGATGCCAGACGAGAAACAGATACAATGGACACATTTGTAGATAGCTCATGGTATTTTTTTAGATATTGTGATCCTAAATCTAATAGTTTACCTTATAGAAAAGAACTAGTAGATTTCTGGGGGAATATTGATCAGTATATAGGTGGGATTGAACATGCAATTATGCACTTACTTTATGCAAGATTTTTTACTAAAGTTGCTCGAGATTTAAGTTTGCACTCTCACGATGAACCTTTTCAAAGATTATTAACACAAGGCATGATAAATAAAGCCCATCCATACTGTCCAACATGTGAAACGATTGCAATGAAATCCGAAATAAATAATAAAAAATGCAGACGTTGTGGTACAAAATATATATTAAAAAGCGTGAAAATGAGTAAAAGCCTTGGGAATACAGTAGATCCAATCAATATAATAAATAAATATGGTGCGGATGCCGCAAGATTCTTTATCTTATTTGGTGCAAGTCCAAAATCGGGTTTAGACTGGTCTGATGAAGGAGTAGAGTTTGCCTTTAAATTTATTAAGAATCTTTTTACATTAATGTGTAATAATAATAAAAAACTTACTAAGGAAAAAACCATAAAGGATAATCTAATCGAATTTTATTTAAACAAGACTATTAAAAACGTTACTGAAAGTTTTGAAAAAATAGCTATAAGAAAGACCCTAAATGAGATTATCGAGTTTACATCCGAATTAACTAAATATGAAAATGAAGGGATAAACGAAGAAATTTATTATAATTGTAAGAAAATCCTAATCCAATTATTACATCCAATTATACCTCATGTAACTGAAGAGATATGGGAGTTTTTGGGAAATAATGAATTTTTAAGCCTTAGTACATGGCCCATGTACAATAGGAAAATTTTAACTATTGAAAATGAATATAAATGGAAGCTTTTAGATAATACTATCAAATCCATAAATCATATTTTACAAATTATTAAAGAAAAGGATTTTAAAAACATAATAATAATCATTGCTGCAGATTGGAAATACAATTTTATTTCAAAATCATTAGAATTGATTGAAAATATCGATGACTCTAAAATTATAATTAAAGAACTTATGAAAAAAGAGAAATATCAACATCATGGAAAATTTATCTCTCAAATAGTAGGAAAAATACAGAAAAATCGTGGCAAATATGTAAAATCCCCTTTATCTGCTGAGGAAGAATATGATTTTTTTATCAATTTAAAACAGACCCTCGAAACAAAATTCTCATGCAGGGTTTTAGTTACATTTGAATCGGATTCGACTGAACAAAAAGCAATTCAAGCTTTACCTGGAAGACCTGCTATTATACTTAAATGAGAATTAAAAAAAATCTAAAATATAAAAAAAATCTATTAATTGTTTTTTATCACCTAAATAATAACTCAATTAATTTAAATATTCTAAGTTAAATCATTATTATAAATCATTATTAATTGATATACAAAAAATTTGATTAAATTTTACCGTTAAAAGTAAAAGACATGACTTTCTACGAACTTTCAATTATAACTAATACTGGATTTCCATATTTTCACTTAAAAATAAGAGACCCTCCAAAAAATGCGAGATTGTTTCTGAGATTTTACGATTTCTCAGAAAATAAGCGCAGTAAAAATCTCGATTTTGACCCTGTAAGTTCTTTTGAACTGAATGCTGGTTTAGTTTCCGCATTATTTGAATTTGCAAGAAATTTAAATAAAAAAATTGAAATTCTCGAATTCAATTCGGAAGAGATTCAAGAGGATGCAGAAGAAAGAGCAAATTATAAGGGCGATGTATTAATAACAACGCAAACAGAACCATATTTATTACATAAATCAGTTTATCAGAAAATAAAATTGATTTATAATTCGATTATATTAGAAAAGATTCCTCTTGATTCAGCTCTAGAGATTTTACAAAACGAGGAAGATCAAATAATAGACATTTTACTAGATAGAAAAGCTAAAAATCATATTCAAAAAAATGAAGATGAAATTAATAAATTAGGAAATAATTTTCTCAATGAAATGAAGAATTACGGTCTTAATGGTATATGTATTACCTCATTTGATTTATCTCCTCTAATTGTGTTTGGAAAGGATTATACTCTAAATCATATTAACACAATTCTTAGACATATCGGAATTTTACCAGAGATATCACCTATAGAATGGATTTATAGACAGTCCTATATCTCTGAGGAACAGATTTGGGTTTACATTATTAACTCAGGTATAGGTCCAACGGTTAACGGTTTGTTTGAATCTTATTATTACCTTTTATTTGCTGAACCACAATCCTATTTGGGAGAATTTCCAGGAAAGTTAGCATTAAAATTTAATCAAATTCTTGGTTAGCTTTTGATCCATCTTTACATAGACATAAATTCTGCTGCTTTTATTATTTTAAAAAGGGAGTCCGCTTCTAATGATGCTCCTCCAACTAATCCTCCATCAATATTTTTTTTGTTGAATAATGCTTCTGCATTATCTGGTTTAATTGAACCACCATATTGAATTCTTACTTTTTGAGCTGTATTTATATCATATGCTTTTTCTAAAATTTCACGAATATAAATATGTATCTCTTCAGCCTGTTCAGGTGTAGCTGTTTTACCGGTTCCTATTGCCCATATGGGTTCATAGGCTATAACTGTTCTAATTATATCTTCTTTAGTAAGATCTTTAAATGTACTAAAAAATTGGTTAAGAATGAAATCTTTTGTTTTGCCCATCTCTCTTTCATCGATATGTTCTCCTATGCAAACTATTGGATTTAAACCTATACTTAATGCCTTTCTTAACTTTTTATTTATTAATTCGTTTGTTTCATGGAAAATATCTCGTCTCTCACTATGACCTATTATAACATATTGACACCCGATCTCTTTTAAAAAATAAGGAGAAATTTCCCCTGTAAAAGCACCTTTCTCTTCAAAATACATATTCTGAGCCCCAATTTTTATTATGGTCTCTTTGACGGCATCGATTAAAGTATTTAGTGAGGTATATGGCGGAAATATAACAATATCGACGTTTTTAATATCTTTAATCAAAGATTTAAACTCCTGAATCATTTCTAATGCTTCTTTAGGTATTCCGCGATTCATTTTCCAATTTGCTCCAATAATATGTTTTCTAATGCCTAACACCATTAATTATTTGTAATTGAATTTCAATCAAGAATATGATTAAAGTAAACTAAAAATAAAAAAACCTTCAACCTTGAAAAAAGGCTTTAATCGCCTTTCTTAATTTTTTCAGCTAAACCTGCCGTTTCTAGAAGCTTCTTAACTTCATCTACATTTGGAGCTATAACCTTTGGTAATCCAAGTTGATCTCTTCTTCTTTCTATAGCTGGTTGCATTGGGATAGCTTTTCCATTTTCTAAAATAGTTGATGCTTGTGTAGTATAGTAATCTGGAGCTTCTCCTCTAATTACACTCATGTTTTTTAAAATTGTAAAAATTTCAGTTAATTCGACTTTTTGCGGACAAACTTCATCGCAAGTGTCACATACAGTGCATCCCCAGATATTAAATACATTTTCTTTCCCAAAAATCTTTTCTTTCAATCCAAGGAGGGCATCTAAAATTAATCTTCTCGGATTATAACGCCCGTTAGTAACTTGTGCTACTGGACAAGCCCCACTACAAGTGGCACACTGATAACAATAAGCAAGCGTGTTTCCGATGTCAGATTGAATAATCTGATTTCTAAAATCAAAATCTATAGTTGCCATTTTTCTTCTTCTTGACTTTCTTAGCCTTATGTATTAATAAAGGTTATTTTATTTTAAAATTAATTCTTTTATTCTTCAAACCACCTTTAATGAGAATTTTAACGCTATCTAATGAATCAAAATTAACCAGTTTTCATTCAAGATCTGGTTGATTCATTATACAAATTTAAAATAAAAAGGTTGAGTTATTAAATTGAAACTAAAATTTAATTATCTTTTACTTTGGAAATTATTTCTCTAATATCAGGTTCTCCAGGGGCACCTACCATTATTCCGTCTTTCACTAAGGGTTGCCCGCGAATATCAATAATACCATCCACCATTTCACCATTTTTGAAAAATAATAGTGTTGGGATAGCAGTTACACCGAATCTCTCTCCTAATGGTCTATTTTGTTCTAAATCTACTTTTATTAGCTTTATTAATCCCTCTTCTTTAAGTTTCTCTAAGATGGGACTTAAAAATTTACAGGGTGCACACCAAACGGTATAAATATCACAAATTAATACTCCTTGTTTCATATCTTCAGTGATTTCGATTCCAAACTTCTTTAAATCCTCGATATTTGTCATGTAATCTCAGCTTTTAATATTTAGAATTTTTAACAAACTTGGTTTTAATAATATAAGAATTAATAAATTATTTTTGTATATAATGATGGCATTTATGAAAATACGTTTATAATGTTTTCACTTATAAAAAATGTAAATGTTATGAAGGATAGTCATTAAAATCTATTCATAACTAATTTCACACAATTATTTATAATCTCATCTGTATAAAACTCGAATTCGTATCATAAATGTTAAATTAGATTGTCTTTTTTCAAATATTATTCAAATTTTGATTTTTCTAAGTGAAATAGTCTTGAGTCATACGAGAAAAGATTTAGTGCAATCAGATGCTACTATGAATCAGATGCGTAATGCAATTTATCACCTACAACGTTTCATGAAAAATAATAATATTTCTGAAATTAGACGAAGGTTTCATAGAATGGGACAAAATATTGCTCATACCTATATAAAGAGCTGGAAACCTATTGAAAAAGTAGACATCACAAATGTAAAGAATCTAATTGCTACAATTTACAAAACTGTCTTAAATAGCTCAGTTTCAATAGAAATTAATGATAGTGATAAAATTATTAAAGTTAAAGATAATGACTGTGCTCTCTGCAAGTATCACTTTGAGGATATCCAAATTGCTGGATGTGAAATTATTGCTGCAATGGTATCTGAATTTATCCAAATGATAAATAAACAAAATCCTGGTGAAGTACCATTTTCTATTCATCCTATGGAAATTAAAGAATCACGAACATTCGGTAATAAGTCATGTATTCAACAATTTATTTATACTAATGAGGGAAATTAAGATGGGTATTGTTCAATGGTTGTTAAAAAAGATTTCAAAAGCTTTTGGTCAAAATACTAGTTCTCTTTTTTATATACTTCTTAATCGGGAGGTACTCAAAGAGATTAATGAAATTACTGAAAATGAAGAAGATAGTTTAATAGTTTTAAGAGAAATTGGCAAAAAAGCAGCAGTAGAATCATGTGAACGCCATTCTAGCGTATTTAAATGGATGCCAGGGAGCCCTAAAAAAGTTCTTGAATATTTTGAATTATTATGGATTGTTGTATTTGGAAAAGAGTTAGAAGAGGGCGATTTAACATATGAGGAAATACCAAAAGAAGATTCAAAATATAATGATTATGTCGTTAGTATTAGAAATTGCCCAATTTGTGTTGATTATGGAAGGGATGAAATGGATACTTTCGATTTTCAAAAACTAAAAAATAAAAAAACAGAAGGATTAGCTTGTGGGTTATGTGGCATGCTTGAAAGCGTAGCTAATTTTATATTAAAAGTTAAAAAAAATGATTATCGAATTAATATAGTAGAGCAGCAGTGTAAGGCAAAAGGAGGACAAACTCTTCAGTTTATATGCAAGATTCATGATCTTGCTGAATGGAAAGAACTTTCTGCAAAAAGAATTCAAGATCAATTAAAATCTGGAGTAATCATTGAGGAAGGAATGGAAGAAGACATCATTCAAGACACAAAATTAGATATTATAGATAAATTGCAAGATGCCCTTTCTTTAGATAAAATTGAAGAATTACTCGATGAGCCCTTAGAGGGGATAAAAGATAAGGTTGCAGAGTTTATTCAAGATAAACTAAATATGGAACCAGAGCATTTTTTTGATTACTTCAAGAATTACGAAGATGATATGATTAGAATAATCGGGTTCTTAGCAGTGCATATTTTTAATGAATACGGAGGATTAGTGGAAAAAGTGTTAGCTAATGAAACATTCGCCAAAGTAGCAGGATATCTATTTAAACAATTAAGAGAATTTGTTCTACTCTTTGTTCCCATTGATGTGATAAATGATTATCATAAACTTTTGATCAGTTTTCTAAATGGGCTCGCTCCTGTTGATATGGTTGAAAATGTGAAGAAATTTTCCGGAAAAGACGATTTGAAATTTTTATTTGAAGGTGCGGAGCTAGCATTGGAAAATTTAGGGATTAATTTCTCAGAATTAAAGGATAATGTTTGGGAAGAATTAAGAAAAGAAAGAGAAGATGGGCTCGTTCCATCAGATCAAACTGTAATTGAAAAAACAGAAGAAAAGTTCCCAAAAATAATCAGAATTATTCAAGAAATTTTTATGCTTTTCAATGAAATACTGACTTTGCCTATACGAGTTATAGTCTCCGAAAGTCACTATGGATTGAAAACAGCCATTAATTCAGTTGTTTCAGAAGAAGAAGGATTATTTGGCAGTATTAAAGGACGATTTGATACTATTTTTGACTATTTACAAGAATTAAGAAAATAAACTGCTTTGAAGAGAAATTTGTTTAAGTTAAATTACCTAGAAAAGAAATAAGAATTTAGACTTCCACAAATAAAAGAAGAAAAATAATAAAAAAAATTATAAATAAAATTTAGGTTTTTATTCCAAGATATATCAAAATACTACTTATAATAATTCCAAATCTAACAATGAATACCGCAATCATAGGAGGAACAACTGAGTCAAAAGCTACAATAATTGCAAAGACAATAAAGCCAGAGGCTAGATATAGAAATTTCTTTCTTAAAATCCCTGTTGCTTGCTTAGCTTTCACTAAGAACCCAATACCGTTAAAAATTAAAATAGACAGTATAAAAACGATTAAAAAGTAGGCAGTGGGATACCCATAATTACTAGAAGTATCAATTATATTTGAACCATCGCCTATAAGACCAGTGGGGTCTTCCACTTCACCTACACCTGGTATAGTAAAATTAAAAGAATTTATTGGACTTGAAAAGAGAAAGTATTCATAGGCAATACTTATAATGATGAAAATACCCACTAATATCCATTTCTTTTTTGGTATCAATAATTCTCCACCAATATACATCCCCAGCGTTATACCCGGAGCCGCCCACATATAACTCAGTAATGGATAAAGATATGGGGTGATATTAGCGTCATTTATAAGAATATTGATAAAATCTGTAGTTGGACCTAACCATAAAAATGCAATAGAAATAATCGTCAATGCAGTAACAGTAAGAAGCTTAGCTTTCTTTCCTGCTTTATATAAACCATAAATACCTATTATTATATTGATAGAAAGTACACCCAAAGCAGAAATCCCGTTTAGCCATCCTTCGATGTCAGTAAACAACAACAACAATTTTATGATTCACCTTTTTATCTTTTAAAATATTAACTTTTAATGTGTTTAATATTATAGAATCATTTTTGTTTAAAAGATATAATAATATACGTATATACAGTATTTATAATTACTCTTAATTTCAATAAGATGGTTTTAAAGAGGAATTTATAGCTAATTTTATTATAGATTAATATTAGATTTTTTTTCTAAATATAACTGATAAAACCAATCAACAATATATTGAAGAAAAAGGCGTTCTTTTAGCACATCATAATTTGATTTTTCTTTTAAGCTAGTCAATTTTGCTATATCTTCTGATCTTAGTTTATTCTCAGCAATTAAATCCATTCGAAGCTTAAATTGGTCAATCATCTTAATTGGGCGTAAAATTTTGGTGATAGATTTCGAAATCTCAGGCATTAATTTCTGAATGTTATTTTTTGTCTCCATTGAATTAATATTAAAATCAAAAAAATGATTTATTCTTTGAGTAATAAAATCTTTTTTATAATAATTAATGTGCTTCTTAGATTTTAATAGTTCTAAAAGGTATATACTTAATTCACTAATAATTGAATCTGATATTTTAAGGGCTAATAAGTCCTTCTTTAATTTGAATAGGAATTGCTCTGTAAGAAATTGTTTATACTTTATTACTATAGCTTCATTTTGTTTTACATCGGAACAAATTTCTATAACTTCACCTTTAGGGGTTGAGAAAGTAAATCCATATCCTTGAGGACCAATTCCATAAAGAGTAACCATTGATAAACTATAAAAGTTATATTCTTTTTGAGAAAGTATTTTTTGATAACTATTTAGTAGAATTCTAGGTGAAGCCAAATGATTTTTGTTTGCAAATTTGAATTCAATGAATTTCTCATGGTGATTTATTACTTCTTTTTTGAATAAATTAAAAAATTCCTCCAAATTACCTAAAGACTTAACATTTAATCCATAAATATTATAATCATTTAAATAATTTAAAATTAAATTGATATCGTAACCATCATTAGAATAAGATGAATATTCATTGAAGTAATTATTATAATAATGTAATAAGTTAAATGGCATTACCTCCCTAATAAATAAGATGAAAGGATTAGAAATATTTCCAAATAAGTCTATTAAATTAGCAATAAGTAAACTATCTTTCTTAATATTATTGATAATTCCCAACTCTGAATCATTTAAATCTTTATCAACTAAATTAAGTTTATTGACAAATCTTAAAATATTAAAAATCTCACCCAAATTAAGGGTTTGTATACAATCAAGTAATAAATTCGAGATTATTTGAAACCTATTTGGTATTTTTCTAGGATCAATAAAAAAATCCAAATCTAATGAATCATCAATTAATTCTTCTATTTCTTTAAACTGTCCTTTTTCTAAAAAGTGAGATAGCTTCAAATAATACTTTTTTTTAAAATCCCTTCCTTTTAATCCATTTTGTTTTATCAATATGAATTCAGCTAAAAATTTTCTAAAAATTGATAGTGCTATTTATTCTTATTTTTAAGAAAAGAAAATCCACGCAACTTATTTTTATTGCGATTATATTGGAATTAATCTAATAACGCAGCAATTCTATTAGCAACACTTTGAATATTGAGGAAAACCATGCCTAAACTTGCATTAGCATGACATAAAGTGCAGAGTATTGCATTTTCACCAGCTTTAGAGAGAATAATGATACCATTTACCCCTTCAATAAGAATCCTTTTTAGGTCACCTCTATCGAGTTCCTCTACCGCACGTTCAGAAACACTTTGAATAGCAGCGCTCATGGCGCTGACGATTCCATCGTTTACGTCACGACTTAAGACCGAACAAATTGGAAGTCCCTGTACACTAACAATCGCAGAACCTTCTATATCAGAATTGACAGCGGATAATTTTCTTAGGAGATCTGTAAGTTCACTGATATTTTCTGACAATATTTATTTCCTCCATATCATTAAATGTGGTAGAATTAAACTCCTTAATTTTATCCTCAACTATAAATCAAATTAAATGAGTGATAAAAAATCATTATATGATCTATTAAAATTAACTTTATTTAATTATTAATATTTACTTTATTTATTTTTATTTATCTTCTT
>JBHLLO010000025.1:0-41295 GCA_048885535.1 Candidatus Hermodarchaeota archaeon
GTTTAATCTAATTAAAAGTTTAATTTCATTTCTAATTTTACAATTAAACTTTAAATCGCAATTCTTTAAACGAAAGAGCGTAAAAATTAAACAGGTTTAATTTTAGTATAGGTTTGGTTATCATTTTTATCGGTTATAAAAAAATTGAAAATCATCAAATCGGAACTTGCCCCATTTAAAATAATACAAGGAATTTTAAATTTATCTATTAAAGTCGTTATATAAGGATCAATTGGTTTTGAAGCAAATTTTAAACTTTGATTGGATAAATGGATTTTTGCCAAACCATCTTCTTTTCTTAGTTTAATAAATTCTACGGTAGAAATTTCTTTTATAATAGATTCACTTATATCGATAATTCCATCTACATCTTTTAGCAAGAAGCACTGATCCAATTTTAACTCATGTGCTAGATATAATGTAATAGAATCTGAAGTCACATCCCAACTATGAGGTAATTTATCGGTTAATTTCAGAAATTTATAAGGTAGAAATATTGCAAAGATTTTATTCTTTTTAAGTATATTTTTTATATCATCTACAATATCTAAATGAGGGAATTTCTTCTTTAATTCAATTCCATTGAAATTCATAGAATAAACAGCAATCCAATGTGCTAATTCCTCACTAAATTCAAATTCATTATATATTTGTCTAACAAAATTAGCAACTGATCCTCCACCAGGGATTAGAATTATTTTCTGAATAATATTATCTTCATAAAGCTGAGTTAATTGAGCTATGCAATTAATTAGATATTTGCTGTTATCTAAAATTTTACCTCCAATTTTAAAGATTGCTGTTTGAATTCCCATGATTGATGTCATTTTTTATTTTATAGTATAGCGCTCCGGCTACAGCTAATGCTGAGGAGCTTAATTTATCAGAAGTATTAGTTATTGTTTCAAAATATTGAATATTATTAAAACCCAATTTTGTTAAAACTACTTTTATTAAAAACTCTGCTGCTAAACCAGTTATTATAAAAAGCGGATTTTTTTTAAATTCAGGTAATCTAGAAATAAGGGATTCCATAAAAAAAGAGATTTCTGAGGAAATAATATCTACTTGCTTCTCATAGATGAAATTAGCAATGCTATTTAATTCTTCTATTGAAATACCTTCAATATCCATACATATAATACGCGCTAACCGAGCATAGCAATTTTCAATGGATTTTGACCGGTTATCTGCAGTATCGTTGATATATTCTTTTTCCGAGATATGATTCAGAATTCTATGAACATCAGAAACTAAAGCAAATTTTTCAAAAGAAATTCTAACCATTTTACCTTTATATGGTATGGTATGAGTGATTGAAGGGATAGTTGCTCTTAAACCTCCAGTATAAATCAATTCATGGTGAATTAATCTTTCAATATCCGTTTTTCCTAAAGTAACTGGCTTAGAATCAAATATAGGAATAATGTCAATTGTAGTGGAACCTGCATCAATTAAAATACAATTTTGTACATAATTTCCTAAAAAAATTGCTGTTGAAACCCAATTTGAAGCCGCTACGGTTAGATATTTTTCTTTTGCGTTTTTAATATCGATGAATTCAGCATCAGAGCTAATAAAGAACATTTTCTCTTCTTTGAATACCTTAGATAAATTATCAAGAATTATTTCAATTCCTTCCCTTTTGGTTTGAAAGGCATCTGAGAGTTCTGCAGTAATCGCAATCGAAATAAAATCAATTTCATTGAGTTTGATATGACTTTTTGACACTTTTTCTATTATTCTTCTAAGCATATTGGGAATTTCATGTAGATTTTTCTCCCAAAATGGAAAGTATTCTATACAAGACATCGATTTTTTTATTTTGAATCTATCACATATTATTAATGCTGCTTTAGTATTTGCTCCTCCAATATCTATTCCTAAGATTTTAATAGTAGTCATTTCAAAAAGGGAATTATATATCTGAATATTTTTTATGTAGATAAGAAATTAACTTATCTAAGTTTTCACCTGTTTTTGCGTTAGTCAGCAAGTATTCCTCATTTTTCAATCCTAAATTCTGAGATAAATGTGATAATTCTGATTGACTAGCTAAATCCATTTTATTGAACACGATGATTATTTCGATTTTTTCATTTTGAGTAAAATTTCTTTTTATTTCATAAAATAATTGTATCTGTGAATCAATTGGATAACCACATGCCGGAGTAGGATCAAAGATAAATATAATTAAATCTGATATAAGTCTTAATGCTAATATTGCTTGTAATTCGATATTATTTCTTTTTCCCATAGGTCGGTCTAAAATACCTGGTGTATCTAAACATTGAATTTTTATTTTATCAAATTTTCGTACAAGTTCTAAATGACCCATAATTAATTGTTTAGTAGTAAAAGGATACTCTTGAACTTCAATTTTCTTATTAGTCGATATATTTTTTACTAAACTACTTTTACCCACATTTGGATAACCAGCGACAACAACACAAGGCAATGTATAATCAATTGAGGGGATGGATCTTAATTTCCCTCTGATTGTATTCAAATATTCAAGGTTGTC
This sequence comes from Candidatus Hermodarchaeota archaeon, assembly GCA_048885535.1. Taxonomy (GTDB): domain Archaea; phylum Asgardarchaeota; class Lokiarchaeia; order Sigyniarchaeales; family SOKP01; genus SOKP01. The sequence continues at coordinate 2,525 of JBHLLO010000025.1, forward strand.
ATTCTGTTTAGTTATAATTGAAGATATTCTACCAAAAGCAGCACGTCTTATTTTATCTGCTTCCTTCGGGGCATTAATATAATTTAGTTGCTTTGAATATTCACGTTCAATTTGACTTAATACTGGTAAAATTCCATTTAATTTACCTAAAGTTAATTTTAATTTATTAACATCTACTAATATTGAAGCTAATTCCTTATAGAAATCAGGTAATTCATCAATAATAGGAACGCTCTTTATAATTTTAAGAACTCTTTCTATTAATTCTTCGATTGCTACTTTTATACGCTTAAATTCTTTTTTTTTTGCTTTTACTAGGATGGGGGCATTTTTAGAAACTTGAGCTGAACTTTTCATTGCTCTACTGAATGCAATATCCAAAAGTTTTTCTGAGTTAGGGACATGGTAAAATTCCAAGAATGGGTTCTTCATATTATATCAAAAAGTAAGTAATTACTCGTTTTTTACAGATATACAATTATAATTTAGTTTCTAATTCTGATAATTTTTGTTTAATATTTGAAATCTCTTCTGTTAAATCAAGGACATCGTTTGGAATGGATAAGTATAATTCTAGAATATACTTATAACGTTCTAACACTCTAGAAAAGTTGTTCATAGATTCTTCTTTATCTGCTTTTTTTCTAATTAATTCTATCTTTTCTAATTTCACTTTAACTTCCGGAGGTAAAGCTCTCATTCTTTCTAAAGCTTTTTCTTGATATTTCTTTTGTTCAATAGATATACTTTCAACCCTTTTTTCAAATTCATCCTTAGCTTTCTGCTTTGCTATTAGTTCTAATTCACGTTTGTGTTCATATTCCTTTTTATAACGATCAATGTTCCAGACTTCTTGTCTTAGTACTTTTACTTGATCTAGCCACCCTAATTTAGAAAATATTTCAATTGCTTTTTCATAGTATAATTTTGCTTGCTCATAATCTCTTTTTTGAACGAGCCCTTTTGCTATACCTAAATGTTCCTCGGCAGTCTTACGAAATGATTCTTCTTCAGATTTTTGTTCTTTTAACTGTCTTAGTTTTCCCATACGCTCCTTTATGACTTGAGTTCTCTGTTCTTTTTGCTTCTGTAATAAATTTTTTTCTGCTTTCTTTTGTTCTTCTTCTAAACGGTCTTTTTCACTTATTTGTTCAAATAACTTATAGGATTTAGGTTCTTTTTTGACTTTTATTTCAGGTTTCACTTCTTCCTCTTTTAATGTTTTTAGTTGTTTTTCCTCTTGGAGATGTTCTTGAATCCGCAACCTTCTTCTTTGAGCAGCTGCTAATGATATAATATCTTTTACAGGAACTTTGAGTCCTTTAGCTTTGCGAGATTGATTCCATTTTTGATATTCTCTTATTTCATTAATTTGCCATAAAATCTGTTTACATTCATAATTATAATTAATCCTTTTAAATACATCATAGGCTTCATTGTATAATTTTAATGCTTCATCGAGTTCATCATTTAACGCTAATTTTCTTGCTTCTTCTAGCAAATCATTTCCTTTTGATTCTAACGCTTCCTTACCCGTGACTTCCATTTTGATCGGTTTTTCTATTGGTGGACTAATGTCTATTATTTTTGAGTCGGTTTTTACATCTTCCTTTTTAATTTCTACTACTTTGGAGTCTGGTTTCACATCTTCTCTTTTGATATTTTTTATCCTAACTATTTCCTTCAATATTATTCCAACTTGACCAGTCAAGCCTAAACGAGTATAAATATCTTTAGCTTCTAATAACATAGAGACAGCATTATCATAATTCTTATTTCGAATTTCGATTTTAGAAGTATTTTCTAATCTTTCAGCTTCTTTTATTAAGTCATCATCGGTATTGTACATGTAGTTCACTAAGTTTTTTTATGAATTGTTTATAATAAATCTAAAACCAAATTTTTTAATAAAATTATTCAATGTAAATGAATTAAAAATTTCAAACATATAATGATAAATTGAGTGATAAAGCTAATGGAAAAAATAAAAATCGGTATATTAGGAGCTACTGGCATAGTAGGACAAAACTATATCAAGTTATTAGAAAATCATCCCTGGTTTCAAGTAGTGGATGTTGCGGCTTCACCAAGCTCGGCTGGAAAAACATATGAAGAAGCAACACATCAAAAATGGCAAATGTCAATTGAAGTTCCAAATGGATTAAGAAATCTAATAGTTAGAGATGTTCAAGATTTCCAATCTATTAATTCTGACTTAAGTTTTGTATTTTCTGCTATGGATCTGCCAAATAAAAGAGAAACTCGTGAAATTGAATTTAAATATGCTAATAAAGGAATTCCTGTTATAAGTAATAGTTCTGCTAATAGATGGACATTAGATGTTCCAATGATAATACCAGAAGTAAATCATGAACATATAAAAATAATTCCAATTCAACAAAAAAATCGAACTCTTACAAAAGGTTTTGTAGTTGTGAAACCAAATTGCTCAATTCAAAGCTTTGTAACTCCAATTTATGCTTTAGAAAAATCAGGGTATAAGGTTGATAAATTAATTATTACAACTTTGCAAGCAGTTTCTGGGAGTGGCTACCCCGGAGTTTCCTCGATGGATATATTAGATAATATAATACCTTTTATCGACGGCGAGGAAGACAAAACTGAGAATGAATCTGCTAAGATAATGGGATCTATTGGAGAAAATGGGATAGAAAGTAATAATTCAATTCAAATCAGTGCAACATGCACTAGGGTTCCTGTTACTGATGGTCATATTGCATGCGTAAATATCAAATTTAAGAATAACGTGCCTAGTAAAGAAGAAATAATAAAAATTTGGACAACATTTAGATCACTTCCACAAGATTTAGATCTACCATTTGCACCAAAAAGACCAATCATCTATTTTGAAGAAAGTAATAGACCTCAACCAAAAAAAGACAGAGACAATGAAAAGGGCATGGCAGTAACTATTGGGAGATTAAGAAAAGATAATATTTTTGATTATAAATTTATTGGCTTGAGCCATAATACAATAAGAGGGGCTGCTGGAGGAGCTGTATTGATTGCTGAATTACTAAAGGTGAAAGGATTTTTAAGTTAACAATTCAGAAAGATTATATTTTAAAATTCATGTTTATCGATTATCAAGGAAAGCAGCAACTTTAGAATAGTGAAAGCGCCTTTCTTCTTTATTAATTGATATGGAGGTAATTCTGGATAAATTTGAAAAAAATCTTCTTTCTTTATCATTTTAACCATGCTTAATACCGAAAGGGGTTTAATCTTATAAAATTTAAAAAGGAAAACAGCCATGATTTTTTGAATTAGAATAATATCGATTTTCATAATAACTGGATTAAATCCATGTCTTTCTACAATTTTATATTTAAGCATTTCAAGGGATTCAATTTTATTATCAGAGATAATATCTGAGTTGTCAATAGGAATAACCTTCTTTATTGAACTATTTTTAATTTCTAACACCAAAGAGGTTTTAGAAATGACAATATTTCTATCTGTTAATACAATTAAAATATCTGAATTTAAGCCGAAATAAGTATCAAATATATTAAAAAGGAGGTCAGGAATTGCCCAATGAGAGAGCTTTTTAAAATTAATGTTTATACCAAGTAAGCGGATTAGAAACCTTATTAGTATATTGTAAATTTTTGGACGTGGCAATAGATTCCAGTGAATCTCGTATGATCTTATTCCAAATATAAATTTTTGCAGGATTAATTTCATATTTTCTTTTTTTATTGGAAATGATAAGTCAAATAAATCAAGTAAGAATGCTATTATATCATTTTGACTAAAACTAAAAATACTATCAGAATTACATGTTTTTTGGATAGATTGTAATCTTTCCTTAGATAAAAAGTCAGCTAATTCTAAATTTAGCTCTTTAATTGTTTTTAGTTTAATCGAAATATCAGGTTTATTTAATTTTAAACTTGATTTATTTATTACAGAAAGAAAGTCTAAGTTCTTAGAATGAAAAATTAAGGTAGTAATAAAATCTGGTGAATACTTTTTAAATAACCTAAAAAACGTGGAGATCTTAAAATTGTTAAACAATTTAAAAAATCCTCTAAAAAATTGTAAGATATTGGGCTCAGGGAGTAAATAAATCAGTTCCTCTTGAATTAATTTTTGGATTAAATCTAAAAGGGCAGGAATATAATCTAAAGTTGTGTTTCTTTCTAAATTTCTACAATAAGTATCAATTAAATCTATTCCTCTTTTTTTGAAAATTCTAATTGAGGCAACTTTTATCTTTTTCTTTTCAAGAAGTAGGACCTGAATCTTATTGTATAAATCCTCTTTATTTTCAAGATTAGTTTGGTTTATTTTCAATAAATCTTTTGATAAAACCTCAATAGTCTCATGTATTCCTGCCTTTTTTGTGATATAAAGATATACTTTTAGAACTCTATTCTCAATCTCATGGTCCGAAATTATAATGTCTAAGATATTCTGTTGATCATTTATGAATTTAGGATAAAGAAGACCAAAAAGATAATGAATCAGATATCCTTCAACGATTATAGGAGTAAGTGGAATTCTTACTTGCATTAATAAGTCCTCTGGTTTCTCCATTAAACTGATTTTCGAGTTATAACTTAGAATTTTGTTCCAATTATTTCTAAAATAATTATTTAGCATTTATGCTTCGCTTTCCTCTTTTTCAGTTTTTTCTATGACCTTAAGATTGATATAAGAATCTATAAGATTATAATATAAATTCAATCCTGGAAGCTTGTCTTTGCCATAAAACTCAATTATCGAATGCACACATTTCAAGATATCCGGAGGGCACCCAGGTAGTTCAAGGATATCTTTATTTGGAACCATTTTCGAATTTTGCCTATCTTCTTTTTCCTTTTTCTTGCTTATCTTACTTTTAGCTTTTTTAACTATATTTTTTCTCTTCTTTATTATCAGTATCCTGAAGCTACGATCTTTTGTGCTATTTATAGCACAATCTCCAAAAATCAAGAGGTTTTTTGGAGATTCTGGTTCTACTGGTTTTTCTCCAATTAAAAATGATTGATTAATTATATACTTTAAATCTTTAGTCATATTCGACTTCATTAAATTTAACAAATGATATGCTTGATTAAAACAACCAGAGCAAAATTTACCTTTTTTTATATCAGTATTTAATACTCCAACATCTTCTAAATTTGAAGCACATAATTCAATCTTTAGTTTACTATTGTCTAAATTTTCACCAATTATCTTAATATTAGAAATGTTACTTATACCTATTTTTCTATCTCGAGCTGCTATTAAAAGGGGGTGATTATCATAGTCTATGTCTAAAAGCTTTAAAGTTATTGTATCAACTGCTAGTGAATCATTACCAACAACTATGAATCCTGTCTTCTTAAGATTTGAATCTTTATATATAAAAGGTCCAGCTTTTTCTAATACATAGAATAAATCATTTATTACTAAATGTGGTTTTTTTAATGCAAAAACATCTAAAATGTTAGAAATTAAATAATTTTTATATTTATCATTATTAAGATAATCTTTTCCTCTTATTCCGCTATTAACTTCTTGAAATTCATTTGAAACAATAGAATATGAATTAAGAAGATTCAAGGTATAGTTAAAAATTGGGTCAACATTTACTTGGTTAATATAGATGAGCTTATCAGATTCTAAAACTTCAGAAGGTACTTCAAATTCTTTATTATTTATTTTTATTTCCTTATATATATATTCAGTCTCATTATCTAATAATAATAATTTTGCTCCATATCTTTTAAATAATGTTTCAAGCCCTAGAACGTCAACAAAAGATTTAGCTCTAACATGTTTTGCTGGAAAACTACCAACAATTATTTCTCTAGCACCAGCATCCTTACATAGTGAAATGATTGCCAATACTATGTTTAAATTTGAATTAGTTGGAAATCCATTTGGCATTCTTAGGTTAATTTTGATAAAAACGCTATCTCCTTTTTCAATAAATCTTGAGATTCCTCCTAATTTTAAAATTCCTTCTAAAACAGATTCTCTTGCTGAATTTCCTTTAATTAAAGCTACAGATGTGATCTCTGTCGTAGATGAATTATCACTCATTATTATAGATTTTTATGGAAAATTCATTAATACAATAAATTTTTAAAATTATATAACTAAATAAACTTTTATTAAAATCTCTTTAGGTGATTAATATTTTTAAACTAAGTACCCTCAACATAACAATATCTCTTGCAGAAGAATTTTCACTTTCAAGAAAGGTTGGAATTGATATTGGACAAAGTCTTACAAAATTTGCCTTTTTAGAAAAAGACACCTTAGTTCTATTAATTGGGAAAACAAAAAACAATTTTAGTCAAATTTTTGAAACTATTGAAACATTAAAGTCGAAGTTTGACCAATTTAATTTTACTGGTGGAAAGGCTTTTAAGGTTTTCAAGAAATATGAAAATATTTATCATTGTAGACTAATCAATGAATTTGAAGCGAATGTAAAAGGAATTGAATTCATATATCAAAATGATAGAAGTAAATCCTTACCTCCTTCTCTTATTATTACAATTGGTACTGGAACATCAATGGTTTTAAAGAATGATGAAATTTCACATATAGGAGGTAGTGCACTTGGAGGTGGCTTTTTTATGGGAATTGCTAAAGTACTATATAATATTGAAGACTATCAGCAAGCTATTAACATTGCTAAAAAAGGAAATCGGTATAATGTGGATCTTAAAGTTAAGGATATTTATGATTCTCAAGATAGTAGGGTAGATCCTTTGTTTATGGAATTTACAGCTTCTTCTCTTGGTAAAATAGATATTGATGTCAATTTGAACTCTATAAGAAAGGAAGATATATTAAATTCATTACTTTGCCTTATAGGTGAAAATATTGGTTCTCTAGCTTCGATCCAAGCTAAAAGTAATAATTTAAGAACGATTGTCTGCTGTGGAGGTTTTTTAATAAATAACAATCTATTAATTACTATTCTGAAAATGATCTGCAGAATAAATAGACAAAAACTAATAAGCTTAGAAAATTCTGAATTTAGTGGAGCTATAGGAGCTCTAATTTATTAATTACTTTTATGTAATACTAGAAATTGTGTGCCCATTTGGAGATATCTATTCATCGACATTATTTTTAAAATAATACTCTTAGAAACACTATAAATGGGCACTATTAATTTGAAGATATTCAATAACTTAAATCTTTCTTAATATATAGTTAGGTTAATAATGACTTAAGAGAAAATGAGAATTATATTTAATCGATTAATTTTATCCAGGATTATATAGCTTCTGAATGTTTCTTAAGTAAATCTTCATTAGTTTTACCCATTTTAATCGCTAGCTCAGCTATAATTGAATCCAAGTATACAAAAGCTGCGATCTCAAAATTAGTACCTTCAGGAGTAAGTAGAGCTGTATCATCATGACGATCAACTTTATCACGTTTCGTTCTACCTTTTAATTTAATCGTAATATCTGAAATTCTCCCAACAATAGATTCAGGATGTGAAGTTATCGAAATAATACCATGAGGTTTCACATTATTCACGTAATTTTTCAATAGAGAAACAACAATCTCAGTTGTTCCCGAGCCCGATAAAATTATCAATATATCATTCAATGTAAGTGCTGGAATTGAAGCTAAATTTGTTACCATATAAACATCTGCTCCTAAATGGACTAGGCGAGTTGCAAAGCATTGTAAAATAAAAGCAGAGCGTCCACTAGCTAATAAGAATAGTTTTCGCTTATTCTTAAGAGCATCATATAAATAATCTATGAATTTCTGAGTATGCATGAAATATTTATTCTTTTTTAGATGAACCATATTATCTTCGAGGTTTTTCATCATTAACTCCATAGCTCGGAAAAGAATATCTTTCGCTTTACCATTTACTTCAATTTGATCGTTAGCTTTATTAGCCATCTTAATTCACTTTTTTATTTTGAAGATACAATAATCATAAGTAATGATTTTAAAAATAAATTTGGGTTATTATAATTTTTAATTTAAGTCTTTTAAAATTCAATTATCAAAGCATTAATTTTTTTTTAACAGATTTCTTACCATTACATAAGGATCCAAATAATTATTTTAATTCTTTACACTAAGTGTGATAAATGTGAGACCTTTAGATCTACTTGGAATGATTTTAACAATAATAGGGGTAAATATTATCATAGTTGGTTTGTTTTTAATAATAACAATTCCTCCAGTTAGCTATCCCTACACTATTTTTCAACCTTTAAGAGTTGCTGCTGGTATAATTATAATGATTGGCGCTTCAATATTTGTAATTGGAATAATAATACGAATAGTATCTTATATAACAAAAGATAAAGTATCCAAAAGAGACCTTTTATTAGAACTCATAAACGATATTGTAAATTATTTAAAAATGAATAAAGGAAAAGCTTTTACTATGAAGGCTTTACTAAACAGAATTAATATAGACGATCAAATTGAAATTGATCAAGCTGTTATTAGGGCGTATTTACATGATTTTATTATTAGAAATGAAATTAAATCTCAACTAAAAGATGGAGAAGAGTTCCTTATATATATAAAGGATATATAGAATTGAGTATTAATTAAGTAAAAAATAAATAAAAAATTGACACTATTATACAAAATAATTAAAATTTTGTGAATTATTTTGAATGAAATCCTTTTAGATATGTTAAAAGAAGTATTTGAAAATAATAATCTTAACCGTCTTCCAGAAAAATATGGTGGAGGGAAAATCTTTTCTCAACCCTTAATTGGTGTCGCTCGCGGTGATGACCCTATTTTCTTCAAATTCAAAGAAACAGTGGGACCTGAACACCTAACTCCATTAGAAATGTGGTTGGCAAGCGGGCAAAAACAATTACCAATATCAAGCCTTTATATCTTATCTATCATATTTCCATTTGTTGATAAGATTCGCAATGAAGGGAACATTCCAATCACATTACCAAAGATAATATTACCTGCTGAAATTTATTCCGTCGCAAGAAATTTTGCTAAAGACTTTAGAAACTATATAATGAGAGAAACTCTTAATTTTTTTCAAACTCAAGGTTATATTGCAATTTCTGGAAAACTAAGTGATGCATATACTTTGATCGCAAAGAAAGAATTTTATTCCACGTGGTCTGAAAACCATATTGCGTTTGCTACTGGATTAGGAACCTTTGGACTGCATGAAGGAATTATTACTGAAGTTGGTAGCAATGTTAGGTTAGCTTCATTGATTACAAATGCCCCACTTCAAGTAACTCCAAGGAAAAGTGATGAACCATATGCAAATTGTCTTTATTTTGCTAAAGCTACATGTAGAGAGTGTGCTAAAAAATGTCCTGCTAATGCAATTACAGAAAAAGGGTATGATAAAACAAAATGTAATAAATATCGAAATAGGGTCGCAAGAGAAATGGTACCACGCCTAAAATCTATTCTTAAATCATATAGTCGGCGTGTTAATTGGAAGTATAAAGCACATAACTTTCCTGTAGGTTGCGAATTATGCCAATTCGGAGTTCAATGTACAGATAAGAACCCTTTAGCAAGTCATTATATGGACTGGTACTGACTTGAAGATTTATCCATAATCGATATTAATTAGCATGATTAAATGATTAAAAAAATCATTCAATGAGTTGAATAAAAAAAATTAATAAAAAATGTTAAAATTAATTTCTATTTCTTTTGCTGTTGGATATAGAAATACAAAACTAACACAAAGAACACCATTTGTATCGCGAAAAACAACCATCCTGCCCATCCTGTATTATCAAGAAAAACACCGAGAAGCTGAATAATTCCTCCAGTAATACAGAGAATTACATCAAGAATAATAAATAACTCAATTTTCTCCCAATCTTTCTCTCTAAAAGCTATGAATGAGATGAACGCTAAGCTAAGAAATATTACTCCAATATATCTTCCAGCTGTTGGGTCCACGATTGGCCAATCGATCCAATCTGCGAAAGTTTGAACAAAAAATGTAAAAAATATACCAAAAACAAGCCATGTAACTAACTGTAAAATAAGTACAATTTTTAAACCTTTTAAAACTTCTGTTGGCATTTGAATTTACCCTTTATTTTTATTAAATGTGTGACAAAAATTTATGTAAGCTTTGTTATAAATCTTTTTAATAATTATTTTCAGGTTTAATTAAGAAAAAATAAAGATCGGTCTATAGTAATTTAATATATATTTACGTCTAATTTTCCATTATAAAAAATTTAATGAAAAAATTAAAGGGAAAATTCATGAAATTTAATCGAAAAAATCTTTTTATATTAATAATCTTCATATTAACTCCCACTATTCTAGTAGGAACTATAATTTCTTTTAATGGAAATCAAGTAACTGGATTAACAGACCTAAATGAAATACAAAATAATCTATTCACTTCAAATTATGACCAATTTTCTAAAGGCAATTTTACTGGCTATGAATTCTCTTACTATAACTTATCTGTTTATTTAGATGAAGACACTTCTAAAGTAGCTGGGAATTTAACTGTTAATTATTATAATGCTGATCCTGTAAACTTTTCTCAGATACCGTTCCACATTTATCCTTCTGGAATGAGATATGACACAAGACCAGGGTACATGGAAATATTAAATGTAACAACCACAGAAGATCCTAAAGAAGAATTAGATTTTGATTTCTATAATAGTACTCAATTAATGTGGGTAAATTTAACGACTGAGTTAGAACCTGGAAATCGAACATCATTTATTATATCATTCAATACGACGCTTCCAGATGGGGGAATAGATCGTGCAAATGAACATGGATGGGACCATAACCAAACGCGTATTTTTAAATTCTCACATTGCTATCCTCAACCTTGTGTGTATGATGAATTTGATGGGTGGAATATTGATCCTTATATTACCACTTTTGGTGATCCATTCTATTTTGACATGGCTTATTACGATTTAGTTATAAATGTGCCAGAAAACATGACAGTAGCTGCAACAGGAGCATTAATAGAAAATTTTACAATAGGAGATAGAACAATCCATCATTTTAATCCTCGTTTACCTGTACGTGAAGTTACCTTTTCAGCATCTCGTTATTTTATAGTAGAATCTGTTGAGGTCAAAGCAGATCCTACAAATGTTACAGTTTCAACCTATTTTCTTCCAAAATCCTATTGGTTATGGCACGATTACGCTATGGACTGCATCAGTGCTGGTGGTTTATTTAATCTTACATTTGGAGATTATCCATATCCTTCATTAAATGTTGTCCAAGAATACACTCATTATGGAGGGATGGAATATCCTTGCCAAGTCTATGCATCTGAAGCAGCAGATTATGCGTCTAACCCTTGGGTATACCTTGAGACGGTTATTGTCCATGAAGTCGGTCACCAATGGTTTTATAATTTGGTGGGGGTTGATGAAGTTGATTGGGGCTTCTTAGATGAAGGGATTGTTTGCTGGATTACAGATTGGGCTAAAGACTATTTTCATCCCTCTTGGCACCTTTTTGAACCATATTGGTTAATGGATTATGTATGGTATTATTCAATGGATGTTGGTTTACCTAATAGAATTAATCAATCTGTTTATGACTGTATAGCTACGGGTACCAATTATTGGTATACAGCATATAGAAAAGCTCCAGTTGTTTTTGAAAATTTACGGCGAATAATAGGTACTGAAAAACTTCTGGAAGGGTTGACCATTTTTACTCATGAATATTACTTTGAAATTGCTACATTTGATGATTTTATACAGTCAATTGAGACTGCAATAGGAGCATCACTCGATTGGTTCTTTTTTCCTTGGTTCGATAATCCTTATCTTCCAAAATATAACTTTACAAGTGTGGTATATGATACCCAAAGTAAGTTGATAAATATTACTATAGAGGATGTTAATGAACACCTAAATCCATATAGTTATTCGCAACCAATTCCAATTGAAATTTATAGTAGTAGTACAACTTTAGAATTCAGCAGTTCTGAATGGGTTAATGGCACTACTTCTTTAATAATCCCAATTGAAACGATTCCTAATAGAGTAGTATTAAATTATTCAGAGAATATTCCTGTTCAATTATCTGAATACGGTATAACATACTTAGAAACTACAGATATTACAATTATATTTAGTCCCGTGCAACAAATTCCAGGTTATCACATTTCAATTATTATACTTACTGTATGTGCCTCTGGATTGATTATAATAGCTAAAAAGAAACTTAAAGTAGTTCCTTCAAAATAAACCTATTTTTTTTTAATTCTAATTGAATTATTTCAATTAACTTATTATTTCTTTATAAAGAACAAAGGAGATAAATGATTATAAGACTCTACATCTAAAAAAATTAAAAAAAAAGAAAAAAATGAGTAGATTATTCTTTTAGAACCCCAATCTTCTGATTTAATTTTACTTGTATTTAATCGCTAGGAGTAGGTCGTTCTTTGTGATTTTCTTGCGGTTTGCGTGCATTGTGAATTGTCTTGCTTTATCAGTTAAAGCACTTGCACTCTTTTCGAGATGATCAATTAATAAATCAACTGCGTTTCTTGCTACAATGCTAGCACCTTGTTGCTTCATTAATCTACGAATTGGGCTCCAAGCGAATGAGTGTTTCTTTTTAGCCATAATTTTATTCCTCCACTTTTTTGTGAAATTTTTTTTATCTTTTTAATTTTTAATTTTTTTTGAGGTTATATTTAGAGTATCTTAGATAATAATATATCCGAAGAGTTATTTAAATGTTATGTAGTATCGTGAAGAGGATGGGAAATTAAACTCATAAAAAATTACGACAAAAAATTTTTGTTTTGAATTAACAGTTAAGATCTATGGTATATCAGAAGGTGATCATACATCGGAAATGAATTAATTTTGTTAGTATCACCATTATTCAAATTTTAAAACCGAATAACATGTCTTTTAATTTGAATTGACTATGATTCAATAGAAAATTAAAAAATATACAGTTAAAAAAAATTATCCATGATAAGTATTATATCATTTTATATCTGATCACTTGGTGGGTAACTATTCAAAAAAGATGAACTGATTTTATTAGACTAAAAACATTTCAATTATGAAAATTGAAAAACACTTTGTATATTTTAAATTTTTTATAATAGAATCGAGATTAAAGAAATTTTGTATTAAAAAGTTAAATTCCCACTCTAAGGTACATCATAAAATATTTGATCATAGTCAATAAGTTATGATCAATGTAAGAAAGAAACTTTAATCCTAAACTTGAACTCACCCAAGTAATTGTAAAATGAAGGATAATTGGGTTGTAATGAGGATAAAAGGCTTTTATTTTTTAAGACATCAAGTGAATTATCACATTCAAATTTTGCTAAATTATGAATAAATTTTAAAAATAGATTTATCTTAATTTTAGGTAAAATGTTTTTAAATTAGTTTAAAATCATTCATTAAACTTTAAAAATGTTAATTCAAAAAGGCGTGAGATGAATGGGAAAAGCAAAGACTTTTGAACAAGCAAGAGTAGAAGCAGTGATGGCAGGATTGACGAACCAACCTATAACAGAAGTATATTTTAGTAGATATGAGAGAAATAAAAGTCTTTTACCAAAGATATTTTATCCAATTCTTGACTACTTCAAAAGTGTTGATAAAGAGCAATACTTCTTTGGTGAACAAAGAAAATCAAGAGAAAGGCATTACAATTATATTAGTCCTGCTTTAAAATTGTATGTTGAACTTTTTGATATCCCCATTAAAACGGTTGGCTTCGGGAAAACACCTCATGCCTTTCAGGTGAGAATCTATAGTGATAATGAACAGAAAACGCATGATATAGCAGTGATACCAACAACTCTTTTTAAAAAAAGAAATATCATTGAAGATTCGGATTGGCCTAGTATTGAAATAATTTTTAACGTTAAAAGAGATGATTGTATACATCTATGGAAGTTTTTATTAAATATATCTTGATTTTATAACACGATTGAGGGCCCTAATATGCCAAAAAAAATTGAATAATTCCACTTGGAATTACAATAGGAGGTCTAATCCCTACCATTGTGATTATAGCAGTTACACTCTTATATTTTTACTTTGAATTGAAATAAAATGTTTTATATTGTAAACAAAAATTTTAATTAATTCTCATTATTTATATTATCAAAATAATTCAATTATTGAAATATTATGTCTGAACAACAAATAATGATACCCGGAGCTGCTTCAGTAGCCATCAAATGTAAGGATGGAGTAGTTCTTGGAAGTGATCGGCGCGCTACTTGGGGATATTCAGTAGTTAATAAGGCTACACAGAAAGTCTTCAAAATTACGGACTATATTGGATTATGTGCATATGGACTTATTGGAGATTTTCAGATTTTGGTGAAAATCCTTCGAGCTCAGGCAAACCTCTATGAGCTCGATGCAGGTGATAGGATAAATACACAAAGTTTGGCTAAATTAGTATCAAATTTTCTGTATTCTCGTAAGATGATGCCCTTGTATACTAATCTTGTAGTAGCTGGTATGGATAAAGATGGTCCAAAGCTATATACTCTTGATGCAATTGGATCATTGATACCAGATGATTATGGAGCTGCTGGAACAGGAATGTTGTTTTCTTATGGTATACTTGAGGCAGAATATAAGAAAGACATGACCATTGCGGAAGGGGAAAAGCTTGTTGAAAAGACTATAAGGAACGCGGTAAAAAGGGATGCCATGTCTGGTAATGGAATTGACCTCTTAATTATTACTAAGGATGGAGCAAAAGAGAAATTTATTGAAATAAAGGAGTTAGGAGAATAAAACTATAATTTATTTTCTATAGAAGATTTTTTCATAAAAAAATACTTTTTCTAATATCTTAACAATTTCTGTGAAATTGCTAAAAATTTTATTGAATGTTAATTTTTTTACTAGTGAGCTTGAGTTATTAGCGTTGGTGGATTCATTGTACCTATTTGGTAATACCTTCAAAGACGTCAGAGAGATAAAAGGATATAAGATGGAAGAAATTCTGGAAATTAAGAATAGAATATTAAAATTTAATTCTGATAAAGCAGAATTAGACAAATTTATAAGATCAGAGTTCCAATTAGAGCTTTTAGAGCATTATAGTCAATATATTAACGATATAAAACAATTCATAGAACAGTATTTAGTCTTAGAATTAGAAAACTCATATTATATAAATTTAAAAAATGAGATACAAAAAGAGTTAAAATTAATCTCGAGTAATTTAGCAAATCTAAGCGCCAATGGAAGGAACGTAAAACGTTTTCTTAAAGATAACCAACGCATTAATTATTTTTTAACGCAAACTAAGAATCTTCTTAACGAAGCTGATGTCCTTGCTTCAACTCTGAGAAGACATTTCAAAGAAATCGAAAAAGAATACGAAAATGATACAAACTTATGGATAGAATCTAATAAAGTCAAAAATCTTAATTTTAAATTGAATAAGCCACCAACTATTTTAACCAATTGGAATGAAATTCAGGAACTAATTATATTTATAGATTCTCTAGTTGCTGCAAAATCAAGAAGGAAAATAACATCTAAAAAAGAACTCATATTATCTTTCCATTTTGAAGAGCTTTATCAATACTTTTTGAGTAAAGATGATGAAAAACTAGAAGCTTATGAAGATCTAATATTCCTATTATACCGTAGAAAAGTTTTTGAGGATTATCAAGGAGATGAATTTATTAACATCATTGAAAGAAAAGATATCATTAATCACTTAAAAACGAGTATGCATCCTATTTTAATTTCTTTGATTGAGGACAAATTTGAAGTAATATTAAATGAAATAACTGAATTTGATAATGAATATAATTTAGAAGGGCAAAAAGGAGAAGTAGACATAAAGAAGTTAATAAAAGAAAAAGTAAAAGTTTTCTTACCAAAAATTGTTGATTTATATTTTATTGGATTAGATAAAAAATTTCAATCTTTACTAAATAAAGTAGATGAGAGAAATGCTAATGAATTTGTTAAGATTGTAAATGCTTACTATGAAAAAACAGATAACCTTTTGTCTAAAATTGATGAAATTGATACTTGGCTTTTAAGATATGACCAATTCTTGTATCCTTATTCAAACATAACAAGTTCTCTTAAAAAGACCTTAGCGAATTTAGCCTCAGAAATTTATCGAAGAAAAGAGGAATATATGGTATACTTGAATAGTATTAAAGATGAAGGTTTAAGAGTTGACATTCGAGCATTTGTTGATGAAAAAGTTAGTGAGGTTAACAAATTAATAAGTGTTTATGAAGATAAAACATCAAAAATAATCCGAGAAGAATTACCGCAATTAAAGCAGATACGAGAATTATTAAGCGAATATAAGTCCAAAATCGATGATATTAAAAAGGATGTTTATAAAAAATTGAATGCTTTTAAAGAAAATAATATTGACATGTATCAGGTTATTAAACACTGGGAGAATAATTTCACTCGGAAGAAGAACCAACTAACTTTTCTCTTAACATTACTAATAAATAAGATTTTCAAAAGTTTTAAAGACTTAATTGATGAAGAATCTATTCTATTTGCTGAAATAACAGAAATTACAAACCAAACAGAAAATTTTGAAGGCCTTCCTTTAAATTTTGCGCTTTCAGCATTTCTTGCTGAAAGGTTATCTGAAGAAGATTTGAGAGAACGCATTTCAGAAATAAATGCAAAAATTAATCAATTAACAACGAGCTTGGGTTTATACCAGGTCGAGCTCTCAAAATTAGAAGAAATTTTATCCAAAAAAGTAAAAATAAGGCAAGGTGTTTCTGTATCTAAAATTCAATGCACTGTTTGTCATAAAAACATTAATTTTGCGAAAGATAAATTAATAACATGTCCTTTTTGTGGGAGTACATATCATTATTTATGTGTAGCTGATTGGTTGTCAAAACAAAATACTTGTCCTATGTGTATGAATCACTTCCTTGAACCATATTCTGGTTTATTTGAAACTGATGACTAATAATATTCTAACCGCTAACCTAGAATCCAAAGTTGCTTAACTTGAATAATTTTCTTCAACTTTCGATTTAAATATATTTTTCTTCGAAAACTCCTTCTAAATAATCCCGAATTTGATTTTTTGCTTTTGGTTCATTATTAAACTTTGTATAAAGATAATTACTTAGGTATGTTTTTATTTCAGTTTTTAAATCCTTAAAATCAATAAAATCATAACCATTCTCCAATTTGTCCTTACTAATCAATGGTGCAATATGCTTATTAATTAGATATAGGATAAATCTAACCAAAATAGTGCTTATTTGCTCTTGCTCTTCTTTAGTTAAGTCATAATCTCCATGTACAATTGCATCTTTGATATTATTCAATAGTAATAAGTCTTGTTCAACATCTTTAGCTATCTTTAATTTTTTGATTTTGTTAGGGAAATCTTTCACATTCTTTAAATCAAGGACATTGTCGCAATAATTTTCTAAACTAGCAAAAAAACGTACTAGAAATTTAAAATTGTCATTAATACTATACAAGTTCTCCCATACTTCCAAATTTAAATCCTTCATAGTTATTTCTATTTCATCCTCTATCTTCTTTGAGACTTCTTTTAGGTAATGAGTGTAATCCCCAAATGGGAAACCGAAGTAATAACTATTATATTTATTTTGAATATCTTTCGAAGATATTGAATTATCTTGAATCTTTTCTTTCCTAACTAGTTCTTTAACAAAATCTAACACATAATTACAATTTGGGCAATATGTTTTCCAAGTACTAATCACTGCTTCTGGTGGCTTGATTCCATTACTTAAGTATCCATTAAAACCAGATAATTTTTTACCGTCAGAAGTAGAAAAGATTGCATCTTCGGGGTAAAATGTCCGTGGTACAAATTTGTTTTCACAAACAGGACATTTAATCATCTGTTTTTCACTCACGTTCATCACATTCTCTCAAATATATATTCTTATACCTTTTTTTTATGATTAACCTCAAATCCATTAAATTTATTCTTTTAAACGGAAAAGAATTATTAAGGTTTTATTAAATAACGCTTAATATCTAATAAATTTCGAAATTTATACTACTATTTTAAATGAATTTCCTTGGAATTATTATACTTATGTGATACTAGGATATTTCTCGTTGTTTAATCAGAAATTACAATTGGTGGTGGAAAAATAATAATACTCACGCTAAGATAAATTCCAAAGATAATCATGAAACTTCCACAAATTAATAGTATGTACTTATAAATTTTATAATTCAAAGCTTTACCTCCCAAGTAAATGAATGCTGAGATGGGTAAATACCAAACTATATCTCCTAATTCATGACCAATGAAAAAAAGTAATATCCCTATAGGATTTGCGAAAGAGATGTTGAGTCTCAACATGAGATCAAATCCTATAGCTATCCACCAGATTTCCCAGTAAGGATTAGAAAATGATACAATTATGCCTCCTAAAAAACTATTTCCTTTAAAGCCTTTGAGTTGATCCTCTCCGACAAGAAAAAGTTCATCTAAATTAGTCTTTAAAGCATTACGAATTACTAAAATTCCAAAAATTACTAAAAGCGTTCCCCCAATTATACCTACAATAACCAGAAAAGCAATGTTTTGGAGTAATAGCGATGCTCCAGCGAGAAGTGCTATTATTAATAAGAATTCTATAGTAGCATGTCCCAATACTGTGTAGAGTCCTGCTAGATAACCTCGTTTTTGTCTTAGAGATTTATAGATAGTAAAAGTTAATAAGGGTCCTGGAGATAGAGCTCCTGTTAATGCATATATAAAGGAAGTTAATAAAATATGCCACATATATTTGTATAAAATTTACTCATCGAATAAATATTTAGATTCCACCAAATAACCAATTAATTAATGCTACAATCACAAACAAAACAATTAGTATTGGAATCATAAAGACTAAAAATAAATAAGATCCCTTAATGAGCTCTTTACGCCAAGACTTTAAGCCTTCATCCCATTTTTTTTGAGTTGCTTCTTGCCAATTTTTTATATCCTCTCGTATCTTTTTTGTTCTTATTTCTAATTGTTCTTTTGTCTCAATTTGCTTTGCTTTTAAATCATTTACCCATTGTTGGAACTTAGAATTCCACTCTTCTTCTGTATTTATAAGGAAGGTATTTATTTGTTCTTTATTTTTTTCCCATAATTTTATGTTTTTAGTACGCATTTTTTCAATTTCAGAAGCCCAATCCTTAATTGTATTATCTAGATTTTTCTTTGTTTGGTTAAAGAATGTATTAATTTTTTCTTTATTCTCATTCCATAATTCCAAGTTCTTTTTAGATTGATTCTCTACCGATTCTTGAAATTTGTTTAATCCATCTCTAACAATATTAACGAAATTATTCCATCCTTTGATTAGGACGTTTTCGATTTTTTCTTTATGTTCAATTGTATCAGCTTTATTATCAGTTTTATTTGGTTCTTCAGAATTGCTATTGTCGCTCATAGGCTTTTAATAAGTTATCGATACTTAAATATTTATTTTATTAACTACTTTTAATTAAAAATAATTACAAGTGTAGTATTAAGATGGATTTTGAAATTTTGAAAAAAACTCCTTTGTATGATACTCTTTCTGACAGAGGAAAACGGATTTCTTTACCTGAGGGCATTTTTTATTGGTCAGGGAGAGCAAAGAAAGAAGCAGAATATATTGGAACCATTGGAGAAGCTTATGCTTACAAAAAAGACTTTATAGAGAACAATTCTGATACATGGGTTCCTTGTTATTTGAAATATGTAGATGAATATTTAAACAACTTAGAGATTCAGGATTTAGTTCCCTACGCGTCAATTCCTGGATTAGATGATTTACGTAAAATTTGGAAAGATTGGATTCTTAAGAAATCTTTATATAATACAAGTTCAGAGGCTGGAAAACTTAAAAGGCTTGAAAAGTATATTTCGGTTCCATTAGTAACATCAGGGGTCACAAATGCGATTTTTTTGGCCTCTGCGATGTTTTTAAATTCAGATGAAATAGTAATTTGTCCAAACAAAAGATGGGAGAATTATGACAATATTTTTACCAACTTTTTAGGAGCAAGTATTCAATCCTTTGACTTTTTTAATAAAGATAAAATAAATCTTAAAGGATTATCTAAAGCAATCTATACTGTTTCAGAAATTCAAAATAAAATTATTATTATTCTAGGATTTCCAAACAATCCAACTGGATTTATACCAACTAAAGAGGAAAGTATGCAATTGATTGAGATCTTTAAAGAAACTCAAAAAGAACTCAAAAAGCCATTTCTAATTCTTATAGATGATGCTTATGAACCTTATATATTTAGTGAGAATGTTATTAATCGTTCTTTATTTTATGACATTCATCAACTCGATGAAGATATTGTTCCAATTAAACTAGATGGCATAACAAAAGAACTTTTATTGTATGGGGGTAGAATAGGTTTTGTCACCGTTGGATTAAAACCAAAATGGGTAATTAATGATACAGAATTAGAAAAATTAAAAAATCAAATTGATAATAAATTGTCTGGATTTAATAGAAGTACCATATCTAATTGCAATCATTTTTATCAAGCAGTTACGTCGAAAATCTTCAATGAAAAGGGGATGGATAATATCTTGAAAACCAGAAGCATAATAGAACATGTCCTTAAACGCAGATTTGAGAGAATAAATGAAGAATTAAAGAAGATTGAATCTCAAGAGATTTCTGTTGATCCCCATGCAGGAGGTTTTTTCGTATTTCTAAATTTAAATCCTAACAAAATTAAAGCTACTGAATTTGCTGATCATTTATTGAAAAAATATAAAGTAGGAATAATTCCTATTGAAAATGTTAGAGAAAACATTAATGGTATCAGAATAGCTTTTTGTTCAATTGACATCAATCAAATTCCAGAAATTGTAAATCGAATAAATCTGGCTTTAGAAGATTTTAAATAATCATTAATGGTTTTTCCATATTACCATAATATATATCAAATCGATTTAATGCGTGATTTTATATATTCTAACTTTTATAACATATATAAATTATTTAAGAAAAAAATGAAGTGAAAAGTTAAAATGAAACTTTATTTGGTTAATAAGGGGGAACTTAACGAGATCAATAATCCCGTTCTATCGAAAGGAGACGTTTATCTGCTTGATGACCAGAAAACTATTTATGTTTGGATCGGGAGTAAATGTTCAGTTGACGAGAAGACAAGTGGTGCTGCTCAAGCAAGAAAACTAGATCAAGAAAGAGGTGGCGCAGCTAAAATAATCACTGTTGATGAGGGTTTAGAGTCTGGAGAGTTTCTTAAGGCCATCAATTCTATTGGAACTATTAAAATTGTAGAAAAAAATATTGCAAAAACACTCTTAAAAGATGTGGTTACTGGTGATTGGGCAGGATTTACTGAGCATGTTAATGTGTTATATAGAGTGTCTTCAGAGGAGTTTGAAGGTATAAATACTATGAAAATGGTTCAGGTACCGTTTTCAAAAGATTCTTTAGATTCTGAGGATTGTTTTTTAGCTGATCTGGGTAATAAAGTCTATATTTGGCAAGGCACACAATGTAATGTAAAAGAAAAAGTAAAAGCAGGTCAATGGGCACGCCAAATTGATGCTAATCGACCAGGACTTCAAAATGAAACTATATTTGAAGAGGGAGATGATCGAGAGTTCCTAGCGGCTATTGATCGAGGAGAACATTATAAAGAATCCGATGCAGTTCAATTAAGAGCAGAATCCGAGTTAGAACCAGAAAGCGAGGTACCTATAAAAATTGAATCTGAAACAAAAGCAGTAATTAGAGATGTGACACCTGAAGACATAAAGGCTGATATTGCTGAATTAAAAACAGCAAGCCCTTCTGGCGCCGCTCCAGGTATTCCAGGGTCTGCAGACGATTTATTAACAATTGAGAAAGTAGATGGACGTCGAAAATGCCCCAAGTGTGGAAATGAAGACAAGATGTTGATTCATGAAAGTGTGGATAAAGGAAATATAATTTTGGATTATCCAAGAATGTACGGTAAAAAATACCGTTGTGGGCAATGTGGGATAGAATGGCGTGAGAAGTAGGATTATTTAAAATAATTTTCTTTTAATCTTTTTTGAGATCTACGTTTTTTTAACATCAAGCTTTCTGTAAATCTCTCCTCAATAGTTTTATTTTTTTCTTTAATTCTATAATTTCAATATCTTTTTTCTCTATTTCGGATTGAAGTTTTAGTCTTGAATCTTTTACGGTTTGCATTTCCCCCAAAATTCTGTCTTCAATCTGTTCAGCTTCATAAAGTTTATTCTTTAAGTCTTCTTCTTGCTTTTTTAAATTTTTAATCTCAATAATTTGATCATCAATAATGTTGCGTAAATTAGCAATTTCTAATTCGAATTTTCCTGTTATATTGCCAGATTTTTCCTGGGATTCTTCTAATTGTTTTTGAATCCTATTAATAAATTCTTCGTGTGTTTTATCTTTTTGAGTTAATTTTTCAATCTCTAACACTAATTCTTTTATCCTTTCCTCTTTTTTTTCGAGATCTTTCTTTACTAAACTAAAGGTTTCGACTTGTTGTTGTAATTCTTTTATTTTTTTATTTGCTGTTTCTAGGTTACTTTCTATTGAGAAAATTGCCTTTTCTTTTTCAGTTATAATTTCATCCTTTTTTTCTAGAAGTAATTGTATCTTATCAAATTTTGACTTTTGAACGGTATCCCTTTCAAGATATTGAATTTGTTCCAAGAGTTCTTTAACTTTATTGTCTTTTTCTTTTAATCTTTCAACTAAATCTTTATTAGAAATTTGTTCAGACTTTAACTGCTCCAATTCATTTGTTAAATTTTGATTTTTTTGTGTTTGTTCCTGTATAGTATCATTTAATTTATCTAATTCAATAGTTTGGTCTTGTATTAATTGATTTTTTTCTGTGATTGATGTATTTAATTTTTCAATTTCTTGCTTATGGGATGATAACTGCTCATTTAAGTGTTTAATTTCATTATTTTTATTATCTATAATTTTATTTAATTCGAGATCACTTTCAGCAGATTGGGATACCATTTCTATCTGGGATTCTAATTCTTTTATAAAGTCATCCTTCTTTACGATAGTTTGAAGTAAATTTTCTATAGTTGTATTATTCTGATCAGCTAATTGCTGGAGTTTTTCATTTTCTTGGGAGAGAAATCCATAATCCTTTTCCTTTTTTTCCAATTCTTCTGATAAACTTACAATTTTCTCGTTTAATTCAGAGTTTTGTTCAATGAAATAATCTAATTGCTCTTTGAGGTTTTCCTCTTCCAATACAGGTTTATCAACTTCTTCCTTCTCCTCTACCCATCCCAGAGATGATAGTGCTTCCGAAATCGATTCATCTTCATCTTTTTGATTGTTTGGTTCATCTGGCATAATATAAAAAACAATTTTTGGTCTATTAAATTTTTCTACTCATTATAAATATTATATCAAAAGTATTGAAAAAACCTAGAGTTTCTTATTCTAGGTAATCTTGAGTGAATACATATTTTCTATCAAGGAAAAATTTAGTAAGATAACCAATAGAAAGGGCTACAATGAAACTTATTTCTAGAGGAGTATGAAAAAGATTAGTCAGGAGAAATTGTATTCCTATATTCTCTATAGTGGTTAAAACAGCAAATAAAAAGTACTTTAAAAACTCTTTAGAGGTTTCTTTTAATTTACTTCCAGCCTTTTTAAAAACAATATATTTGTCTAAAAAGAATTTAATAATATAGGTTATTCCAACAGCAAGAATGGAACCAATTAATTCGGGCATGTTATAAGGATTTGTTGAACAATAAAGTGAATAGATAATTGGAATATGTCCAAAATTACTACAAATCAATGGTTTAATTAAAAGTTGATTAGCTTTTTGAATAAGATAATTCAAAATAATCATGCATGCAGCAAATAACAAGTATAAAAACATTTGCCTTTTTAACTTATTATCCGTTCCCATCTTTTAAACCTTCTAATTTTTAAGTTTTGCCCCACATTGAGGACAAAATCTTAAATTCCATTCTAAAATTATAATATTGCAAGATGGACATACTTTTTCTTCAATATTTATAGTTTCTTCATCAACTTTTTGCTCACTTTCGTAGTTCTCCATATCTCCATATGAATAGGATTCTGTGTTTATTGTCTCTCGAGTTCTTCTTCTTATTCCACAAGAAAGGGGCAAGATGAAGAAGAATGGAAAAAAGATGAAAAATTCCCCTAAAATTAAACTTAAAATCAAAAAAGTTATTGAAATAATAGTAAGTCCAATAAATATTAGTTTATAATGCTTCATATCTAAATAAATTAAAACTTTATAATTTTGGCATATTTGTCTATTTCTTTGTAATCTTATCCTTCCAAGAGTCAAGTTTTTCAATTTGTTTACCTTGCGAAGTTTCCTCAGAAGCACTGGATGATGGTAATGGTCGAGTTAACTGAAATCCCACTCCCGTTTCCTGGGATCTTGGAGATAATACATCCAGTATTTCTTTTGAAAGTCTAGCTTTTTGGCTTGTTTTACCAGTTACCTTTCTATATAGCCTCTTCAATCCATAGGCTAATAGCGAAAAACCAAGAGAAAATAGGAAATATAATGCGACCCAACCATCTCCGAGAAGGGGTATCAAAAAAGGTAAAAGACCAGATGTATAATTTGCATAAAATATTCCAATTAAGGCGAAAATACCGATAAACACTAAACATCTAAAGCATGAAGGAATCAACTGTTTTTTCATCATTTGCTTCATTAAAGCAGTAGATTCTCGTTGTAATTTAATTAATTCTTGACCATCTCCAGTTATTTGAGCAGTTCTCATACGTTCTTGAAGATTTAGTGCTTTTTCTCTTAGTTCTTTGGCAGTATTAAGATTTATACCTAAGACTCTATTAAGTAATAAACTTAGTGCTACCATTCCAATACTTATGAACATTATCTGAAGAATAATATCTACATTTGTCAAATTTTTTTCACTATGATTATGAAAATTCAATTTCAATTAAATTTTTTTAAAAATTCTCTAAATAGAATTGATTATTCTAATGTAAAGCATAAAATCCTAAATCTTATTTCACTTCAAATTACCCTTAAAATATCCTTGAACATACTTAGAAAAAAGAGCCTTCCATTTAGTAGGTAAGCTAGATACTATAGCACATCCAAAATAACAACCATTACAAAAGTTAAAGTCATCCCGATGATGAATTACTTCTTTTACCTCCTTTATATTATAAATCAATGATAAAGGATGTTTTAATGCATTAATACTTACTATAGGGTGAAGTTTACATGGAAAATCAATATAACCATCCCATCTTACAAAAAGATATGCCTCTGCAACGTGACATCGTAGACTTTGTTGATAATAGTTAGGAAAACCCCCGAAACCCCCCTCTTTAATTATGTTCACACTAAATGGATCAGTTAGGATGTTTTTAAACTTTTTTCGTAAGGAATATATTAAATTAGCCCATAAAGGTATATCTGGAATTGATTTTTCTATATTCATAATTCGAAACTTCTCATTATGAAATTCTCTAATAATATCTTCACAGGGATATAATTCTATAGCTACATCATACTGCTCAGCTAATGCACAGATTTTTTCAAGTGAATTGATATTATCCTTCATTACGACAGTATTGATTATAACTTTAATATCCTTTTTACACGCAATATTTATAGTTTCAAGAGCTTTGTCAAATGTTTTAATCCCTCGCTTGTTATCATGTAGATTTGCTTCTGGATAATCAATTGAAAGGAGAATATAATCTAATCCTTTCAAACCTCCGTTTTCTTTAAATAGTTTTGGCATTAGATACCCATTTGTAGCAACTCCAATTATGAAATCATGTGTCTTTTCAGTATACTGAATAAGTTCTGGTAAATCCTTTCTTAAGGTAGGTTCACCTCCTGTAAAAGAAAGAATATTAACACCCAATTTTGCTACTTGATCAATTATATATTTTACTTGGTTTGTGTTCATTTCATTTTTTATTAAGAGCTTAGGTAGAATGGGAATAGAACAAAAAGGACAAGTGGCATTGCATCTTAAAGTAAGTTCTATTTGAGCAGAATATGGTATTTTATTATGTGTGAATTTATTTAAGCTAAAATTTTTTATATACTTAAACCAATTTTTCACACGTACCATATTAATAGATTTCACCTAAAATTAACGTACTATAAAATTAATTTCTTGGAATATTAATTAGATTTAATTTTAATGGAATTAAAAATATAATCTATATTAAATTATTGATTAACACTTTTAAGAGATATTTTATCAACTATGCAAACAAAGACAGAATTTTTAACACGAAGGAATGAGTTTATTAATCAAAAATATAAATCATCTCTAAGGCAAATTCTTACATATCTGTGGGAGTTCAAAAAGATTTTTATTGGAACACTGATTTTAGGGTTATTTCAATCAATATTATATTTAACGTTTCCTATATTATTGGGGCCTGCTATGGATATTTTAGTAAATCCAAGCATCCCAATCGAAAATATTTTTCCTATATTTCTTACTATAATAATAATACAAGTTTTTGTAGGCCTTATTACTGGGATAAGGATATACACTAATAGAAAAATTGGAGCAAGTGTAATTTATAATCTAAGAAATGATCTTTTTTCTACAATTCAATTGATGTCTTGGGCTTGGCTTGATGAAAATAAAACCGGAGAGCTATTATCTCGCACAACTAGTGACGTTAATTTACTTAAGGAATTTCTAGGAAACAACTTCCAGATGTTTATTAGACAACTTTTTACATTCTCATTTAGCTTTGTAATACTCTTCTTAATTAATATTGAATTAGCTTTTTTTGTTCTATTTATATCACCCGCATTACTTTATGTATTATTAATTTTTAGAAGGAAATTAAGACCTGTGTTTAAAAAATCAAGAGAAACATATGCCGATTTAACACATGAAATTCAAGAAAATGTTCAAGGGATAACTGTTGTTAAATCTTTTGGAAGAGAGTCCTTTGAAATTGAAAAATTTTCTCAATTTAATAAAAAGTACTATAATGATTCAATGGATATAATAAAATTGCAGATAACTTTTGACCCAATCATTTATTTGATTGACAATATCGCATTTTTAATAGTATTACTTGTCGGAGGTATATTTGTTCTTAATACTAATATAACCTTTGGGGATTTATTCGCTTTTGTTATAGTATTAAACTTTTTGATAGAACCTTTATATTTTATTTCAAGGTTTTTTGGAAACATGCCCCAAGTGTCGGAAACATGTGATAGAGTAACTCATATACTTAATTCGACTATTGAAGTTAAAGAAAAAGAGAGTGCCATTGATATAACTTCAATTAAAGGAGAGATTGAATTCAAAAATGTCTACTTTAAGTTTGAAAAAAAAAATAAAAAATTTGTATTAAAAAATATAAATTTAAAAGTTAGACCTGGTGAAAATTTAGCGATTTTAGGGGCTACCGGTTCTGGGAAATCAGCTTTAGTAAAATTAATTCCTAGGTTTTACGATGTAACTAAAGGAGAAATCCTCATAGATGGGATTAATGTGAAAGACATTACATTCAAATCTTTAAGGAAACACATCGGTTTTGTCTCACAAGATAGAATATTATTTTCTCGATCGCTAAAAGACAATATTGCATTTGGAGATAAAAATCTTTCAATAGAAGTTATTAGAGATGCTGCAAGATATGCTGATATCCACCAATTTATTGAAGAGGAGTTACCTGAAAAGTATGAAACTAAAGTAGGTGAAAGAGGGACAACAATTTCGGGTGGGGAAAAGCAAAGGATCTCGATTGCAAGAGCATTAGCAATAAAACCAAAAATCCTCATTTTGGATGATGCTACTAGTAATATTGATGTTGACACAGAATACAGAATCCAAAAAAACTTTAAAAAAATCTTCAAAGATAGCACTACTTTACTCATCACCCAAAGATTATCAAGTGTGAGAAATGCAGATAGAATATTAATATTGAATAATGGAGAAGTAGCCCAACTAGGGACACATGAAGAATTAATAAAACAAGAAGGAATTTATAAAAAGTTATATAGGACATTGAAAGTAGAGGAGAGAGCTTAGTGTCATCGAAAAAAAAAGAATCAATCAATGATAAGGAACGATTAGATATTAAAGGAAGCCTAAAAATACTAAAGCGATTGATCGAATATATAGGGAAAGGGAACAAGCGATTATTTATCCCTTTAATTATAATCATAATTTTTAATATTGTTTTAAATTGGTGTAATCCTTTAGTATTTAAATCGTTAGTAGACGATGGTTTAGGGGGTGGGATTGGAGAAACTGAAGGCAATCTAGAAATAGTGTTTATTCTTGGAATCCTATTTTTTATTTTAACAGTTTCTGGAGTGCTAACTAGAATTTCTCAAAGTTTTATTATTCAGAAATTAGCTACAATTACAATGTTCAATCTAAGATCAGAATTATTTGTTAAATTTCAGAGTTTAGGTTTAGATTATCATGAAAGTTCAGACCATACTACGGGAAAGAAAATAAATTACTTAACTGGAGATGTAAATACAATACAGCAGTTAATACAATCAGGATTATTAGTTTCTATTGGTAATTTTTTTTTAGTTTTTGGAGCTTTATTTTTCATGATTGCATTAAGCCCTAGTTTGACTTTAGTAACATTTTTAATTGTACCAGTAGTGTTCGTTTTTGCGAGTATCCTTTTTAGAAAAGCTAAAAAATATTTTAAGGAACTAAGAGAAAGAATTTCTGATGTAACTAGTATTTTAGATGAATCTATTATGGGAATGCGGATAATTCAAGCATTTGCTGTAGAGGATGAAAATTATAGAGAATTTAAAAACGCTACAGAATTAGAGCGAAAAACAACTGTAAAAGCCGCAAAGTTAATGGCATTTATACCAGGGATTAGTTTATTAGTCATAACATTAGGAATTAGCATTTTATTTCTTTCATCAGGTTTCTTAATTCGCGAGGGAACACTTTCACAAGGAACGTTATTGGCATTTATATTTTATATATTCATGTTTTTTGAACCCCTATTATCAATTATTAGTTTTTTAACAGTTCTACAGAATTCTCTTGCTGCTGGTGCTAGAATAATAAGTTTATTAGACGAGGATTTATCAATTAAAGAAAAGGAAAATGCCTTTATCTTAGAAAAGGTTGAAGGTGTAATCGAATATCAAAATGTTAATTTTTCATATGAAATGGGAATTCCAGTTTTAAACAATATTAATTTAACTATAAAAGAAAAAGAAAGATTAGCATTAGTTGGATATACTGGTGCTGGAAAGAGCACCTTTATTAAACTATTATCAAGATTTTATGACCCAACTGAGGGAGCCATTAAAGTAGATGGAATAGACATAAGAGATGTAAATCTTAAAAGTCTAAGAGATAAGATGGGAATAGTACTTCAAGAGAATTTCCTTTTCTCAGGCACAATTTTGGATAATATTAGATATGGTAATTTAAGAGCTAATGATGAAGAAGTGATTAAGGCAGCAAAAAAGGTTAATGCTCATGAATTTATAATAAACTTAGAGAAGCGTTATTATACAGTGGTGGGTGAGCGAGGAAGCAAACTATCTGAAGGTCAAAAACAGTTAATCGCTTTTGCTAGAGCTTTAATTGCTGATCCACCAATTTTAATATTAGATGAAGCAACGTCATCAATAGATCCATATAGTGAGTTGTTAATTCAAAACGCATTAGAAACACTATTAAAGGGGCGTACTAGTGTTTCTATTGCCCATAGGTTATCTACAATAATCAATTCAGACAGGATAATTGTTTTAGACAAAGGAAGAGTAATAGAAGAAGGAACTCATGAGGAATTGGTCAAATTAAACGGCTTTTATAACCATTTATACAAAATGCAATTTAAAGATCCATTTAAAAAAGATAAAAATGTAATATTTGAAGATTTTAAAAAAGAAGATCAGCCAAAAGATCTTTTTAATGATAAACAAAGATTTTCAAGATTTTTTTGATAAAAATAGAATTGGAAATGAATTTTTATAATAATTTAAGAACGATATTTATAGATCTTTGCCACAGCGCTTACAAATATACTTCTTAGCATATATTTTAATTCCACCCATTTGATGTAAAACTTGACTTTTGTCTTCTTCCGTTCTGAAATCAGTTCCCCCACAGTCGGGACATACTCTCCTACCTTCAACAGGTGGGTGTTCCAATGCTTTTTCTTCCTCTTCTTGCTTTTCAACTACATCCGATGGTTTGACAGTTTCTTCAAAAGTTGATTTATCGATTTTAGAGGCCTTCGAAACCGAAGGATTTGAATTAAGAAGTCTATCCAACTTACCATTAATTTGCTCGAGCAATGATAAAACCTTTTCTTCAAAAAATGACACTTTTTTATCTCCTCTTATAAGTACTCTTTAAGTTTGTAATTTAGATTAAAGATCTAAAAATCTTCTTAAAAATGTTTGTAAAAGAATAAAGAGTGAATATAGAATTAACCTACTTTATTTTCCCAATTTTTAAATTTCTCTTCTTCTTCCATCTATAGATTCAAAATAATCTAATATCGACTCTTTAATTTCTATAGCGGGATATATCAACCTAGATTGATTCACATAACTCAAAGCCTCCTTCCAAGTCCAGTCAGGATGTTTATTCATTAACCATGCCACAACTATACCACCTGATCGACTTATGCCCATGGAACAATGTACAAATACCTTTCCTTTGCTAATATGTATATCAATGAATTCTAAAATTTCCCTAATTAAATTATGTGGAGGGTACCAATCATCAGGAAATCCTTTATGCAAATAAATAAAACCTTGAGAAGTTGGATCATAAAGATTCTCTTCCATTAAATTAACAATAGCAGTGATACCAAGCTCTTTAAATTTCTCAAAATTCAATCTTGGCCAATAGGCTCCTATGTATAGGTTATTATCCACTTTGTATATTTGATCCATTTCTGTCATTAAAAGCTCAGCTCATAAAAATGTCAATCTACATTAACTAAATCTCGACTTGCAATAACATTTGCTTCTAATCCAAGGACATTTTCAATTATGATTTCTCCCATTTTAATTGGAGCTTTAATATTCATTTTAGCTATCTCCATAAGAACATCTTTTAGTTTATCTTTAAGAATAGGCTTGTCTGTTCTAACTGGGATTACGGGTAACAATGCGTTTTTTATTCGCATTGTTGATGTGAGTATTCGCTTTGGCTCATAATACTCTTGTTGAGAATATTCCAAACCACGGTCACATGTATATCCCTCAAATGTAATCTTCTCTTTGACATCCTTCTTTACTTTTATTTCACAACCTGTTGGACATACAATACAACGAATTATTCTTATTGTACTTAATTCTGACATTTATTATCTCCTCTAAATTATTCCTCTTCAATTAAAACCTCCGGACGGGGAATTACTTCAACCATAATTACCTTACATTCAGGATTTATGCCTTCTTTCTCTAAATTTATACTTAATTCTACCATTTCACTTGGTATTACATAAACTTTCTTTCTTTTGTATATTACATTATTCTCTTCATCTTTGAACTGTATAAGCACTCTTCTATCAGGATAATTTACTCTGAAAGCGAATATCAAATCATTTGATAAATCACTTTTATTTATGATATCAGGTTTAATATAATTCACATTCTCTCCAGGAATGAGTTTAATGACTTCACGAGTCTTAATATCTTTACCATATCGTTTTGTTACATATTCTACAGCATTCAATCCAGCTCGTTTGGCTTCAGCTGTAACTAAATCGACTAAATCATGGACTTGTAATACATTTCCACATGCAAAAATACCATCAATAGTTGTCTCTAAGTTATTATCAACAATGGGACCACCATTTTTAGAAAGTTCAGCTCCTACTTGTAATGTTAGCTCATTTTCTGGAATTAATCCAACTGACAAGAGAAGGGTATCACATTCGATAAACTTGTCTGATCCTACAATCCGATCAAAATTTCTATCTACTTTTGAAATTGTTACTCCTTTAACTCTATCCCTTCCATGAATTTTAGTGACTGTATAACTTGTAATTAAAGGAATTTCGTAATCTTCTAAACATTGAACTTGGTTTCTTAATAAGCCACTAACGTATGGCAGTATCTCAACAACAGCCTTTACTTTGCACCCTTCCCATGTTAATCTACGCGCCATTATCATACCGATATCTCCACTACCCAAGATTACAAAAGTAGTCCCTGGGAGATAGCCTTCTATATTTACAAATCTTTGAGCCTGTCCTGCAGTGTATATTCCTGAAGGTCTAAATCCGGGTATATTAATAGCTCCCCGTGTTCGTTCTCTGCAACCCATTGCTAAAATGATCGATTTTGCTTCAATTTCAATAAGTCCTTCTTGCTTATTAACAGCAAACATCTTCTTATCCTTAGAAATCTCAAAAACCATAGTATCTAATAAGTATGGGATTTTTAGATCTTTAATTTGATTAATAAATCTCTGGATATACTCTGGTCCAGTTAGTTCTTCTTTGAACTCTTTTAACCCAAATCCATTGTGAATACATTGTAAAGTGATTCCCCCCAGTTCTCGATCCCTTTCAATAATAATAACGCTTAAATCTGCTTTTTTAACTTCGATAGCAGAAGCTAAACCGGCTGCTCCTGAACCTATAATAGCTACGTCTGTTTTATATTTTTTCATTCACTTTCACTCTCCTTTAGTTTGTTTAATTGAATTTCTTTCGTTTTACTGATTAAAAAATATGTATCTTCTCCTCTTTTTGTCACCTCTTCGTATGGTATACCTAATTCTCGAGATAGGATTTCAATTACACGTGGACGGCAGAATCCTCCTCCACATCTCCCCATACCAGGACGGCAACGAAGTTTTATTCCATCAACCGTAGTGGCTCCGATTTCCCTATGAATTGCATCAATAATTTCTTTTTCTGGTATCATTTCGCATCGACAAATGATTCTTGCCCAAGATGGATTTTCTTTTATCTTAGCATCTAGTTCATCCTTTGAAAGGTCTTTAAATCTCTCGGGTTTTGGACGAAAAGGATTATAATTCTCTTTTATTTCAAGTTCTACTCCTAAAAGTTCAAGATATTCTACAACTCTTTCAGCAATTGCATAACAAGAAGTTAATCCTGGTGATAAAATCCCAGCTACATTTATAAATCCATAGATATCTGTATTGTCAATAATGAAATCATAAGTGTCTGGTACAGCCCTCAATCCAGCAAAATTCTTTATTGATGCCCTTAAGGGAAGATTGGGTACTAAATGCCGTCCACCTTCAATTAATTCCTTTAATCCTGCTTCAGTTGTGGATGTATCCTTTTTATCTGTAATATTTTGAGCATTAGGACCTACAAATGTGTTTCCGTGCAATGTTGGGCATACTAAAATCCCTTTAGATACTTTAGTAGGAATAGGAAATAAAATTTTATTCAAGTGTAAAGCATTACGATCGAATAAAATATACTCACCTTTCCTTGGCATAATTTCGAAATAATCTAAACCTACCATTTTCGAAATTTTTGCCGCGTATAATCCTGCGGCGTTAACCAAATTCCGTGCTTGGAACTCATCGGTTTTAGTTTTTATCTTAAAAATATAATCTTGGTGTTTAATTTTAGTTACATTTTGATTTCGGAAGAATTTTACACCGTTAGTAGCTGCATTTTCTGCAAGAGAAAAAGTCATTTCATAAGGACTCACAATGCCAGCTGTTGGGGCATGCAGAACTCCAATTACATCATCTGTTAGATTAGGTTCCATATATTTAATTTTTTCTTTATCTAATATAAGCTCTAGTCCTGGGATACCATCTTCTATTCCTCGTTTTCGCTCTTCTTCAAGAAACTTTATTTGGTTATCTTCTAAAGCAACTACAAATGATCCAATTCTCTGAAAGGGAAAATTTAGTTCTTCTGCTGCCTGTGTATACAACTTATTGCCTTTTATGCAAAAATTTCTCCTTATATGTTCTCTTGGTGCGCCATATCCAGCGTGAACAACTCCTGAGTTTGCTTTTGTTGTACCAAATGCGATATCTGCTTCCTTTTCTAGTAAGCAAACATTTAAGCTATATTTAGATAAAGTACGTGCAACACAGCATCCAATTACTCCACCACCAATTATAATAACATCATATATCAATATTAATTCCCTAAATAATGTGGTAAATAAAACAGAGATTTATGTTATAAATTGTAAGATTTCTTTAAAATTTATTTAGAAATAAGATGAAGTTGAAGTCAGTTTGCTATTCTCTATAATTGGATTTAAAATAGAATGGTAAAAAACCAGAATAAATTGAAAATTATAGCGATGATAATTAAGGCAATGGTAACTGGATTAAACACAACGTTTCTTAAGGATTTTGAATATTTTAATTGAAGGTCACCTTTTAATAGATTCTCAATTGGCTTAAACTTAGGGTTATTTGCTTCTTTAAGGTGATAAGATCCCAGAAAGCGTGGTGTGGAAAGACTTTTAATAATATTACTAAAACTATGTGAAGTAAATGGATTTAATGCTGTTTTAGATTTAATATTGAATTCTTCTTCGTAATTTTGAATGTATTTTGCTTCATTCAAAGTTTCTTTATCATTATTGTGTTTTTTAGATCTTGTCATAAATAATTCAGATAAAATTTATAATTTAACTCATGAAAAAAATAGATAAACAATCTTAAAATTTTTATGGTTATGATATAAAACAGTCTAAATATCCAAATTATTTATTAATTTTATGACCAAAAAGCTTCTTTTAATTTATCTACAGGTTTTTCTAGAGAATTTTCTATGAATTGTCCAAAATTAGCAAAAATAGATACATCACCATCCCATTTAAGTAAATCGTCAGAGGGGTATATCTCAAAGAATTTATCACTGATTGCCTTTAATTCTTCAACTACCTTTTTCTCTTTAGTCTTATTTAAAGCAGTGCCTACAAAAAGAAAATCTCTGCGTCTAACGATTGTAAATCTTATACTACTCATCTCAAAATTAGAGATACCTCCGTTGGAAAGCTTTTCAGCAAAAGTATTTAATGCCGACATTAGTGCACCAAATAATTGGGGATTAATTTTTTCTTCATCTATAACTCTGGAATATAAAGTGACTCCAGTAGATGTAAGAACCCATAAATCTTTTATTACTTTTGCCAAAATAATCCTATTATCTATAATTTAAAATTAAATTTCTTAGAAGAAATTTAGAAAATTAAAAATTATTAAGCTAATTCCTTTAAGAAAATATATCTATTTATTATAATATAAATTATTACAACTTTAAAATTGCATTTTTTTCAAAAATTTTTTCAATCAAGGTCTTCGTTATAATGGAATGGAAAACTAAAATTACTCAAATGACTGGCATTAAGTTTCCTATAATAATGGGAGCTTTTGCTGGTGTAGGGAGAGCAAGGTTTGCTGCCGCTTTTTCGAATGCTGGAGGTTTAGGAATTATTACAGCATTAAATTTTGATACAAGTGAACAGTTCCTTAATGAATTAGATATTATGGAAACCTTAACGAATAAGCCATTTGGAATTAATTTTTCAATAATGCCCCCCGAGATGGCAAAAAAAGTTCCAAAACCTAGATCCGAAAATTTTTATATGGATTTCCTTGATATTGCTTTGGAACATAGAATCAAAATTTTTACAACTTCAGCATATCAAGCACCTAATATAGGTAAAAAAATTCAAGATAATGGTGGATTGTGGTTCCATAAGTGTGCAACTCTAAAGCATGCTCAATCTGCTGAGAAACTGGGTGCCGATGCTGTAACCTTAGTTGGTTTAGAAGGAACAGGATTTAAGAATCCTTTACAAAATACTACTCTGGTAAATATCACAATGGCAAAAGAAATGTTAAAGATTCCTATTATTGCAGCTGGCGGTATTGGAGATTCCCGTGGTTTTCTAGCAGCATTGGCTATGGGTGCAGATGCTGTTTGTTTTGGAACAGCTATTTTAGCTACTGAGGAGTGTAGTATACCAAATAGTTATAAAAAAAAATTAATTAATCAAGATATTTTTGATGAAAATTATTACAAACAGATTTATCATTTTCAATTAAAAGATAAAAGTATTTGGAGTCCAGCAGCAGGACACATTAAAAAAGTCATGTCTCTAAAAAATTTTATTGAAAATATTATATCTGAAGCAGAAAATATTTTAAAATCGTGGGGATACCAGAGTGAAGAATTTAATACAATTTAGATAAAAAAGGTGAAGACCAATAAAATTTAGGTATGGTAAGAAAGGTTTAGATATTTCTTTGAATCCAGATTGGAATATCACTATAATAAAAGCAAAAAAACAGAAAGTGATAAAGAATCCTTTAGAACTCATTAAAAAAAAGATCAACGATCCCATTGGAACCGCTTCTTTAACAGATATTATTAATCAAAAAAAACCTTGTGACCAAGTTTGCATCGTTGTATCAGATGCAACTAGACCTGTTCCTTCAAAAGTTATCATTAAGGCTGTTGTAGCTCATTTAAATGAAAATGGAATCACAGATGA
The DNA here is from genome assembly GCA_048885535.1 of Candidatus Hermodarchaeota archaeon. Taxonomy (GTDB): domain Archaea; phylum Asgardarchaeota; class Lokiarchaeia; order Sigyniarchaeales; family SOKP01; genus SOKP01. Next base: position 39,004 of record JBHLLO010000025.1, read on the forward strand.
CAAAATTTTAGTATTAGTTGCCACTGGACTTCATCGAGCATCTTATGAAGAAGAAATAGATAGGATTTTAGGGAGGAGTCTTAAAGAAAGAGTAAAATACATTGATCATAACCCAAATAATAAGGATTCGATTGTTTTTTTGGGTGAAACTGAGAATAAAATACCAATATACATTAATAAACACTATTATAATAGTGATTTAAAGATTTTGACAGGTTATGTTGAACCACACTTTTTCTTTGGATTTTCTGGAGGTAGAAAATCGATTGTACCGGGAATTGCTGGAGCAAAAACAATTCAAGAAAATCACTCAGCTAAAAACATTAATTCACCATTCGCAAGATTTGGAATTTATAATGATAATCCAATGGCTAAAATTTCTACTGAAATTGCTAAATTAGTAGGTGTGGACTTTATAGTTAACGTTTGTATCAATGAAAAACATGAAATAACCAAAGTGGCTGCTGGAGGCTTAGAAGAAGTCCATAGGAGTCTCGTTGATTACCAGTTACATTATATTTTTGAAGAGATAAATGAACCATTTGATATTGTGATATGTGGAAATGGAGGATATCCATTAGACTTAAATTTATATCAAGCTGTGAAAAGTATGGCATTAGGAGAACTTGTTGTTAAAAAACGTGGTACAATTATTTCAGTAAATGAATGTGCTGATGGAATTGGAAAGGGGCATGTTGATTTTAAGAAATTACTTTTTTCTAACATAGAACCCTCTCAGATTTATAATGGCATATTAAATAAAGAAATAATAATTCCCGATCAATGGGAAATCCAGATTTTAGCTCGGATCTTGATGAAAGCTGAAATCTATGTTGTATCTTCTTTAAAAAAGAAAGAATTGGGAAATATTGGCTTAAAATATGCAAAAACAATAGAAGAAGCGATAAAAAAATCTTTAGCAAAACATGGAAAAAGTGCTAAAATATTAATCTTACCAGATGGACCTCAAATTATTCCCAGATTGAGAAATTCATGAATAAATATGCATTTGATTACTATCATTCTTATAACAAATGGCAAGATGGGCTTGTTGCCCCACGACGAAAAAGTTTTATCAAAAATATTTTTAAATACGCGACTATCTTAATAATACATCAGATAAGTTTATAAATAGGATATTATTATACAAAAAAATATAACATTTATAAATTAAAAATGTAAAATTTAAGTACTTAAGTTTTACATTATTTTATTGGAACAACAAAAAAAATTAACCAAAACGATCAAATTTTCGTGAAACGGTAAAATTTATAAGAAAAACAAATAAAAAGAGTGAAAAACATGAGCTATAAAAATAGACTTCGTAACTATTCTGGACGATCTGAGAGTTCAGATGAGGTTAGTTGCAGTGAGCAATGTTGTGATAACCCCTGTGTCGAGTCAAAAGATGGCGATATTGTCTGTTTGAACTGCGGAATGATTCAAAGCCGTAATTTAGTTGGAAATGAACGACGCGCATATACTGTAGAAGAGGTGAACAAGAGGAGAAGAACCGAACCACGTTGGAGGGAATTCGGGCCTCGTACTATGTTGCCAAACACGAAGATCGACTCAAAAGGGAGACTGATTAACGCAAAAGGCAAAACTTTGTTCTCACGATTATCCAAAATCCAAAATTCATTGATTTCCAGCATTGAGCGTAATTTTTGGGAGGCAAAACCAAAATTAAAGATGCTCACATCTAAGATGAACATTCCCGAATATATCAAAGAGACGGCATGGAAGATATATTCTGTTGTGGCTAAGAAAAAATTGACGATGGGGAGATCAATTGATGGCTTCATTTCCGCTTCCCTATATGCTGCAATTAGAGTGCATGAATTTCCTAGATTACTAGAAGAGGTATGTGATGCTTCCATGACTCCAAGGAGAACTGTTCACAGAAGCTTAGGAATGGTTGTAAAGGAGGTTTTACCTGAATTAAATCTACGATATAAACCAATTACAGCAGAGCAATTAGTATTTCGATTCGGTAATGACCTGGGATTACCTATGGAAGTTCAGAAGAAAGCAATTAATATGCTTGCTCAAGCTTCCAAAAATGGATTATTACGTACAGGGAAAGATCCAAAGGGATTAGCTGCTAGCGTTATTTACATGGCTGCAAAACAGAGCAACTGCCGAAAAACTCAAGCAGAAGTTTCAGAGATAGCAAAGGTCACCGAGGTCACATTAAGGAGTAGATCCAAGCAAATAAAAAGCAAACTCGGTTAGATTGGTTAGTCTTTTTAAAGATTAATTTATTTTCAATTAACTGGAACGTTTTTTATT
>JBHLLO010000026.1:0-40949 GCA_048885535.1 Candidatus Hermodarchaeota archaeon
ATTTCAAAACTCTTAAGATTACTGTGTCTCTATCTTCTCCATTAAGGTAATCGTAACTCAGTGGTAACTTCGATTCAATTCCATCAAAAACATGAATAATCGTACTTGGCCATACTTGAGCAAATTCACGATGGATTGGTCCTATTGGGGGATATAGTGGAAGGTCATCATTAAATACCTCATCAAAAATTATGTCATACCACGCATCAAATATAGTTAAACCTGGATCATCATAAGATGCATCTACACTTGGCCACATAGGGGTTTCATAATCATTATAATGATGATTCCAAGACTCTAAATAAGGTAATGCCGCTTCAATAACAGGATCACTTGATTCACTAGCAGCTTCAAGAACATAATCTAATAAATTCATCCCCGGAATATGATTATAACCAGCATCTCTGACAACTGAATTCATATCATCCCAAGTTATATCATCCATTGAAGATAGAAGTTGCATAATCCTTTTAACACGATGTCCTTCACCCCATCCAGCATCTGATTCACCATAAGGCCAATTTGCTATAGGTTTATTATTCCAATTAGCAAGCCAACCTTGTTCAGGGTTTATACAAACGGGCATTTCATCTGGTCCAGTAACACCAACCCATTCTTCTTCCCCTGTACCCCATAATGGCAATCGATCATCAATAGGTCTTCCATCCTTTCCTGTTTCAGGCTTTATGGGAAAAGTACCAGAATGCCAATAACCTATATTTCCTTTCTTATCTACCCAATAGAAATTATGACTTGGATGAACTAGGGTACAAGCTTCATGAAAATCGTATACATTTTTTGCTTCTTGGAACATAAACCATCCTTCTTCAGCTGCTAATTCATTCTTGAAATAAGGAGTTTTCAGTGTAAAGCAGAGATGATTATCTTCATCCCATCCAATAATAGGTCCATGAATCGTTCTATACACGTCTCTTTCTACATAATAAGATTTAAGAGGTCCATAAAATCTTTCAATTCTTTTTTCCATATTAACCCAATCACCATTATAAAAATACTGAGTATGATTTGCTGGATTCAGAACTTCAATATATGTGTCCATTACATCAGAAACTCCTGTTGTTGAAGTCCAAGCACCATTACGACTCGCACCAATCAAGATTGTAGGTGCGTGTGGCATCATCATGCCCACTGCGTCAATCCCAGCACCATGTAATCCCACTTCTAGTACAATTTGGGGGATAGATTGCCCCATTTGTGGACCTCCAACCTCTAGAGCATTTTTAGTAGCCGATTTTTTAGGACTTACCATAAACGCATTACTTCCAAACTTTGTTGGTAAGCCTAATGATTCAAATAATTCTGTTTGTCCCATCTGCATTTCTTTATAGTTTTGAAATACTTTAGATATACTATTTTGAAGATCAATAGGCATGCAATAAGGTTTTTTATTGATGTGTGATACATCTGGCCAAGCCCCTTCCTCAATAGGGATCGTAACTTCCGCTCCTGGATCATTTTGTGGAAAATGATCATTAAAAATTCCCCATCCTACTTCATTACCATACTCCGATTGTAAAGCCGCTAAAGCTGTTGCGAAACTTAATTCATCACCACCACACCCGCCAAACCTCCAAGCCATCATGACAATTATAGCAACGCAATCTTCAATAGTAAAGGGTTCAATTGGAAGTCCATAATAATAGTATTCAGCAGGCATTAAAGATATATCTCCATCATTATAAGCCTCCATTATCTCATCGATATGAAAATTTATACCATCTACATAGGCTAACATCATTTCTTTTAACTTGGCCTTAGGATCTTTTGGTTCCCATTTATCAAATATATCTCTCAACTCTTCTCTACTATATCCCATACTTCTAATATAGTAATCTTGATCTATGCTTGCTAAACCAAGTTCAGCAAGGCTTCCAAATGCTTGTCTTCGATATAAGTCAGCCTGCCATAATCTGTCCTGAGCCATAGCATAACCACAACCAAATGCCAAATTCTCTTTTTTGTTTGCAAATACATGAGGTACTCCATAATCATCTCGGATTATGGTTATTTTGCTCTTCTTTTGCTTTCTTCCACATGCGCTAACAGGATCAGCAAAACTTAAAGGTAGCATCATAAAAAGCATTGATAGACATAATATACAAGCATATACTTTCTTGTTCATTTATAGATCACTTATAAACATTTTTTTTAATTTTAGATTGGATGTAGATACCTTTTTGTTAATCTTTTATATAAATTTTTCCTATTAAGATAATTTTGAAAAAAAAGTCAAAAATAAAAAGATGTTCCCGCTTTTCCCTCTAAAGCATCTTTTATTTTTTCTATAGATGTAATAATTCCTTGCTCACCACCAGACTGTAAAAAATTAATGATTGCTTGAACTTTTGGTCCCATACTTCCTGCAGGAAAATGTCCCTCTTTCATGTAATTCTTTGCTTCTGTTATCGAGAGTTTATCAAGGTATCGATAATTGATTGTTCCATAATTTAAAGCAACTTTTTCGACATCTGTTGCAATTATTAAAATATTAGCATCAATTTGTTCGGCTAATTTTGCACTTGCTAAATCTTTATCAATCACAGCTTCTACACCCTGAAATCTATTACCTTCCTTAATCACTGGAATCCCTCCTCCTCCACATGCTATTACAATAAAATTTAATTCCATCAATTTCTTAATTTCCCTCCATTGTACAATCCTTATGGGTCTTGGCGATGCTACCACTCGCCTCCAACCTTTCGAAGTCTTCACATATCCTGCTCTTCTGCGTTTATATGACGGTCCTATTGGTTTAGTTGGGCGTTTAAAAGCACGATCATCAGGATTAACTTCTACATAGGTTAAAACAGTAAGGAAGTATTTCTCAGTGTCAATTCCTAATCGCATAAGTTCCTCATCTAACGTTGTTTCAATAAGAAAACCTATTTGACCTTGAGTCTCTGCGACTAAAATCTCTAAAGGCATTTCCGTTACTTCTGTAGTTGCTTCTTGTTGAAGCAAAAGTGCTCCTACTTGAGGACCGTTCCCATGTGTGATTATTATATTATATTCTTTAGATAATTCAGCAATCTGTTTAATAGGCGCTCTTAGATTATTTAACATCTGTTCTGCAGTTCCTCTTTCTCCCGGCTTAATGAGAGCATTCCCTCCAAGAGCAACTATTATTGTTTTCATAATATATTTCTATTCAAGAATTATGAATATTCCATTTAACTTATTCAAAAAAATAATTTAGTTTTTACATTTTTAAAAATTTTATGATTATTTTAACTATAAAATTAGTATCCTCGTAGATTAAAATAACAAGTGAATTTAATGAATAAACTAAAAGTTTTATATACTCAGATTGTTTACTTATAAACATAAGGTGAAATCACTTGAATGATGATACGAAATATGGATTAATTTTAATAGGTATAGGGTTTCTCGCTGCTGTAGGGTTTACTTTGGGAATTTATGCAACATTGGTTATTAAAACGGGTCTTTATGTTAGTGGATTTTATAGTCTAATATTCGGTTTAATTGCTGCAGGAGTGCTTATTGGCACGATTGTTGCTCTCCTTTATGGTGCTATGGATGATGAATGGATATTAGCTGGATGGGTATATTTAATTTTAATTATTATTTTTGGAATTATCGGAATTGTTTTAACTTTTTTAATTAGTTAAGAATTCTCATTTAAATCAGAGACAGAAAAAAAAAATTTAAAATTAAAAATGATTACATATTGACATTCTCTTATTCTGGTTGCCATTTTATTCCTAAATTTGGTACAAAATCAGGAAGAGGGTTAAAGAAGTCATCATCTTCATCAGTATGAAGATTAGTAGTCTCTTCCACAGCTTGAACCATATTACCAACTCCTTTTATATTATTATAAAGTTACTACAAAATTTTTATCAAATAGATTTCTGGGATAAAATTATCATCTATATATAAAGGAAAATTTTAGGTAAAAGTTTCCAAAATACAATTTTTTTCTTTAAATATATTTGTCATAACTATTTCTTATCAACTCTATTACTAAAAAATAAGGTTGAAAATTATGCAAAAAGTTGAGGTTATTAGAAAATTATCGATAAGGATTGAAGATCGCTATGAAGAGATTTTAAAATATATCCATATTGGGATTAGCATTCCGGTATTGCCAGAATTTCATAAATATATTATTAGTGATATTGAGGAATATAATGCTAAGTCTATTTTGCTTGAGGAAGAGATTGATGAAAAAGACTTTGGAAAACAAACCGATAATGTGGTTGGTCATGCCCTTGTATATGACGATGGAGGAGAGGTATTGTTCTTTGGATTCTTCAATGTATATGATCATGATCCAAAGAAAATAGAATTGCTAGCTGATCAAGTTATAAACTATGCTGAACAAAATGACTTTAGTATTATAAGAGGTCCAATTAATGTACCTACGGTAATATTCGGATGGGGTTTTATGGTAGAGGGGAGTAGAAAAGACTTATTCATTGGTTCTCCCATAAATCCACCTATATATCAACATATCTTCATGCAGAAGGGATTTAGTGTGAAATTTCAAGAAGATAGATACTGGATGCCCGCTCTTAAGATGGATCCCCATAATAATCCTGCATTAGTTAAGAAAGGGGTGAACTTTGCAGAATATGAATACTCCAATCCAGGTAAAGAAGGATTAATGGCAATTAAAGATGAGTATATTGGATTACATGCAACTTATATGCCTGATTCGGCACGAATCACTCCTAAAGCTTCAAAAAACTTTGATAACATTGTAGATTTTACCCATACATTTGGTGCAAACTGGATGATGTGGATAGTACGCCATAAAGAATCAGGACAGATGGCAGGATGTGGTTACATTATCCCTGATGTATTTCATTTGAATCGAAAAGAACAACTCGACTCTGTAAGTTTTCATGATTGGGTTGTCCATCCTGATCATCGCAGAAAGTATTTGTCTATGCTAATGTATGGAGAAACTTCTCTTCTAGCCAAAGATCGAAAAACACCTCATTACATCAATAGAGGTTCGTGGCCAGTAGGAGCAGATAATATTGCAAATGCGAATGCTGCAATGAAGATGGGGGGAAGAAAGGATAGAAGTCATATAATCTTGGAAAAAGTAATATAAACTTTTTTTTTAATTTTATTTATTTTTCTTGCTTAGTTAAGAGCTTTTCATAAATCTTATCTATTCTTGTCCTAATTTCACTTAATATTTTATTTTTTTCATTAATTTCTTCTTGCAATTGTTTATGTAATTTTACTTTATTCCTTTTGTTCTCCAGATTAGCAAAAAATGGAAAGAAATTAAGAAGTTTATTAACAGCGTTTTCTCCAAATTGTATGATTGCCTTTCTAAGGACTAGGTCTTCCACTTTCCCCTCTTTCACTTCTTTGATCAATGCTTTAAGCTTGAGCAATTCATCCCCGTCCAACACAATTGAAACCAAATTATTTCTTAACTCTTTTTTATAATCAATTTTTTCACCATTAATTTCTAAGGTCATAATTTAACTTCCCTCCTCTAATTCTAGGTATACTTTTAACTTAACATAAAAGTCCTGTAAACCTTGATATAAACTTTCGCTCTCTTGTTCTAAATCTCCTTTATCTAAATCTATATTATTACTCTTTTTCAATAAATCATCTATTTCTTCTTGAGTAAAAGGGAACTGGTCTAAATTTGAGAGTATCGAGACGAACTGATTAACATCTTTATTAGTAATAATATAACTTGGTTTATAGTAATCTTTATAGGTATTAGTCAAAAATTTTATTAAGAAGTATTTTGAGAGTTTTAAGCTATTGTAGTAATCTTTTCTTTTAAGATATTCATGAATGTTAAATAAATCCATAATGATATTACTTCCCAAATTCTTTGCTAAAAAATACCTTATTTTGTGTTCATTTTCAAGATTAATCATTCTAATTGCAGGAGAATCTGATTCTTTTAAAACGATATCAACATCAAATCTGCTTAATTGTTGAGAGTCGTAGTAGTCCTTTAAAGCTTGCTCATAATAAACCCCTACTGCGTAGGAGGTTCCGACTTGCTCTGAACCTCCTGCAGATCGAGGATGACTTTCAATAAGATATTGATGGTCGATCATAATTTTAAAGACTTTATCCCGAATTACTCTCATTTTCTTTTTATTTTGGGTATATTCATTTGATATTTTAGGACTTAAAAACTCCATTAAAATCTTCTTTACTTTATCAATAAACAAGCCCCCTACTTTATCCACAGTTTTAATACTCTCGAAAAAATTAATGATTTCAGGTATAAATTTAGAATATTCCTCAAAATCCTTTTCAATTAGAGTCTTTTTTGCCTGTGCGAGGATACGTCTTTCACTATATACTAAATCATATCCTTGTCTTCCCATATGCTCTACGATGTCATGATAATCCATCGGAGGACACTCTATTAGGTCCTTATTATCTATTACTACTGGAAATGGTTGGTAAATATCAGCTCTTTTCATAAGTGCTTCATTGGTACGCATATTCCTTAAGTAAAGAATTTGATATGTTTCTTTCCTTTTTGTATTATAGTATCCAGTACCATGTAACTCATTTAGATTCATCAAATTGGCTAAAATACTTGTATCTCTAACATCCACACTTCTAAATGCCATGATGTTATTAATAAAAGTAAACACGTTTGAGTGAAGATAATGAATTTGGTTAGAAAGACAAATAAGACCAAACTTATTCTGGAGTAGGGGTTCAAAAAATTTATTGATTTTACTGAAGTCTCCAATTAAGTCAAGAAATTTTCCCTCAAAAATAATATCGATATGGGGGATAAACAGATATTTCGGTACAAATCGTGAATTATTCGAAATATAATGAATGAATTTAGAGAGGATTACAAATATAAAAAGGCATTGGGTTATTTTATCATTGTAATCTGACACATCAACTATTATAGTTTGGGGACAAGTAATAAACTCATGAGCCTTAGTTCGCTTATCATCTGGAAGTGCAGTTGCCTGGAAAAATGCTAGATCATCTTGTGAAAAAACATGAAGGGATGATAAAAGGGACTCACTTTTAGCATCTTTTTCCCAAGGTTGTCTGCTATCAATATCAACTCTAATGTTATTAAGATCGACACTCTGGTATCGACGGATACTATTTTTAAACAAGTCCATTGCATGCTTATTGACCTTGAATGTTAATCCATAGGCATCAAACATATATTCTAAATAGTGAAGATTATTCGGATCGTTTGGAATCGTTTCAGAATGAATAGGATCGAGCGTAAACGCTTTCCCCAGCTTAAAATATAAGATATTGTTTAAATATCTAGTATCTTTAAAATACGTTAATATTTTTGCCCAATTTCCTGTAGTATCAAAGATGATAGAGGGAATATCTTTTCTGATTAGTTCTGCTACAATTTTCATTGTGAAAACCTCTCGACTTTGAGGAATACCATTTGTAATTAGAAGTGATCGTAGTTGGTTTAGCGTAAATCCCGCATCCGCTTCAATTGTGAGAGTTTCTGTATTTACTGTATTACCAAATATTATCTCACTTTTTAGATAAGTAGGAGTATTGAATTCTGCTGCGACTTGAACCTCGAGCCCCTTTTTAAGCTCATCTGCGATATGGATGATAAATGCTAGAGTAAGTCCTTGAAAGTAAACTTCTCTCAGATAAGAACCATTAAGTCGGATATGATGATTCTTTAAAATTTGACAACTTATTCCTGAATATAATAATTTATTTGCCAAAGACGCGAGTTTATAATTACTATAATTTGATTTAAAAGATTGAGAAAGAATGACACCTTCCTCATTAAGATGAGAAATAATTTCAGTAAATGCGTCAGTTGTTAAGTTCCTTACCTGTATTGTATGTGATGTCGAGAGCAAAATTATTGATTTCCATATTCCCGCTCTACGAGCAAGCCAATTTTTCTCATTAATCTCTCTAGTTACATAAGTATTTAGCTCATAATTGGTTTTGTCATTCACATATTTAAAACATTCTTTATCAAATTGGGCAAAAGTACGTGGAGTTGAGATTACAGTATAAATAAAAGGAATTGGTTTGCTTTCAGGGGCATTTATTCCCGAATAAAATTTACTGAAAGAACAATAGGCAGGATCTGTTACTTGATTTACATTAAAAATCATAGTTCCTGTCAATTCTTGGTCCTGTGTATGGGAAAAGAGTATATATGGTGTTTTATGAAAATAATAGAATTTAACATCCCTAAATGGATTAATGATATTAACATTCTCATAAAAAAAGACATTGTGTTTCGTAATATGGAATAGTACATCTCTCCAATATAAGAAAAAGTTAGCAACCAGTATTATTGCATTGATTAATACTATATATAAAAACATAATTCTAAATAAAGCAAAAGATACGTTGAGAAAAACAAATAATCCTAGTGTAAATAAACCTTTTATCAAGTAATCCTTTTTATTAGCCTTCAATATTGGTTGAAAATCACCAAGATTCTCAGGGAGTTCAATTTCTTTTTGCATGAAAGTAGAACGAAATGCACGAATCAATTCTTGTCCTGAGAGAATTTTTACTTTAAAGTGATGGAAATTAGCTCCAAAACTTGATTGAATTCTAGTTCTAAAAGTAAACAAGTCATTTCTTAGCTGGAGTATTTTTTGTTCACTCAGTATACCTGATATAGAACTGAACACTGAAAAATATATTGTAACTGGAAACACACCAGATCTTTGCTTTCTTTGGATCACTTGGAATGAGAAGGGAATAGTAGGTTCTACCGCGGAAAGGCTTCTTAAAAATTGAATAATATTTGCATGTACAGTTTCAGGAACTACTTCAATCCTGAATAAAGTTAATCCCACGGTAAGAAGATCAACTTTGTTCGTATAGTATATTGTTTCAGAGTCATTACTAATAATCCAAAAGATAATATCTTTAAATGGGTTTATTGATTGAAATTGAAATAGTCCTTTTAAGCGAAAAAAAGATTCCCGAAAAATCAAGGAAAAAATAATAATGAGGAGTATTGCAGATCCTAGCGCAACATAGATATTTTTACTAAGTAAGTACACACATATTGCAAACACAATCCCTATTATTACTAAATACACCGCCTTGAATATTGCAAAAATATTATTTGTATCACTATAAGAAGGATGAATATCCCAAATCATCTTAAAATCATCATTTTTATCTTGCTTCTCGGAGTCTTGTTCGTTTCCTTTTAGAAAGCTTGAATAAAGATCAACCATTTTATCTTTCTCCTCTCTGAAAACATTTTAGATATAATAGAAGAGTAATTAAACTACTCCCAAAGAATAATATAAGATAAATGCTGACAGCCATTGTCAGATAAGGGAACATTATCATTTCATAGAGAATAGCACTTCCTATTAAGGAGAATACAATTATTATCCCTATCATTATGTACCTTAAACTTGAAGCTTCTTTCATACTAAGCTTTCCAGAGAAAGAGAGAAATCTTTTTGGCTTAGTAATTGAATTTTTTAATTGTTTCATATATATGGCTTGTTCAAAAGATTCCTTATTAAAGTTCTGTTGTAATGCCCTCTGTAAAGAAATTTCTTTTTGGTGTATGTTATGAAGAATTAGTTGCTTTGTTTTACTTGACTTTTTGTCTTTATTAGTTGCCATGGTCATAAATAGGTTTAAATCAGTATCTAGGGGGATGAAATCTTTTCCTAAAACCTGATAAATATTTGGTATATCAATCTGTTTTAAATCATAGTATAGCTCGAAAATCTCCTTTATATAATTACTAGGAAGCTCTCCTCTAAGTTTTAAAAATATTAATTCTGATACTTTAAGGCGTTCAATAATTGAGGTGTGGAAGATTGGACTTTTTATGAGATTATGAAATACGCTATTAATGAACTCTAAATACCTATGTAACAGCTCATTCTCTTGCTTTTTCCGAGCACGAATACCCAAACGAGCACTGATCTCATCAATTGTATTACTCACTAGCACAAATCCAACCACTGCCATCTTTTTATAATTTTGAGTCTGTTTGCATAGATGGATTAAATGCTTTAATTTAGAATCAACAATATTCACGTTTTTACCACACTCTTCTCTTTTTTGATGATTTTATTATTTTTAGTTGAAATTTTATTTTGACCGAGTTCAAGTTCCTCTTCTTGAATAAACTTGTCTAAATCGATAGGCTCTTGAAGTTTTTGTATATATTTATCCAATAATCCTTCAGGAGAATGAGATTCTTGCTCTAAATAAAGCACCATTCTATAGTAATAGATTGTATATGGGAATACCAAAATAAAGCTAATCCCTTCCATAATGTATCCAATTTGCATAGTATATTGAAAAGTGACCTCTAATGAGGTATCATAAAAAGAGATCCACGGAAAATAATATTGATATGGGATGAGATAGATGACAGGAAAAACAAAAATAAAAAATCCAATTAAGAGGACTGAGAAAATATTAATATATCCTGGAATTTTGCGTGGTGTTCGATACATTATACCGATTAGAGCGAACCCTAACGAAACAAGGAAACAAACAATTAGCATAAACGGAAGCGGCTCTGCGTTGGGTGTATAGAGTTCATTGAATACCGATCCTTCCTCAAAAATGGTATACCAACTAAATATAGGATTATAGCTCCAATATACTATAATCATACCGTTCTGGTCAACTGCTTGGAACACATACCAATCAAAAAATGTGAAAACTGCTGCGATAATGATTCCTACTATAAACATTAATCGTAGAGAATTAGAAACTTTGATTATCAACACCTATTATTCTGCTAAATATTCATCTATTTTTGAATGATATGTATCTTCTTCTTGCTCAAATAAGTCCTCCAAATTTTTCTCTTGCGTATTCCAAATTGGAGTTGTAATGACTCGCTCAGACTTTTGTTGTTCAAGTTTATTTAATAACTTATATTCAGAGTTTTTACCAAAACATTCATAACCAAACTGTAGCATAAGATCATCTGTAAAATCTTGATAAATAATCTCTAAACTTGCTTCGTCTAAAAGTACCGATTTTTGATACGTTGGAACTATGTACTGACTTATTAAGTTCTTTTTTTTAATTTTGAAATTATAAAATAGATATCCTATTATTACGCCATAGACAATTAATACCATATAGCTTAACCCAATGAACGGAAGGAGCAAGGAAGGTATTTGAGCTAATGCCATAATTATGGCAATTCCCCCAAAAGCACATAGTATAAGAGAAAATTGTAAAACTTGCTTTTGGAACTTCTTAGTTACTTTATCTAGGTTATCTTCAACTCTCTGTGTCTTGTTATATTCCTGAATAAATTTATGTTTCTTTTCTAAAAACATCAAAAATGTCTCTAATTGATTTTCTTGGATATAATGAATATTTGAACTCTTTTGATAAGCAAAAGGGATAGATTTTTCTAAGAATTTGACTTCCTCTGGTGACAGTAAAATTGGATCAACATGTACTATATAATTATTATTGACATCCATGCTGACCATTAAGAAATTTTGGATATATTCCAATAAAGTTCCGTGTGTGGCAATATCTTGTATGATAAGTTGCTGGACATCGTCTAAATTTGATGTATAGGCGTTAATCATTAGATTATGCTCTATTTGTTTCTGATATTGAACAGAATCTTCAGAAACTACAAGAGTACCATAATTAGGAACGAATTTAATTGGAGAAATAAGTAGCATCGGTTGGTCCTGGTTTGAAGACCCCAATTTAAAGCATACTATATCTATTTCTTGAAACAGATCCTTAATTCTACCTAATGGTATCGAGAAATACCCTTGAAGATCTAATTTTTTTATGATTTTAGCATGATGATTATTAGCAGATATATTAACCGATTCTTTATGAACAGAAATATTAGAATTAAAAATTTCAGGCTTACGCAATATCTGCTTAGCAATTTCTTTAAATTGTTTTTTTTTAGGAATTTTAAAATCTACTTCGTTTTCATCATCTGATTCTACGTCTTCCTCAACAATAGAGGATTCTAGATTCTCCTCATCAAATTTCTCACTCTTAATTTCACCATTATCTAAAGACTCCTTTTCCTCCAAAAAAACTTGGTAAGAAAATTTACTTTTTTCTTCAACTCCTGATTTATCTTCATTCAGTTCAGATTTAGATTTTCTAGAAATAGAATGAGTAAGTCTATTTGGTTTAAATTTATCTTCAAACCAGGGGGACGATTTTTGTTCAGATTCCTCTTTATTGGGAACTTTACTTCTTGTTTGTAGACTAAGAAAGGTTTGTTTTGTCTTAAAATCCTCATCTAAATCAGAAATCACATTTGAAATTCCCAAATGTTCTCGTGCTGAATTGACGAATTCTTTTGCTGTTTCCATCCCAATTCCCTTAATACGAGCTAATGTATTTGGATTAGCTTTAGCAATTGATTCAATTCTATTATATCCTGCGTTCCATAATTTACGCTCATGTGATGGACCTACTCCTTTTATTTTAGTCAAATCCTCACAAAAGTTCTCTCCTTTCCTTTGTTCTTTCTCAATTGGCGTAGTTGAAGATTGCAATTTTATAAGTATTTGAGATAGTTCTTCAAATTTAGATATCCATTCAACATCATTATTTGATACTGACTCCTTTATACCTTTCTTGGACAGCTTTATGGCTTGATCTATATCTCCAGCTTCTAATGCTTGCTGAGTCAGGTCATATATATAACTCAAGTCACACTTCTTTTCCATTGTGTTTTGCATACGTTAAGATAAATAATATCCCTATATATAAAGGAAAAATTTTGCGTATATTTTTTCTTTAAATAAGTAAGAAAATTAGAATTAGATCGAGGTAAATGATCATGGGTGTTGATGTTAGAAGCGAAAAGAATATGAAGCTTATAACTAGAAAATTTTTCAAATGTAAACATTGTAGTTTGTTAATCGAAATTGAACTAGATAGTAAGGTTTTAAAACAATTTGAAAAAAAAGATCAGTTTATTATTCCCCATCTTCATATTCATGGGAGCCCCTTACATGGAGTTCTCTGTCATTTTGACTTAAATGGAGATATACGAAATATAGAAGTGATAAAAAGCATTTCAATTTCAAGAGAATCAAATACGCTTCAGCAAATATTGGATAAATGGTCAAATTATTTTTAAAAGGAATACAGATGACTCTTAATAACTTTATTAAAGAAAAATTGAAAGGGTCTAGCCAACAGGACGAAGAGATCTTCAACTATATTTCCGATGAGCGAATTCTTAGAGTATTATTTGAACAGAAAATTTTTCGTTTACGAGAAATTCAAAAAAAAGCCATCGAAAAAGGTTTATTTTTTCGAAAATCTTTCTTAATTTGTTCTCCCTCTGGAAGCGGAAAGACTCTAATAGGAGAAATATGCGCATTTCAAAACATATTTAACAACTACGGAAAGACAATCTACCTAGTTCCTTTTAAAGCCTTGGCTACCGAAAAATATTATTACTTCAAAAAGTATTATGACCGATTTAAAATTAAAATAGAACTATCTATCGGAGATTATGATGTGGATGATTCTGATTTGGAAAAAGCAGATTTGATTATCACTACTTATGAAAAGTGTGATTCTATTCTAAGAAATTTTTACGATAAAGAGTGGATTCATGGTATTTCTACAATTATAATCGATGAAATACATATTATTGGAGAGCCTGATCGTGGTCCACGTTTGGAATCCCTAGTAGTACGGTTAAATGAATTCCTTCACCACCCCCAGATAATTGGATTATCCGCTACAATTGCTAATCCTCAATTTTTTAATGAATGGTTAATTTCGTTAGGAAATGATACAATTTTAATAGAATCTGAGGATCGTCCCGTCCCTCTCCATTATCAAATTACTACGACTCAAAACAAAGATTCTACTATCAAAAAAATTGTGAAACAAACATTAGACCAAAAAGGGCAAGTATTAATATTCTTGAACAAACGAAAATCCACGCAACAAACATCTTTTTCACTAAAAAATGTGGTTAAAAATCATATCGATGAAAGTGACCTGAATAAATGTAAAAAAATCGAAAAAAAATTAGGAGAGATTAGAGGGGGACATAAGGATTTAAAGAAGATTGTGAAATACGGTCTTGCGTTCCATCATGCGGGATTATTACCAAAAGAGCGAAAGTTAATTGAAGATGGATTTCGAAAAAAAATGCTAAAAGTCATATGTGCAACAACCACACTTAGTGCTGGAATTAATACACCTTCACGAGTGGTTATCCTTCGAGACTTTAAGAAATACATAACCTCTGGAAATAATATCAGAAATTTTTCTGGATATTATGAAAATGGTGATGGATTTTCTTATTTTAAACCTTTCTCTCCTAATCAAGTATTCCAAATGCTCGGTCGAGCAGGAAGACCAGGACTTGATTCAGTAGGTTATGGAATAATACTAGTAAATAATGTAGAAGAACGAAATTGGGTTGAAGACAACTATTTTCAAAATATACTAGTACAAAAAAAATTAATCCCGAAATACAATAATCTGCTTTCAGGTTTAAATAAAATACATACTCTTAAAGAACAGGTATTACTGAGAATCTATGAAGAGGGAAATATTACCCTTGAACAACTCAAGACCTATTTTGAACGAACATATTTTTGGTTTTTTATTAAACATAAAATGAAAGAGCAAAAAATACCTATTGAGCAAATATTAATGATTCAAGAAATTAGTCCAGCAAATATTCTAAAACTTCATACTGATCCAATTAGAATCCAACAATTAATAACAAAAAAATATCAAGTAAAAATCACCGAAATAAAGAATAATAGTATTGGAGGGCTTTTAAAGACTGAATTCGGAGTATTTACTTGCCGATTTGGTATTGATCGCGGAATTGAATGTACATGTGGTTTTAAAAATGGAATTTCAGATAATTTTACAAATGATGAATTTGCTTTTGAATTCTGTAACCATATTACATATTTCTTGAAGTATTTAATTAATATTCCTTCACCGAATTTTCAAAAATATGTTTCAGATATCATACCAAAGTCAATAAAAAATCAGTATATTCTTAATTATTTATTTGAGAAAGGATTAATCGAGCGAAATAATGATAATACAGTAAAATGTAGCCAATTTGGAAAATTAATTATACGTTTGTATCTTTATCCTATGTCTGGGGTGTTAATTCGATATAAGCTAGAAAACTGTCAACTACTAACCTCTCAAGATATTATTAAAGAAGCCTATGACGTTCTTAGAGCAGAATATAAAGTAAGAAACTATAAAATGCTCCCCCCAATCTTGGAATGGACAGATGAAGTACCTATCGAAGAAATCTTAGAGCGCTATAATATTATGGCCGGTGATTTAAACTCAGTACGAGATAGTTTAGAACGCATAATAATTTTCATAGGAATTATTGCTATTCATTTAGGTGAGAATGAACTTAGAATTCAAGATAAAATGGTCCAAGTAGCAGAGATGGCTGAAACACTTAAGATTCGAATACATTATGGAATAAAAGAAGAATTATTTGATCTGGTTTTACGTCTAAATAATGTAGCAAGAGTGAGAGCCCGAATTATCTATGATGCGGGATATCATACCGCTACCCAAGTACGGAAAGAAAGTCATTATATCTTACACCGCAAAACTGGATTAGGAGTAAATTTATGTAAAAAGATCATTGGAGATAAAAAATAAATGAATAAAACAGAAAAACCTGAAGAAATTGAAGATTTTCCCTGGGAAAAATTTATTACAAGGAGAAGGGAAGAACCTGAAAAAGCTAAAATTCAAGAATTCATTGTATATCAAAAGCCAGGTCAAGAACCAAACGAATATGTCATTAAAAAATTTGATAAATCAAAAGAACAGAATCTGGAAATATTAAATCTAATTAAAGAAATTCTTAATAATACAGCTAAACTTACACCAAGACAAATAATTGATTATTGTAATAGTCAAAGATATTTTATAAAACTCTATTTTAAACAATTGCAAGAAAAAAATAACTTATAAATTAGTAAATTTTCAGTCTAATATCATTTTTCTATTAAATCCTTGATTACAAGACTAATTTTTTTTTTAAATTATACAAAAAACATGATTATTTAAAACAGTAGGGGATAGAGTATGAGTTTAGAAATTATAGAAAATGAAGAGTATAATGAAAATAAAAAAGAAATTACTGATTTAGAATTAGAATACATATTAGCTAATGCATTTATTCCTTTTTCTATGTTCTTAGACAAAACAAGAGAACCAGATATATATAATGGGAAAGAAAATATCCCTTTTGAAAAAAGACATCCTATATTTAGAGCTTTAATGCGAATCGAGTTTGAAAGTAGAAAAGAAGGCTAACTGAAATCAAGAATCGCTTTAAATTTTGTTTTTAAACAAAATTAAAAAATAAAAAAATTTTGAATTTATTTTTTCCGAAAAATTTTTACAATCTGATCCCACAATGAAGGATTGGAAAATCTATCTTCTCTAATTTCTTGTAGTAATAATTCTATCTTATTTCGTATTGGAAAGAGATGAGTAATGAATTCTATTGTTTGCGTCATTTTTAGCTTCTCTTTTATCATAGGCAACCTCAATCAATAAATTTAATTATCTTGAAGATCATCTAATACAGGAATATATAAATAAAAAATTTCAGATATCAAGATTTATTTTAACATAAAATTATTTCTCTTCAAGGCGATCTAATTGAATAAAAGCGGTGTATCTTTGCGACATTCCACCATCATTCGACACAGCCACTAATTCTGGATTTCTTTCCTGATAATTAAATACTATCTTATTAATTTCTTCAGTTAGACGATCAACATTCTTATCTTCAATATATACAACTTCTTTAATTTTATTTCACCTCTTTTTGTCTATTTTTTATTTTTGGAAAGGGTCGTATAAGAAGTTAATTATGGAAAAAATCGTATTTTTTCATTCGCTTTGAATTTTTCTTTATAAAG
Organism: Candidatus Hermodarchaeota archaeon; assembly: GCA_048885535.1. GTDB lineage: Archaea > Asgardarchaeota > Lokiarchaeia > Sigyniarchaeales > SOKP01 > SOKP01. The sequence goes on from JBHLLO010000026.1 coordinate 16,917, forward strand.
AATTGTTATTTTTAAAATGTACTAAAATTATATGATTTAAAAATAACATGATTACCCAGAAAGTATTACCCTTTTATATCTTGCAGGATGAGGAACTGTTTCCTAATAACATTGATGAGTATTTAAATAAATTATTCCCTTTGGCAGATGTTAATATCGCTAATCGAGTATGTTATCCATTTGAGTTAGAAACCAGATTAGGAAATACAAAAATCAATCCCTATCTGCGAATAGCTAAACCAGATGATGCCCCTATTATTGCAAATATTTGTAAAGAAGTCTATGATTACTCATACCCATATAAGGAAATGGAAGATGCTAATAACATACTTGAAATGATTAATTCTCCTGAACACTACTTTATTATTTTTGAAACTGAAACTGGAGAAAATGCGGGATGTTTTCGTTGCGCTTTAGATTTTGAACATAAAAAAGGGTATATGGGGGGATTTATGGTTCGCAAAAAGTTTCAGGGAAAGCTGGACGTAGTAAGGGCAATTATGGGATCCTACATTTGGATGTGGAATAGTTTTAAGGATGAAATTTTAGTATGGTATTGTGAGAACCGGACTGCTCTTAGCTCATCTCAATATATAACTGCCATTTGTGGGATAAATACTATTGCTATATTCCCAAATAAAGATATATTTTTTGAGGAAGTTGAATCTGATGTAATGGGAATAATATATGTGGAAAAAGTATTGCGAAAAATGCGGAATCCTCAAATTCCTCACTTTATCGAAGCTGTAGAGAAACCATATCTTTATTCTAATAATTTGTATAATCTTGGTGACTATCAAATTATTAAACCAAACCTAAAATTAAATAAACAGAAAATTAAAGAACTTCAGAAACGTTTTAGATGTCAAGTGTCCAAGGATCGCTATGGATATGAATATTATCATTTTAATATCGAGCAAAATCAGTCGTATTTTAAAATTTTGCATAATACTCATATCCAAAATCTTGAAAAGGCAAAGTTTCATGTTAAATCTTTAGAGGAATTATATGTTTACATTCAAGAACTTAAGAAATGTATGTCTAAAATGAATATAAGGTATTGTGAGATTTTTGTTTCTGCTTATGAACCAGAACAGCAAGAATTATTTTACAATGCCGGATTTAGGCCAAGGGGCTTTGTCCCTTGTTGGAATTATGACATTAAAAAAAAATATTTCGATGACTATATAGTCTTTAACTATTTTGAAGGTCAAATCAGAAATATTGATCTATTACCTCAAGGCTATACACTACTAAGCTGTGTTGAACTTTAATTGCATTCTTATAAAAATAGGAAACCTCTCATTAAATTTTGAATATATATTGAAAGTTCCTATTTTTAAGGGAGATAAGTATCCTCTCTTTGATGAATCTTTTAATTAATAAATCTATTTCTGAGCAAGGAATCTGATAATCCTCCGCCATAATTTTAATCAAATAAAGAGGAAATTCATTATATTTTGCAGAAAGATTCTTCAACAACGCATGAAAAGTATTATCTAAACTCTCATTAGAACTTATCTCTTGTATTTTTTTCCTCGAAATTATTGCAAATTCTTTTTCAGCAGACAATTTTACTTGACCTAAATTATTTTGCAATTCCTTAACCCTATCAACCGCTTTTGAGATTCCATATACAACTTCACCTCTTTCTTGAATCAATTTAACTTGATGTGATCTCCCACAACGTAGACACTTCTTGCTTTTCTGGGTTGTTTTCATATAAATATATTGTTGACATTTCATACAAGCAAAAATTAAGTAAGGAGTGGTATCTTTTTTCCATCTCATATGTTCCATAATCATTCCTCGACTTTTGGAGCTTTTTCAAATATGCTTTTCAAGATGAACCATAACTCTTCAGTATCTTGTATTGGAATTATTTTATAATGATGTAGGTTAGCAAATTCTCGGACTTTCTTTTTGATCACCCTTAATTCTCCATTAATTTGTTCTTTAAAATCAATATAATCTAAGATGATGATGATAAGAGAATAGGTTTGTTGGTGCTTGTTTATAAAACGGGATAATTCATTTTGAAAAGTTTCATCAAAACCTGCTTCAGTGTAAATGTGTATTAGCACTTTACCATGAATAATAATATGTTCCCATTTGTTACTACGCGTATAATTAATACCCTCTTTTTGAAGTCTCTTGCGAAGTCCAAATTTGACAGGTACATCTTTACTTAAAATAATCTTCTCTTGGCTTTGTTTTTTTTCCAAATTTTTTGCAGGATCCATAAATTTGTATAATTGCATTTGGCCTACTTTTTTTATAGAGTGCTGTAGGGAGTCTCCTTTTTCAGGTATCTCTTCCTTTTCAAATACTTGGGTTTGTAGTTTTTCTTGAGCTTTGAGATGGATCTTCATACGTTTTAGTTTATTCATCGCAATTTTTAAATAAATCTCATCATGAGTGCCTTTACAGTAAAGTATGATCACTTTTCCTTGCCTTTGGCGAGCTGTTCTTCCTTTTCTTTGAATAAACCTAATCTCTGACGTTACTACATCGTAAAATATGACTAGATCGCATTCGGCTATGTCCAGTCCTTCTTCCCCTACATTTGTGGAAACTAGGACATTAATTGACCCTTGTTTAAAATTCTCTAAAATTTCCAGCTGCTTTTTCTGTGATAAGCCTTTATCATGTTTAGATTTAGTAGCCTGCCCAACAAAACGGGAAGCTTTTATTGGCCCAGTTTCATTTAATTTTTTTGTAATATTCTTTACAGAATCTCTTAATTTAACAAAAACCAATATTCGAGAATTGGGTGTTATTTCTAATTGTTCTATAATTATCTTTTCAAGGACTTTATACTTAGGATGGATTAATACTTCAGGATTAACATCATCATATTTCATTAATTCTAAAAACATTTGGTGTAGTCGATTTTCTGATGCAAGAATTTTGATAGCTTTAGAGCTTGTTTTTCTTCTCGCGTCTTCCTTAATTTTTAGCAAGTATTTGAAAAGTACATCTAATCCTTGTTGCTCAATAAGATCTAACATATGATATAATATAAGCGCTTGGGCATTTACAGAAAGTGCTGAATAAACACCTGTTTTATCTCCATCAGATTTTGTAATTGAAATTAATTCTGAGTTAAGCTTTAATAAATCCTTCCGTAGTATTTTTTCTGAAAGCTTTACGGATTTGTTTGCTGGTGTTTTTAACGAAAAGCCTAGATGGGATAAATGTCGTAATCGTTCTTCTAGTAATAGTTGGATTATTAAATATGCATCTATCATAAGTTGTGTTAAATCCACACTAACTTTATAAATGTCCATAGGTTTTATGTAAGATTTAACATCTTGATCAGTTCTTATACGAGTATGAATGTTCTGTAGTGGTATATGAAGAATTTTACATAAATCCTCAATTTTAGATTTTGATGCCCCTGGGGATGCTGTCAAAGCCAATATGTTTCCATCTGGGTTCTGATCTAAATATTCATCAGCAATGAGTGGGTACGGATAATCCCCTGAAGAATGGTGTGCTTCATCAAAAATCGTTAAACAGGTCGTATTTAAAGTATATTTCTTTTTTACTAAATCGTTTCGTAAAGTTTGAGGAGTATAGAAAATAATTTGATGTGTTTCAAAAATTTTCTTTCGGTTACCTGGATTTATTCTCCCTGTTAATATTGCGAAATTTTCCTCAGAAAACTTGAGTAAATTCTTAAATGTTTCAAAGTGTTGATTAATTAATGGTCGTGTTGGAGCAAGAACAATAACTTTACTGTTTTTTGGATATAATTCTAACGTATAAGCTGCCACCAAGACGGCTATAATTGTTTTTCCAAGACCCGTGGGTAATACAACCAGAGAATTATGATTTACACATTTTTTTGCAATTTCTACTTGATATTGCCGAAATTCTATCTGCATTTCTTTAAGATACTGATTCTTTAAACCGTTTCTTTCGGAGTTTGTAGAGATCAAGATTCTTACCTCCTTCCTTTTAATTTTGAATAGTTATCTTATAGTTCAAAAGATTAATTTTTCTAATTGGTTTATTACCTCTTTTATATGAGAGAATATGAGTTCCGAGATCGATTGCTAATTTAGTAGGATATGTTAACCCATTTCCTCTATGTTCAAAAAAATATGGATGGTTATTCTTTAGATGCTTTACTTTATGAATCAACTCAGAATTATTTTGGTTGAGATTGAATCCTTTTCCGATGTTTATATGTTGGAAATAATAAATTATATCACTAAGCACATTAGAATGTTCAATATTGATAGTTATTTCATGTGATTCAGCAGTTTCGATTTTTTCTACTTCAGATTGTGCCTTCAAGGTTAAATAGAGTGTGGTATTTCTCCTCTTTTTACAAATAGTAAATCCCTCTAAGTGTGAACGAAATAAACTCTGAAAGCGGAATATCATATCTAATAATTCTTCTCCCTCTTTCGGAAGTAGTTTTAGTCCTTTACATAATTTGCTGAAGTTGAACTGTGCTTGTGGATGGTCTTGAAACTTTTCTAAAGCATGAATGATATTAAGTAATAACTGAAATTTATCACTAGGGGGCATCTAACTAAATAAGTTGTGCCCAAATAAAAAGAAAAAATGTCTTAAAAAGGAAATCTAATAGATATAAAATAATTAAATGTACACCTTTCTATTAATTTTATTATGAGACCTATTAAGGAAATATTTTTTTTTATCATTGCTGTAGCTTTGAATATATGTATCGTCTTATTATTTGGAGTATCAACTGGATTGATTTTTTATCCTAAGACTTGTTATCCACAAGATCTTACTTACTATCTTATCATTGATCTTTTAGCGAGGCTTTTTTGGCAATTACCATTTTGGGTTATGATAATGGGATTTATATTACTCTTTTTAATAACAAACAAAAATCAGAAGAAAATATGCATAATTGACTGGATTCTCATACTAATTTTCATTTTTTTGCTAATTCCACTCGTGATTATTTTTGGTTCACATGGTTGTGCATTTTGATAGATGAATAATTAAAAAAGGTCATAATTTTGGTTTTTTACCCGATAATACTTTTTTCTTAAGATTTATGAAATGTATCCTTTTTGATGTAGTAAGAAGAACGATACTTGGAATTCCGATCAAAATTCCACCCAAAATTATGGTATGAATAAATTCACTGCTAAAGTCCCGAAAGAAATTTGTATCTTTATAATCTGGATTCGTAAAATATTTTTCTAAACTACATACCCAATAGAATCCTTCATAACAAATTGCTATCTCTTCAGTAGATTCATAAAATTCATAAAGAGTATTATCATATATCTCTGAAATTAATGCTTGAATTGAGGGAATATCAAAATAGATGCTTAAATTCAAGAAATCTGAAAGTTGATAGCTGTAATATACATTTTTAAGGTTAGTATAGTTGAGGTTAATATCCACATAATTCTTTATTTTTGTAGAATCTAACTCGTAAGTTCCTAAAGTTTTCAATATATAGACTGCATAGTAGGTATATTCTAAGATGAGTTCACTATTTCTTATATTTCTGGGAGTGAAATATATTTCATCGGCAGTCTCATTAATCTGATTGAGAATATAATAATTTAATGCATTAATATCAAAAGCAAACGCTGAGATGTTATCCAATTGCATGTAGTTTGCCAATAATTCCAAGGCTCGAATTGCGAAGTAGGCATCACTGAAATCCACACACTCATTCTGATATTTTGAGCTAGCCCTAATCTTAAAAGAAGGATTAGGTAAAAAGCCACCATAATTCGTGTAATTCCCTTCTAAAAATTGACTATTTATAATATTATTAAGGATTCCAGATAATCCATAGCTAAGCTCGAAGATATTCAATTTTGATATTAAGTTTAGAGAATCTAATGCCAGAAACATGTTTTTTTGAGAGATCATACGTTCTATTCCATATATAATTCTTTGATTTCCCACTGAAAAGTATTCAAGCGGAAAAGAGCGGTACATAGGCGCATTAAAATCCATATTTATACTCCCTATAAAATTATTATCTATACTATAACAACTTTCAATTGCGAGATATAATTGGGAAATGGGAAGATCAGATAAACGATCAAAAATATCATATGAGTTAATCAAATAATTAATTAAACGTAAAGAAGTATAATCTTCTGAAAGAAGTGCATACCCTCCATGATTGAAGTAAAAGTCTAAAGCTGTAACTATCATATTTTTTTCACTCTCAACTAACACTGAAAGCCCGTTAACATTAAATAAAGATCGTGTAATCTGGAACGTATCGATTAGTTCATGGTAATGAATATTGGTTGATTGATCCCAAATACCCCATGAATTTTTATTGTTAATTACAAACTCTATACATAAGGCTTTGTCATATCCCGAAAAACTCGTCAATTCTGCTAGTTCTAAAGCTAATGCTGTTCCTACTATATTTAATTCATCATCATTAGTGTGACTTTGAAAACCAGAGAAATGAAAGCTGTGTGTACCTAGTTCGTACACATTGTTAAGATAGCTATGGAAATTATTTATATTAATGGCATTAAGTTCTCCAAGAATATCAAGAGTCTTTATATTATAATATGCTGAAAGTAAGTTAGGTTCTAACATCATGAGCGCACTTATATTACCTTTGCTGCTATAGAATCCCCCAAACCACTTTGGATCACTCATGGTTAATTGTAAGCTCGAGACAAATTCGGAAATCTTGTTTTTTGCTATATTATATAAATCCCAATTATCCAACAGTTCAATTACTTGCGCGGCATAAAATGTATTATCCATAGTAGGATCTTTTAAATATGCGGGTAGATTTACATCAAAAGGCATACCGATAAATCCCCCAATTACGGGATTATAGCAGTCCCAAATGAAATCTATCATATCTAATGAGTCAATCAGATGTAAACTCCCCAAAATTTCTAAGGTTAATACAGCATAGCAGTTAATCTCTAGTAAAGATGCTAATGGATACACAATTTCTCTGTTATAATTAGCATCTAACCATCGTTCTGCATATCGGTCAACAAAAACACTTTCATTATGATTATAAAACGACATAATATAATTAGTAAAGTGAGTAGTGTTAATATCATCCAGTCTGCCAATTGCAGCTAATGTTGCTAGTGCATAATAAGTTGCTTGAATTGATGGTTCATAAACTTGAGGAAAATAACCTTTAATACCATACTGCTCCAACTTTTTGTTGTAGATTTTGTTAATTAATCCTGAATATCCTAATGAAGAACTAGAGACCTTCTCTGGATTATCATAATCTTTTCCATTTGTATTTACAGATGAAAAAACGACAATATTAATGGTGATTAATGTTAATAAAAAAATTACCACAAATTTATTTTTCTTCATTTTTAGCCTATATGATTATATTATACTGAGATGAAAATATCGTGAGTATATTTAAAGAAAAAATGAAAAAATCTCAATTCAAAAAGAAAGAAAAAGAGAAAGAGCATGTAGATATACTCTTTACAATTGATTTTATATAATTAAGGGTGGATCCTTTACCCTCCAGATTGCTAGGTTAAATAATTGATCTTGTTTGGCATCTGGATCAGGAATCACTTCTGGTGGTTTATCATTTTTTTCAAATATATTTACAATGTTTTTCCTATCAACTGCCATTGAGAATAGAATTGGTTTATTTTCTAAATCTTTTATCGCATAGAAATAATAATCAAAAGTGTCAAATGCATTAAATACTTGCATCCCATTCCCTAACTCAATTTCTAAAATCTCATCATCTTCATTAATTTCTTCGTTAGTAAATTCTTCCATTAGAATTCCTAGTTTTTTCATAACTTCTTTGAGTAAGCGAGCCGATTTTACTAAGGATACAAATCCAGGTATTCGAAGTTTTTCAAAAATTTTACGTTCCACTTGTTTATGAATTGTACTCATACGAATGTTTAATCTATTACAAATTTCACTTACAGTTACTACTTTTTCAGGTAAACATAAGGCAGAAATAGAAGTAACTACGCCTGCAATAACACTATCTTTAGTGTTTTTTACCATTTCCCAAAGCATATCTAATACTTTTTTTGATTGATAAAAGAAATACATACCTAATCCAAAATGCTCAGTAATCTCCAGGATTTTTTGAACAATATACTCCCTTCGGTCTCTTTCTTTATACTCTGGTTTAAATTCACATATTTGGAGCTTGAAAGATTGGAAATCTTTTTTGTCAATATTAGAGACTACTAATAAAGCTTGCTCGTCTATTGGTTTACAGTCATATTTATATGTAAAATAGATCACTAATGGAACTAACTTCTCTGGACTTCTATATTTTGTACCACGAATAATTTTTGAACGAATTTCCATAAAATTCCCAATAACTTTTGCTTTATCTGATTCAGGTAATGACAATACTTCAAATATACGATTGATTTCGATCATAGCTTTCATTTTCACATTTTCTTCATTTGACTTAATGGAATCAAGTTTATTGAGTCGCTTTAATTGATATGATTTGGGATTCTGCACCCTTTCTTTTGCAGATCCAATTTGAGTCTTCCCAAGTGGAGCATATTGCAAAATATCTTGATTATAGGGCTTATGATATTCTAAAATCTGTAAGTCAAGCATAATTCCGCACTCCTTACAGACATACCCAGACTCATTCTGAGTGATATCATCCGAGCCACATACATCACACTGCAATGATGCTTCTGACTCAAATTGGCTTAATTGAGATTTATTCAAACTTGCCAACTTACTCACGATCACAAATTTTCTTAATTACTAAGAAAATGAAGATGGGGAGTGGGCTTTTTAAATGTTACGGTTGGGATCGAATTTTTTGGATAGAAAGCTTTTCCTCACAATGTAGAATTTTGCATATGAGCAAAAAAATGTGATTTTTGCATTCTGTCGATCACCTCCTCAAGATCTGAATCGAGGAGATCAATGGGGATATATTCATATTCTTAGGAGTAGGTAAGCTTAAAATCATCGGGTGTTGGAGAGGTTAAAGTTCTGGATTCTGGCATAATATTAGAATTTTAGGTTTCATCGATTTTTTGGACACAATTGTGAAATTTTGGAAAAATATTTAAAATGAGTTTGAAAAATATTAATATATAGAAATCATCAATTAAAACGTCAATTATTATTTATATAAAAATAAATAAGTGGGTAAATATGCCAATTAGGGTATATATTAGTTATTTATTAAAAGATTTTGATAATTTTAAAATTGGTAAAATAGCGGATCTGTTAAGTGCAAAACCTGAAATCGAAGAAATTTTATATTGGCAAGAAAATGCTACGGGAAATATAGAAAAATTCATGAGGGATAGTCTTGTTAAATGTAATATAATGCTATTATTCTGTTCTAAAGGAACCAATGAATCTGACACGCAAAAAGACGAATGGACTTTTGCAGAGTATCTCCAAAGAGAAAGATACCGTTTAGAAATATCCCCAGTTATTATCCCCGTTTACCATAAGTTAGAGCATATCCCTACACCTATTTCGACCGAATATAAAGGTATTGAGTTTGATTTTCAGGATTTTGAAAAAACCTTTATAAAAATATATAGTAGAGTTAAATATATAAGTGAGTTAGTGCAGCAAGGTAAGTGGGTCGAGGAAAATGAAAAAGAAAAAAAATATAAAAAATTAGTTAGAGCTGATCATAAGGGAAGTTTTGGAGGGGGAGGGAGAAATAAAGAATACTATGAAGATATTTTAACTAAAAAAGAATCAGCTAACGAGTTAGTAGCCCAACAAAGGGATGAGCATATAATGGCAGAACATAGAGTAGTAGAATGTCAACATAAGAATATTGAACAAAAGGGGGGATATTTAGTTTGTAAAGACTGCGGTTTAACTTTTGAAGACCGCATTGCTTTTGAGGAATCATTATCTCCCATCTCATATTCAGATTCCCAAGTAGATTATGAACGGAAAATTAGGTTAAGTGATTCAAAAGCAACTCATGACCCAAAAATTAAACAAAAATATGATCAAATTAAAACTCTAGACAAATGGTATAGGGATTATCATATACGGTTACAATATATAGCTAGGGATACTTTAGAGAAAGTTTCTTTTTCCGTTTACGCACCTTCCTCAATTTATCCTGGCTCTAAATTCATTTTAGACGTTTGGGCTTATTTAAAGACACAAAAATCAGAATTAGAAGAGATTGCGATTAGGGAAGGAGCTTATGAGAAGATTGAGGAAAAAGGTCCAATAGAGGCCAAAAGGGGTGATGAATTTCAGATTTTACTTATTCTAGATCCTCCTTTTGAGGTTCATCATGATGTCGATTCAATTAGCTGGCTTGGAGAGATAACAAAGGCTTCCTTCCCCGTAATTGTTCCTGAGACCATAGAAATTGGTATTTATTCTGGAAAGATAGAAATATTTATTGATGGAATTATTAAACTTCGCATTCATTTTACCTTGAAGGTTGGAGACTCTGTAACTCAAATGGTAGACTCCACTCAGACAATTAAAGAAATAAAATATTATTTTGCATCCTATTCAAGCCAAGACCAAGTTGAAGTGTTAAAAAGAATTCAAGGTTTTATGGTTCGATCAGGGGCAGATGTATTTGTAGACTGCTTATCTATGAATCCCGGAGAAAAATGGGAACAAAAAATATATGAGAAAATATTGGAATCAGATACATTTCTATTGTTTTGGTCATCTGCAGCAAAACAATCAGTATGGGTTAAAAAAGAATGGACTTATGCTCTTATTAAAGGATTAAATTTTATCCAGCCAGTTCCTTTAGAAGATCCAAAGACCGCACCCCCACCAAAGGAATTAGAAAGCTTACATTTTCACGATCGTTATCTAATCTGGATGAAAGGCTTAATTTAATAGATGTTTGAGAATTCAACAACGGAAGAGTGCTTTACTAAAGTTGAAAGAGTTCATTCATTAACCTTATGGTATTTTTTCCAATATTGTTTTTTAACAATTCTTATTTAAAAAATCTCTTCAGTTTTTCCTTTATAAGTATTTGGAAGATTTGTATTATATGACCTTAGTTGATATGTTCTTTTGGTTTTTCATAATATGGTTTATCTCTCTTGGGTGTAGGGAGCTTTATGTTAGAAGTAGCAGTTTTAAGCGAGCAATTTTTAACGTAATAGCCTTTATTGGGGTATTTGTTCACGAACTGGGACATACTTTAATGTGTATTTTATTTCGAGTCCCGTTTACTGGGTTTTCAGTGCGAATTCGTCAAGGAAATAAAATTTCTCCTCATGGTCGTGTGACTTTAAAGAATCCAAATAGAAATTCCTTTTTGCAAGATTTTATGGTCACTTTTGGACCATTATTTCTCTCCACGTGGGTGTTCTTGTTATGTCTTGACATGATATGGGTGCAAGGAGTTGATATCGTTATAGGAATTTTATTGATAGGGATTATGGTTTCTGTTGTTTTTGGGGCAAGTCCTTCACGTCCTGATTTGAACGGAATGTTTCATGCTTACTCAAATAACCCGTCATATTCAACATATCAACTCCTGTTAGCGGTCTTATCAATCATTATTGTTTACTTTACGATTGATTTTCCTGCAATAATTTACTTACCAATGGAATTATTCTATTATATAGTAGTATTTTTTACGGTTGTTTTTGTTTATTACCTTCTTAAGTATTTCTTTAGGCTTATTAGCCACATTTTAAAAAAAGCTTTCAAAATATCAATTACAAGTACCAAAAGGTTAACACGTCGAAGACATAAACCAAGTAAGCATTATAATTATGAATATCAGAAAATATTGAGGGAGTTTGATAGTAAATGAAGATATTGTGCTATCTTATAATAATTGTAGCATTTTTAATGTATTACCAAAAAAATCCAATTTATACTATAGTAATAATTGGAATTGGAATAAGCCTTTATATATTTTTTAGATCAAGAAAAGGAAAAGGAGGAATTCTTGGAAAATTTTTAGGAGGAACTCGTTCCGACACCGATGAACGTATGGATGATTTAATTACATTATTCATGTTGCAACAGATGTTTAATAATTCACCTCAAAGACAAGCAAGAGCAAATGGAGAGGAGGATAACATTAAGAATAAGCGTTACGAGGAAATAGAAAAGACAAAGCAAGAAATTCTTGATTTATTAGAGCGTGATTAAGTGCAACAAAACTTCTTTAGTGAGATATTATTATTAATTGAGCAAAATTGTATCATATCTATACATGGTAAATCAGGGACGGGAAAGACTTCTTTAGCATTACACCTTGTAGGATGGTTAATAACCAAACATAAACCTTATCAGGATCAATGTTTATGGATACAAGCTAGTGAATTCTTCCCTTCTAAAAGATTGAACCAAATTTTTAATGATAATGATGAAAAATTGCAATATATTCGAAACAATATATTTATAGCACCCTTTAAGTGTCCATTTCCATCTTATAAGGAACAATTTGAATTCTTACTGGAGTTTAAGGTAAAAATCCTGCCTCCTGAATTAAGATATATTGTCATCGATAATATATCTCATCATCTCCGCTATGAACTTTCTATTTGCTCTACAATTAAGGAAAAGACAATGCTATTAAATTTGTTCTATCAGAGACAATTATTACCTTTAATAATTTTTTGCCAGAAGAGTGGCATTGTTCTTATTTTGATCCATGAGGTATCATATAACCCTCCATTAGGAAAAACCCTTCCCTTTTTTCATAAGTTATATGACCGAATAGAATGTATTGAGATATATCTTCAAAATGAGTTCAATCAAAGACAACGATCACTCTCTATAAAATATTTGGATCTTCAAAAAAGGATTGAATACCAAATATTTAAGAAGGGATTTCAATGGATACACCCTTAATAATTAGTATTTAAAGTAAAAATTTTCCTATACTTTTTTCAATTTTCCTTTAAATAGATCTACTGTATTATGTTTTATGGCGCATGATTTTAATCAATTACAATCTAAGAAGATTGAATGTGCGATTTGTCGTGCCGACATAAAGTCTCTTAAGGATACATATCAATCGTATGAATTTCACTCTATAGTATGCAAGGAATGTATTAAGAAATTTCCATCTGGAGATATTGATATGATGATCTCACTGTTTTATATCTATGGAGGATATTATGGTCAAAAGAAAGATACTCCATTTATTATTGAAGATCTTCTTCCATTAATTGTTGATGATTTGAGTAAGCAGGGGTGCAGTATCAAAGAAAATATCGAAGAATTTAGTAAAAAGTCGTTTCATCAAGCACTTCTCCACGGAATTAGTCCAGAAGAGTACATTAAATCTTTAAGATCCTTATTAGAGTAGAGATTTTCCCTTCTTCTTATTTACTTTTTGATTTTTCGAATCTAATTAGCTAATAATTGAAATCAAATCTTTTATATACTGGTAAATTGTATCTTTGTTCATGAATGAAATCCATATTAAACCAATAGGTTTTATAGAAAGAATATCCATTGATGAAGATGATAAAGATAGAACTCTTACTTCCAAGATTATAATTAATAAGAGTTTAACAGAAGCATTGGATGGTATTACGGACTTTTCCCATATCTATGTAATTTTTTGGATGGATAGAGTAGAAAATACAAGTTACTTACATCATCCTGGCAAAATTCAAGATCGAATAGGAATTTTTGCTACGAGGGCTCCAATTCATCCAAATCCTATTGGTTTGACACTCGTTGAGCTGTTGAAACGTGAAGGCAATGTTCTTTGGGTAAAGGGTCTCGATGCTTATGACAACACTCCCGTTCTAGATATTAAACCCTATCCTGATTGGGAGCATGGGAAATGTATTATAGTAAATAATTATCGAGTTCCTAAATGGTTGAAAAAAAGTTAAGTTGTGATTATAGATTTTTTCTTTATAAATTCAGATTCCTATTTCAATCTAATAAAAATTATAAATAGGAGTTGAATGGAAAAATAGCTGATTTAAATCTTGTTAAAGGAATTAATGCTCGTCAGATCAAACTCCTCCAAGAAAACGGGATTAGCACTGCTGAAGCTTTAGCTATGTCTCCTCACAATTTTGTATCCGAAATTGATGGATTAGGAGATAAAACTGCGAAGAAGCTTATTTGGAATGCTCGAAACGCTTTAGGCATGACTGAATTTACCACTGCCGAAGAAATAGATGAGGATACCCAGTATATCAATACGGGATCATCCGAACTCAATCGAATCATGGGAGGTGGACTTCCCACAGGTAAACTCACTGAAGTGTTTGGACCATTTAAGTCAGGGAAGACCAATTTTGCTCACACAGTTGCAGTAACTGTTCAATTACCAGAAAAACAAGGTGGTCTTAATGGAGCTGTAGCTTATGTAGATTCCGAGAATACATTTTCAAAAGAAAAGATCAAGAGGATCGCACAGAGATTTGGGCTTGATCCTAAAAAAGTGTTATCTAGAATTCATCATGCAAGAATATATAGTTCCGATCACCAACAACAAATGATTGCAAAGGCAGAAGCTTTATGCAAAACTCGTGGAGTTAAATTGATTGTAATTGATAGTCTGATGGCCCTTTTGCGAAATGAATATATCGGGATAGGGATGTTGGCAAGACGGCAAAATGTATTAAATAATATGATCCACGCACTGTCTCGAACTGCTGAGACCTATAATTCTGCCATTTTAGTTACTAATCAAGTTGCAACCAAAATGATGGGTATGTTCTCAGCTGAAGATGCAATTGGAGGGAATATTATTGCCCACGGATGTCATATACGGATGATGTTCAAGACAAAAGGATTCTCTTCTAACACATCCCTCAAGAGAAGAGCAGTAATTGTAGATGCCCCAGATCTGCCACCTGAAGAGTGTGAGTTCTACATTACATCAGTTGGGATTGCTGATAATGAACAAACTGATAAGGTTGAAATGAAGCAAAAGGAATTTGATATTGAAACTTTATATGAGGAATCCAATAATGAGAAAGGAAGAGAATCACCTAACGATAAAAGTGAAAATAATGTTGATTTAACAAACATAAAAGGTATTGGAAAGGGTATTGCTGAAAATCTAAAAAGTCATGGAATTTTAACAATAACTCAATTGATAGAGTCTGATCCTACTGAATTATCATCTAGGATAAGTGGCGTTTCGATTAAAAAAATAGAGGAATGGCAAGCCAGCGCACGAGCAATAAGTAAAACCTAATTACCTTTTTTTCTATTAACATCACTCTAAAAACCTTTATATTACCTAACAAACAATATAATGTTAAGTAGCTTAACAAATTTGGCTAAAATTTTTAAGGTTTATAAGGTGAAAATTAAGATATCAATGGAAGATTATTTAAAACCAACAGAATTTTGTGATTATAAGAATCCCGTAATATCTACTGCTGTAAAAGAACTTACAAAGAATGATAAAACTCCTAGAGAGATGGCACTAAGCATTTTTCATTTTGTACGAGACCAGATTAGGTTTTTAATGGTTAGTGAGGATGACAAGGCATCTAATACACTTATGAAAAAATTTGGAGATTGCGGCACTAAAACAAATCTTCAAGTTGCAATGTTACGCGCATCAAATATTCCAGCTAGATATCATAATGCTTCATTACATAAAGAATGCCTTAAAGGCATTGTTTCAAAATTATTTTACAAGATATCTCCAAAAATATTAGAACATCATCTGTGGTGTGAATGCTATCTCTCTGAGAAATGGATATCATGTGATGGTCTTCTTGATAAACCTTTAGTTGAAGTCTTATTAAGAAAAGGTATTATAACTAAAGAACAAATAAAATCAACAGATTGGGATGGAGAAAATAATCTAAACACAATGGTAAATTGGATGATACAAGATAAAGGTACTTTTCCCTTTCTTGAGAATCTAATGCGAGAAATCAAACAAAATTCAAAAAAGTATCCAATTAAGCTTGTAGGGTTCATTATTAATCAATCCAATAAATATACAAATAAAATAAGAAGTCAATTTTAAATAAAAAATCAAAATTTTGTCTTAATGAATTAAATTAGTCTTTAATTTTAATTTTGAAATGATTTTTTTTCCGGTTAATTACTATACCCACAACAATAACCCCCATAAAACTTCCTATTCCAATAACAGTTAAGAATCCCCACTCAAGTGGAACCCAAAAATAGTGTTCAACTGAGGTTTGGTTGCTATCAGGAGGAGGATCACAAATCTTTCCATCATCTATGATAGCATATGCGACACTCATCCATGGCACCTCAAAATAAAGTTCAATGTCAATGGTATACATACCTGCTACCGCTGTTCCAAATGTAAATATATTCACATCGGCGATTCCAGCTAAAGAATTATTGGCATATATTTGAAATTCTCTATAGGAGGGATCTGAAATATTAAAAAATATATCCCCACGATTACTCAATAGGATAGAAATTGAAGAAACTCTCCCAATATAGAACTTGTATCTTTGTTCAGTTAGGAATGAAATATCATGTTGAATAAAGTATCCATTTGAGAAGCATGTAACTTCATAAAAGATAATCCTACCATGTTCCTCCATTGGAATCTTATCATAAAGACAAATGATTCCATTATTTCTTATAGTTATTTTTATATTGAGGTTGACTTCAGTTTCCACTTTAAATTGAAAGGAGTAATTCCCTGATATGGCCGTTCCAAATGGAGTGCTAATTTCTCCACTACCTTGGGATATAGTGGCATAAAAAATTTGGAATTCGCGATCTATAGAGTCCCATAATGTTATATTCATTGTACAACTATGAGGAGTAACTACTTGTAGTATAATAGAATGCATGTAAGCTTTCGGTAAGTTGTAAACTAATATATATGTATTTATGCTTTTGGTAAAAGTGAATACTTTGGAAATATATTCATAACCATTAATACTCAGCTTATCGGTGGAAATATCTGGTTTTGATTGTGTTGTTACATTTGAAGAACTAACAAATTGGTTCTTACTTGAGGAACTCATAAGTAGAAGTCCACTAATCAAAAATAAAATTAAAGCAATATAAGATTTTTTAATAGCCATACACCTTTAGTTCTTTAAATTCTGACTTCAATTCTTTTATTATAGCGCATCTATCAGAATCAATACAACTAAAACATGGCTGATCTGTCCAAAAATATGCTGGCTGATGAGGAAGCTCTATAATTAAAATAGGTAACTTATTTCTAGGACAATCAAGAGCAGAATTATTTATCTTACCTCTCCTTGGTAGAGCATAAGAAGTCTCACATATTTCACATTTAACTAATCGTTTATAATTCGAAGTTTTATACATTAAAAGCGAGCATTGACACTGTGGACATATCCCGATCTCATCCAATCTTCTCATTCGTTCACCACTTAAAATAAATTTAGAACAGTTTATTGATTGCGATATATAAAGAAAAAATTAAAAAATTAGAAATTTGCCCAACACAGTTCATTTAAATGCGGTTTAAATTGTATCTAACTAGATTCTCATTCGTTGATAACTTAAATACTACTTTAGAGGTTAGACATACCTTCCTAACCTCTTTTTCTCATATTTTTCACTTATAATATTAATTTCTTTTTTTTTAGAAATTTTTCATTTAAAAAACCCTAATTAAATAAGAGAATATGGTTATATTTGATTATTTTGATGGGTTTTTAGCAGGTATAGATTTTTTAATCGCTTTAGGATCAATAATTGGTTTATTAGGAGTTATTGTTGGATTTATCTTTTTTATGTGTGGTAGCAACCGAATGCGAACTCGAATGTTAGGAGTTATTATTGTGTCTTTAATATTGCTTGCTATATGTGGTACACAAACAGGACTCAGATATTTTAGTATTTATCGCTAATTTTTCTTCTTTGTTATTTTTGTATTAAAATTCAATGATATCCTGGCGGCTGATTAATTCCTAATTGGAATCCAAACAAAACAAATACTTGTCCAGTAAGGAAATATCCTGCCCATAAAAGTACTATGCTGAATATCATAGCTTTAAAGTAAATCTTTCGAGTGACAAAAATTAAGAGAATTAAGAATCCAAGTATTACCCAACCAGCTAAAATGCATACTTCGCCTAATTTAGTAAAAATAACATAGAAAATGGAACCGATTTGATATTGTAGATTCATACCAAAAAATGGAACCCAGACTGCGATAAAAGCTAAAATTCCAAAAAAGAAAATTGTAAAACCTCTTGATCTTCTCTTTTTCTCTCCATAAAATAGAAAAGGATCTTTTTTAACCAAAATACTCTCCTTATGTAATTTCTTAACAAATTCAGATAATCCTATTTAAAGGAAAAACCTCAAGACTATTTTTTGTTTAAATAGATCTAGAAATTGAAGTTATAAGCTAAAAGAAAGCTTAGGTGAAATATATTGCCAGGAATTTATGATTTTGAAAGATATATAATGTGGAAATGGTGGAGAAATCAAATAAAAGAACAAATGATAAAAAATAAACATGCTAAAAGAAGACGATACAAATCAAAAAAGAAAAGGGAGAGATTATGAAAAAAACGCAGATTGACACTTTAGCTTTAGTTGCAGCGTTTGGAGTCCTAATTAGTTTAAGTGTTTGGTTTGCCTTTTTCATATTCTTTTGAAAGAAAGGTGATTTATTATTATTTTATTGATTTTTCTGCTTAGTTAGTAGGTTTATCAATTTCATCAAGCCATTTCTTAATAGTTATCATACTCTCATCTAGTTCATCTGCGATATCTTGAATTGATCTACCTAATTCATAGTATTGATGCTTTAACCATTGCGGATCTCCTTTTTTTTCTTGTATTCTTTCTTCTCTATCTACTTTTTCTTTATGTTTTCGAAAATAACTTAGAATCGTACTAGAAATCAGCCCTACTCCTATAATCATGAAAGCAAAACCATAAGATCCAATACTATAAATCCAAGGTAAAAACCTCATGATTAGATCGTTAACATATATTCCAACAGGTATGAGAATAATACCTATGATTATTAAAATGATATTTGCAAGAATTTGATCAATACGTAAATCGTCTTGAGGATTAGGATGGTGTCGCTTCAGTCTCCTCGTTATATCAAGATAAGAGGCAACTATAAACAGTATTAGTATGATTATAGGTATAATAGCGAATATTATACTATTAGGTAGAGTTAATAAAAATATAATTGGTATGGCTACTAAAAAGACAACTATACTCCATCTTAATATAAAGTCTCCTATTAATCCATATCTTTTTACAATATAAATACCTAATAGGCTGATAAGAATAATTATAGTTCCAATGCCATAAATGCCAAAAACAATGATAAGAAATAATGTGTTATATGATGTTATTAGTAAAATTACTAAATCTATCCCAGCTATCATGAGAAATATTCCAAATACAATTGAAATATACCAACCGAGTTTGAGACCATATTCATATAAATCTTCACTCATTTTTTAATCTCGCAATTTTTTTAATAAATAAATGTAATTTGATTTGAATATAAATATTTCTGTAGCTAATGAAATTGGACTATTTGATTTAACTTAGAGTTTTTTTTTAAAAAGAAGTATAAAAAATCAAACCTATGGGAGTAAAGTTAAAAGATATTATAATTCGGAATAATATAAAGGTTTCCGAATTAGCAGGAAGTATCATCGCTATTGATGCTCCGAATATCATAATGAGTCTATTTAATTTCACGCGGAAAAACCCAGACGGAAGAAATGCAGGACTTCTTATGGATAAAACTCAGCGTCCTATATCTCATTTATACGGGTTACTCTATCGAATTAACTTCCTTTATAGCAAGCTTATATTCCCGATATTTTGTTTCGATGGAAAAGATTCTGAATTAAAGCGGAAAATTCCTAATGATCAACTTAAGGATTTTCTTTTCATGCAGAAGTGGTATCGATCAACTATAGAATCAGGAGAAGTAGAGTTTGCTAAAGCTATTGCAGCTAATCGGGAATATCAATGGCAGACCATTATTATGGAGTCGAAAGAATTATTGAATGCACTAGGAGTTCCGTATATTAATTCCCCTGCCTCAGCAGAATCTCAATGTGCTCAATTAGTTAAGGACCAGATTGTTCATTTTTCTAATTCTCAAGATTTTGATTCCTTGTTATTTGGATGTCCTCACTTGCTACAAAACCTCTCTAAAACATTGCGAAGAAAAATTCAGGGTAAGTGGATCTATCAAAGATTAACTCCTGTAAGAATTGATCTTGGTTTTAACTTAAAAAGTCTTGATATAAATCAATTTCAATTAGTAGATATGGCTATCTTGATTGGATGTGATTATTTCCCTGGTATCAAAGGAATTGGTCCAAAAAAGGCACTAAATTTAATAAAGAAACATATTGGTCTAGAAGAAGTCATTTCCCAAGAAAAGGGTAAGTTTAATTTTGAAAACGTTACTCCTGAGTTAATGACTCGCGTAAGAAGAATTTTCTTACTTCCAGATGTATTTCAAGGTTATTCAGGAATATCGTGGAACATGCCAAACGAATCTCTGGTCTATTCTTTCTTATGTGAAGCCCATTATTTAAATAGGGAACGAGTTCAAACTAATTTAAGGCGCTTAATTCAAAGCTATGAAAAGTGTAGGGCATATTTTATTAACCAAGACAGAATATCACCAAAATTACAGATGACTTTGGATCACTTTAGATAATTTTTCTTTATAAATGTCTATTTTACATTTTCAATAAAGAATAGAGCTATTCTTATACTCGATGAATTATGACAGATACCTCTAAAAGTAAGGTATTGATGGTAACAAATATAGTTAAGAATAGGGGTATAATGGCAAGTGTATTAGAAAGCGCATTCATAAATTTTAGTTCAAAATCGGCTACTCTGAATTACATATTTCGAAATGTAGGTTTTACAGATTCTCACGGTAATATAATCGTTTTTCCTGATTCTCTCATTAGAAAGGTATGCCGAGAGGTAAAAATCACAGGGGAAGTAGCAGATGGGATCATTAATGAGTTTCTATTAAACACTCTATGCTTTAAAAGACTTCTGAATTGTAATACATTCACATGGAAGAATGATCTTTCAAAATTAAAGCGAAAGTTGAGGATTTATTTACATAAAGCTTATTATATTGCTCCAGTTTTCAATTACAGGCGAGCGAGAATCAATAGTGAAATACTGATTAGCTTGATGCAAAAAAAGTTTTATTTTCCACGATTTACCACTCAACTTGCCTTGGTAATATTTGTGACTGATGCAAATAATAAAAATAAGTTATTTGATACCCCTCTTCTTCAAAAGAATCTTCGAGCATTTTGTGATTGTTCTGCATTTGCATTTCATCGAGCTAGAAATAAACTAAGAATAAATAATCAGGGACACATTTTTTAATGATAAACTATGAATTCCAAAGCTGAAGAGATATATCAAAGGTTATTAGATTCAGGAATTTCTGAAGAAGAGTTGGAACATAAAATTCAGAAAAAAGCACACGAATATTCTGGATTCATGTCTAAACAAGGAATATTGTTTCTTATAGCTAAGGAATTTGGAATTGAATTTAATGAACCTGATACTGATTCTTCAATTTATGAAGAAATTGAGAATGGAATTGATTATGACGAATTTACCATTCCAATAGAAAAGGTGAGAGATGGAATGGTAAACATTGTTCTGTTAGCTAAAATCTTAAAACTATCCCCGATCCGGCAATTTATTCGAAAAGATGGTTCCCAAGGGGTTGTAAGTTCACTTATTGTTGGAGATAAATCAGGATTAATTAAAGTGGTTATTTGGAATGAAAAGGCAAATGCTATCAGGAGTAAATTTTTCAAAGAAGGGGAAATTATTCGTATTCTTGGTGATTATTCAAAAACCAACAAAGAAGGTGAGATTGAGGTCCATATTAGCAAAAGAGGAAAGATTATCCTAGCTCCTATAGATATTGACTCTATTACTAAACAAAACTTAGAGAAAATCAAACCTATGGATATAAAATCAGGTAAAAAATTTTCCCAGAATCAGTTTATGATTAATGTATTGATTTCTAAGTATTCGTTTATTAAGAGAATACAAGGGCAAGTTTACATTGAAGAATTTAAAGAAATTACTAAAAAAAATGGCGAAAAGACCTTTTTATTAAAATTCATTCTGCAAGATGATTCTGGTTATGTACGAGTAAACATTTGGGGCATGACTGCAGCAGAGACTCTTAAGATCATTGAAGATGGAATACACATTAGAATAATAAATGTTATAGTTAAAAAAAATGACTTCACAAATGAAAAAGAGTTAGTCTTTACTAAAGCTTCTTCAATTGAAGTTATTTAGAAGATAAAGAAAGAGATTTTTTCTTTATATATAAATAGTAAATAAAGGGGGTATGAGTGATTTGCACAAAAACAGTGGAACTCAGACAACAGAAGAGAGAAGCACTCGGTATTATAATGATTGGCTTGACGGTAAACGTGTAATTGCATGCTTCATTGATCAAGAGAACGATAACAAATGGTACGATTACTATACAGGAGCAGAAGCTTCATGTATCAAAAAAGGAACTCTACTATTTGATAGTCAGTACAAAACCTACTATAAAATAAAGGAATTGTTCTTTACAATTGATGCTTCAGAGCTATATGTGTATGTGGAGCAAGTTCTTCAAGAAGATTTAGATATCTTGCGTATTAGGTATGATCTCACTCAAGGACCTGAATGGAAGAAGCAGGGTGAGAAGAATGTTTCTTCTCAAGTTGACTCAAAAGTTGACCAGTATAACTTGTATTATCTTTAGAATATTAGACATATATAAGCTTTACATCTTTAGCCATTTTTTTTGAGCGTATTTTCATTAGAATCTTCAAAATTAATTCTATCAGCTTATCTTCTGACATTTCATGGAGTTCTTCATCAGAGTTCTCTTTAAGTAGTTCTTGGTAAACTTGAGTTTCTTCTGCTAGAGTGAGCTTTAGCTTTTTAATCCGTTGATTTCTGAAAAAACAAGGAATAATAAGGTCACTTCAAATAATTCTATTTTTTAATAAGAATATCTGCTATAAATGATTTATTTAGGTTGGTATAGATTTTTTCTTTAAATAGGCTTCTTTTATTCTCCTCTTAGAACATTAATGGACGTGATAATAAAAAGTGTCATTTTATGTACCGAAAGTATTATATGAAAATGAAATTGCTGATGTTTTAGATGAAATTCGTTTAAGTTATGGCAAGTTAACCAGAAAAGGATTTATCTATGGACTAATCACTATTGATCAAGACGCTAAAATTATTGCAATTGACTCTCGATTTGATAGAAAACTTAATTATTGGGATTTAAGCTCAATTGGAGCGGCACTATATGGCGTGGCTCGCCAAGCACAAGACTTTTTTGAGGCTCAAGCTTTAATTCGTGCCACTCTTATCTTTAAGGATTTACAGTTATATGTAAAGTCAGTCGGCAAAATAGACCTTCCCAACAAAGGTGATAGAGAAATTTTAGTAATCCTATTAGTGAATAATGAAGTAAATATTGGGGTGCTAATCCTTCAAATGAGTAAATATGCCGAGCAAATACGAAAAGCCATCAAAAAAAGTAATGAAATCATGACTAAGTTGGAAATGAATGAAGCTGAGCTTAAAAAGTATCTGAGAAACTTAAAGCAGAAAGTATTTGGATCCACTTAGGACATTTTTGGAGGGAATACTCAAAATGTCATCTGATTCAAATGGAAAAAGAATGTCAAAGAAAAAAGATATAAATGTTAGTAGAAAAACTACTCCGAAAGCACTCAAAGAAGTCTTGCAGTTCAAAATTGTGTATTGGGGTCCTGGTGAAAGTGGAAAGACTACTAATTATTTTCGCTTGAGGGAAAAATTTAACGGGATTGTGCTTAATAAGGGAATTTCAATCGAAACCACAGATGGTAGAACTCTTTGGCAAGATTCTATTCGTGTATCTTTTTTTATTGATTTAGGGGAAGTCAAATTTAACGTTATAACTCAGGTAGTAACATGTACTGGGCAAGAGCGTTTTTTACAAACAAGGGAATATGTTCTTGATGGAGCAGATGGAGTTGTATTCGTTGGAGATTCTGATCCGGAAAAGATTGAACAAAATAAGAGAAGTTTTAGGGAATTAGTGAGTTTTACTAAGAAGATTAAAAT
>JBHLLO010000027.1:0-19586 GCA_048885535.1 Candidatus Hermodarchaeota archaeon
GTACGAGGCATTGTTGGACAAATAATCACATCACATTCATTAAAAACCCTTTGAAAATCATTTTTTATTAGAGTTCTTACTTTGAGAGCTTTAATATAATATTGATCGTAGTAGCCAGCTGACAATGCATAGGTACCTAAAATAATCCTTCTTCTTACTTCATCTCCAAAATTCTGCCCTCTTGTTCTGTTATATACATCGAATGTA
Organism: Candidatus Hermodarchaeota archaeon; assembly: GCA_048885535.1. GTDB lineage: Archaea > Asgardarchaeota > Lokiarchaeia > Sigyniarchaeales > SOKP01 > SOKP01. The sequence continues at coordinate 208 of JBHLLO010000027.1, forward strand.
TCGCCACTTAAATCTGAACTCATTTTTCCATATCTTAATCCATCATATCTAGCTAAATTCGAACTAGCTTCACTCATACATAGCAAATAATAAGTAGCGACTGTATATTCAAGATGAGGGATTGTAACTTCTATGGTTTTGGCTCCTAAATTTTTGAGTTTCTCAATAGATTTATTAACTGATTGTCTTACTTGAGGTTCAATTCCTTCACCAAAAAATTCTTTCGGAACTCCAATTTTTTTTTTTTCTATAGACTTGTCAATTCCATCTGTATATTTGTCAGGCTTTACATCAGCTGAGGTTGAATCAAGCAAATCTTTCCCTGATATGATTTCAAGCAGTAATGCTGAATCAAAAACACACTTAGTTATGGGTCCAATCTGATCCAAAGAATTTGCAAATGCTATTAATCCATATCTTGAAACTCTACCATATGTAGGTTTTAAACCAACTGCTCCACAAAAAGATGCAGGACATCTAATACTTCCTCCTGTATCGCTTCCTAATGCAATTACAGATAACCCTGATACAACTGCTGCTGCTGCTCCCCCACTTGAACCTCCTGGAACTCTATTTAAATCCCAAGGATTGTAACTCGGACCATAACAGCTTGTTTCTGTTGAACCTCCCATGGCAAATTCATCCATATTTGTATTCCCCAAATGAATTGCTCCTTCTTGCTCTACAAGACGCTCAATAACAAAAGCATTATAAGGTGGACGGTAATTTTGCAAGATTTTTGAACAACACGTCGTTGGGAAATCTTTTATACATATTAAATCTTTGTTTGCGAAAGGTAATCCATAAAGACTTCCGACTTTTTTTTCTCCATTCTTTATTTTAATATCATATTCTTTTGCCCTGCTTAGTGCTTTTTCTTTTGAAAGATTTATAAATGAATGAATAAGGTCATCATATGCTTCAATATTTTCAAATACTTCGCTAATTACCTCTTGAACAGTAATATCTCTATTTTTAATTTTTTCAATTAATTCAAATCCCATGAGATTAGCAAATTGCATATATTAAAACCTTATTTTTAAATAACTCAGAAAAATTAGCTAACTATTAAATAACTCAACAATAGTAATTCTGGATTTCTAAAAAATTTGATTGTATGAGTTAGAAACTATTAAAGTGAATGATTAGATCTATTATTAAGGTGTTTTTCTTAGCATCGTTCGAGGGAATGGAATGGCATCTTTAATATTATCTAATCCACAAATCCAAGAAACTACTCTTTCCACGCCTAATCCATAACCCGAATGAGGAACACTTCCATATTTTCTTAACTCAAAATACCATTTATATTTTTCTGGGTCTTCCCCTTGCTCTTTTAATCTTTTGATCATATCATCTACCAACAGACTTCTCTCTGATCCACCTATTATTTCACAGTATCCTTCGGGAGCTAACATATCAAAACATAAAGCTTCTTCAGGATGATCTCCACTAGGTGGCTTATAGAATCCCATTATTTCTGTCGGATAATGAGTGACGACAACAGGAACTTTAAAGTGATCTGCGATTTTAGCTTCTTCAATTGTTCTTAAATCCTTGCCCCAAGGTATATCCATTTGATATTTTTGATTAAGGATTTCTAAAACTTTTGCATACTTTATGGTGGGATATTTTGCTTCAAAATAATGTTTAAGTAATCCAATATCTCTCTCTAAAATTTCTAGTTCTTTCTTATTAATTTCAAGCACTTTTTGAAGAATAAATCGAATTTCATCTTTTGCAACTTCTGCAATCTCATCTAATTTCATCCAAGCAACTTCCATTTCAGCCATCCAAAATTCGGCTAAATGCCTTGAAGTTTTGGATCTTTCAGCTCTAAATGTCGGACCCATATTATAAATTTTACCTAATGAGAAAATTCCCGCTTCAGCATACAATTGCCAAGTTTGGCTTAAATATATTTTATCTTCAAAGTATTTAACTTCAAATAAAGTTGCTCCTCCTTCAGATTGAGTAGGTTGGAATATAGGAGCATCAAATTCATAATAACCTCGAGTTCTAAAAAATTCATGGATTGCTCCAACAATCGTGTGTCGTATTTTTAAAATTGCGGTTAATTTTCTAGATCGCAACCATAGATGTCTATTATCATACAAGAGTTCAGGAGATTGATACTCTGTAATTGGAAATGGCTCAGCAATTTGAATTATTTCTAGATTAGATATAGTAACTTCATAACCAGTAGGGGCTCTTTCATCCTTTCTTAGTTCACCGGTAACTTTTACAGATGATTCAATAGTTAATTTCTCAGCTTCTTTAAATATTTCAGGCGCTTTACTTTTAGATATAACACATTGTATTATATCTGACTCATCTCTCAAGATCAAAAAAACAAACTTATTTGAAGCCCGCTGTCTATATACCCATCCTCTTAAGTTTACTTTTCCAGATTCTTTTTTCAGAGCCTCTTCAATTGTTATATATTTTACTTCTGTCATCTTTAAAAATCAATGATTCAATTGATTGATAAATAAGAAAAAAGGTGATTTCTAAAAAATTTCACTAAAAAAAACTTATTCCTAGTATCCACTAATTCGAAAGTACTTTAATTATAAAATTTAAGAGAAAAATAAAGAGTAAATATAACGTTTATAATATAAAAATCGCAGCAGCAACTACTGAGGCCCATTCATTTTCGTTCCTTACCGTGGCAGAAGAAGTAATATTTTTTGTTTCTACAATTTTACCTTCCATTCGAAAAACTTCTCTCTTTTCATCATAATTTGCCTCGGGATCAAAAGGTATGCCTAATGTAGTTGCTAACATTTCTGCGGCTAGATCTTCCGCAAAATCTCCAACATTTTCAGGTTTTATTCCAAAAGAATGATGTTCACTTAAATATCCATAATGGCCTATATCAGCTGGTTTTGCTACACCAATTGAAGCGCATATTAAGCGATTATATTCATTGGAATCTGCTCGTGCAATAACGGCATAAATAATCTGACCTGGTCGAAGCTGATCTAATCCATTTTCTCTATCTACTTCAATACAATATGGAGGTAGGATGGAAGAAACATTCACTAAATTATATTTTTCAATGCCCGCATCCCTAAGGGCTTCTTCAAATGCTGCTAATTTAGATTTGTGAAATCCTTTCCCTCTTACAAAGAATACCTTTTTTGGGACAAGTGACATGCTTTAGCTTTAATCTTAATTCTTATATTTATTATTAATATTATAAATACTAAAATTATTTAAATTTAATTAAAAGATATGAATAATATAAAATTCAATTAGAATAGAGTCTCAAATTTCTGCCAATTTTCGATTTCTCCAATGAAATTTTTAGATCTTAAGCCATAAGATTAAAAGTCTTCTCCTCAAGGCGTATCTCTTTATAGAATTTTCAAATCTTATTAACTGGAAGACTTCATTAGAATCATTAAGATTTAGATTATTTAGTATTATCAAACTAATATTTATGCATTTCAAATTGACAAGGTTTTTTAGTGTTATTTAAAACGTTTAAAGCATTTTTATTATTCTATGAATAAACGTCATTTAGAAGAATACCTTATTAAAAAAGTTGAACCATTTAATGTTTATAATGTGAAAAATGTCGAGAACTTACTAAATTCTTTAAAAAATTGCGGATTTCAAGGAAGGAATTTAGGGAAAGCTCTTGATATTCTTCATAAAATGGTCACTGACAATAACATTTTAACAGTTTTAACACTTTCAGGTGCAATGGTTCCGGCTGGGATGGGTGAAATAGTATGTGCCTTAATTGAAAACAATCTTATTAATGTCATAGTGAGCACAGGAGCAAATATTATTCATGACTTAGTTGATGTAGCGTCTAATATTGGACATTTTGTTGGAAATCCAAATATAGATGATGGAGAGTTATTCAAAGTTCGTATAAATCGAATTTATGATACCTTTTTACCTGAAGATAATTATAAAAAGGCAGAGAATTTGATCTTGGATATATTTCATAACATTTTTGATTCTAAGCACGTTGAAATAACTCCTTCTGAACTCTTCAAAAGAATAGGAGAAAAAATCGAATCAAGATGTATTCTTTCTGTGGCTGCTAAGTATAATATCCCTATATTTGTTCCAGCATTTTCTGATTCGGAATTTGCACTAGATATGATAAAATTTTCTATTAGAGATGGCTATAAATTCACTCTTGATATTTTTGGTGATGTACTAAGCTTCGCAGATATTATCAGAAAAGCAAAAGAATATGGAACGATAATAATTGGGGGCGGAGTACCCCGAAATTGGGCTCAACAAGTATTTCCTTTATTAGATCAAATTGATCATATTGAATCAATGGGATATAATTATTCTGTAAGAATACATACTGCTACAGAGTATGATGGTGGCCTTTCTGGTTGTACTATTAATGAATCTAAATCTTGGGGTAAATATTCATTAGAATCAAAATATGTGAGCATATGGTGTGATGCAACAATTGCTTTACCTATCTTAATTACAGGGTTATTTCAACGTCTAAAAATCATTTAATTTATAAAACATATTCCATTAATTTTTAATTTGGGATTATATTAATTCTTATATGCCTAATTCTCGAAAAGAAGATTACCTTACAACAAAAGTCTCTCCTTTTGATATTTCTAATATTAAAAACATTGATGATGTGTTAAAATCATTAAGATTCTGTGGTTTCCAAGGTCGGAATTTAGGATTAGCAGGTGATATTCTTTATGAAATGTTTAATGATCAGAGTTGTTTAACGATCCTAACTTTAAGTGGAGCTATGGTTCCTGCTGGAATGGGAAGATTAATTTGTGAATTAATAGAAAATAAACTAATTGATGTTATTATTTCAACTGGAGCAAATATAACTCATGACTTTATTGATGCTACCATAAATGGAGGACATTACATAGGAAATGATAACGTGGATGATGAAGATTTATTTAGACATCAAATAAACCGAATATATGACGTTTTTTTACCTGAAGATAATTATAATGTAGCAGAGAATGAACTGCTTAAAATATTAAAAAGTAAATTTCCAAATAAGGTATTTGAGATAACTCCTTCAAAATTTTTTCAAATAATAGGAAAAGAAATTAAAAACAGAAGTATATTATCGAGTGCAGCAAAAAATGACATACCAATTTTTGTTCCTGCAATCTCTGACTCTGAATTTGCATTAAATCTTGTGAAGTTCACAGAAACTGAAGGATTTGATATAGATTTTAGAGTTTTAAAGGATGTTAAAAAATTCGCCGAAATAATCAAGAAAGCAGATTCATGTGGGACGTTTATTATTGGAGGAGGGGTTCCTAGAAATTGGGCTCAACAAATTTATCCTTATATTGAGAACATAGAGAAATTAAGAAGAAATGATTATGAGTTCGGGTATAAATATTCTGTTAGAATTCATACCGCAACAGAAAAAGATGGTGGGTTAAGTGGTTGCAGTTTAAGTGAAAGTAAATCTTGGGGTAAATATTCAATCGATGCAAGGTATGTGAGCATATGGTGCGATGCTACTATTGCTCTACCGATATTAATCACTGGAGTTTTACAAAGATTAAAATTAGCTTAGTTTTTCATATATTTTAGATTTACTTTGTATTTTCCTTACGCCTAAGAAGGTATCTTGAGAAAATATTCATATAAAGGCATTCTTCAGGAGGCATTTCCATTGTTAGTTTTGGATTTTCTGCAAACTCTACGTCTGATCCTCGAATAATCACAACAGGAGTTTGTTTGTCTGCTTCACTCAATAGAAATTGAGCCGCACTAGCAAGATCATCAGCTATAGCTCTCATCGTTATTTCTAAAGGTCTATTAAAAAGATCAGGTTTTCCTCTAAGATCCTCAATTGGTTCAAATCCTGCTGTTTTAATGGCAATACCGATAGTACCTTTTCTTAAAGGTTGAACGCGAGAATCTACAATAATAATGCCAAGTTCTTCTAGATTGAACTCTTCTTTCAATTCTTTCCAATAGCTCCAGACCACATTATCAAGATCTTTTGGAAGTAGTACTACCTTGCCTAATCCTGCATTAGATTGATCTATTCCTGAATTTGCTATTAAAAAATCATTTACTTTAGTTAATATTACGTGTCTCATTCCCCCTAAAACTATAGATGCTTCATCTAATATTAACTGAACAAATCTTTCATCCATCTCATACTTTTTAGCTAGCTTTTTAGCTTTCTTTGAGATATGTTTAACATCTGATAGTTTTGTAACTCTACCTTGGGAAGTTGCTACCACTTTTTCTGCTATAACAAGAATATCTCTTTCCCTTAGTGAGACATTTGATGTTTTAACATTATTAATTATGATTTTCAGCAGATCGTCATTTTCTTTTATCAACGGAAGTTTTATTGCAAATAGTTCCATCCTAACTAAAAAAATTAAACTTATTTGATATAGTTTTTTACAATTATAAATAGGAATGAAAAAAATATATGCTAGGCTGCATGATTCTTTAGAAATTGGGGATGATTTTGCGCCAGTTATAATGGGTGTTTTAAATTTAAGCCCAGAATCTTTCTATAAAGGCTCGGTTTATGAAGACCTCAATAAAATGAAACAAGCAGCTACAGAAATGATCCAAAATGGAGTAAAATTGTTAGATCTCGGAGCAAGATCAACTGCTCCATGGTCTAAAACAATTACCATAGAGGATGAAATCAATAGATTTGTTCCTGCTATGGAAGAATTATGTAAAATCATTCCGAATGATCTAATTATATCTGTCGATACCCAGTACAAAAAAGTGGCTCAGGAAGCTTATGATATTTCCCAAAAAAATGGTAAAAAGATAATTATAAATGATGTAAGTTGCCTAAAAACAGATCCTTCTTTAGCAGATTTTGTGAATGAATATGATCTTCCAATTATTTTAATGGCATCGAAAGAAATACCTGGTGATTTATTAGAAATAAAGGACATCGTATCCGAATTTAGGAAAACGATTAAAAGTTTAAAGTTGAAAGGGTATGATGCAAATAATATTATATTAGATCCTGGAATTGGACACTGGGTTGAAAAAAAAACATATAAATATGATTTAAAGATAATAGGAAACCTAAATACACTAAGAATCTTAGAAAAACCTATCCTTATTGCCGTCTCGAGAAAATCATTCATAGGTACAGCTTTAAACCTCCCTGATCCAAAGGATAGATTAAATGGTACTCTTTCTGCAACTGCTATAGCAGTATATAACGGAGCACATATAATCCGAACTCATGATGTGAACCGCCAGTTATCTGAAATCGTTGAATTAGCTAATTATATAAGAAAGAATACATAACTAGAGCCTAAATTTTAAATTTACTTATCCTTTAAAAATGAAGGTCTATTGTGTAATAAGTCTTAAATTTTACTGTTAATTAACTATTTGGTTTACCTCTTAAACGAATTCCGTGAAATTGGCTTAAAAGGTTGAAAAAAAATTAATTTCAAATAAAAAAAAAGTGTGCTTATATTTAAATTAGTGGAATACCTTTCATTATATGTAAAACGTTAAATAATCTCATAAGTTCAATTAAGAATTGATTAATTTAACCTTACATAAGAATATACACAAGATTAGATCTTTTATGTCCGATAAGGAATCTTATGATGCAGAAGATATTAAAGTTCTTAAAGGTTTAGAAGGCGTCCGAAAGCGCCCAGCGATGTATATTGGCGATACAGGTAAAAAAGGACTGCATCATCTAATTTTTGAGGTATTAGATAATTCCGTCGATGAGGCAATCAGTGGTTTTGCAAATGAAATAAAAATAACCTTGAATAATGATAATTCAGTTCAAATATATGATAATGGAAGGGGAATCCCGATTGATGATCACCCTGAATTCGCGAAACCTGCAGTAGAGGTAATATTGGAGCATTTACACTCTGGAGGTAAATTTGATAAAAAAAGTTATAAAATATCTGGCGGATTACATGGCGTGGGGCTATCTGTGGTGAACGCTTTAACTGAATGGTTAGAAGTAGAAATTTGTAAAGATGGAAAAGTATATCTACAGAAGTTCTCAAGGGGGAAAAAATCTTCTGAACCAAAAATTAAGAATGCTAATGGTGAAAAAAGCTATACTAAGATTACATTTTATCCCGATTGTGATATCTTTGAATATGATCCAAAAGACCCAATTTTTAGTTTTTCTTTGATTGCTAATAGAGTGAGGGAATTAGCCTTCCTTACACCACAAGCAAGATTCGAACTTCTTAACAAATACAATGATGATAAGGTAGAATTTCATTATGAAGGTGGAATTAAGGAATTTATAGCATATCTAAATAAAGACAAACAACCATTACATCAAGATATTATTTGTATTAGTGATTCTTATCAAGAGGATGATGGTTCTACTACATATTGTGACATTGCCTTACAGTATAATCAGGGGTATCAAACAAATATTCTCACTTATGCAAACACAATTAACACCATTGAGGGTGGAACACACCTTACTGCTTTTAAATCAGCATTAACCAGAACCTTTAATTCATACATTGAAAATTATTTGGAGAAGAAATACAAGGATCATATATTAAGTGGTTCCGACACTCGAGAAGGTTTATCTGCCATTGTTTCAGTTAAGCTACCAGATCCCCAATTTGAGAGCCAAACAAAAATAAAACTGGGTAATCCAGAAATCAGACAGATTGTAAGTCAAATAATTACTGATAAGTTGACCCAATATTTAGAAGAGCATCCTGAAACTGCTCGAAAAATTGTATTGAAGACGATAAATGCAAAACTAGCTCGAGAAGCAGCTCAAAAGGCAAGGCAACTTATCCGCCGTAAATCTGCCTTGGATAGTGCTAGAATGCCCGGAAAGTTAGCAGATTGTTCATCTGATAACCCCGAAAAAACAGAAATATTCATTGTAGAAGGTAATTCGGCTGGAGGCTCTGCCAAGCAAGGTCGAGATAGAACGTACCAAGCAATACTCCCTCTTAGAGGAAAAATCTTAAATGTAGAAAAAGCTAGAATGGACAAGATCTTACAAAATAACGAGATTCAGTCTATAATAAAAGCACTGGGAGTTGGAATTTATGAGGAGAGTTCAATAAATGGTACTAATGGAGAACTTGAAGAAAATGACGACACAGATGATACTTTCGATATAGATAAGTTAAGATACCATAAAGTTGTTATTATGGTTGATGCTGATATCGATGGAAAACATATAGAAACTCTACTATTGACTTTCTTTTTTAGATATATGAGACCTCTAATAGATGAAGGGCATTTGTATATTGCTTGTCCTCCTTTATATCAACTCTCCTACAAAAAATCTAAGCACTACGTTTATTCAGATCAAGAAAGAGATAAAATTTTAAGCGAATTAAAAAAGAAATACAAACTTAAGAGTACAGACTCAGTAAAAGTTCAAAGATATAAAGGTTTAGGTGAAATGAATCCAGATGAACTCTATGAAACGACAATGAATCGAGAAACTAGAAAATTAAAAAAGGTCACTTATGAAGATTATTTAGAAAATGATTTAATCTTTTCAAAATTAATGGGAAAAGAAGTAAAAGCTCGTAAGAAGTTCATTATTAGTAACTTTGACGAGGTTAATCTATTAGATATTTAATATTTTAATTTTTTTTACTCAATGTGAGGTTTGCATCTTGAGTTCAGAACATATAGAAGAGATAATGTTAAAGAACGAAATGAAAAGTAGTTATATCGACTACGCTATGTCTGTTGTTGTTGGGAGGGCTATACCTGATGTAAGAGATGGACTTAAACCAGTCAATCGTAGAATAATTTATGCAATGGCACAAAATAATTGGAATCATTCTAGTTCTCCTGTGAAATGTGCCAAGATTGTAGGCGAAACACTTGGAAATTATCATCCTCACGGGGATATGGCAGTTTATAATGCTCTAGTCAGAATGGGTCAAGACTTTTCTTTAAGATATCTATTAATAGATCCTCAAGGTAATTTCGGTTCTATTGATGGAGATGAACCCGCAGCCTATAGGTACACAGAAGCTCGATTATCTCAGATTTCAGAAGAATTAATTGAAGATATTGACAAAGAAACAGTTAATTTTCAGCCAAATTTTGATAATTCTACTATAGAACCTATCTATTTACCAGCAAAATTACCTAATATTTTAATTAATGGGACAAAAGGAATTGCGGTAGGGATGGCTACCTCCATGCCACCACATAATTTAACTGAAATTTGCGAAGGTATTATTGCAACCATAAATGATCCTGAAATTTCTATCCAAGAACTTTTAGAAATTATAAAAGGACCCGATTTTCCTACTGGAGGTATAATTACAGATACAAATGGAATATATAATGCTTATTCAACAGGAAATGCAACTATCAATATACAAGGTAAAATAGAAACAGAAACAACAGGAAACAAAGCGCAATTAATTATTTCTGAAATTCCTTATTTGGTAAATAAAGCAACTTTAATAGAATCTATCGCCAAGCTAATTAAAAATGGAGTATTAAAGGATGTAAAAGATTTAAGAGATGAATCTGATAAAAGTGGGATGCGCATTGTAATAGAACTAACTAAAAATGCTCATCCAGTTATAATAAAGAATATTTTATTTAAAAGAACGAGCCTTTTTACGAGTTTCAGCATCACGAACCTAGTTTTAATCAATGAAGGTAAACAGCCAAAGATATTAACCTTAAAAGAAATAATCCAAGAATATATTGAACATAGATTAATTATAATTCAAAAAAGAACAGATTACAAATTAAGAAAAACTCAAGAAAGACTTCATAAAGTTGAGGGTTTACTTATCGCCTTAAATGATATTGATAATGTAGTTGATATGATTAAAAAATCTAAAGATGTTAATGAAGCTAAATTAAAATTAATAGAAAAATATAATTTTAGTGATATTCAAGTTCAAGCAATTCTTGGTATGCCTCTTTCACGCTTAACTAATTTAGAACACCAAAAATTAGTTGATGAAGAGAAATCGTTGAATGAAGAAATAAAAAGCTACAAAAAAATTTTAGCAAGTAAGGATGTACAGCTTGACGTTATTAAGCAAGAATTAAGAGATTTAATTAAAAAATATGGTGACAAACGAAGAACCAAGATTGAGTTTGTTCCTACAGAAGAATTTAAAGAGATAGAGAAGAAAGACTTAATCAAAAACGAACCAACTATCGTTATTTTTACTAAAAATCAATATATAAAAAGGATATCAGTACAAGAATATCAAGCTCAAGCGAGAGGTGGACGTGGTAAAAAGGGAATGACTGTAAGGGAAGAAGACTTCATTACAGATTTATTCGTAGCTTCTACTCATGATACTATTTTAATTTTTACTTCAAAGGGTAGAGTCTATTCAATAAAATGCTATGATATTCCTCAACAGACTAGAACAGCTAGAGGAAAACCGATTGTAAATTTTATTGCATTACAAGATGAAGAAAAAATTGCAGACATGATTGCTATTAACAATTTCAACACAAATGAAATGTTAATAATGACCACTAAAAATGGAATTATAAAAAAAACACCTTTAAAAGAGTTTTCTAAATTTAGAAGCACTGGCGTAAAAGCTCAGAGAATTCGCTCTGATGATGAATTAGTTAGTGTAAAAAGACTTTCAAACGAACTTCAAGACATTTTTATAGCTACAAAATTAGGATATGCTGTAAGATTTGATGAATCAGAATTAAGAGAGTTAGGAAAGTATTCAATGGGCGTTAAAGGAGCAGAATTAAGAGAAAACGATGAAATAATTGATGCCTTATTAGTATCAGATGATGATATTATTTTAACCTTAACTGAAAATGGTTATGGTCAAAGAACTCCAGTCAAAGAATACAGAAAAACTGGTAGAGGTGCTAAAGGAGTAAAAAATATTACGCTAGATCCTTCTAAAAATGATAAAGTCATTGCTATTAAAATAGCAAAACATATGGATATGTTAATTGGTACTGAACAAGGTCAAGTTATTAGATTCCCAGTGGATTCAATAAGAATTACACACAGAAAAGCTAAAGGAGTGAGAGTTATAAAGCTTTATGAGGGAGATTCAGTAGTAGCAATTGGAAAATGTGAAAAAGAAGAATAAATATATTTCCTTAAGCACTTATTTTTAAAGATAAGGCACAAGGCACAAGAATACAAGGTTATCAGTCCCAATATTGTTTATTCCATGCTTTTCATTAGGAGGAATATAAATTGCATTACCAGGTTGTACTTGCACTTTTTCTAATTCATTATAAAACACACCGGTACCATGTAATATATATATCTCATGATCTTGAGGGTGATAATGTATTGGAACCTTCCCATTTGGTCTAATCTCAAATCTCCTCATAGCAAAATTTTTCGCACCATCATGCTCATCAATCAACCATCGTACATATACATTCTCGACTGGAGTTCCATCACTTAAAGTCGCTGGTTTATTTTCTATATCTTTATAATACTTTTTTAACATAAATTAAATAATTTATAATCTATTAAAATAATATCTTATATTATGAATGCGGAATTAAATGCATATTTTGGGTTCGATTATTCACATAAGAATAAATTCATAATTGAGGATCCTGCTTTTAATGATTTTATTGAGTTTCTTTTTAATTCTGATTTCAAGTTGGGAAAAATTGAGGAAGGTATTACTTATGAGAAATTATCTCGGTACAATGTCTTTATTATTGGGGTTCCTATAGCTGAAGCTTTTTTGCAATCCAATGAAATCAATGACTTAGTTAAATATGTTAAAGACGGAGGCTCACTATTAATCATAAATGAAAAAGGAGGAGATAAGGCAAATAAGAGTAATCTATCTGAACTGTCTTCTAATTTTGGTATAAAATTCAATTCCGATCAATTATTTGATAATGAACATTTCTCAAAAGATAATTCACGCCCAATTATTAAAAATTTTAAAAAACATTTTCTGACGAGAGATATAACTCAAATTGTCCACTCTGGAGGCTGTTCACTAGAAATCATAGAAAACATTGAAGATGAAGACTTAGATGTGACAGCAGTAGCTTTTTCTTCGGAGGATTCTGCATGGCACAAAATCTTCAGTGAAGGGCAATGGTTTGATGAGCCAGTTAAGAAAGTTGCAATAATTGCTGCTGCTCGTTATGGTCTCGGTAAAGTAGTTGCAATAGGGAATTTATCGCTCTTTTCAAGCTTTCATGAAATTTATGGTATTTACGCTGCAGACAATTTTAAATTAATAGTAAACATTATATCATGGCTTATGAATAAAGCACATTCAGAAGAAGCCCAATTAACTCAACCAATCTATACAACAATACCCCTTGAACAAGATCTTTATTATTGGATAAGAGAAAAACTTGATGAGGGCAGATGGAAAACAATACAAGAAGTTATTAACTTTGCTTTGAAAGTAATAAAATTTAGAATGAAACAACAATTACGAGAAGGTGAAAACGTTGATTAGAACTAATAAAGATGAATTATTAATTGGTGTCATTTCAGATACTCACGTTCCTCATAAAATCTCTGAAATATCTCAAGAAGTTATAGGTGATTTTAAGAGAAGAAAGGTTGATTATGTATTCCATCTGGGGGATTTCACTTCATATCAAGCGTACCAGAAACTTGCAACGACTTTCAGACCTGAACATTTAATTGCAATTCATGGAAACATGGATTTTGATAAAAAGTTAAGAAGAGAATTACCAGAAAAAATAGAAATGGAAATATTGGGGCATAAAATTTTAATGGTTCATGGCATGGGAGGACCGGATGGGATCGTAGATCGCTTAATTAAAAAGTTAAATCTTCTTAGCTCAAAATATGATATTGTAATCTTTGGTCATACACATCGACCTTTAAACGAAATAAGGAATGAGATCCTCTTCTTTAACCCTGGAACTACCACAAAAAACTATAAAGATCCCAGTTTTTCAGGTTCTTATGGATACCTAGTAATATCCAAAAACAAAATCGAGCCTGAAATCGTATACTTTTAGTTTTTCTATTAAAAAAAAAATATATAAGGCGAATTTAATGGCAGAAATAAAGTACAAATGTAGAAAGTGTGGTGCAAAACTCTCTCCTGGTTATGATTTTTGTCTTTCATGTGGGACAAAATTCAGTGAATTACCACCAATAACAAAAAAAAGAAAAGAGAAAAAGGAAAAGAAGGGAAGTCTATCATCTGGTGCTATTGCCGTAGGTAGTGTAGCGGGTGCTGCAACAGAAGCTCTTGAGTTTGTCTCGTCAATGTGCTTTATTGCTACAGCTGCGTATGGTTCACATTTATCACCCCAAGTCAAATTCTTAAGATATGTTCGAGACATAGAATTAAAATCCACTAAATTAGGAACTCTTTTCGTAAATAGATTTGAATGGCTTTATTATAAATTCAGTCCTGAAGTTGCTAGGCTTATGGTACGATATCCATTCTTCAAACGTACGATGAAATGGCTGATAGTAACTCCAATAGTATATCTCTTAATGGCTGTATTTAAGCCAGTTGATTCAATACGAAAAACTTTAGTTAGAAAGTAAATAAAAAAAGCCAATAACTAAAAGCCTTCAATCGACTTTCCTGAAAGCTTTTTATAATGATTTAATACTGCTTGCCGAGCAGCATATACAAATGCCCGTTTTACATTAACACCTTGTATAGCAATTGTTTCGTATATTAAACAATGACTAAGCTTGGCAGTATCTAGTACTTGTCTAATTTTCGATATTTCCACAATTTCCTCTAAGTCTCTCTTATTTGCGAGTAAAACTATTGGTACTTCTGGAGGATCAAATTCTTTTGGTGGAATAAGTTTGTCTCCATAAAATTTTAGCAATTCTTTAAGCGACCAAATGTTCTCTTGCCATTGATCTATGAGAGAATCCCAAGTGAATATTACGGCATCGGTACCCTTTAATACAGTTTGCCTTTGAAATTTATGACGTCTCTGACCCGCAACGGTGTAAACTTGAAACACAACATTAGATACACGAGCTACAACACGATCGAAAAATAGTGTACGTCCAGTGGGGTCTTGTATTTGTTGCATATCACCACTAGCTAATCCTTCCTTGTTATAAACCCATTCTAATGCTGTGGTTTTACCTCCTAAGCTGGGACCGTAAAAGCAGATTTTCTTTCTTAATCCGAAACGAATTAAACTTTAAAGACCAAGGTCCCATCTCCTCTACGTGAAGGCACTTTTTAACCACTCATTTTTATTTTTTTAATATAAATCATAATAACTGTATTCTACTAATTAGAAATAATATAAAACTTATTTTATATAAAAATTTCTTTTCCAAAAAAGATTATTAAATTCTCAAGCCTTTTTAAAAAAGAAGTTTAATATTAGATTAACAAAAACGTGGGATCTATTATTTTATGGCAATAGATGTATATGAGAAATTAAGAGAATTCCTTGATCAATTTCCAATAGGATTTCGTAAAACGAAATCAGGAGTTGAGATTAAAATATTAAAGCGATTATTTACTGAAGAAGAAGCTGAACTAGCTACATTTTTAACCATACGACCAGAACTGGCCCAAACCATAGCAAGAAGAGCTGGAAAGAATTTGCAGCAAATAGAAAAAAAGCTTGAATCGATGGCGAAAAAAGGGCTCATTTTTCGGACACGGAGAGAAAATCAGATTCTTTATAATGCTATTCCGTTCATGATTGGTTTGTATGAATATTCTATTAAAAAAATTGATAAAGAATTAGCCAAGCTTTTTAAGGAGTATTACAATACAGCTGGGCTTGAAGAGATGGGAGCAAGTAATGTCCCCGGTTTTAAAGTGATTCCCTTACAAGAGACTATTCAACCTCAAACTACACTTCTTCCTTATCAAATGCTCCAAGAATCAATAAAAAATGCAAGGGTTATCGCAGTAACTGACTGTATCTGCAGAAAAGAGGCTCAGCTCCTAGGAGAAGGTTGTAATAATCCGATAGAGAGTTGTTTGAGCTTTGGAGTTGCTGCTGAATATTATATAGAGAATGGGATTGGGCGAAAGATAACCCCAGAGGAAGCAATCCAAATAATCAAAAAAGCTGATAAGGCTGGTTTAGTTCATGCTGGAGCTAATTCAAAACACCTATCAAACATCTGTAATTGTTGCCCTTGTTGTTGCGGTTCAATGAAGGGTATGACTCAATATGGTCAAGATAAGCATAAATTTATGAATGCTATATTCGAATCAACAATTGAGAAAGAATTATGTGTTACTTGTGGAAGTTGTATAGAAAGATGTCCTGTAAAAGCTATATCCCTAGAGGATATTGCTATTGTTAATAGAGATTTATGTCTTGGATGTGGCTTATGTGCTACTGTTTGTCCAGAACAAGCAATTATTTTGAAACTGAGGGGTGATCGTGAAGAACCATTTGACCGAGTGTTAGAAATGGGGAAGGCTATGATTGAAGGAAAACGAAAAACTGCAATAAAATAACTTGTTGTTAAAAACATGTAAACTTAAATATTAAGAATATGCTCAAAAAACTAAGAAAAAATTAATTCCATTAATTTGGTAAAAATATCAAATTTAGATACATAGATTTAAATAGCCTCGATTGGATTATATAAATTGGTTTGAAGTTAGATGTAATATCTCGAAAGTACGGTTGGTATTTAGCTAAAGTAACTGCTAGTATTGAGAGTTTCAAGAATATAGTAGCAACCAGTCTAGAAACTATTAAAAAATACAATCTGCAACCCGGCAGATATATCAAAATAAGCAGTTTAATTCAAACTAATTCTGATCAACGATTTGAGAATAAATTTATCTTATTACCATATTTTAAAGAACTTATTAGAAATTATCTGTTATTACATGATGTGATTAAATCACTTACTAATACCACCTTTCGCTATGTTGATAAGGAATATATAACTGAGATAATCAAATTAATGAGTAAGTTCTATCAATCAAAGAACGATATTAGAACTTTAAAAGTAAGTGAGTTACTCGAATTTGATGACAAACATGAATTTCAAATGAAAATCGCAGTGCCTGAATCTTGGCTAAATGATAACAATGTTGATTTAGGAGAGATTGTTCTATTAAGAAATAATATACCCTCTCCAGTTATTTTTTGAGTTATTTTTGCATCAAGAATAACTTAGAACATTCTTTTAATTAAAAATGTCATTCAGCATATTTATCTAAATAATATTAAGTTTTTTATTCAAGTGCCAAATGTCTTAAATAATTGGATAATATACACTTCAAAATTCATCAATGCAGTTTTTATTAGCAATTTCTTACTTTGATAGGAAAATGGGGCCCTCTGTTTTCTATTCCTATCCAGAGCATAAATTGAAAAAAGAAAATGCTTCAATAATCGCCAATTTAATGGATCAAATTATCTCAGAAGGCTTTTTTACTCATTCGTTCAATTCATCTTATACTGTAAATTATTATTTTGAACTTGATTCACATTGGGCCAGAGGGAAAAAAGAGTTCCTAATGATTTCAATAATATTTAATCAACCAATCTCCATTGAAACTGAAAAGGCTTTATTTACACTTTGCATTGAGTTTATAGAATGGTTAAAAGCAAAAAGTGACATTTTTACTGCTTTTTATAGAAGCACTGAATTAGATGATCAGAATTTTCATGATAATATCGATCAAAATTTCAATCTAGTTAAAGCTTGGCTTCAAGAATTTTATTTAGCAGTAGTAGATGAGATTCAAAATAGTTTAAAAGAATATAATATCTCTTCATTATTAGAAAAGAAAGAAGTTTTAGAAACTCTCAAAGTATTATCTGAGAACCCTATACCAATAAGAGAATTAAGAAAGTGGTATAACGAGAGCTTTCCTCATAATAGTTTTACCCATTTAATTACAACTTTATTTAAATGTCATATTGTGTATATTCCAAAAATTGGAGGAAGAAAGGAAGCTCCTTTTAATGTGCATTTGGTGAAAGAGTTTATCACGATAACCAACTTAGTTTCTTTAAAAAATAATCTCATTAAAAAATTCATTAAGAGACATTTTGCTAAAGCTATACAAGATTTAGAAAAAAACGCAAGAGATTTCCACAAATTTTTAGAGAAGGTTTTTGCTGAAAAGCAGGTGATATAGGAATAGAGTGTTTGAAATAATCAAAATAACACTACTTAAATGCTTAATAAAAGGGATTATGATATCTTTTGGGATCTTTTTTCTCTAAGCTTTTTTGAATGATTTCCTTATTAATTAAACCTTCAATATGACATAAATATTCATATTCATCTGCTAAACATAATGTAATAGCAGTTCCGCGTTTATTCATACGTGAAGTTCTACCGATTCGATGAATATATACATCAGGATATTTTGGAACATCATAATTGATTATATGGGTTATATTCTCAATATCTAATCCTCTAGCAGCTACATCTGTGGCAATTAACATATTAATTTTGTGCTCTTTAAAAGCTTTTAAAATTTTTTCACGATTGTGTTGCGTTAATCTCCCAGAAATCATATCTACTCTATACTTGAAACTTTTCTGTGACTTTAACCTGTTTACTAACCATGAGGCTGTTTTTTTAGTATTAACAAATACTAATGTATGTTTTGGCTTTTCAATTTTTAATATCTTTAAAAAAGTATTAAACTTCTCTTCAAATCGATTTATCAAATAATAAAATTGGTGAGTATTACCAACAGTTAAATCGTCCTTACTTAAATTTATGAATTTGAATTCATTTTGAGAATACTTTTTAACCAATTTTCTTATTTGCGAGTAAAGAGTAGCAGAAAATAGCATGAATTGATACTTACTTCTGATTTTGCTTAGAATATAATTAACATCTGGAGCAAATCCCATATCAAATAATCGATCAGCCTCATCAATTACTACAAACTTTATATTATTGAAATTTAACTTTTTTCTTTTGTATATATCTATAAGCCTTCCCGGTGTTCCACAGATAAAATTAACTCCTCTTTCTAGATCTTCGATTTGGCGATCTATTGATACACCTCCATAAATTGTTGTGGATTTGATAGTATGATTTCCTAATTCTTTTAGTACTTGATCTACCTGTTTTGCTAGTTCTCTGGTGGGTTCTAGAATTAAAACTTCGTTATGTTTATTACTCAACTTTTCAATAATAGGAAGTAAAAAAGCCAATGTTTTGCCGCTTCCAGTTTTAGCTTGAACCATGATATGGTGACCCTCCATTATTAGAGGAATAGCCACTTTTTGTACTGGAGTTGGTCTACTTATATCTATTTTTCTTAAGGCATTAGTTAAAAACTCACTAATACCCAATTCTTTGAAACTCAATTTTAATTATACCTTAATAATCTTCTTTTTTCTCTCTCGTCAAATATCAAAATGTGTAATAAAAGAAAAACCTTTGTAATTTAATAAATTACATTTATGGAATAGTATCGATTTTTATAAATCCCTTTTTTATATTATTTTTT
>JBHLLO010000027.1:19686-39989 GCA_048885535.1 Candidatus Hermodarchaeota archaeon
AGAAAGATTCTAACTTTTGAAGGATTAATTTTGGGATTATTTGAAAAAAGATCCTGAACAATTGATTCATATTTTTTTCCTTTAATAGCTAAACTCCTATGAAGTGAATTTTGATTTTCATAAATTGGTATGGGAAATGAAAAAGGTCTTTTATGGATGTGTCGGCTAGATTTGATCAATTTTATATTATATGTAAGAATTTTAGAATTGAGAATTGAAGAGAGATAATATGCTTCATTTAGTAAATCAGTAGAGTAATAATAGTTTTCTGAACTAATGATAACATTTTTTTCTTGATTATCAATGACTGCTGCTTTAATCATTGAACCACTTGCATTATATACTACAATAAAACGTTTAATATGGCATTGTTTTGTGAGCTTGTTCCAATAATTAAAATTTGAAAATAAAGTATCAATTTTACTTGTACTTTTTTTATTATTTTGATAGATTTCGTTAAACTCATTGTATAGATTAAATGCTTTTGGATATCTTTTCAGAATTGTTATATTAAATTCAAAATTTTCATTAATAGGTAAAAAAATATCCCGGAATTTTTTTATGTAAAAGGGAATTAAATCAATATTTAAAAATGTTTGAAATATGAATCTTTTTTCTATTTTCCTATCTTTAAATTTAAAAATCCAATTCTTTTTAGCTCGAGATAAAATATCTGGATCTGAGGATAACTCTAAATACTTATCATCAACTTTTTTAATACTAAAAAAGGTCAGAGTTCTTGGAACTAATGTAGCTCCTTGAAAAAACAAATTTTTATATCCACTTTCGGAAAGAGTATTCAGGTTTTTTATCTGTTTTTCGGGAAGTATTACTTTAGCACCATCCTTTTCTAATTTAATAGAATCATATACCGTTGTTTCTTGGAGTTCTAAATTATCATTGTAAATTTTTGTAGGGATAGGATATTTTTTTGAAAGAGATTCTTCGCTACTTCTCCCATTATATCGTGCTTTAAGACATATATGGTCAACACTAAAAAAATAATTCTTTGGAAAATCCCAAATCTCTAAACTATCAAAAGTAGAGAATTTTCTGAACTTATAACAATGATCTCCGTTAAGTACGCTTTTTGTAATCACAAAGAAGATTTTTCCCCCTATTTTTAAATATTCTCTTGGAATTGCATAAAAGAATATAGTTGCTAATTCAATATGAGTAATATATTGACTTGGAGGTTTTATACCTAAAGAATCAGCTAGCTCCCTAATTTTACGTTGGTAATTTTTATTAAAAATATCTTTATATGTAAGCCATGGAGGATTTCCAATGACTAAGTCAAAAGAGCTCTTCAAATTATAATTATTGTTTTCTAGTTTTAACGGGAACAGTGTATCCATATAATTTATTATAGGTCCCTTTAGTTTTGATTCATTAGGGTTAAAATAGTCTAAGATAATTAGATTGAGATTAACCTTGGCAGTCAAGGCAGCTATAGGATTAACATCAAATCCATAAATATTATTAATTGCATCAATTTTTACATCTCTGGATTGTTTAGAATTTAATATTTTTAACAGGATCTCAACTAAAAATGTGCCGGAACCACATGAGGGATCTAATACTTTTTTCCCTATTTTATAAATCTCATTTACCATCATTTTCACTAGATTACTAGAAGTATAGAATTCGCCTAATCGATGTCTAGTTACTGGGATAATAATTTGTTGGTAAAGGTCATGAAATAAATCTTCATATGAAAAATCAATGTTATCTAGAATTTCATATACCTTCTTAAATGATTTATGAAGCAAAAAATCTTGATGGAAACCTTTAAACTCATTAAAATCATCTTTCAACATTTCATAATAATGTTTCTGAGCATTTGGACCTCTTAAACCTCTCAATTTTTTTGTTAGAATTAATCTTAGAATTTGAATATAATAGGAGTATTTAATGAATAAATCATAACTAAGTTCAAGACCATATACTTTACGAAATAGAGTTTTAAAACCATTGAACTTCTCTTGTAATTTAAATCCTTTCTCAACTTTTTTCTTTAAAAGGGGTTCAACTTCCTCTTTATAAATTTGGGAGTTTAATCCAAAAAATTTTACGATATAATCAGAATTAATTACTCTTTTATTCTCAACCATCCTCTATCAAATATCCAATCCCAATCGAAACCTTCTTCAGATTTATTTTCAAACTTCTTTCTTTGAGATGAATAACATAAGTTAAAAGTAGAATTTGACTGCTGGGCTCCATGATTAGAATTCAATTTCTTATAATAACTTTTTCTATTCATTTTATATTAAACTTCCATTAGATTCAATAATTAAATGTAAAATCATTTCCTCATGAATGTTGGCAGCATCATGCTAAAGATTTCTGCAATGCTCCGCAATTTTGTAGTCTCTTTGACTGTAGTTACAATTAATATCGATTTCTCTAATTCATCTTTATCTAAAGATCCTCCTGAATAAATAGCTTTCTCTGAATTGAAAACTAATAAATATCTAACATTTGGATTATTTATTATGTTTATTCCTTCAGATTGTTTTAAATTATCATATATTTCCTGATAACCTTTTGGGATACTTCCTCTATCATTAATAATCAATAAAATAGGAATTCCTCTTTTTGCTGTTCTTTTTAACTCCGTAGCATAAAATTTATCTACTTTAGGAGAAACTATATTTAATTGTGAATTTGTCGAATTAATAAATTCAATTAGTTGATCATTTAATACATATTTTTTATCTGGACTACCCGATGATACTAAATTTACCATCCCTACAAGAGACAATACTTTACTTTCTAAGTCTTGTACCTGTTTCTTAAGACTTTTGTTCTCAATCCGAAGCTCAATAAGTCTATTTTCTGACAAAATTAATCAATACAAAATTTAATTTTATATACTATTTAAAATACTAAATTCTTATAAATATTTGTTAAAAGAAATTTGGCTTTACTTTAATTTTTTCCAAGGTTTTCCGAAAAGCATATAGCTTGAAATAGCTAAGGAACTTTTTAAATCAATACTTATACTTCCCTGTGTATCGCTTAAATCCTTGAATTTGTTTTCAACAAGTCTAGCCATTTTATCTGCCATGCAGGTTTGTCGAGCTTTCAGAAGTGATATTCCTTGGTTGTTTTTATTAAATAAATTCATATAAAAATTTGCACTAATTTCTTTTGTTTCATCATCAAAAATAGGATAATTCCTTGTTACAATTCCGGTAATTCGCTCATAATCGAATTGCCTTCCAATTTCTCCTAGAGTACTTGGTGCATTCTTTATTCTATTCCCATCAACATCGTATACTTGGGTATTAAAAAATAAAAATGGTTCAATAATATGAGTATTTCTTCTAATTGAATTGTTAATTTCTTTAATAGTGATTATTTGATTGTCATTAGTAATAAAGAAACTATCGTTTGGATTCCAGGGTGAATAAAAAATATTTCCTACGAAATGAATGATATGATATGGTTCGTTTAACATCTTTGATAGAATAGCATCTTTTGTGGCATTTATCCCTGCAAGTATAGTAATAGTCTCAACTTCTTCTCTTCTATTAAAGAATTCTGTAATAAAATTTAATTCATTGGCGCCAGCGACAAATGGAAAAATGAGTTCTTTGTTCTTTTCCGCATCATTCCACTTATATGGGCCTAAAGTATTTATTGAGTCGATTAATAATATATTATACTTGGTTAATTGAGTGGTTTTCTCACCTTTATCCCCTATGCCATGCTCAAAGGTAACTCCTCCTAAAGGAGGTTCTCCTATTATATATCCTATTGAATATTTCAATAAAAAGAAATTATTATCATAAACTAATTCAAAGGGGATTGTCATATGATCTAAAATAAAATAGATTTCAGGGATGAATGTAAGGGTTTTGATTTCAAATTGCCTTAGGAGTGTTCGTAATGATTTTGGGAGAAAAATGTATAATATTTTTCCAAATTCCATAAGATCAAAATCATATTTCTTCTCTTCTGTTTCAGAGAATATATCATTATAAATGTCATTAATTTGAGTATCATTCCAATACTCATTTAAAATTTTTCCATCAATAGTATTACCATCTTGTGCCATCATTCTATAAGAAATTAAACCAGCTTCATTAATTCTAAAAATAATTTGCTTTATAACAAATTGTTCAATTTCGAAATCAAATGAATCCTCTTCAAAGGAGTAAATATTTTGTCTTAGTGCTTCTGTTTCATGATATAATATAGCTGGATCTAAAATTACGGACCTAAGATTTTTATCTAAATACTGAACAATTTTACGTGCAAGATCATAATCTTTTTCTTCAAACAAAGCACGATAGAACATCATCCGCCAAAAATCCCGAGGTTCCAATGAAAAAAACATTGAATTAAATTGCCACAAATAGTTACATGTATAAAAATAATGATATATTTGAGGGTTAGTTTGAGGTATCTTTAAATGGATATTTAATTTTTCAAGTGATTGTAGAAGGTACTTTTTTTCCTTCATATCAACAAACTTCTTACATGCCTCAACCCATAATTCAATTAAAATATTATCATATCCTAAATCTGTTTGAGACATAAATAAATCCTCAAGGAAGTCATAAATTTCAAAAGCTATTTCGAATCTATTCCGCTTAATCGTAAAATCGATATATTTCCTTATATATGTAACAGCATCACCAAATGATTGGAATTTATTTATCTTTTCGAATAGATTTCTAATAATTATTGGAATCCAAGAGAACTCTCCAATATTATTCAAATAAGAAATTAAAGCTTCAAGATCTATTAAAATGTCATTAAAATTTCTTTCATTTATCGAAAATCTACTTAATTTACTAAATTCGTTCTTTAAGTATCCTGGAAGACGGTTTAACAAAATTTTACTTATTACTTGTACAAATTCTGAAGAATCTCCCATAAGATTATATTTGAAGTTAATATTTTCTAAAAAGACATATAAAAATAATTCCCTTTTATTAGGTTCCAATTTGAATAAAGTTCTTCCCAAAATTTCCATACTAAAATGAAAAAATTCTTGAGGTATGACTGATTTTCTCAAATACATTAATAGAATCTGCAATTCAATTAACTTCTGGAACTCATGTTTCTCAATAACTTTAACACAGAAGGAATTTATAAATTTAGTGATGCCTGTTTGAGATATGTCCTCTGTTGTAATAAATGACTTTAGAAGAGTCGTCCCAAAGTTATTAAAAAGATAAAAATCATCCATCTTTGCTAAAAATGAGAAGAAACGCTTGTAAGCATCAATATATTTGATCATATCAATCTCTACTTTTCCTTCTCTTCTTTGAATTAAAGAGTTAATGTACATCCACCAAGAATTTGAGATTATCATCATTAATTGATGCTTCTTTTGAATATCTAACCATTCATTTCTTTCAATCTCATAATAAAGATCAGTTAATAACCTATCTGCCCATCTATGGTTACCAGAGTGTAATAAACGCCTAGCTTGTATTACGCTCTGT
The DNA here is from genome assembly GCA_048885535.1 of Candidatus Hermodarchaeota archaeon. Lineage (GTDB taxonomy): Archaea > Asgardarchaeota > Lokiarchaeia > Sigyniarchaeales > SOKP01 > SOKP01. The sequence continues at coordinate 25,152 of JBHLLO010000027.1, forward strand.
TGAAAATCCTCTAAAAAATTATCACTTTTTTTCAAAAGAGTAGCCATCGTTCTTAACCATTTTTTTTAATTATTATAAATTTGTGTTTTCAATCCACCCTTTGCTTAACTTTTCTTTCATGTACAATATTGATGCCCCAATCCATGCCATATTTTCTCTTCCAGAAGCGGCAATAACCTTAATTTTTTCTTTCAGTTTCTCTGAGAAATACTTCTTTAATTCAATTTGAATTCTTTCATCTAACCCAGGTATTAAACTTCCCCCTCCAGATAGGATAATATTAGACACCAATTCCTCCCAATTTTCTCTTTCCCATGTTTTTATCACTTTTGAAATTGCTTCTACTAGACTTATATAATCAATATGGGCTAATCTTGGATTGAATAGGGGTTCTGATAATAAAAATCGTTCTAAATTTAATTTTAAATTAGTTCCGTCTGGAAGGCTAATTATTCTATCATATTTTGTTAATCCTTCTTTTACTCTTTTCTGCTCTTCTTGAGGATTTAAAACACATAAAGATAATTTTTCTTTGATTTCTTTTGCGATTGGTTTATCAATATAAATATTTTTAGATGTGCCTATGCGAGTCAAAATTAGATTTAAAAAGTAATTTGTCAATTCTTTTCCTGCAATTGGAAAAACATCTCGAGCCATTATATTTGTGAACCCATGAAAAATCGTAGAAATATACGTAGTGGATTCACCCATGTTCACAACAACCCCACTAGCTTTTTGAAGAGTAGAAAGTATAGCTTGACTTTCATGTAGGAAAAGGAGGGATGGGAACTTTAATACATTGAAAAATAAATATTGCAACTTCGATTTCTCTAAATCTGACATGAAAAAGGGAGATAGAATTATTAAGGGTTGCTTAAATTGATACTTTTCATCAATATCCAACTGTTTATAGTAATGCAAAAAGAACTTAAGAAGAATATTAAAATTTTTTTCCTTTTTAAATTCATGAATTTTTAAAATGTTTTGATACTTTAATGCTTGATGTCCTACCAAATGTAGTATCTGCTCATTTTTGAAAAATAATTCTTCTAAGCCCTCAATAACATCGGAACTAAATAAATAGTCAGAAACATCGACATATACGCTTGGAGCAATGATATCTGGAAAGTCATCACCTGCCCATCCTATTCTTGAAGTAGCAGTCCCAATATCTAGGATTAAAGGAGTTGTTTGGTCTTTTGATTTCGAGGACATAAAATACTTCTCTTAGGAATATAATTAAAAATTTAAGGAGTTCTATGCTGATGCACATACTCATCTGCAAGCCTTTTAAGTTGATATTCTTTAATTTGCAACTCTAACAAGCCTAATACTTTCTTAAACTCACTAGACATAGATTCAATGTCTACATCTGCATGTTTCTCAACTTCATCGCGCTTTATCTTAAATTGCTCTAAATTAAACTGAATTTTTTCATGTAATTTATTGATTGAATTAACTAAATCCTCAGTATTTTTTTTTGTTATTTTCCTCATTTTCCTTAGAATTGCTAAAATCGCTGATACCGAATTTTCCCACATCTCATAACGCTCATTATAACCTTGAAAAATTCCTTCAAAGAATTGAGATAATTTAAAATAGATATTATCTTTTTTAGAAATTGAATCTTGTTTAACACTTTTTTCCGACGGAGCTACTTTTTCCTTTTTAATGCTTTCTTTTTCTATTAACCCCTTTTTTTCAGAGATTTTTTCTTTAATTTGACTTTGTTCAGTTATAGGGATTTCTTCCATCATGTAATCTTCAGCAATTTTCTTTTTTGCTTCATAAGAAAGTTGAGGCTCAATCTTTTTATCAGTTTCCTTAATTACCACATGGCTATCATCTTCTGAGAAAGCTTTAAGTAAACCATGTAAAGCCGTTTCAGTCTTTTTTGAACCTTTTAATGCAATATCAAGAGAATAACTGGAATCCTTATCTTCTTCCTTTAATTTTTCTTTCTTCTTCTTTTTTCCCATTTGAAGTGATCAACATTAACAATTTTTAAAAATATATTACTCTAATGGAAGAACCTCCACCTTAATGGCTTCTCCTTTTTCTTTCAGAACTTTTTTAAGATCTTCAAGATTCTCTGGACTTTCGGAAATAACAGTCCATTCAGCAGTTTTATCTTTTTCAATAATTACTGCTTCACTATACATCATACTAAGACCTTGTTCACCAAAAGTGCCAGCAAGCTTTGCTAGTGCTCCTGGAATGTCTTTCATGGTAATTCTGAGCTTTATTGGACTCTTCTCGTCTGATAAACCTATTGGTGTTATTTTAATTTCTTTATTTTCTGAATCAGCAACTAGCATCAACTGTGAATTTGTTGTAAGACCTAAACTCTTTCGAATTAACTGAGGGATTACAATTCTGCCTCTATTATCAATTGTGATCACTCTAACTTCTTTCATAGTATCAAGTTTTTGTAATTTTAGTTATTATAATTATTAAATTTCGAATATAAAAATTTTATATTTAGAAGATGGTAAAGAAGAGATTTAAGAAAAAAATTTGATTTGAATAACTTCAAATAAATCTATTTAGTTTACTATCTCCTATATAGACACGTGTTTGCTAAACATTCCTAGTATTTTATATTTGACATTTCTAATTATTGAATTGCTTTTGAATGAGCTTTTGCATTAAGTGGCAATAGTGGTGCGCATACCATTAGCTTACTGACATCACCTTCAACTTCATATGTTCCAGACATAGTTGCTTGAATAGGGTCTGATTCTCCAGAATTAACCTTTTTAATTGTTGCAAAATCAGTTTTATGGATGATTTTTGGAGCATCAGGTCCATGATATTGACCCATTCCCCAATCCATCTTATCTTTATCGACGAATTGCCAATAACTCATCTCAGGTCTATCAGTTATTTCATATTGAAATACTAATGGTGCGATTGGTTCCAACATCTGTGCTAAATCTGGTAGTTCATTATAAGCTTTCATAAAGCGTGCGAGATAATCTTCCCATTCCTCTTTTGTGTCCAATTTTACTTTCACCTCCTTTAATTTATTTTATTTTTATTTGAATGGAATTTTCAAATCCTTTATTTTTGGCTTTTTAAGCCATATCATTTATAAGTTTCAAGTCCAGCTTTGCAACCCATAGCTAAGAAATCTACCATCTTTCCATTATAATCATTTTCAATCTTATAATAAAGACCATTTTGGGTGAATGTAACCCCCCAAATTGCTTTTTTCGAATCGCTTTGGAGTGGTGTATTTCTTAGAAAATCTTTTATTAGTGGATGAAAATGTATGGGTACATCTTTTAGATCATCACATGATATCCCAAAACAAAGACGTTCAACTTTTTCTGAATCCCAACTAAACGTATAATTTAAATGAGCTGCTTTCATACATCCTTCCATTACCTCTTTTGATGCAGACTTAAATCCTAAATCCTCGACAAGCGCTATACAGTTATCATATGTTGCTTTTGGTGGTTGTTTCAGCATGAAATAAATATTAGTAGTTTTATGTAGAAAATCAAATGCAAACAAACTAAATGATGTTAGTCCATGCTTATTAAAGTATTCTCGATAATTTTTCATGCTTTCTGGTATATATCTCATAGAAAAAATTGGATCAATTGATCCAGGTACAATGAATGGCCAGATTTTTGATAATCCCATACTTGCATCTACATCAACTCCATAACCCATCATCTGAAAACTCTCCATAGCTTCAATGATCATATCATGAATTGGATGACCATCTTTTTCAATTAAGCCTTCTTTAATAGCATTTGTATAAGGATCTGGATTATGTGGCATAAAAAATTCGACATATCTTAGTGCAACATCTCTATATTCGACCGGTTTTGTCGTAGTTCTAATTGATATGGGTGCTCCAGCAAAGAACTCCCTATATGCTGCGAAAGCCTTTTTAACTGCTTCTTCATTAAAGTTTACTCCTGTTACTTCACAGATTTTTGCAAAATCTTTAAGCATCTGTTCCAAGTCATTTGTACATTTGAAGTTAGACTTCACCTTAGGTAAGTAAAGATCATAATCTACACCTAATTCTTTAAGATCTGCCATCATAACCGGTTGAAATGCAGTAGGTGTGATTTCAAATAGTGCCACAATGAGATCGATTTCAGCTACTATTTTACCTTGACGCTCTATGCATTTGTTTTCAGCGCTTTGAAGCAATTGAGGTCCTATAACTGGCCTTACCATTTCTGGCATATTTAAAACTATTTTTTCATAAAGATTTTTTACTTCAGGTTCCCATTCCATACTTTTTTCACTCTTTTTTGTTACCTTACAATTCTCAAAAAAAATTATTTAATATTTATGCTAAATATTTAGCAAATTGTAAATTACTTAATTCGGCAAACCCGTCTGGGTTATTAAACCCAAGTCCAGGCATCATCCATCTCGGATTTTTTTTCCCATAATCCCTTACTACTTGATAAAGGTCGATATCTTTGATTTTTGGAGAAATATAAAATTTAGGCTTAAGTAAATTTTCTCCTTTCGAAATAATCCCTTCCTCCTCTGCAATTCGCTGAAGAGGAGTATGTGGATAGATCCTCATTCCAATAAATACAATTACATCTCCATCTCCTTGCCATAAATTCCCTCTATAACTCTCAATAGTCTCTAAGCGATCCAGTGACGCTCGAACTGTTTCAAGTGTTTCCCCTGGACCTCCAACAATTATATGAATTAATTGTTCAATTTCTAAATCAACACATTTCTTGGAGGTCTGAATCGCCTCATCTGGGGATCTGTTTTTATTCATATTTTTTAACATTTCTCTAGATAATGATTCAATACCCGTTGCGAAATGCACTGCACCACTTTCTCTCATCAGTGGCATTAAGTCAAGGAACTTCTCACTGGGGACATAATTAGCACCCCATTTTACATCTATTTTATGATTAATAATCTCATTACAGGTTTGCTTGACATGATCATAATTCAAATTGAAAATACTGTCAACAATAAAAATATTTTGAATTCCATAATTATTTACTATTAAATCTAATTCCTCCGCTATGTTTTCAGGCGACCGATAACGAACATTCGAACCTTCAATGTATTTATAGCTACAATAAATACAATTCATTGGACAGCCCCTTTTTGTTTGGATATTTCCCCAGAAAGGCCCAGATTTATTCAAAGGTTCTATAAGATATGCGTCATTATCAATTATCTCTCGAATTGGAATTGGTAGATCATCTAAATTTTCAACCCTCCATGGTGGATTCTGATGAAACTCACCTTTATTGTCTAAGAAACATAGCCCTTTCTTGATAGTTCTAGGGTCTTCATCATTACTAATTTTTTTCAATATCTCTGCGAAAACATATTCTCCATCGCCGATAACACCCAAACTATGGTTCAAATCTCTTAAAATCTCCTCAGCAAATATTGAAAATCCTGCTCCACCTAAAATAATTGGAATATATGGTTCTACAAGGTTTTTGATGTATTGAATAATACTTCTCACTGGTAAGTAGAAGAAAAGATTCCCTGGATATGTAGTTGAATCAACATTCCGTATTGAAATCCCTATTACTTGTGGATTAAAATTATCAATTGTTTTTGAAACATCCTTCTTATAATCATCACTTAACGTTAAATCAAGTAATTTCACATCATGACCTTGACTAATCAAATAAGATGCTAGATATGCTTCTCCTAGTGGCGGAACCATCACATGAACAATTTCTCGACTTCCAGAAAGTATCAATACTCGCATCATTCCCACTCAAATCTTATTTTAGCAATTCAATTTCTTTTTTATCTAAGGCATTACCTTCATGTTCGTGATCATTTTCATGCCAACAAAAAGGAAATGAACCAAAAAAGTCTCCAGTTATATATTCTGCAGTAACACGACATCCTCCTCCACAATACTTAAGATGATGGCAAAAAGCACATTTTCCCTTTATCTTTTTTCTATCGCGAATATCTTTATAAAGTTGGGAATTCAGTACATCCTCAAAATTATCCTTTAAAGCATTTCCAAGTGTTAACGTAGTAGGATAACCAGCAGGATATATTGTTCCATCTATACCTATCCCCATCATCGTTCTACAAGCTAAGCAGCCCACCCCCCATTCAATAGCTGCCATTTCTTTGTCATCTTTAGGTTGCTCCATAAATGGTACCATATCATAGATTTCATAAGCAGGTAAGGTTCCGGTTTTTCCGTTTCTTATCGTTTCAATAGCGTGTCTATATTTAAAATCATACATTTTTTTATATTCTTCCTTATCAAGCCCGATCTCATTCCAGAATTGAGCAGCTCGATTTTGTTTAACCACACATCTAAAATATGGTTGTGAACCCCATCTTTCAGATAATTCTTTAAGAGCTTCCAATTCATCAATATTTTGTTTCATGACTGTGATTGACGAACATACAAAAATCCCATATTTTAAGCAAAGGTCTATTGCTTTTTTAGCATACTTTAAGGAATTAGGGAAACCTCTTATCTGATCATTCTTTTCCGAGTCTGCACTGTCAAAACTGACAAATATGTGACTTATATTATTCTCTTTACACATTTTAACAAACTTTTCGGTAAACTGAACTCCGTTCGTAATGAGAGCATGAATGTAATCTTTTTCCTTACAAAATCTCATAATCTCACCAATATCTTTACGTAATGTAGGTTCACCACCAAACCAAACAAAACAGGCATGTCTACCTTGTTTCCTTAAACCCGTTTCAATATTTTCTACTATATTACACCATTCATCTGTGGATAATTCTACTCGTGGTATTAGATCATCAGCAGCACAGTGAATACATTTTTGATTACATTTATCTGTAAGATACATCGCAAAGTGAATGTTTCCCGGATGAAACCCTCTTTCTAGTTTCTGCCAGGAAACTTTAAGGCGATCCTTTATATCTTTCAATTCTATATAACGTTCCACATCAATGCCTAGCTTTGTTAAATCCTCAACCATTACAGGTTTAAAAGCTTCAGGGATAATATCAAAAATCCCTAAAATTACATCATTATCACTAATATAACCACCATTTCGTTCAAGACATCTTTTTTTTGCGGCTTCTACGATTAAGGGTTCAACTGATGGTCTAAATCCCTGAGGCATTTGTTCTACTATTCGATTGAATAATATTTGAGTTTCTACTTCCCATTCCATTAACTTACACCCTTAAGAACAACCTTCATGTTTATGGTCATCTTCGTGCCAACAGAACGGAAGTGCTGCCAAGAAATCTCCTGTTTCATTTTCAGCGTGAACTCGGCAACCACCCCCACATAATTCAAGATGGTGACAAGTTGAGCATCTCCCTTTTACCTTTCTGTCCCTAATAGCCTTGAACGTTTCAGATTCCATTATTTCATTAAAATCTTGTTTGAAGACATTACCCAAGGTTAATTTAGAGGGATAATCACATGGAAAAAAATCTCCATTGACATCAATCCCTGAAACAGACCGGCATGCTTGACACCCTACCCCCCACTCTAAGGCAGTACGTTCTTCATCAGTGCGAGGACATTCCATAAAAGGTACCATATCATATGTATACACTTTATTTAAAAATGAAGCTTCCCCTTTCCTAACTGCTTCAACCACATGCCTATATTTGAAATCATAAAATTGGCGATATTCATCATAATCTAATCCAATATCATCCCAGTTTTTGTCTGCTGTTCGTTGTTTAATTACGGCTCTAAAATAAGGTATAGCACCTAAAGTCTCTAATTTCTTTTTAATTTCTTCCAATTCATCAAAATTTTCTTTCTGAACGGTTGCCGTACAAATTACTAAGTGCCCATAATCTATAGCCAATTTTATAGCTTTCTCAGCAGCTTCCCCTGCTTTAGGAACTCCACGAATTTTCGCAGCCTTTTCATGATAAATACTGTCATAACTGATGAATACATGATGCATCTTGGCTTCAGCACAGAGTTTGGCTAAATCTTCATTGAATAACATACCATTAGTGGAAATGGCTTGGTAATATCCTTTTTCGCCACAATATTTTATTAGATCTGCGAGATCCTTACGAAGAGTTGGTTCTCCGCCAAACCATATATAGCATCCTCTTCTACCTTGTTTTCTCAATGTTTGTTCCACATTCTCAATTATCTTTATCCATTCCTCTGTGGAAAATTCTGGACGTTGATCCATTAATTCAGCAGCACAGTGAATACATTTTTGATTACATCTATCAGTTAGATAGACTGTAAAATGATAAACTCCAGGAGCCCACGCACCTCCAATTTCATCCCAAGAACGAGCATACTTTTTTCTAATTTCTGATAGTTTTACATATCGCTCGGTATCGATTCCTAATTTCTTCAAATCCTCAATAACAGTAGGTTGAAATGCATCAGGAGTTATTTCAAATAAAGCAGATAGCAAATCATCTCTACTTACAAAACCAGAGTTCCTAAGTATTGCTGTCTTTTCAGCAGCTTTACGTAACATTGGTGCTACAGACATGCGAAAAGCCTCAGGAACCTGCTCTGTAACTTGTTTATATAATTCTTCAATTTCTTCTGTCCAATCCATTTTTCTTTACCTCTTTTTGATTTTAAACTGATATAATATACTTAAATTATCTCTATATATAATTTGAAAAGTTAACATAATAACAGGATAGCTTTTAATTATTGGCCCCCCTCCATTTGAAGATATCTGTTAGAAGTAGATTGTCTATAAAATTTGATTAATAAATGGAAAATCCTAAAAGATTTAAGAAATAGTAGGATACTAGGATTCCCAAAGACTTTATGGTATTTCCTAAAAAAATATTTTGGTCTTTTTCTTAGAATTTTATTTTTGAAGTTTTCATTAAAATGAAATTTATAATCCTTCTCTTTAATCTGAAAAACACTATGATTCTTAATTTGAAAATCGTTATTATTAGGAAGATAATTTAAACTATTATCATGATTAAATAGAATTTCTGAATCTTGAATTGAAAAGTAAATTAATTCTTTAGATCCAAGAGAATCAACATTCAAGTCCATTAAAACTCGAGAATAAACATTCAAGTATACCTTTTTGACAAAATAATGATAAATGCTGGTCTGAATATAACCAATTGCGTTAATTAAAATAACTATGTCAATTAAATGCCCAAGACTAAAGAAGAAAGGTTCGGGCAGGAACCATAATAAATTTATCTTGGGTAAAAATGGAATAAAAATAGAACTACCTGAACCAAAATAATCACTAAAGAAAATTGATAGCTCTGAAATATCTCTTAAGAATAAATAAAGGAGTGTAACTGGTATACACAGAAAAATGAAAATTAAAATTAAAACCGCCTTTAATTTCTTAAATTTTTTGTCATCCTGCACGTTCTAATACTCCATCTTCTAGTTCTTCGAGCTATGGATTTTCTTGATGTCTCTAAATTTCTTAAGTTGAAAAATTTATTTAGTCAAAAAATTACTCATTTAATTTAAATCTTATTTAGAGCTCTGCTAAGTAAAATAATATACATAAAAGTCAAATCTTTAACTTTAAGAGAAAAAGATTTAATTTTTAAAAGAAGAAATTTTGAATTAAATCTCATGTTTGTGTGCTTTTAACTTCACTGTCAAATCTCGAGCTCTTTTCGAATACCAAATTAAAAGTTCTCCCGCATCTTCTGGCTCAAAATATTCTCCTCCACATAGCGATGCTGCTCTAATCATTAGCTCACGATCAGGATTTCCTAACCCCACAATGTAAATAACTACGTTAGGATTCTCGGCAAATAACTTGACAGCTTTAAAGAAATCGTCACCATCTGTAGGAACCCCATCCGTTAAGAGAACAACCATCGTAGGTTGATCAGGATTCATTTTATCGAATTCTGTTAGAACCTGATAAGATTTTGCCATTGCTTGCCCCATATTAGTAGCTTGTCCATAAGCATTTCCTATACGATCCACTATCATGCGAGCGGCATCTTCAAGTACTCCTTTTTTACCACTGGCGGAATCCATATAAAAGCTATCCATAAAGGGTAAGATCTGAGCCTCATCAGCAAATCGAATGACAGAAACTTTTTCACCAAATCCTCGCCCTACTTTTTCGCTCAGGAACAACACAGCAGCAAAAGCCGCGGCAATTCTTCTTGGAATATTCACACCTGGTTTGAAATGGACTAGAAATTCCTGAATCTCTCGTGATTCCATAGCAGCCTTAATCCCTTCAATTGCTGGAGCAATATTAGTAACAAGTACGTCACGCGCCATCATACTTCTGCTGATGTCAATTATCAAAATAGCATTAAATGGGATTAAACCTGTTGGGGTCAAGTTAATTGCTGTATTTGGAGTAATTTGAGCAAAGATATCACCTGTTAAATCTGGAACTGTTGATAATAAAGAACAAGCAATATTAACTGCGCTCCATCTCAATTTAATTCCTTTGAATATTATATAGTTTGATAACCATCCTTTTAATGAATCTACATTTTGTCGTGCTGTACTGATTATTTCCCACATGTTTTCTCCACTAATTGGATTAATTCCAAGAGAAACATTTTGTAATGGTATAATTGGTCGTAAATTCTTATATACTTTGACTTCAAAACTACCAATACCAGAAGCCTCTAAAATCTCACTATCAATTGTAATTGCATTAGAGGGCGTAGCTTCGGAAATCTCAACTTTAGCTGCACCTATTGCACCCGTAAGTTCATCTTCAAAGGCTAAAATATCATCTTGCATAATAGATAGTGTATGCTGAGTTCTGGGGCTTACATGGCAATATCCTAAAAGATTTGGTTGAGAATGTACTTCAAGCATAATCTCTGATGCCTTTTGTATAGGAGGTTCAGTTGAATAAACTAGAATTTGTTGTGCTTGAATATTTGTATCTTCTTTAGTGTTTCTACCCATTCGAATCTCATTAGGATTTATCATTGCCTCACTAATTCTCGCGGAACCAGTTGATCGTGTTAATGGATCTTCCCATCCAATAAGCATGCCAGTTCCTAATCCTAATTGAAGAACGGTAGAACTACTCAACTGAACTCTTCCGCCTTCAATGTTATTGTCCACAACAGGAGTAAGAATTATCCCTCCTTTCTGACTTTGGAGCATGTATATATCAATTCTATTAGGATATTGTTCTGTTGGTGTAACTTGAACACCAAAATCTTGCCCTCCAATCGGTGCCTGTGTTGGTTGTGGAATCGTTTGAGGAGGAGGTGGTGAAGTTATGGGCGGAGGTGTGGGTGTTAATTGTGGCGTTGGAGCAGGAGTTGGAGCTGGAGGTCTTGGTTTAGGTTGTGGAGGGGGAACTTGAGTTGGTTGCGGTGGTGGTGCTTGTTGGGGGATTGGTGTTGGAGTTTGATATGGTTGAGGAGGTGGGCTAGATTTTTCAGTGGGTGGTGTAGGAAGTGGGGTAAGACCTGGTTGAGTTTGTGGTTTTGGAGGTGAAGTGCTAGGAACTTTTGGTATCTGCAGTTTAGGGGCTACTAATCCTGTTTTACTCATAGGTCGTATTATTAATTCTACTCCACTAAATTGCAATTCATCTACAAGGTTCCTGGAAATTTGAGCTGCAAAATCTAATACCATATTTGAAATTTCTATTGTCCCAACAACTTTTTTATTATTATCTGGATTTTCTATTTCAACAGATGCTCCATTAGATACACCTAATTTAGTAGCATTTTCTTGACAAATTACCACCTTGTTAGTGGTATTTTCATTAACATCAACAAAAACTTTTAATTCAGACATTCTCCATCATTAAAAATTATTATAATCAGATATAAAAATATGTTTCAACTTAAAGATTTATTAATTATTATAGTCTAAAACTTGAATAACCAAAAATTACACTAATGGGTATCTCTTTGAAATTTCTCCTGCATAATAACGAAATACAGATACAATCTTGCCTAGATCTTCCACTTTTCGACTTGCCCCCATAAGGAAAAATCTACCGGCTGCACTTAGTATTATAAATGCATTTTCCCCTCTTAATACAACCTCTAGTAAATCAGTATAACCTAGAGAATCAATCGCATCCTGTCCGCTTTGCATTACAACAGCACTTAAACTAGAAAATAAATCTGGATCTACTTCGTAATCTGGGATGCATGAAAATGCGAGTCTTAAACCATCACGAGTTACAAGGGCAAGAGCTTCCAACTCTGTATATTCCGTTATACTTCCAAGGAATTTGGATAAACTATGAGCTTCTTCTGGTGTTAAATCACTCATATCAATGTCTTTGGTTATTTTTTTGAATTAGATATTTTTATTTAATTAAATATTAATAAAAAGTTCAACCTTAAAAATTTATATTTCTGTTTCTAATTTAAGAGAAGTGAGAAATTAATAGAAATGAGATTTTAAAAAAGAATCTATTTCTTAGTCTCTAATTGAGATTTTATTTGATTTTTTAAAATTTCTTTTTTTGATTTGTATTCTACTTGTAATCCTCCTGGTCCTTCAGATCGCTTTAAAAATTCAATAGCAAGAATCTTACCGTTTTCTGATAATATCCGAGGTGAGTAATTTTCTGCAAAAAAGATTCCTTCAGGTACAGTGCCAACTTTAGATATTTCTTTGGTTACCTCCTTTTTTCCTAAGAAAGTTTGAACTTTTTCGACGACTGAATAAGCATGGTTGCCGATAATTATTAGTTCTCTTTCAAAACCATCAGGAATCTTGATTTCTTCTAATTTTTGCATTATTTGCTCGAAATTGACATGAGTTTCATCTTGCATTAGGGTTGAAAAAGATTCTTGACCAGTATAAAGTGGACCCGTATTCTGAGAAGCTCGATCTCGACTTCCTGCAATATTCATACCTTCTGCAGGTTTTGGGATTCCGAAAGGATCCTTTTCTCTTAAAGGATGAACTGCGGGAGCTGTTTTTACAGGAGGAGGTTCATCAGCTTTTATCTCTTTTGCAATGCCCCCTTCTGTTTTTCCACCTACTAATTTTAAAAATTCTGGTTCCTCCTCGCCTTCATCTTGAGGTACAACAGCATAGTGCATACCAACTTGACCACGGATTTCTTGGCTTCTTTTTGCTCCAATAAATTTAGATCTCACATTGCTTTCTATTCCCTTCCAAAGGTACACTTTCCTATACTCATCTGATACAAGGACATAGCATTCATCGGTTTTTAAGATTTCTTTAATTGAACCATCAGTTGATATTTCGGTTGTTGTTCCATCCATATTGATTTTGAAGACTTGTGTCATTTTTATTCCTCAACCGAGAATCATTCTCAATAAAAAAATAAAGATAATTTTTTACTATAATAATAGGTAAAGAATTAATAAATTTTTATCTTCAGATAATTGTTTGTGTAAATTAATTTTCCAACTAGTACGTATTTTTTTTTATTTTTTTGATTTCAAGAATATTCAAAATTTTTGTAATGTTAGTAAAGCTGGATCAATGTTTTGAATCATATCCATAGCACTAAACCTTGGACCTACGTTTTCTTTACAATATTCACCTAGATATCCATTAAAGAATGCAGCTGAACAAGCAGATTCCAAAACTTTATTATCTGTTGCTAGAAAACATCCACAAAGCCCAGCTAGAACATCTCCAGTTCCGCCGATAGACATTTCGGGGCAACCCGTTCGATTAATCTTTAGTTTAACTCCATTAGTAATATAATCGTATGGACCTTTAACTAAAAGTGTAATTTTTAACTTTTTTGCTGTGTCAAAAATTATTTTTCCTCGTTGTTCAATTTTCTCAAATGAGGGTAAATCGAGATTAGTCATAATTTTAAATTCTCCAGCATGAGGCGTTAGGATCACATTTTGATTTTTAATCAAATCTAGATGGGTTTTAACCAATTTCAAAGCATCTGCATCAAGGACATAAGGCTTCTTATCTTTCCTCAAATAATTCAGAATTTGTACCAATAATTCTTCAGTTTCATCTTCTAAGCCTAATCCTGGACCTATTACTAAGGAATTTGACCAATCTATTAGAGATTTTAAGTCCTCGAATGCTATTTTTGTTAACCAATCTCCAGGAGTTTGTCTTACGATTAGATTAGGAGAATAACTTCTAATAACATCAGCTATAATCCCTGGTACATAGGTTATTACTAAATCACAACCAAAATTAATGCAAGTAAGAGATGAATATGCAGGAGCTCCAGAATAATTCTTCGATCCACCAATAACTAAAACTCTTCCAAATTGACCTTTATGATAATCTATTTCTCTTACTTTCAATGTTGGCAGTAAATCACCTCGTCCGACAAATATAGTAGCTTCTTGAGGAATACCTATTGACTTTACCATTAACTCGTTTATATATTCTGTTTTAGGATGCATTCCTCTTTTCATCCTATGAAAAGTAATCACTAAGTCTGCTACAATTGCCTTATCTAAGACTTCACCAGTATTTGGATCTAATCCACTTGGTACATCAATTGAAACTACATTAATTTTAAACTGGTTTCTGATTTCATTAATAAAATCTATAACAGTAGCAAGCGGTTCCCTAAGTTTCCCCTTAATTCCTGTACCTAAAAGGCCATCAATGATCAACTTAATATTTTTATCTTCTTCTAATAATATTCCAATCTTTCCAATATCAGTTGAATCTTTTATAATTTCAATTCTTATTGATAATTCTAAATTATATCTTATTATTTCCCAATTTAATTTTGCCGCTTTGGTGGTAATTTTATTAGGATCACCCACTAAAACTACAATACTATTGATCCCAAACGAATTTAAATGACGAGCGACTACGAAACCATCTCCCCCATTATTACCAGTGCCACAAAAAATTAGAACTTTAGAATGTGAGCCCAAATTATATTTAGTTACAATTTCTGATGCGAATGAATATCCAGCACATTCCATTAAATGACTTTTTGGAAT
>JBHLLO010000028.1:0-39756 GCA_048885535.1 Candidatus Hermodarchaeota archaeon
GTTAGTTGAAGAATCAGAAAAATAAATATTTTTTTACTTTTTTTTTTAATTTTTAAATTAAATTTGATTTTAATTTCTCTGCCTTTTCATAAAATTCTCTATAAAGGCTAAAATCACCCATTTCGTAGCAGAGTTCAGATATTTTATGGAAATATTCTGCGGTTTGTAAAATATCTCCACTTTCTAAAGACTCTTTTGCTTTTTCAATCAATTGGTCACGCTCAAAAAGTGGTTTCAACAGCGGAGAAATTTCAGTGTTAACTTCCAATATATCAGCAATAATTTGTATCATTTTGTTACGATTGTTTGGATCAATTGCAACCATGGAATAAGTTTTTATTCCTAAAATCCTTTCGATTTTCTCAATTTGTAAAGCATCGGGTAAATCTTGTTTATTTCCAATGACAGCTGAATGGGCATAGGGCACTTGCTCTCTTATTAACTCAACAAAAAACCTGCTTTTTTCAACATTTTCTAAACTAGAGTCAGAAATCAATAAAACTGCATCACTTCCAAATATAAAATCGTTCCATAAATAGCTGAATTGTTCTTGACCAGCGAAGTCCCATAAATGAAAATATAATTTTCCCATCTTTATTGTTGAGACTTTTCCCGTAATAGTAGGAATATGAACGTCAGGGATTTCTTCAGAGCGAATTAACTTTGTTATGGTTGTCTTTCCAACTCCAGAAAATCCAATCAATGAGATCTTTGTTTTTATATTTCTGTATATTGAATCAATAACAGGATCTAACACCTGTAATAGAGATTCATCAACGTTTGTAATGTTCTCTCCAAAAGTTTCTATAAATTCTTTCTGAAACTTTTTTAAATCGCCTTTCAATTGCTGGTCAGAATCATTTACTCCAGCAATGAACATAAAAATTAATTTTAAGTCACTTTCTGAGGAATAAACAATTTTATATTTAAAAAAGTTATAACTTCCAAATTCAGTTCCCATTCCACGGAAGGCTTCCTTAGTAATCTCTTGATATATATCTTGTAGCTTTTCTTGAGTTAAAGCCTTTCCAAAATTCTTTTCATAAAGAATTTTTTCATCTTTGAAAATGTAAATCTGTCTTAACATGGTTTCACACAAAATCAAACGTTTTATTTAA
The DNA here is from genome assembly GCA_048885535.1 of Candidatus Hermodarchaeota archaeon. Lineage (GTDB taxonomy): Archaea > Asgardarchaeota > Lokiarchaeia > Sigyniarchaeales > SOKP01 > SOKP01. The sequence continues at coordinate 1,119 of JBHLLO010000028.1, forward strand.
AATTAGCTTATTTTTATTCTTTATTTAAAAGAGCCTTTAATTTCCGATATTTTCCTTGATACTCCAATCTAAATTTTAATATTTAAATCTTTACAAAAGAAAATAAGAGCAGATTAGTTGAATATTTTAAGAGTTTATGAATTTAGTGAAGTTCTAATGGCTATATTTTTAATTCTATATGTTGTTTGATATTATATGTTTTTAATATAAGTATTAGAGGCATGATAAAAAGTTAAATATGAAAATTTGTATTAATAAATTTAAATAAAAATTTATTTTACAAATGGTAATGAATAAATGAGAACAAATTTAGAACATAGAACTAAATACACTCTATTCTTTTTATTGATTCTCATAACTCCGGCTTTTCTTACGACTTTTTTGATAAACTCAAGTAATACTGAAGAATCTGATAATACAGCTGTAAATGAAAATTTTGGTAATGATGATGAACTCACTGAGAAATTTAATCCAATTTCATCGGATACATATCTTTATGGTAATCCACTTGATGTACAATATTGGTGGAATAATTTGTATGGATATCGAATAGGTTTTAAAATTGAAGAAGTAAACGGTATTGACAGATATCAACCTATAGATATATATTTTCCCAATTTTAATGATTATGAACACTATAAGCAAACAACACGGTTAGTTAGATGGAATGCTTTAGGAAGTAATCAATATAGCGGACCAATTCCTATTGAAGTTTGGAATATAACAGACCAAATCACTGATACAAATTATATAAAATCTTGTACAATAACCTTTATGGTTAATGTTACAGCTAATAGTAATTCAACATATTTCCTATACTATAATAATGATATGGATGGTATTACCCCACCAGTTTATTCTACCGGATTTGTACCAGTAAGATTGGGGGATAGGGTCACCATATCTATTAATCCACCCTCAGGATCAGAAGCTTATGATATTGAGTTTGAAAAGGGGGGAGCTATCAATAAATTACAAATGGGAAGCTATAATTTCCATCGTACTGAAACCTTCAGACCCGAGAAACACAAAGATCAGCTGAAATTTTTACTTCATTTAGACGAGGGTTTCGGAACAACTGCTGCTGATTCTACTGGAACCACTACTGTAAATGGTGAGTTTGGAATTGATGAAGATGGTAATCCTACTCTAGGTGATCCTGATTGGAATCCAAATGGAATTGTAGGTTACTGCTTGTATTTTGACAGAAGTGAAGAAGATGTATTGACTTGGTATGGAGAGGGAACTGGTGGTAGTGCGGAAGAGGGGTTATTATTTTTAACAAGATCCTCTCAAATGGAGAACTTTACTATAACAGCGTGGATTAAACCAGAGGTGGGCTCTCTTCAACCTTCCACTACAAACCATAGGACTCAAAATTGCTTTCTCTCTAAAGCTAGTGATGATCATAATGATAATATCGAAATGGGTGTTATAACAGATGGCGCAGGCACAAATAAGCATCAATTATCTGTATATTTAGATACGCGATATGGTGCTGAATCAACTGTCGATGCGACTGGTTATTTTGGTGATACTAATGTGTATATTAAAGAGGGGATTTGGAATTTTATAGCATTCAAATATGAATACGGAGATAGCAAAGTCTATTTATGGAATGAAGATACTGGAGGTGGATGGTTTGTAAATGCTTCAGATTGTTATGTTGGAACCAGTTATATGGGGGCTAATATTGACCCATGGTTAACATATGACACTGATGACCCAACTATTGACGCAGCTACTGGAAGTGTTTTTACTATCGGAGCATCACAACATGGACAATCAAATGTGAATCAATACTTTCAAGGATGGATTGATGAGGTAGCTATTTATAGTACTGCTTTATATGATGATGAGATTGAAAATTATAAAACGACAGTATATGATTCTGAAATTGAATCTATAGAAACTCTTATAGAGGGTCAGGTAATGGCTAGATATAGGGTGAATTGGACAACTACATTTGATATGCATGTATCAGATATATATACATTTTATTATGATTATAATCTCTGGAACATACGTCGAAGTGTTTGGTTTGATGCTCTTAATTATCCAGATAGTTCCACAATCACCTTTATTAATGCTTTTTATAATCTTACGGGTGATATTTATCAAAATGGTGATTATTATTATGATGGTGTTAGAGAAGGTAATTGGGCTTCTCATGAAGCGGAGAATTATACTGTTATTTATGATTTAACTACTCCATGGGACTCTTATGGATTATTTATAGCAGATTTCTCAACCCCAGATCCGTACTCTGATTGTTCAACAATAAAAGGTGATATTGATTATATCTTAGAAAATTCATACCATTATTTACAATACTATTATGGTACAAATAATGACTTTAATAATGATGACGGTGGAAAAGATAATGTTTTATATCTTGATCTATGGGAGTATTGCGATCGCCCAGGAAGTTTAACAGAAGTAAACTTAATTCATCTCTATAATAACATCTCATATTCTTTAAGAAGTCCTTTAGATAGACATATTTATACGTCAGATAACAAATTTTATAATCTTCAGATTGAAGTAACTGATATAGACAACAATGTTGTTCCGAATGCAATGGTATCTGTGTATAACTCTACTACAAAGAGTTTACTTAAAACGCAATATACCAATGCCTTGGGAGTAACCACGTTTACTCGATTGATAGAAGATACTTACACAGTGAATGTTTCGTATCTAGAAACTAATTTCTATGATCAAACACCCTTGACAATAACAACACCAAAAGATGTTGCATTAAACGATAATACAGTAATAAATAACTTGAATATAACAAAATTTGAAAATGTTGATCTAACATCCCTAAATGTAACCTGCAGAAGATGGGATTCAGGATCATGGCAAGAATATGTTTCTGGAGCTAAAATCCCATTTACAATCGCTAATGGTAGTGATATTATCCCTGTTGGGTGGGTATCTACCGATGATAATGGAAAAGCGGTAATTCGTTGGCATCCTCTAGCGGATGCGGGGGCGGGAAATATTACTTTTAATATAATATGGCATGGGCAACTAATTGGAATCATCAATAATACTTATAGTATAGATAGAAGAGTTGATCTCGATAGCATTTTATCTAATGTGACCTTGCCCTACTATCAAGAGGATTTGGTATATATAAATGTAAGTACTTCTTCCAGAGTCGAAACATTTTTAGAGGTCTCTGGCGCTCCAACCGCAATGTTAGGAGAAAATCTATTCTTTACTGCAAATTATACCTATTCATTAAATGGAGCACCTCCTGCAAATGTTAGTGATGCACTAATAACTTACGAGATATACAAATACAAACCATATCAGTTAGTGAGTACTGGTCCTGAAACCCTGTCTTTCACACAATTATATTCAGGTCAGAGTAAAGTTCATGAGCTATGGATAGATACATCTCTACCAATAGATTCAGGTGGGATTAATTGGGAAGGAGAAGTTTGGTATATCATGGAATTAGTCGCAAGTGCACCTAGTTATCCAACTCAAACATATAATATATATTTTAAGTTGGATGGAATTACCTCAGCGTTAACTGCTGAACAATCAAGCGTTTCAGCTTATTGGAATGAAAATCTTAATTTTCGTGTTCTATATGAAAATATATTTGCTGAGCCAGATGTGGGTATAACTGGTGCAACGGTAACTTTTGAAGTTAATGGTTATTCTTATATAAATGGTTCATTTTTAGAAGATTCTGATGGATGGTATAATCTTAGTTTAGGGACAAATGGAATATTTCCTCAAACTGGTTCTTATAGTTTAGAAGTCCAAGCAATGGCTCACAATTATCTTCCCGTATCAATTGATATTTCGATTTCAATAAATAAAATAAACACTAAATTAAATGGCTCAGAACTAATATCTCAAGATAAACCCGCAAATATCTTTATTGGAGTAAGAAAGATTTTTACTTTCATATATCAAGTAGCAGCCAATGATGAAGATATTTCGAATGCAGATACAAGTGAAAGTTATTGGGTTAAATTCAATGAGCAATCCCAGATTGAGGCTATTGGATATGATCTGAATATCATTAATACTCATGGAGGAGTATACGAAATTGATTTTAATACAGAAAACCTAGAAGTCGGTACTTATTCTATAACACTTATAATTTCAAAACAAAACTTTGCTCAAAGGATTTATACTATCGACCTTACAGTTTCTAAAAGGATATTTTTTACCACGGCTCAAAAAATATATGACGTGGTTTCTGGAAATAATTTAGTGATTACGTTAAGTATAACAGATCTTGATAATGGTAATCCTATAGATGATATAGTCGAAGGTGATGCTTATGTTAATTTTCTAAATCGAAATTTCACTCTATATCATATGGGTGGAGGGGTTTATAGAGCGACATTAACAAACATTCCTGCTGATGCATTTTTCGCACCTAAGGTAATTTCTGCTGTTATTTATATAAATCGTGTTAACTACACTACAGTGGCAATAGATATTACAGTGAATGTAGGGATGATTGAAATCTTTCCTGGCTTTCCGTTATTTTATTTCCTTATGATAATCGCTGCTGTAGTGGCAGTGGCAGGTAGTTTAGTTGCCTATCGTGCTATTCAAAGAGCTAGGATCCCTACATTTGTAAAAAGAGTTAGAGAAATAAAGAGTGCTATAAAAAGCAAAAAATCAATTTCAGAATCTCTATTATATCCGTCAAAAGAGGAATATCTTCTGAAGAGAGTAGGAGATAAATGGGAGATGCTTGGATTATCATTAGATGACATTTTAGGAGTTCAGAAAAAGAAAGGGAAGAGAATTCCTCAACCAAGCGAATACGAAGGAGGTGCTGTTTAAAATGCCCGTCGGATTAGTATTGATGAAATGGGATGAGAGAGTGGGAACAGAAATTTTAGGAAGATTTCCACCAGAAATCAACGTTTCTGATAAAACACTAATGCAGGTGTATAGTACACATGAATATAGTGGAGAATCAGGAATGATAAGTTTAATGGTCGGTTCTCTTAATATCGCCTCCTATTATACAGGTCCTGATAAGGGTTATTATATACTTCTTTTACTGAACTTAGATGATGATCCGGATGCTTATGAAAGCGGTTTAACAGATATTTCAAGAATAATATTACAGAATATTGAAGAAGAAGCCTATCTTCCATTGATTCCTTCACTATTTCGAAGATTATCAATATATCCTACATTAAATGATGAACAACGCTTAGCGATTACTTATCAAGATGAAGTAAAGAGAATGATTATTAATCGGTTAAGGGACGAAGGGGTTGTGTCCAAATCAGAACTCATGGTCTGGCTTAAAGATAAATACAAGCAAGGATTCGTAGATTTAGAAGGTGTTCTAACTGAAATGATAAAAAAAGATATCATAAAAGAAGCATCAGTTAAAGGAATGCCATCGGAGCTTATATTCTTAACTAACGATATTATGATGGTGAGAGTTCCACCTGTTCAATTATTAAAAGATCCTGCTGACAGGGGTTTACCAACACAGCTCGTAGAAGATTACCGTACGGAATCTAAGAAATTTTTTCAGACATACAGGCCTTCAGAGCAAGATAATCTTACTGTTATAGATGTTATAATTAACCCCCAAGTTTACGAAACTCTACGTTTATTACGAACAGCTATAGTTACGAGAAACGACCTTGAAAAACTTAAAAAGAAAGGTGTGGATGATGTTGATGAGGTTTTAAAAATGCTTTGGGAGAGTAAAATGATTCAGGTATTTCAAGATGACCGAAATAACGAGTACTATGCATTACTATCTGATTTCTATGTTGATGTGATTTTTCCTAAATATTTGATAAATATCATTAAGGAAGAATATGAAAAGAAATCAAAAGCTAACCAAGTCTTAATTGAATATCTTTCTGTACTTGAAAATTCTTACTTAAATTTGAAATCAGCTGCAAAATCAAAATAATATAAAATACAATTTTTTTAAAATTTTTTTTTCTTTTGATTTTTTTTTTAGAATTTTATGGAAATATTATTTTTCTACAATAGACTATTTATCATAAAAATCTGAAATTGTGATAAATTTGAATGAAAAAATTCCCCCAGAATTTGATGAGTTTGATATAGAAAATCTTTCTAAACCCAACGCGCTTCCAGAAGATATTGATTATGAAACTCATATCATCGCCACTTACACAGCAATGCTTCACAGAAAAATGGATGCTTTTTATATGATGCAAGCTGTTTGTATCGAGCAATCTACTGGCACTTTCGTTCCAGTTCCTGCTGAAACCCCGGAACAAAGAAGAAAACATGTAGCTAAAGTAATTGGATTGTGGAGAATTCCAGATTTTGAATATGAAGGAGTAGAAGATTTTTTTGGTAATCCTAAAATGCATCAATATGTAGTCCAAATAGCATTTCCTTTAAACTTTAAGCCTCAATTTCCTATGCTTTTCACCACGATATATGGTAATATTTCGATGGGGGGTCCCCTCAAGATGGTTGATGTACGGTTTCCGAAGGCTTTCTTAAAAGAATTTAAGGGACCTAAATTTGGAGATGTTGGAATTAGGAAAATCTTAGGAGTTAAAGAAAGACCCTTATTGAATAACATGATCAAACCCTGTGTTTACTCAGATCCTAAAATAGGAGCTGATTTAGCTTACCAAGCAGCTGTAGGGGGTTGTGATATTATTAAAGATGATGAGTTAATTGCTGATGTTGAGTTTAACCCCATTGTCGAGAGAGTAGTCGCATTCATGGAAGCATTAGATAAAGCGGATTCTGAAAAAGGTGAAAAAACGTTATATACGATAAATATTACTGACAGCGTTGATAGAATGTTTGAACTGGCCGATATTGTCCAAGAGCATGGGGCAAATGCTTTAATGATAAATCATATTTCAGTTGGCTATTCAGCAATGAGAAAAGTAGCTGAAGACCCTTCTGTAAAGGTCCCTATTTTAGGACACATGGATCTCGCAGGTGCTCTTTATCAAGATCCCTTAAGTGGAATTTCAAGCCCTTTAATTCTTGGAAAGTTTGGAAGATTAGCTGGATGTGATACTATTGTACACCCTGCCCCTTATGGTAAAGCACCTACAAGTGCAGATAGATTCAAAGAGACTGCCCGACAAATGGTAATGCCAATGCAGAACGCTCCACATATTAAAAGAACATTACCAATGCCCTCTGGAGGTATCACCCCTAGTTTAGTTGAAAAATGTGTTCAAGATTTAGGTACTAATATAATGATTGGAAGTGGTGGTGGAATCCATGCTCATCCTGAAGGACCTATAGCAGGGGCAAAAGCTTTTAGACAAGCTATTGACGCTGTTATGAAAGGGATACCCGTAAGAGATTACGCTAAGGAACACAAAGAATTAGGCGTAGCACTAGGTCTATTTGGTGTTGGTAAAAAAACTGAATTTACTTCTGTATAAAATTAAAATTTATTTTTTCTTTTCTTTTATTTATTCAAATCCTCCCAATATCTTTTTGAAACAATTCTAATTTTTGGGTTTAATTTTAAGGTTTTTAAATGTATAACGACTTCATTACCACTGAGATCAAGATATTCCAAGTTAGATAAATCATCAAGGAAACCTAAATTTCCTTGGTCCTTAATTTTATTATTTGATAAAATTAGATGAGTAAGTGATTTTAATATACCTAATTCTTTTATGTTTTGAATTTGGTTATTTGAGAGATCTAATTTCTTAATAGCATTTAAATGTTCTAAACCCTCAATTTCAAGGATATTTGAGATATTATTATTCCATCCCCAAGGCGTCCCTTTAACCTCGTATTCTAAATAATTTGATAAATCTAATTGCTCTACAAGGGCAGTTTGAGGATTTAATTCAAAAAATACATTAGGAAATTTTCCAGATAAATGTTTTATAATTAAAAAGTTTGAAATAATATCTGATATTTGTTTATGAGTGAAGGTTTCTATTTTGGATGTTTTAAATAACCTTTTTAAAACTTTTTTGTATTTCCTATTTTCATACCTTTTTTCTTCATTTAGATATTTGACTTTTTTTACCTTTTTTAACTCTTCTATCAAAATCCTTTTCGATTCTTCATTTCCCATTATTTCTAAAGTCTTTATAACAGCAATGAGAAAACTATAAGGCATTTCATTTTTCACAATCCACTTAATAAGTTTTAATATTTTTTCGGGGTGATCCTTATAAACAAGATCTAATGCTAATTTTCTAATCTCAGGATTAGAATCAGAAATTAACAAATTTTCAATGAATTGATATGTATATTTGTCATTAATCCCAATTTTTTTTAATATATCAATTGATTCTAATCTTAATTTATTATCTTCAGAATTTTCTATTATTGATTCTAATAGAATTAAAGCAGTATTTTTATCCAGGACTTTCTGAGAGAATTTTTCATATATTTCTTTTGGATTAAGAGACATTTTACTATGATTCTAAAGATTTAAGATAATTGAATATTAATTGACATTCTATTTTCGAATTCAGTATATAACTCCCAGATATTTGCTTTTTTACTGTTAAGATGGAATTTACAGTTACATCCAATAATTTGCTTCCCAGATTGGATTTTTAAATATAAACTTCCTTTTCGCCAACCGTTTAACTCAATATCGATCAGTAGTTTATTTTCTTTTTCATTAAATTCATAATTCCTTATTTCATTACATCCTTGTGAGATATGTAATGAGCTTGATAATAAAATTGGATAATTGTTATTATAAGGGATAATTGAGATGTATTTGCATGAATGAGGAGGGATTCCTTTAAATTCTATTATTTGGGAGCCTTTATATTCACCTACGACTTTTTTATTCCAATAATCAAAAATAATAAAATCTGTGTTGTCATTGTTAATCAAAGTTATTTCATTAATTCTTATCGTTTTATTTATGAAATTATCTTCCCAGTTTATAATTGCTGCTAAAAATCTTTTTCCAATTACCTCATTTGTTTCTATAATATAAATTGTCGGTAATTTTGAAATAAATACATCAAAAGGAATTGGATAGTAGTTTTTAGGATTATAAGGAGGGATTAGTAATTTAGCATCATTAATTTCTTCATCAGATAATTTTGTCATGTCATCAGATATTAAAATTTGACCACCAGATAATCCCATAATTGTGAGTTGTAATCTTATTTCGTCCAGTGTTAATTCTGTATCAGTTCTTCTTATCATTAAACAATCAGGATCATTTATCCAAAAATATCTATGCATAAAAGATCGATAAATTGTATTGATTAATGATACTTTCAATCCTGGAGTTTGAATGCCAGATTCTATAAGCTGTCTATTTGGTTCTTCCCATATTGGAGCGGTGTCTTCTCCAATTCGCATGGCATCAACCAAACCAACACAAGGACCTAATGGAGCGCCACATCCTAATAAGAAGCTATCCCTTTTAATGGCATCTCTAATAGTCTTAACTCCAATATGTAAAATTTGAGCTCTTGTAAGATTAGGGTTATAAAATTTTCCTTCAATGGGAACTGCAGCATGTAAAAAATCGATTTTAAAGAAGGTTATAAGGTTAGAATCTTTATTATGGGTTATCGTATTCAGGTTTATTAAGTCTCTATATAGATTATGTAAGTAATCTAGAGCTTGAGGATTTGAGAGATCCAATCCATATAAATAAACATTCCAACTAGCCCCAAAGTGGACCTTAAGCAACTTTTTTAAATCTTTATCCTTTAAAAACCAATCACGATGTTGTTTAAATAAATTAGCCTTTCTCTCAGAAAAAAAAGGGGCAGTCCAAATTCCCCCTTTAAATCCTGAGCTATTGATGGTCTTATATAAAGATATTAAACCATTTGGAAATTTCGAATTGATATCGCCAAAATCACCAATGTAGGTGAAATATCCGTCATCTAATTGGAAGAAATCTATAGGGAGGAGACTTTTATTATTTTGGAAAAATTTTAAATTTTTTATTATATCTTCCTCACACACGTTAGTAAAGTAATAATACCAACTACACCAACCAATTGGGATTGTTGTCTTTGGTTTTTGGTCTATTTTGACTGATTTTGCATAATCGATTAAACCAAAATAACCAAAATTTTCACTTTTAAAACAGACAAACAGTTCCTCAGAAAAATCAATTGAGGAATTTTTAAATTGAATCCCATCCATGCACCCGAAAGCAGATAAAATCTTTATAAGTTTATTTTCTTTATAATCCAAGATTATTCGTGTGAACTGAGTATTTAGTGTGCTAAAACCCAAAATTAGGGAAGCTTTTGAATTTAAATCAGTTATAACAGTACAATATTCACTATAAAATCGTCCTTTAATTAGATAATCTTGATTATCAAATGTACGTTTAAAGATATCTACTTGAGATCCTTCATCATCTTCTTCACTCCCATAAATCAACTTACATCGGCTCCAACTCTGCCAGCCATTCTTAAACCAAGATATTTTTTCTAGATTAGAAGGAATCTTTGCACCAGACAGCCATAAATTATCTTTTTTAATTGTTAATGGAGATATACTATGAATTCGCTTATGGAATGTATTATCAGTAATTATATCAATAATTTTAACTAGAATGAAGTCATGATTCTTATAAATCTTGAATTGAATATTGAATTTTATATCAGATTTTCCAGTTTGTTTGGCTTTTAGTATAACTTTAACACCTTCTCCTCTAAAATCCTTGATATCTTCCATATGATGATGAAATTCATAACTTTTTGAAGATATTTCATTAATTGAGTCTGAGTCATCACTTAATGTATTAATTACGCAATAACAATTTTTTAGATAAAAAAGATTATTACTATTGATTTCAAACGTTCCATGACGTTTCCCACTTTTATAGAAAATCAGAGAGATTATTTTATTACTTACTTCAATATTATTTTCATTATCTATTACTTTAATAAACATAACAATCGTTTTAAGATGTAAACTGCCAAAAGCTATATATTATGTAAAGATTAAGTAAATTTTCTTTTTGGATTTATATTAATTAAATCTTTTAACGTCGATTTTATTTTATTAAAAGGACGTAAATTTCCCGCAAAAGGAGTATCAATGCCATGATGCAAATAAGGCTCAATTTTTTTTTCAACCGTTTCAATTTTCTGTAAGTTTCCTTCGGATAATAATGAAAGGAAATAATCATTTTGATATTTTTTAAATGTTAGGAAACGATATCTCTGAAAACTTAATTTTACAGCTATCCACCTTGGATAAAACCCTGTATTACCTAAAGTGTTTGCAGCTATTGCCTCAATTTTAGCTGTTAATAATGATTCTTTCATTTCTGTTTCTTCAGCTGGATTATCATATTGACCAGGGACATCTACATTTAAGTTATTTTCTTCATCTATAAGGAGTGATATTACACCTATTGACATTGAAGATAATCCCAAATAATCAATTCTAATCCAATCCTCTAAATAGGGAATTTCCTGATCTGTGAATACTTCTTGCAAGTCAAGATATTCCTTTAAAACATAATTCAACCTACGTTTAAATTCAAAATCAATTTCATTTTTCTCTAATTTTTCTAGATTGTCCACATCTTTATTTTGAACTAATTCAGAGTAGTATTTTGCCATTTGCTCGAGTATCCATTTCCCTTTTTTATCAGGAAAAATACCATATACTAAGTATATGATATTTTCCTTCACATAAAATTGACATTTTTCATTAATATTGTCATTAGTGATAAGGAGCATTTTATCTAATTCACCTCCTAGAATACTCGTTGCAATGAAATCCAGATTATTAGTAAGTTCCAAAAGGTAAATATACTTTTCATTATTAGCAAATAATTGAGTTCTTTCTACTGAGGTGACTCCTAAAAATTTAATGTATTCATCTTCATCTTCTTCTTCATGTTTTAAGTTAATTATATCATCTTCAATTGAAAAGGAATTTCTCTTTTTTTTTACTCTAACTTTTCCTTGAAACTTTGATGTAAGGGTCGAAGTTTTAGTTTCAAAATTCTTAGGTTTGGGCTGTCCTTTAGTTGGTTGATCATTTTTATACTGAAATAAATCTGCAAGAAATTTATTGCATTTAGGACAAAGTTGATCTTTAGGGTAGGGACGTACAATTATATAACCACAATATCGGCACTGAACTTCATCTTTCTTAGGAAATAATGGATTTGGGATTTTTAAACAACTCTATTAAAATAAGTAAAACAATTTTGATAATAATATTCTGATAGTTTATATGTTGATTTAGTAAAATATAAAATTTTTGACCTATAAATACTTCTTAGCAATTTCTTGAAAAGCAGAGAGAAATTTGAGATTTTGGTCTTCTGTTCCTATTGTGATTCTTAAGTAATTATATAATCCTGGTTGACTGAAATGGCGCACTAAAATTTTCAATTCTTTTAGATCCCATAAAAATTTTAAGGTTGTTGATTTATCATCGAATTTGATAAAGATAAAATTAGCATCCGATGGAAGTACATCAATCCCATTAAATTTGTTTAACTCTTCAGTTAATCTCTTTCTCTCTGCTATAATTTCTTGGTTTTGCTTGAAGATTTTATTTCTATGTTTAATACAGGATAATGCTGTAATTTGAGCAAGAGCACTTGTATTATACGGTAATTTGACTCTATTCATCTCCTTTATTATTTTTGGATCTGCCAATGCATATCCAATTCGCATTGAAGCCACAGAAAAGGTTTCAGAAAAAGTTCTACATACAATTAAATTATTTACTGTTTTTAATAATGATAAACAAGTATAATCAGAAAAATCAGCATACGCCTCATCAACAACAACAATACCGGGGAATTGACTGCAAATTTTTGAGATAACAGAATTGTCAAATGATTTTCCATTAGGATTATTTGGAGAGTTAATAAAGAGCAATTTCCCTTTAGAATTGAAATCTGGAATGCTAAAATCAGGATTTAACTTTATCTCAATAATTTTAGCATCGTATAAGTTAGCTAATACTTTATAAATACCATATGTTGGATAAAAAACGACTATTTCATCTCCTGAATTTACAAAAACCTTAAATATGGTATCAAAAATTTCATCTGAACCATTACCAATAAATATACTATTTCTATTCGTTAAAGTTTGTTTATCTCTTAAAAGCTGATTAAGAATAGCTTTACGAACTTCAAGTGCTAGGGAATCGGGGTATTTTCTTAGAATTTCACCATTACCAATAGCTTCTTTTATTTCTTCAACAATTTCTGGGATAGGCGGGTAAGGATTCTCATTGGTATTTAATTTTAACCATCCTTCTTCATCTAACTGCTCTTCTGGTTCATAAGAACTATATTTCTTTAGACTTTCTCTAAAAAGATCTTCAATTTCCATAATTATTACAATTCTTAATTAATAATAGAATGAAGCTTTAATCAAGCTACTTAATAAGTATGTTATTTCTTCATATTTTTTAATTTTTTACAAAAAAAAACATTAAAAAAAATTTAGAATAAGATATTAATTAAAGTGATGATTGCAATTTTAATCTTAAAGCAATTACTCTTGAGTAAAAACTCAATTTTTAAATTTGTATAAACTATTAAAATTATAATATAATTTCAAGCTAATACTTAATTAATTAATATGGAGAATAAACAATGGACTTCGCACTCATGTTTCAAGTTTTAGAAGGTGGCGTAAGTGAACCAGTTAAGTGGAATGCGGATAACCTCTCTTCTGATAAAAATATCTTGATTCTAGATGAAGGAAGTTCTTCAATATATTTATGGCATGGTAGCAAACAAGGTTTAGTAGCAAGAAGGACTGCCCTTCGACAAGCAGAATCATTAAAAGGACATGGATATGTTGCCGGTAAGAGTATAATTGGTAGAGACATTAAATTTTTAAAAGAAATAGACCAAAGGAAAATTGGGAGGGATATCGAAACTGACAAATTTAATGAGGAACTTCAAAATATATTGAATAGAGAATTTAAGGAATTAGATAATTACATCATAACATTTGATGTTGAAGGAGCTAAAGAAATTCCTATTAAACCCATATCAAAACCAGTACCTAAACCCACCCCTATAGAATCTGAAACAAAACCTTATGTAGAACCACTTCCAAAAAGTAAAGTAATTGCACCTATTCCTGTTGAGCAACCAACACCTAAAATTTCTAAACCCGCAATAGAACCCGCTTCAGAATATAATTCCAAAATAGAAGACACCGTCAAGACTGAATTGCCAAGCGTTTCTGAACCCGTTGTTAAAGAAGAGAAAAAGCTAGATCTTGATGTTCAAGCTAAAATAGGATTTGTGTTAATAGCCATTCTCGACCATTATGATGATGTGTGGATTTCTCAAAAGGAAGATGGAAGTTATGGAGTAGAAATGATGGATGGTCCAATATGCCAATTTTCAATAAAGGACGGCTCAAAAATAGCGTTTACGGCAAATTCATTCGCTGGAATTGCAACTAATGTTAAAATTGAAATACAGAAGAAATTTGTTGAGCTTTCAAAATTATTAAAATAATTATTTTATTTACTATTTTTTTCTAACTCTTTTCAGTGCTGTTATTTAAATTTCTAAGGTTATTAATTTACATATATGCATCTAGTTACAATCAAGTAATTATTAAATCATGAAATTCAAAAAATTAGCAGAACTATTTTCCAAATTAGCTAGCACCTCAAAAAGATTGGAAATGATTGATTTTTTATCTAACTTTTTCCTTGAAATTAAGAATAAGAAGGATTTTAATGATTTAGATAAGATAATCTATTTATTGCAGGGCCAATTAGTTTCAAACATCAAACAGTTCCCTAAATTGGGACTTGCTGAAAAAATGATAATAGAGGCATTAGCATTACATTCAGGGATTAATGGAAAAGAAATAAGGCGTATTTTATTAAAGGAAGGAGATATTGGTGCCACTGCTGAATTAATCCTTTCTAAAAAGAAAAAGCAAACATCCCTATTTGATTTCGATCCGGGATTGGAAGAACCGGAATCATCATTAGAAATCTCTGAATTATATTCTGCGTTACAGAAGATTGCTACAGCTGAGGGTCCTGGCTCTCAAGATACCAAGTTAGGAATTTTACGCAGTCTCATGAGAAAGAGCTCTCCCCTCGAAACAAAATACCTATTGAGAATTATTACATCAACTCTCAGAGTAGGAGTGTCAACTCTAACAATAATTGATGGTCTTGCTCAAGGATTTACAGGTGATAAAACTACAAGAGGAATTATTGAGAATGCTTATAATCAGCATCCTGATTTAGGAGATATAACATTGATTTTAGCAGAAAAAGGAATAGAGGCTGTTAAAGAAGTTAGAATAACTTATGGTACACCTATTCGGAATATGCTTGCTTCTCGTGTATCCTATTCAGAAATTATTGGCAAGTTAGGTGTACCGTGTATTGCTGAATACAAATTAGACGGAGAAAGATTACAGATTCATAAAATGGGAGATAAAATCCTATTATTTTCAAGAAGATTATTAGAAATTTCAGAACAATATCCTGACGTATGTGAAGTTATTAGAAATAATATTAAAGTTGAAAGAGCCATTTTAGAAGGAGAAGTAGTTGCCATGGATCATTTTTATGAAAAAATGCTTCCATTTCAGGTGTTAAGCAGAAGGCGAAGGAAGTATGATATTAAAGATATTTCTAAAGAAATTCCTGTTAGCTTATTTTTATTTGATTTGCTTATGATTGAAGACGATTCATTTTTGAATAAACCATATCCTGAACGTCGGAAAAAGCTTGAAAAAATTGTAGAACAAAAGGATGAAATTCGTTTAGTTGAAGCAAAAGAAGTTAATTCAACTGAAGAATTACTGGATTTCTTTAATAAAGCAAGAGATGCAGGCACCGAAGGAATTATTGCTAAATCAATAAGAGATGATTCATTGTATCAAGCAGGAAATCGTGGTTTTCTTTGGATTAAATTAAAAGGATTAGAGGGGGGAAAATTAGCAGATACAATAGATGTAGTTTTAGTTGGAGCTTTTTATGGAAGAGGAAGAAGAAAAGGATGGTATGGAACCTATATTGGAGCAGTATACGATCCTGAAAATGATAAATTTGAAGCTTTTACCCGTATAGCCTCTGGATGGACAGATGAAATAATGGAACTGTTAAAGAAAGAAGTGAAGAAGTATGAAGTGGAAAAAAAACCCGATTATGTAATATGTGATGATGAACCAGATCAATGGTTATTACCTGAAATAGTAATTGAAATAATTGGTGATGAAATTACAATCAGCGACAAATTTTCTTCTTTAGGATATTCTATGAGATTCCCTGTCTTCCAGAGAATACGTCCAGAGAAGGGACCGAAAGATGTAACCACTGTTGAGGAGATTAAACAATTATATGAAACACAATAAAATACATTAATAATAGATAGTTAATCCTTTGGTTTCTAGATTCTTCAAAGTCGAAGGAATTTCTTTTAATTTGTTATCAGATAAATTTAACTCCTTTAAAGATGAAAGTGAATTTAAAGATTCAGGAAGACTTTCAAGTTTATTTCTTGAAAGATTTAGGTACTTCAGATTTTTAAGAGATCCAATTGTATTTGGAATTGCAGTTAGATTATTATCACTCAAATTTAAAATCTCTAAATTAATTAATTCACCTATAACTTCCGGGATGTAGGATAACTCATTTCTTTCTATATCAAATACTATTAAATTGGAAAGAAACTTAACTGAATCAGGTATTGTTTGAAGTTGATTCCAACTTAAGTTTAGTTTTTGTAAAAGTATAAGATTTTTTATTGAGTTAGGTAATGTTTTAAGCTTATTGTCATGAAGATTTAATTCTTTAAGACTTTTTAAAGATCCTATATTTAATGGCAACTCTTTTAATCGGTTTAACCTTAAATTTAAGGATTCTAAAGATTTTAGATTGCAAATTGAATTAGGCAATCTCTCAACTTCGTTCCTCCATAATGAAAGATCTTTTAGATAAGAAAGTGATCCAATCGATTCGGGAAGATCCTTTATATTATTTATGTTCAAATTAAGTACTTCTAGATATTTTAGTTTTTCTATCCATTTAGGCACAGATGTAATTTGGTTATATCTTAAGATTAACATTATCAGGGAATCTAAGTATTGAACAGCTTCAGGAATTTCTATTAAGCCTTTAAATTGAAAATTAATTTCTGTAACTTTACAATCCTCAACTTTGTATTTTAAACGCCAAAAGGATTTTTTTAAATAAATTAGTGAAAAGTAATTAATTAAAATTAAAGAAAGCTTATGAGTTTCAATAGAATTGATGTCATTATTTTCTATTAAGAGTTCAAAACCTATTCTCAAATCATTATCATACATTTGTTTTAATTCGCGAACTAGAACTAATTTAGAGGATAGATCATTTGCTTGGTCTAAATTTTTTATTATTATAATAAGGAATCGGAATATTGTATTTAAGCAGAGAGCAGATTGTTCATGTAATAAAGCCCATCTCAACGGTTTAATAGAAATATCTAAAAACTTTTCACCTAATATTTTAGCCGCATAATTTCTTATATTTTCGCTATGATCAGAGATAAGGAGATTTTCAAATAATTTAAAAATATCTTCTCTTATTATACCGATATCCTTAAAATCTTCCCCTATTATTTCTAAAAATATTATACTTTTAAGTCTCGTCTGAATATTATTACTATTTTCTATCAGAACTATAAGTTTATCAATTGCTGTTGATTTTTCTATTAATTCCTTACTAAAGTCCTCGTATATCTTACTTGGGTCTAATTCTATCATTTAAAAACCGGAGTTATAACTATTTATAAATAATTAATCCATGTTTCTCTAAATTCCTTAAAAAATCTGGAATTTCAACTATTAGATTAAAATTTAAATCCAAAATTCTGAGAGAAGATAACTTTGATAGGGATATAGGAAGTGATTTTAATTTATTCCCCCATAAACTCAATACTTCCAAAGATTTTAAGTCACCAAACCACTCAGGTAATTCCTCAAAATTATTCCAACTCAAATTTAGCTTTTTAAGTGATTTCAGTAATGTAAATGATTTAGGTAAAAAACTTAATTTATTATTCCACATTGTTAATTCTTCTAATTCCGTCAATAATCCAATAGACTTTGGAAGTGTTGTTAATTCGTTATCATACAAATGAAGGCTATTTAATGATTTCAACGAAGTAATCCAATTTGGAAGCTTCAATAGCTTATTTCCGCCCAATCCAATTCTTTTAATAGATTTTAGAGATTTAATCCATGATGGTAATTTTTCTAATTGATTTAATCCTAACTCCAAATATTTTAGAGATGATAAACCTTTCAAGTTTATTTTAATATTATTTAATTTATTTCCATATAAGTCTAAAATTTCGAGTTTTCTAAGGCGATTTAATGTCTTTGGTAATACAGTTAGCTTATTTGACCTTAAATTTAAGATTTTAAGAGAGGTAAGATTTCCTATGGTGTCTGGTATCAAACTCAATTGATTATAGCGCAAATTGAGATATAATAATGATTTTAAAGTCCCTATATTTCTAGGGAGCTCCTTTATTTTGTTATAGCTTAGATCTAGATGCGAAATTAATGATAAGTTCTTAATAGACTCTGGAATAGTGGATAAACGGTTAAACTTTAAGTCAAGCCTCTTTAATTTGTTTAATTTAAATATAAACTTAGGCATTTTTTTTAGAATATTCCATCCATATACATGACTGCTTACGTCAGACAAATCTAATTCCATAATTAACCCATTTCTTAATTTATAACGTATTTTTCCGAATTTTTTTTCCAATTGGTTAATTATTAAGTAGTTTTTGAGGATCTCAGCAAGCTGTAGGCATGTAAAGTTTTTCATAGCTTTTATTTTAAATAAATTATGATAGTGTATTTTAAAAACATCATGTTGAATTATCTCTAATTTATCTATTATAACTCCTTTTGATTGGGGGTTATCAAGTTCACCTAAAGTATCTGTTATTGTAAGTAGGCAACGTAAAGACTTTTCATGATTGAGCGCCCAAGTCATTGGTTTTAAAGCTTTATCTTTAAAATTTTTCCTCAATATTCTTAATGCATTAAACCTAATTATCTCATGATTGTCAGAGATTAATAGATTTTCTAGAAGGTTAAAAACACGGGGACTTTTAGCTGATATTTCCCCTAATATAATTATGCTTCTAACTCTATCCGTTAAACTTTCACTATTATCTATTAAGGAAATTAACTGAATAAGAGCAGTAGATTTATCTAGAACATTATTTAAATATTTTGTATAAATTTTTTCAGGGGATTTTTCCATTAAACTTCGAAATTCAGACTATATATATAAATTTGCAAATTTTAAGATTTTTCAGAGAATATAATTAAAAGAGATTAATTACATTTGTGATGTTTAAATGTAAATAAAATTTTTCATTTTGGGAGACTATATCTTCCTAAAATAAATTTTTTAATATTTCTACTGCTGAAATTCTATTATTTCTAGCTCTTTAGGCTTATATTCTTTCGATCATCATTCCACCTAATATTATAGGTCCACCAGTAGAATTATATATTTTTTCTGCTTTGTTTAATTTTGATTTACTTTCAGAATAAATTCTAAAAACTAGATCTCCTTCCTTGATTCTAGCACCTTGTTTTTTGAAGATTTCAACACCTGAACTCTTAGAATGGGGACAACCTGCAGCTTTAGCAATTTGATTTATGATGGCATTATTGACCTCTGTTATGTGTCCCGCTTTTGTGGCAAAAAGGTCCTTATTATAAGGTCCAAGCTCTATTTCTTCTGGTTTTATATTAGGATTTCCCCCTTGAGCCTTAATTATTTTTTGCATCTTTTTATAAGCTTTTCCTGACCTTAAAAGTTCTTTAGCTAATGCTTGACCCTTTCCTTTTTGCGCCTTGCCACCCATTTCAAGTAAAATACCTGCCAATTCAGTTGATTTTTCAATTAATGAGTTTGGACCCGCTGTATAATCTATTAACAAAGTTAAAGCTTCTTTTGCTTCTATTGCAGGACCAATTGCATGACCAATAGGTTGGTGAGCGAGAGTTAAGGCGCATTCAGCTTCTATTCCGACATTTTTAGCAATATCTTTAAAAAGATAGGCAAACTTCTTTCCAGCATCTATTGTTGGAAATTTTGTTCCAGTCCCAACAGGGATATCTAAAACTAAGTTTTTGACCCCAAGAGACAATTTTTTAGTAAGTATTGAAGGAATCATCAGTCCAATAGGGTCCATATGAAGAGGGCGTTCAATTTCAATAAGAATATTATCAGCTGGTGAGGTATTCAAAGCTCCACCCCATATTATGCACCCATTCTCTTTGGCAACTATAGTTTTTAACTCTTCAGAATCAAATGCAACTGGTGCCAATACTTCCATTGAATCTGCTGTTCCTGATGGCGATGTGATTGCCCTAGTAGATGATTTTGGAATTGTTAATCCAGCGGCCGCAACAATAGGAACTATAATAAGAGAGACCTTATTTCCTGGGACGCCCCCTTTCAGCAAGATTTACTAAGTGTAAATATCTGTACTGTGTTTATCGTAGACGTCCATTCCAAAGTAAAAAATATCTCCACTTCTTACCTCTGCTAAGGTCAGAGCAGTCATTTCCTCATTGTCCATTCCATTTATCTGGACTCCAGTTATAAATGCAGCTAAATCAATTCGAGATAAAGATCCTGAAACCGCGTCGGAAATAATACTGTTAATTTCTTCATTATTTAACTTACTTCCTCTTATCTTTTTTTGTATAAATTTAAAAGATTCAGGTGGATCTGCTGGTTTTACGGAAACAATTGCCCCATCCTTAAGCTCCTTTTTCTCTCTTAAAATATCTAAAAAAATACCTATTTCACCAGGTTCTACAATGGAATTTGAATAATCTATTTGTATGATTGCGACCCAAAATTCAGTATCAATTGATTTTGATTCTTTACTTCGAATATATACACGTTCGCCTGCTTTTTGACCAAGTTCTTGGGCATCTTTAATATTTAAAACAACATCCTTTGTATTACCTGTTTCGAAATTTATTTTTTTTACCTTGAGCTTCATGATTTAAAATTACCCTTTTGCTATAGAGATATAAGACTGTCAATGTTTATATTTTTAATGTAATGAATAGCTCATCCTTTAAATTAATAAACTTAATTAGAAAGTATTAATGATTTGATTTATGAATAAATTTGAAAAAGCACAGAAAGTACTTAATGAACTGGATGCTGATGGATGGTTAATTGTATGTAATGAAGATACTGATGTTAATTCTAGATTCTTATTGGGAGTTGGATCACACGCACGACATTATGTATATATTTCTGCTGATGGAGATCACAAAGTTATTTCGGTTGAAATGGAAGCAGCTATGATCGAGCACTCTTTAAAAGAGAAAAATGTAAAATGTGAAGTTTATTTTTACAGATCATTAAAAGAATTAATATCTCTTCTAACTCCAATTATTAATAAACCTCGAATTGCTCTTAATTTTGGGGAAAATGTTTTAAAGGAAAATGGTACTCCCTATGCCGATTATATCCGAATTGGGGATTATTTTTCATTAAAAGAATTAGCACCTGAAACAGACTTTATATCAGCAGCACCTATAATTTATGAGCTTAGAAGTTCCAAATCTTTAGCAGAATTAAAAGATCTAAGAAATACATGTAAAGCGACAATAGAGATATTGGAAACTGTTCCAATTTTTGTTAGAGTAGGCATGACTGAAAGGGAAATCAAAGCCAAGATAGAATATGAGTATATGAAGTTAGGAAAACCTTCTTTTGAAACCATTGTAGGTTCAGGACCTCATTCAGCAGACCCCCACCATAATAGCTCAAATAAAAAAATTGAACCCGGAGTTTTATTAATTGATACCGGATTACAAATCGATGAGATGTGTTCTGATATTACTTGGACATTTTGGGTAGGAAATAAACCCCCAAAAGATTTTCTAGAAGCCTATCAAGTTCTTTACGATTCAAAGCAAATTGCTCATGAATATTTTTTAGATGGAAATTCAAATTGTTTACCAGCCATAAAATGTCGAGAATTTTTGGATGAAAAAGGTTATGATCATGAGAAACTCTTTTTTCATGGATTTGGGCATTCCTTGGGTTTTGAAGCTCATGATGTTGGTGCTAGAATATCCTGGAAAACTCCAGAAACATACACTTTGAAAGAAAATATGGTCTATACAAGTGAGCCTGGTTTGTATTGGAAAGAGAAATGGGGAATTAGATTAGAAGATGATATAATTATTGGAAAAGAAAAGTGTGAACAAGTGACTTATAATCCAAGAGAACCTATCTTAATATAATAAGATAAGTTAGAGTTTTATTGAAAGAGGGAATTCTTTAATATCCTCAATTAAATTTTGATCAGGGTCTTTAAACTTAACCAAAATTCTGATTTTGTAATCCCCTGCCTCAAGTGGTTTTAAATTTATCTCCCATTTAATTTCTTCATTTGGCCGTAGTGAATATATTTGTTTAGTAGTTGTGCCTCTCATAACCTTTAGTTGTTCTGGAAATTCTGTATCAATGTTTACATCTAAAGCCTCTCCTTCACTTTGGTTTCTCACTAAAATTTCTAAGGGAAATGTCTGACCTATTAGGGGCGTTCTTAAGTTTTTTGTCGATACTTCTAAAGAAGGAGGAGGTGAAATTAGGGTTGGTATTATTTTGGCTGTGTTATAAATAAGGATTAAATTGTTATTCAATTCATAAGTTAAAGACAATGGACCAATAAATGGATTATCTAGTTGAAAGTGGGGCTTGATTACAAAGTCTAATTCATAAATTTTATCTATTTCCATATCTATTGGAAGTCCTGGTCTTTTACTAGCACTTAGATTATCAGATAAGCTAAGATTAAATTTCGTTATGCTGAATTTTTCCAATTTAAGGTTATAAAAAGAGTTTTGAACCACTGAAATCAAAGGTTTTGTATCAATTTTTACTTTTAGATTGATTATCTCGTTTGTTGTGTAAATATCTCTATTTAACACTAATTCAGATTTCAAATATAGTTGAATATTTGCCATAAATAAAATTTTTTTAATTAATGTTAATTCAGCTTCGGTGAATTTATAATCATGAATGTTTCCTTGAACTTTTTCCAAATACTCGGGATTATTGTCGCGTAATGCAATTGTTAAATCTGTGACTAAGATTATTAAATTACTTTCTTTAAAGTAAGAACTCTCAATTTTGTTTTGCACTTTTTTAATAAAATTTAAACCCTCATCTTGCCTTGCTTTAGTAAATAAGCATAAGTAGGACAATACAGAGAATAAAACATATTGGGTGTTACGATCTGCTTGACTTTTTAATTTCGGGATAAAATCAACAGCTTTTCTAAATATTGTATCTGCTTCTTTATACTCTTCATTTAATATAGATGAATCACCTGCCATCCTTAACAATTCTAAACCAGATTGAACTTTATCCAATTCAAAAAATGCATTTGTTCCATTTATAAAGCTAATTCTAGCTTGTTCATAATTTTCTAGCTTTAAATATGTCTGACCAGCAGTATTGTATTTCTTAGCCGACTTTTTAAATTGTTTGGCTTTAAATAATTGTTCTGCCTTTAAAAATTGATTTTCAGCATCTTTAAGTAAATCTTTGCCCATTTAAAATTCACATTAATCTAATTTAATATTTCTATAAATTAATTTAAAAATTA
The DNA here is from genome assembly GCA_048885535.1 of Candidatus Hermodarchaeota archaeon. GTDB lineage: Archaea > Asgardarchaeota > Lokiarchaeia > Sigyniarchaeales > SOKP01 > SOKP01. The sequence goes on from JBHLLO010000028.1 coordinate 24,736, forward strand.
AAAATTACGTGAAATAATCTTGTTTTTATTTAAATTGAAATTAAAAAAGGAAAAAAAATAAAAATTATTGATTTGAATAACGATTTAATAATCCATTACTATAAGTAGGAAGGCAATTAAAATTAGTATTCCTCCAAATCCTGCAACCAGAGCACCAAGAGTGAACCAGGATATCCATGTAAAGATAACAAAACCAACTAATAGTACGAACCACCATGAATAATCAAAGATTTTAAAGTTGACAAGGTCAAAAATTACTAGTATAAAAATAACGATTAAAGCCAAGCCGAAGACAGCATTAACAACAAAAAGTGGAAAGCTGGTTAAAATTAATAATACGCATTCATAAGCTGCAAAGGCACAACCTGCAAGTGCTACCATTTTAGAGACTTTATAAGCTTTTTTTGCAGTAACTAGTTCTATGATAAATGCCATTAAAAGTAACACAGCTGGGAAATAAACATTCGGAAAATAACCATATATTCCTCCAATATTCGCAATAAATAGGGTACTAACGTATACGATTAAGACTAGAACTGCACCATAGATAAGTAGCATCCACCAAGTATAGGGAATTTTAAATTTCCCAAGACTTATTAATCCTAATGAAACAAATATCAAGAATGCAATGACTAAACAGATTATTCCCCAGAGGACATATAAGCCTGTAGCAATTGTAACCCCATAAAAGTATGCAATTCCAAGTGAAAGTGTAAATAACATTCCAATAAAGGCAATCACTTTTGACGCTGTCATCTTTTCTTTGGGAGCTTCCGCCATTTTTTATCACATAAATTTATTTTTTTTAAACTTGCTTTTAATTTCAAATGAAACTAAAATTAGGATTAATCTAGAATCACAAGTTTAAAAAGCTTTACCAATTCTTTATTATATTATTAATAGGATTTTAAACTTGAAATTAAAAAATCAAAACAATGAATTTTTCGTAAAAATTTTGTAGATCCGAAACCATTGCTTTATGGTTTGTCATCTTACGACTAAATTTTTTTCTCGTAAGATTCATTCTTTCGGCTTTTTTTCTTTTTCTATTTCTTCTAAATTTAGAGATTCTTTTATTGGATTTTTACCAAGTTTTTCTATTATTTCAGATACTCTTATAACTTGTTCTTGGAATTTTTGACCTTCAGCAGCACTACAATGAAATATTTGTATTCTATCTGGAGAAATTCCTGCTGCTTTTAGGACTTCTTGAGTGTATTTAACATTTCTAGCAGCAACTAAGTTTCCTGTCTCATAGTCACATTCCCCTTCATATCATCCAGCTACAATTACTCCATCGGCACCTTTTCCGATTGCTCTCATCATAAGACTGGGTGTTACTCTACCAGTACAATTAATCCTAATAGGTCTTATTGTTGCGGGGTATTGAGCGCGAATTGTACCCATCGTATTTCTGTTTACGATAAATTGTACCCGCCATATCCCCCGCTCCATAACCTCATTTCCAGCACATAAAGGCTAGAATCTTAATATTATTTTTAATCGACAATTATTTCACCTCTCTATATCTCCTCTAGGATTGCATCAATCTGTTTCTCATATTGGGGCTCACGATAGTATCTTAAAGTAATTGCTTCAGAAGGACAATTGGCTAGACATGAACCACATCCTCTACATAATATTTCATTCACTTCAGCGCCGTCGAGTTCAATTTTAATTGCTTCATATGGACAGTTTAGTTCACATAATCCACATTTTGCACATTTTTCTTTCTCAACGTTCGCTCTAATTAAAAGAATTCGGTATTTATCTTTACTCATAAGTCGTGCTAAAGATGACGCGGCAGCTCTTCCTTGGGCAATAGATTCTGCAATAGATTTAGGTCCTTGGCTCACACCAGCAAGAACAATTCCAGGGATTTTAGTATCTATTGGATTTAATCTTGAATGAAATTCCTTGAAAAATCCATCCTGACTTGTTTCAAGTTTCAGTATTTTTTGAATTTTATCAATACCTTTTGGAGGAACCATTGCACAAGATAATATAACTAAGTCATATTCGAATTCTTTTAGTTTTATTGTACCAAGAGTATTCTGGAGGATTACTTTGAGATTATGAGTCTCAGGATCTTCATGTATTTTTGATATATTCGTTCTTACATACTTAATACCTTCTTTTCTTGAAGCTGTAAAATACTCTTCATAGTCTTTTCCAGCTGCACGAATGTCCATATATGCTACAGTTATATCTATTTCAGGGTCATGTTGTTTTATGAGTTTAGTGTTTTTAATAGAAATCATACAACATACTCCTGCACTACAATAGGTTTGTTTTGTTAGATCTCTAGAGCCAACACATTGTATAACAAGTACATTCTTCGGCTTCTTTCCATCGGATGGTCTTACAAGGTGACCTATAGTAGGTCCGTTTGGAGCTAGCATCCTTTCAAGTTTTAGTTGTGTTATAACATTAGGATAAACATTGTAACCTAAATAACCTGTTTCAGGTTCATATTCATCCCACCCGGTTGCAACGATTATAGAACCTACTTCAATTTCAATTATCTCATCTTCTTGATCAAAATCAATCGCTTCCAGCTCACATGCTTTTTGGCATAGTCCACATTTAATACACCTTGACATATCAATCTGAGCTAACGAGGGAACAGCTTGAGCAAAAGATGAATAAATTGCTGTTCTTGGATTCATTCCTTCGTTAAATTCATCATATCCGTATGCAGGACATACTTCAAAGCAGGAACCGCATCCATTACAATCATTATTTACATATCTCGCCTTTTTCCGAATTTTAACCTTGAAATTTCCAACAAATCCGGTTATATCTTCAATTTCACTGTAAGTATATAAATTCATACCAGGAGTCCTTGCTGATTGTAGCATAACGGGTCCTAATATTCAGATACTACAATCATCTGTGGGGAATGTTCGATCAAGCATTGCCATTTTTCCTCCTATGGTTGGGCTTTTTTCTACAAGGAATACTTCAAAGCCCTCTTCTGCAAGATCTATTCCAGCGCTTAATCCAGCTACTCCACCTCCAATAATTAGAGCCTTCTTAGTAATATCTACTTCTTTTACCAAAATCTTTTCTAATACTTCTGCTCTGGCAACTCCCGATCTTATTGCATCTTCAGCTGTTTTTTGTGCACCCTGTTTATCATTTCTATGAACAAAGCTTGAATGTTCACGTATATTTACAAACTCCAAATATGATGCATCTAATCCCATCGATTCTAGTACACTTTTAAATACTGGTTCATGAGTTTTAGGAGTACAGGATGCTACAACAAGTCTATTCGCGTTGGCTTCAAGCATTTTTTCTTTTATAAATTCAGCTCCAGGCTCAGTACATAAGGAGATATAATCTAGTGCCTCAACTACATTAGGTAATTTTTTTGAGTATTCAGCTAAGGCTTTTGTATCAATTATTTCAGCAACATTAATACCTCATTGACAGATAGCAACAAATATTCTAATTTCTTCAATAGATTTTTTCTCTTTAGTCTGTGTCTCTACCATTGCAAATCAATCCTTTCTATCTTTTTTAATTATATCCTCCGACTAATTTTGATAAATATAATTATAAACCTTAATATTTCAATTTAATTTAATTCTTAGGTTAAAAAAATTAACTTTAAATCAAAAATCTTTTATATATCTTTCATAAGTTACGGAATTAAAAAAGTAATATTGTATAATAATATAAGAATAACTTTCATATAGGGGATAAAAGGTGATATTAATTCTTTTTCAAAATGGAATGGATTCAATTAAAGATTATATACAGTTAATAATAGCAGGTTCTCTTTTTGTATTAATTTTTGGATTGTTAAAGATAGGGCTAATTATTGTAAAAGCTGAAAAGAGAACAAATATTAAATGGGTTGGTTATAGCTTTTTAATCCAAGTCGGATTAGCTTTTGGGATAGGATCACCTTTAATGTTACTTGGATTCGCAGGTGCTTTTGAGGGAGACCCAATAGCAATAATTCCTATAATAATAGTCGTATTTTTTATAAATTTAAATGCTATTAATGTTCTTCATCAAATTGGTCTTAAGCGTTCATTAGCAATTATGTTTATGTTGATAGTGCCGATTATTTTTAGTCTGTATTTTATAGGATCGTTTATAGGACGTTTACAATATTCATAGACCTATTAACTTATTTATTTGATTATTCATACCTAGAATTTCATCTCTAGCTGCTTGTTCATATTTTTCAGGAGGATACTGAGTTTTCTTATTATAAGCATAAATTATATTGCGAGATGAATTAACTATTCCTCCAATTCCATTCATGTGAAATCCATATTTAATATCCTTTGCTTTAGCTCCCTGAGCACCATAACCAGGGATTAATATAAAAGAATTATTTATAATCTCTCGTATTGATTTTAATTCTTGAGGAAATGTAGCACCAACTACAACTCCTAAGTTATTATATTGGTAGAATTTTGGTAATTCTTTACCCCATTCTTTTACTAGTTCAGCCATATGAAGGTAGTTTCTTTTTAGTGTAATATTTTTTTTCTCTATTTCAATTTGATCATTATTAATATCATCTATTCTAACACTAAATAAGTCCTGAAAGTCATGACTACTTGGATTTGAGGTTTTTACAAGAATAAATAGTCCTTTATCATTATAAAATTCTAAATACGGTTCTATACTGTCAAAACCAAGGTATGCATTTAATGTACAAGCATCTGCTTTATAAATTTTAAATGTAGCATCAGCATATGCTTTTGAAGTAGTACCAATATCATTTCTTTTTGAATCTAAAATAACTAATAAGTCATTTTTATGAGCAAAAGTTATGGTCCCCTTTAGAGCATTTAAGGCATCATACTTTTCATAAAAAGCCATTTGGGGTTTTATCACTGGAATTAAATCATGATTAGTTTCAATTAAGGATTTATTAAATTCTAGAATAATTGCATTTGGATCTTCATATTGCTCAATTAAATAGCTTGGAATTTCTCCTTCTTTTTCCATCCTAGGATCAAGCCCCATGCAAACAACACTATGTTTCTCCTTTATAAGTTGAATTAATCGTTCAATGAAATGCATAATATACCAACGTTTTATTTAGTTATAATAACAAACTCCAATAAAAAAAGATAATTCTTTTATTCTGCGTACTCATCTAAAATATCATAGATTTCTTCCAGTAAATTGCTAACTTTAATCGTTTTTTGCTCCTCAGTTTTCATATTCCTTATGGTTACTCTATTTTCTTTCATTTCTTTGGTTCCGATTATTAATGTAATTAAAACGCCCAAATCATTCGCTTTACTTAATTGACTTTTCAAACTTTTGAACCTAAAATCTAATAAGCATGGAAATTCCTCTTTTCGAATTATTTGAGCTATTTTGAAACTATATAAAGATACGCTTTCTTCAACTGATGCAATATATATTGTATCAGTATAATCTCTTTCACTAATTTCTTTTGGAATTAGATTATAGGTTTTTAAAAATAAACTTAGCATTAAAACTCCCATCCCAAATCCAGTACCAGAAATCTTTTCTTCTGAGAATAGTAACAATAAATCATCATAACGACCTCCTCCAAAAATACTTCTGATATTTTCTTTACCTGTATCAAATACCTCATAAACAATGCCAGTATAGTAATCTAAACCTCGCACAACGCTTGAAGAAAAAGTACAATACCCTGATATAGCAATTTCTTTCAGATAATTATCAAAAGTTATTAATTCTTTATATCCTTGAGAGTTATAAAAGTCTTCTGGTATATTATCAAATTTTTTCAGTAACTCATCCACACCTTTAGACTCTTTTAACTTTAATATTCCTTGAACTATGAGTTCATCTTGAAATGAATCTAAAACTAACTTTTCAAACTCCTCTGCTTCCATCTTATCAGATTTATCTAGTACTTTATAAAGAAGAGGTAATTTTTTATTATCCATTTTTATAATCATTGTGCAAACCGCATCTATAAATCGGCGATTATTATAATATATTTGAAATTGATTAGAAGTAGCTCCAAATTCTCTAAAAATATCTACTATCATATTAAATATCTCAAGATCCGCATAAAGGCTATCTTCACCAAGAATATCAGCGTTAAATTGCTTAAATTCACGACGACGCCCTTTCTGAGGTCTTTCATATCTATAACATGTTGGAAATGAATACCATCTTAACGGTTTTTTTAGTTCTTGGCTTTTTTTAGCTACTATTCGAGCTAGTGAAGGTGTGAGTTCAGGAATTAAGATTAATTTTTCTCCCTCCTTTCTTTCGACGATAAAAGACTGCTCATACACTAGTTCGTCAGAAGATTTTGCAGCATAAATTTCTATAGGTTCTAATTGAGGGGTTTCATATTCTTCAAATCCATAACGTTCTGCAACATCTCTTAAAGTATCAATTATCCAATTAACTTCACGTAAATCTTCAGGATATAAATCATCCATACCCCGTAATGGTTCTTTTGAAAATTTAGGCATATTATCACAAAAAATTCTGAAGAGATTAGATTAAATAAAAAAAAGAATTGTAACAAATATTATTTTCTATTTTGTAGATTAAAAATATTGGGAGGGATTATAAATTTTAGAAAAAAGCTGGAAAGATAAGGTATCAACTCCTGCGCTTATAATTGACTATGATGTTATGAAAGGAAATATTGAAACAATGGCAAAATTCGCAAAAGATAATAATCTTAGTTTAAGACCTCATGTTAAGACTCACAAATGTCCAGTAATCGGAAAGATGCAGTTAGAAGCAGGAGCTGATGGGATCTGTGTTGCACGGGTTGGTGAGGCAGAAATTTTTGCTGAAAATGGATTTACTGATATTTTAATTGCTAATGAAGTAATTGAATTAAATCAAATTAAAAGATTGATTGAATTAAATAAAAAGTCATTAGTAAGAATATGTGTCGATTCTAAAAAAAATATACAAGATCTAAATAAATATGCTTCGAAAAACAAAATTACATTAGAAGTGTTACTTGAAATCGATATAGGATTAGGTAGAAATGGCGTAAAACCAGGAGAAGAGGCGCTTAACCTTGCTAAAATTATTAAAGATCATAATTATTTGAAGTTAGTAGGACTTCAAGGATATGAGGGGCATCTAGTGTCAGTAACAGACCCAGACTTAAGGAAAAAACAATCAGAAGATTGCATGAAAAAATTAATTGATACAAGAAATCTCCTGAATCAAAATGGATATGATATCAAATATTTAACAGTAGGAAATACTGTAACATATAAATATTCAGGAAAAGTTAAGGGAATCACTGAACTTCAACCAGGCACTTATATTTTTAATGATTGGCATTATTGTCAAACATCTCCTGAATTCAATTTAGCTGCAACTGTTTTAGGCACAATTACTAATAATCCTGGGAAGAGATTCTATACACTAGATGCAGGATTAAAAGCTATTACTAGTGATAGTGGATATCCTATTATTAGAAGTTATCCTAAATGCAAAATTAAAGTGATGACAGAAGAGCATTCCATTTTTAGAGCAGGTCCAGAGGATAGTTTTGAAATTGGACAAAAGTTAGAAATTTTCCCTTCGCATATTTGTACAACAGTAAATCTTTATGATTTTCTTACAGTTATAAAGGATAATGAAATTATAGCAAAATGGGAAATTTTAGCTCGAGGAAAAAATTATTAAATATTGGAGTAAAAGATTATTTATGGTAAATAAAGAAATTATAAGTCCAGGGCTTCCTGTCGCTGGACCCTATAATCCCGGTATTAAGGTTGGAAATTTACTTTTTATTTCAGGTCAAGGTCCAGCACAAGAGGCAACAGATATTAAAGAACAAACTTATACAACGTTGGAGAATATCAAAAAAATCGTTGAAGCTGGAGGGGGAAAAGTTTCCGATATTGTAAGTGTGAATGTCTACTTAAAAAATATGGATGATTTTAGTATAATGAATAAAGAATATAAAAAATTCTTTAATGATAATGGAGTTACAGAAAATTTTCCAACAAGAGTTACTGTAGAAGTATCAAATTTACCTTTAGCTATAATGTTAATAGAAATAAGTGCTGTAGCTGTATTATAACTTTTTTTTTATTTTTATTTTTAAATGGTGATTGATTGATTAATAAAATCATTATAATGGATTCTAATGATAACTGCGCTACAGCTTTAGTAGAAATTCCAAAAAATAGTGAAATCATGGTTAAAGAGAGAAATATTAAGACAAATCAGAAAATCCCGAATGGGCATAAAGTTGCTTTAATCGATATTAAAAAAGGTGAATTTATATTGAAGTATGGTGAAATAATCGGTGTTGCCATTGAAGACATTAAGAGCGGAGATTGGATGCATATACATAATATTAAAAGCCATTATTTAAATAAGGTGACAGAATGACGGAAGAATTCTTAGGTTATGAGAGATCTAATGGTAAAGTTGGTATTAGAAACAAAATTGCTGTTATATCTTCAGTTGTTTGTGTTAATCATGTAACCCACCAAATAGCAAATCAAGTCGAAGAAGCCGTTGCTATTACTCATCCACTTGGGTGTGGGCAATTTGGTCCAGACTTTGCATATACTCAACGTACACTAGTCGGGTTAGGCAATAACCCTAATGTTTATGGAGCTATAATTATTGGTTTAGGATGTGAAAACATGAGTAATAAATCAATTGCCAAAAATATTGAAAAAAAGGGAAAACCAGTAGAATATTTTAATTTACAGGATATTCAAGGAGGATCAAAAGCAGCTATAGAAAAAGGTGTGGCAATTGGAAAAATAATGGCAGAAAATGCAAGAGAGTTAACGCGTGAACCATTTGATTTTTCCAATGTAGTTCTAGGACTAGAATGTGGTGCATCAGATTCAATTTCTGGAATTTCAGCTAATCCCGTAGTTGGTATAGTTTCTGATAAGATTATTAAGTTAGGTGGAACTTCAATATTGCCGGAATTTACAGAATGGATTGGGACAGAGCATTTATTAGCTAAAAGAGCGAAGGATGAGAAGGTTGCTGAGAAAATTTACTCAACTTTATACGGTTTTATAGAAGATATTAAAAAATATGGAATTGATTTCCGAGAAATTCAACCCACCCCTGGTAATATCGAAGGAGGTTTAACAACAATAGAAGAAAAATCATTAGGCACGATTTCGAAGGCTGGAAAAGCAACAATTCAAGGAATACTTGAATATTCAGAAAGCCCAAAAGAAAATGGTTTATGGTTGATGATAGAGCCCGGAATAGATGTTGAATCTATGACAGGATTAGCTGCTGCTGGAGCTAATGTAATTGTTATGACAACTGGTCGAGGAACTCCATGTGGTAACCCAATTGCACCAGTAATAAAGATATGTGGAAATCCTAAAACCTGCAATTGGATGGCAAGTAATATTGATATCAATGCAAGTAAAATAATAACTGAAGGGAAGTCAATTGAAGATATTGCTGAAGTTCTTTGGGAGAAACTAAAATCTACCTGTAATGGAGAAAAAACATTCGCTGAGCAGTTAGGATTTGAAGATTTGGCGATTTGGAGATGCACTGCTGCACCGTTTCAAATACTTCATTCGAAAAAGCGTTCCTAAATAATTTAAGAAATAAGTTAAGTTTATAAATTAAAGTTGCTTAGTACTATATAGTACATTCTTATATAATACTATATAAAAAGTGTAAACTATGAGTGAAATTATTGCATATTGCGGTTTATTATGTTCAAAATGCCCGGCATATATAGCTACTCAAAGTAATGATAAAGAGGCATTAAAAAGAATTTCGAAGGAGTGGTCTAGTGGAGAAATGAATTTCACACCAGAGGAACTTTTATGTGATGGCTGTATTTCTAATAAGGTAATTTTCACTTGGTGTGAAGAATGTAATATTAGAAGTTGTGCTCGAGGAAAAGGACTGGAAAATTGTGCCTATTGTGACAATTACCCCTGTGAGACATTAAATAATGTTTTTGAAAAAGATCAATCCGCAAAACAAAGATTAGATGAAATTAAAAGTACTTTAGTATAAATAATTAATTATTAAAGGAAAATAATAAATTGGTAAATAATAATTTCTAAATTTTTTCTTTCTTTTTCTAAGTCGTGGAAAATTATAATTTAAAAAAGGGTTTAATTTATGGAATATCAGGTGTATTCTTAATAGGATTGCAACCTGTAATAGCGATCTCAAGACCTGATATTATAGATCCCTTCATATTTGCAGCAATTACTGCTTTAATTGAAGCCATGGTTTTTTTTCCAATTTATTTTTATGAAAGAATTAGATTAAATAATTTAAAAAACAATAGTCAGGTGAATTTAGCTAAAATAGATTCTCTATTAAACGGTTGGAAGAAAAGAAAAAATGTAAAATTATTTTTTGTTATTGCAATTAGTTTTAGTATAGTCCCCGTTCTTTTATATATAGGTTTTGAACTTGCAGGGGCAATTAACAGCTCTTTAGCCCTTAAAAGTGAAATAATTTTTGTGCTTTTATTTGGATATTTACTTCTGAAGGAGGAAAGAATATCAAAGATTCAAATTTTATTTTGTATTTTTTTATTTTTCGGACTAATTATTGCAATAACAGAGGGTTCGTTTAATTTACTTGAATTTAACCTTGGAGTTCTCATTATTATTATAAGTACCGCATTATTTTCTCTTATTCACACATTAACAAAGTCTGCCTTTGATCGAAGTGAGTTATTTCCTGCACAGGTTGTGTTTATCCGCAATTTGTGTAGTGGTACAATTTTATTCGTGGCTTACTTGATTATATTCCCTAATGAGAATTTATTAATGCTTCTAGATTTTAATAACTTGATATTTTTCTTATTAATGGGTTTAGATTATGGCTTTTCTTTACTCTTATGGTATAAAACACTTTCTTACATTCAAATTGGAAAGACTGGTATCATTAATTCATTGACTCCGATAGTTTCCTCCTTTTTTGGTTTCATATTATTAGGAGATAATTTCACATTTTTCCATTTAATCGGCACAGCAATTATTATTTTATCAATTTTTATGATTCTTCAACCAAAAAGAAAATAGATTTAATCTTTAAAGCTTTCTAATAATTATCGTGGATAAGCATATAAAGAAAGGGTTAATATTTGGGTTGTTGGGAAATTTTTTCGTTGGGTTTCAACCAATTGTCGCAAATTCTCGCCCTGAAGTCCTTGATGCCTATATTTTTGCAGCTATGACGTGCCTTATAGAAGCCCTAATATTTTTTCCTATTATGGTAATAGAAATCAAATTGAATCGAAGAAAAAACAATAAAGCTATTAATATTACACAAAATCAGACTTCTATTTTAAAAAATTGGAAGAAAAATATAAAACTATTAATATTTATTGGATTCATTTTTGGAATTAATCAATTATTATTTTTTGTTGGTTACAAATTAGCTGGAGAGATAAATGGATCACTGACTCAGAAAACAACAGTCTTTTTTGGGTTAATTTTTGGTTACTTACTTTTAAAAGAAAGAGTTTCCAAAATGCAAATTTTATTTTCGATAACGTTATTTATTGGTTTAATAATTGCAGTAACTCAGTTGACTTTTGATTTTGATTTAGATATGTTAATAGGTGTTCTAATAATGTTATTTATCACCTGTCTTTGGATGTTAGGACATGCTTTAACCAAACCAATTTTTACAAGAAAAGAAGCAAACCCTACTCAAATGGTATTCATAAGGAATATATTTAGTGGAATTATGTTATTCTCAACTTATTTTATTTTTTTCCCTTTAGAAAACATAAATTTGCTTTTTGTTCCCATAAATCTTTTCTATTTCTTTTTTATGGGAGCTGTTTATAGTGCTGGTTTATTTTGTTGGTACAAAACTCTTTCATATTTAGATGTTTCGAAAGCAACGATTTTATTTTCTCCAACTCCAATAGTAACAGCATTGTTTGCAACTTTTATTAGGAATGTAGTTTTTACAATTTTTCATGTTATTGGAACAATAATAATTATAATATCTATAATTCTTATAATGAGATTAAAGCAAGATTATAATAAAACGCAAGTTGAATAAATTATGAAATATACTTCTATATTTGATGTGATTGGTCATATAATGGTTGGACCAAGCTCGAGTCATACAGCAGGGGCGTGTCAAATTGCTTATGTTGCTCAGTTATTATTTGGCAAGAAGCCTAAAACTGTAAAAATTGGACTCCATGGTTCATTTGCAGAAACTTTTCGTGGTCATGGAACCGATATCGCGATATTAGGGGGCTTATTGGGCTTTAAACCTGAAGATGAGAGGATTAAGAATGCAGTTGAAATCGCTGAAAAGGAAAATCTTGAGTATTCATTTGAATCGGTAGATTTAGGCATAGATTATCATCCAAACTCAGTAATTATAGAGATGATCCGTGGATCAGAAAGAATGACTGTTATAGGTTCTTCAATAGGCGGAGGTAACATAATAATCAAAGAGGTTGATGGATTAGATGCAGGATTTGGGGGAGAACCTAATACTCTAGCGATTTTGAATCATGATAAAATTGCGGCACTTGTAAATATTGCTAATACACTTCAAAAATTTAAATTAAATATTGGATCAATGAAAATATCTAGAAATTTAAAAAAGAAAATAGCATTAACGTGGCTGGAAGCAGATTCAACTCTTTCAGAAGAATTAATTGATGCTTTAAAAAAGCATCCAGAAATAATATGGGTGAGGGTTATAAATGTTTGAATCGATACTGAATTTACTTAATGAAGCTGAAGCTAAAGGTATTCCGTTACACGAGTTAATAATAAACGATGAAATGGAATATCAAAATACTCCTAAAGAAACTATCATTGAAAAGTTAAACAAGTCTTTAGTTGTAATGAAGCAATCCCTTGAGAAGGCACTTGAAAATGATATTGAATTACCAATAAAAGAAGCAAGCCATCAAGCGAAGAAAATGCTTTCAGGGGGGATATTCTGTGGAAATAATTTAAAAGAAGCTGTTGGCTGGGCAATGGCTATTGGCGAATATAATAGTGGTATGGGATTGATAGTTGCTTGTCCTACTGCAGGGTCTTCTGGGGTTTTACCTGCTGTACTTTTCAAAGCAAAAGAAATCCTAAATAAATCAGATGAGGATTTGTTAAATGCCTTAGTTGTGGCTGCAGCAATAGGAGCGATCATTGGAAATAAAGCCATGCTGTCTGGAAGTGAAGGAGGTTGCCAAGCTGAAGTCGGAGTTGCTTCTGCAATGGCTGCTGCAGCTATTACATACATGGCAGGAGGATCACATGAGCAAATAAGTAATGCTATCGCTCTGACTTTAAAAAATTTACTAGGTCTTGTTTGTGACCCAGTTGCGGGACTTGTGATATCACCTTGCATTAAACGAAACGCTATTGGCGTATTTAACGCGTTTTTAGCCGCTGAAATGGCATTATCTGGTATTACATCAATTATACCTGCGGATGAGGTTGTAGATGCAATGAAGAAAGTTGGTCTTAAATTACCATATGAACTAAAGGAGACAGGAAAGGGGGGAATTGCAGCAACTAAAACAGGAAAGAAAATAAAGAAAAGTATCTTCTCGGAAGCAGAATAAACATTATTAGAATCACTTGATATACTAATTAATATATTTTTAAATATATTCGAATATCTGGCATGAAAAGAGCCATACCTTAAAATTAAGTGAATTTAAGATTCCATACATCCTGTCGAAATATTTATATATTTACACATATATTAAGATATATACTTACATATTTAATATATTTTATAAAAAAAGAATTGCTTGTATTAAATGATTAAATGTGAAATCATATAAAGTAAGCAAAATGAGGCATAAATATGTCAAATAATATTGTAGTTAAGGTAGAAAATTTAAAGAAATATTTTGGAGAAATTAAAGCAGTAAATGGAATTTCCTTTAATGTTAGACAAGGGGAAGTGTTTGGTTTATTAGGTCCAAATGGTGCAGGAAAAACTACTACAATTAAATTATTATTAGGATTATTAGAACCTTTAGAAGGCGAAATGAGTATTTTTGGATTACATCCTGAACGCGATGAGGTTCAAATTAAACGTCGAATAGGGTATGTCTCAGAAGAACCGTTAATCTTTAAATCTCTAACTCCTAAGGATTTATTTAACTTTATTGCATCAATTAGAGGGTTGGAACAAGAAGAAACTGCGGAGAAAGCAAGAGAATATTTAGAAAGCTTAGAAGCTATAGAATATTATGAACAGCTTATTGCCACATTAAGTCATGGTAATAAACAAAAAATACAGGTTATAGCAGCGATACTCCATGAGCCAGATTTATTGATCCTAGATGAACCTTTAGCAGGATTAGACGCTAAATCTGTAAAAGTAGTAAAAGAAATACTTGAATTACACACGCAACATGGGGGAGCCGTTCTATTTTCAACTCATATAATGGAAATTGCTCAAGAACTTTGTGATAGAATAGGTATTATAAACAAAGGCAAAATGGTAGGGATAGGAACTGTTGATGAGCTCCGTCAACAAGCTAATAAATTAGGAGCAAGTTTAGAAGATGTTTTCCTTAGGCTAACAGAACAAGATACATCAGTAGAAGAGATCGTAAAAAGATTAAGAGCTTCATATAAGAAGAAATTTAAAGGAGAAATGACTTAGGATGGAAGAAGAGGTAAAACGTAAATATTATTCTTTAGCTAAGTATCCTAATTTAGAAATATTAATGGATGCGCAATTATCTTCAGCTGGAGCTAATCAAGCAAAACTCCTTGAAAAGTATAAGAAAAATAAAAAATCTGTTAAACATCAACTCCTAGCACTTAAAATTGTTTATGGATTTATATTTGTTTTTATTCCGGCTATTACAATCATTGGCTTTCTTGATATTTCACAAGATTATCCCTCAGCTCCAATGGAAACCATATTATTTACTTATGCTTTAGTCTTTGGTATTTTTTTCATTATGTCAATCCTATATGTTTTACTCATGGGGTTATTCTCAACAAGTTCATTTATGTCTGGTAACGCGTTTAAATGGTTGCAGACACTCCCTTTTTCAAAGAAAGAATTGAAAAAACTGGGGTATGTAAC
>JBHLLO010000029.1:0-20319 GCA_048885535.1 Candidatus Hermodarchaeota archaeon
TAGAATTTACCGGCTCTTACAGTTTCATCACTTGTGAATAGAAGTTTTGAATTCGAATCTCCAATTCTATCTTTTACGGCTTCTTTTGAGAATCCACCAAATACAATTGAATGTATGACTCCGATTCTTGCGCAAGCTAACATAATGATGGCTAATTCAGGTATCATTGGTAGCCAGATAGTAACTCTATCACCTTTCTTTAAGCCATGATTTTTCATTGCATTTGCTACTTTATTAACTTCCTTCAATAACTCGTTATAAGTGTACCTCCTGACTTCTCCTGGTCTATCAGCTTCCCATATTAGTGCTATTTTATCACCATTGCCCTTTTTTACATGTCTATCTAAGCAATTGTATGCAACGTTAAGTTTTCCACCAACAAACCACTTTCCTGGGAATAAGTCAGTCTTTTCCCATACTTTTTCATAAGGTTTAAACCAATCCAGTGATTTAGCTTGTTCTGCCCAAAACTCTTCCATATTATCAATAGATTTCTTGTATAACTCTTTGTATTCTTCAAATGACATTCCAGTTTTAGCAAATTTCGAGTTTAGTTTAACAGGATCGAAGATACGGGTTTCAGTAAGGATACTTTCCATCTTCTTATCTTCTTCTGACATAAAATTTCACAATTTTGAATTTCTTATTTTGTATCTAATCTAAGATTTACAAGGTTTTTTAATTCTAAGAATATATTAAAGCTTTTTGTTCGATCTTATATCACTTAAAGTATTTATGAATAAATGAACATAAGACCATCAACAAAAGAAATTCTAAATGATTTTTAAACATTTTATTTATAAATAATATATCAATCACTCAGTTGAGATTTCAAAAAAAGTTAAATGAATAGAGAAATAAATAATAGAAATATAGAACTTTTAAGTAACAATTAGGATCGATTTTTGCTATTTATAATGGAAAAAAAAGAATTATTAGATAAA
The DNA here is from genome assembly GCA_048885535.1 of Candidatus Hermodarchaeota archaeon. Classification (GTDB taxonomy): domain Archaea; phylum Asgardarchaeota; class Lokiarchaeia; order Sigyniarchaeales; family SOKP01; genus SOKP01. The sequence goes on from JBHLLO010000029.1 coordinate 945, forward strand.
GATTGGCGAGTTAAGTGGAAGAATAAGGAAATTACCGCAAAAGAGGCAATTAAAAAAATTATACCTGGAAATCGTGTTTTTATTGATACTGCATGTTCTGAGCCCCAAGCTCTAACGAATCAACTGATAAAATCTTCTGACAGTTTATTAGATACAGAACTGATTCATTTCCTGACTATTTTTCCCGAAAAATACTTTAAGGACAAAGCAGAAGATTTATTTAGACATAATGCCTTTTTTATTGGTAAAACTTTAAGAGAAGAGATCAACAAGGGGCAAGCAGATTATACTCCAATTTTTGCCAATGAAATTCCCTCATTATTCTTAACTGGAAGAAAAAATTGTGATGTAGCACTTATTCAAGTGACTCCACCTGATAGAAATGGTTTTTGTTCCTTTGGTACCAATATAGATGTTGCTAAACCAATTGCTAAGTCAGCTTATATTACAATTGCAGAGATTAATCCCCAGATGCCCAGAACCTTAGGGAATAGTTTCATCCATATGAAAGAAATTGATTTTTATATATACAATGATACTCCATTACTAGAATTTCATTTCAAGGAGAAAAATCCAGAAGTAATGGATCGTATTGGTAGAAATGTTGCTGATTTAATTGAAAATAAGTCAACAATACATATAGGGAATGGATATTTACCTAATGCTTGTTTGAAGTATTTAATGAATAAAAAGGATCTTGGAATGCACAGCCATTACATCACAGATAATATAATACCCTTAATAAAAAGTACCGTTTTAACCTCACGAAGAAAGAATTTTCACCCTGAAAAGATTGTTACGAGTTTTGCATTAGGTACCAAGAAATTATTTGACTTTATTGACAACAATCCATATATTGAGTTTTATCCATCAGATTATGTGTGTAATCCTAAATATATTGGTATGAATAAAAAGATGGTCTCAATAAATCAAGCACTACAAATAGATTTAACAGGACAAGTTAATGCATCTACTAAGGGATATGATTTTTATTCTGGAATAGGAGATACTGTTGATTTCATGCGTGGAGCCGCATTTTCTAAAGGAGGTAAACCAATAATAATATTACCTTCAACATCTAAAAGTGGAGAGCAATCTAATATAGTTGCTCATTTGGACGAGGGAGCAGGCGTTATGTTATCTCGAGCTGATGTTCATTATGTTGTAACCGAATGGGGTGTGGCATATTTACATGGTAAAACTATAAGAGAACGTGTCCTTGAGTTAATTTGTATTGCTCATCCTAAATTTCGAGAACAGTTATTAGAACATGCTAAAAAATTAAATTACATCTTTTCTGACCAAATTTTACCCTGTGATGAAAATGGCAAAATTTGTCGATATCCTTCTGAGTATGAAACATCATTTACAACTCGAGATAATATAAAGGTAAGTATAAGACCAGTAAAACCAACAGATGAACCTTTATTAAAAGAACTGTACTATTCCTTGAATGAGAGAGATAGATATTTGAGGTTTTTTGAAATTAGAAAGGAGTTTACACATTCCAAGACACAAAATGAAGTTAATATTGATTATAATAAGATTTTTTCGATAGGTGCTTTTGTAGGAGAAATTGGGAAGGAGGTAATGGTAGGAAATGCTGCCTATTATTTGAATCCTAATAATAACATGGCAGAATATAGTTTTTTAGTCAGAGAAGATTATCGAGGAAAGGGCATAGGGTCGTATTTGTATCATGTTCTAATAATAATCGCAAAAGAAAAGGGAATTAAAGGCTTTTTTGGAAACATCCATGTTCAGAATAAAAAGACAGTTCAAATTATAGGAACAGGGGGTTATACTAAAATTACTCCCCCCGAAGATGGTGAAAAAGAATTGTTTTATGAGGTCTTTTTTGATAAGGAAAATTCAATGGAGTAGATAATCACAATTTTTATCTTTCTTTTTTAATTTATATACTTGAAAATACATGAGATTTAAGTATACTGATTATCATATTCATTCACGTAGTTGGAGTACAGACGTTGGTGAAGATGGTCCTGTTTTTGATGATTATATTAGGATTGCAGAAGAAGAACGTATTAATATTTGCTTTTTGGAACATTTCGAACTTTATTACGTTGAAAATGACAAATTAAATCCATTTCATGATGGTGGGATCAATAATTACCTTGAGGAAATTGATCTACTTAAGGAATCATATGGTTTTATTTTAGGAGGCCTTGAGATTGAGTATTATAAAGACAGGGAAGTGGAATTAATGGAATTCATGGACGATTATGGTAAAGAATTAGATTTTATTGGAGGATCAATTCATGAATGGATTATTCATTATCCTATAACAACTAGAGAGGGATTGCTAGAGTTGATGAAAAAATTATCTCTAAAACAAATTATTGACGATTATTTTGAAGTTTTTAACAATATGATTGCATCTAAAATTTTTAAAAGTGTATGTCATATTGATACGATATTTCGCTATATCAATGAGAATGATATTAAACCTCCAGAAGATTGCGATATTTCAGATAACAGGATTTTAGAGTTAGGGCGTGCTTGTATGCATAATAATATTCAGATAGAATATAATCTATCTGGTAAAAAATTTCCAATAGGGCGAACATTTCCTTCTAAAAAAATTGTTTTAAAACTTTTAAAAGAAGGGGCTTCATTTTTTGTTGGTTCAGATTCTCATTCAGTAGATTTTTTTATAGAACAAATTCCTGAAATAAAAAAGGCGTATGATTCATTTAATCTAATTAAAAGAAGTGGAAGATTTTAAATAGTAAAAAATGGAGTCAAGAGAATTACTGAATCATTTACATCAATGGGACCAAAAGATTATCTTAAAATATAATGGAATAGGAGGTAAACCAATCACATACATTTTAAAGGTTATTTCTTTTTTTGGGAGGGAGACAATCTGGTTAATTTTAATGGCTTACTTCTTATTTATTTGGTATGATCCTAATTTATTTATCCATATATCTAGCACATTCTTAATTGGACTTGTAATTATTGCCTCTATTAAGAGAGTTTTTGATAGATCTAGACCATTTGAAAGTTTAACAAGTATAAATATCCTCGAGAGAAGACCCTACTCGAGAAGCTTCCCATCTTGGCATGCATACAATATGATTTCCCAAGGATTGTTAATTGGCTATTTAATGAATTCTCTATTAATAACAATTTTGTGTGTGATATTTGCTGTTATTGGTGCATTTTCAAGAATTCAATTAGGAGTTCACTATCCAACTGATGTTATTTTTGGATTCTTAATAGGTATAGGGGGATTTCTTTTATCGATATTTTTGGTTTCTCCTTTACTTTTTAATTTAATAAAGCTAATAGAAGCATATATACCGTATCAAGTTGAATATTACAGGATTAATCCGTGGTTATTTGATAATCTTTGGTATGTTATCTTATGTGTAATTGTATTTAGTTTAATCTTTCTAATTTCAATTCATAAAATTATTAAAGATTTTTTGATAAAATCAAGGAAGTAGAATTAGTTATTATAAATTAAGTCGTTTTTTCTTATCAAAAAGTTGTTTTAATTCATCAAGAACTTTCAATCTAGAATCAGCAGGATTTGTTCGACTTTGAGATTGGTCAGGACTAGTTATACTAATTGGAATACCACTTTGTGCTACTTGAAAGGCTCCACTCTCAATTGCACTTAATCTAGTGTCAAGATCACTTAATTGCTTTGAAATACTTTCTGAAAGACGAATCACAGCATTCATAGTTTCTTCTAAAGTTTTACCTAAACCTTCTACCTTTTTTAATGTTGGATTTGTCAAGGAATCTGTAGTTTTCATTATTTCTTTAATATATTTTGAAAATTGAGGTTCATTTGAAATCAAAGAATATATTGAAGTTAGATAGGCTTCATAATCAAAACCATATTGAGCCAATAATGTATTAATGTTATCTTTCAACAATTCTATACCTAATAAGATTTCAGGTTCAGTTTTTATATCTGGATCTACTTTATGGATATATATTACAATAAACGGATTTTCTTCTAATGTTGTTAGAATCTGTAGTATTTCTTCGAAATATTCAAATGATTCCGCAAATCTCTCTGAATCTTGAATATCAATAACATAAATTAATAAATCTATTTGAAGAAAGTACAGTTCCGGATGCTTCATGTATTTATTACGATATTGCTTTTGACCACCCATATCCCAGATGAATACATCAAGTTCAGATTCTTCAGTTTTTATAAACTGCCGGTGTACTCCTTTAGTTGGTTTTAAATTTGCTAGCTCATCTATCCCTAATCTTCCTCCATACTTGGTTAAGATAGCAGTCTTACCAGCATTATCTAAACCAATAATCATAATTTTTTGAGCTTTTTTCTCAAAAACTTCTTCTTGATCTTTTACATTAACCACAATTGAGCTAATGGTAATTGCTTTCTTTAGCTTTTTTTCTAATTCTGGATATGTTTGTTTAAGGTCCTCAATTTTTCTGTTAATTTCTATTTGTTCGTCAACACTCTTTTTCTTTATAGCTTCAAATGGGTCATCTCTGTTTATTTTTGATATTTCTTCTATGTTTGAGACGTTTAAGATCTCTTTTAAGAATTTTGAGATTTCTTTAGTGAAGAACTTAAATGAGTGGATAGGTAATTGCTTTATATCATCCAAAGTGTTTAATTTGCTTATTTTAGTTTCTTTTAGGTCCAAGAATTTCGAGAAGATAATTATAATATTAGAAATATCTGTTGACATTGTCTTTTTTGCTCTTAATTTTAAATATTTATAGTCTTGATAAATTTTTATTATTATCTATTTCCTTTTTATGATAATAGTTAAATAATTTAAGATTTAAATTTTCACTACCGATTTAAATTAATTAACATTTAAATATGTGATTTATTTTAAATACCATACACAAAGTAAAAAATTCCAATAAGAGCACCAATTTATTCAATAGATATGCCATCAAAATTTGAAGAAGATAACTTTTTTGAGGAAGATGCAGAGCAATGCTGTGATTCTCCTAAAATCAGTGAGGAAGATGGATTTAATGTATGTTTAAACTGCGGTTATGTATACAGCAGAATTCTAGATGATTCGCCTCGGAGAGCATTTACTCAGGAAGAAATTCAGAAAAGAAAAAGTAATGAGCGTGTTTATAGCCCAATAGGACCTAGAACAATTATTCGAGGAAGTCGTGATGCGAGAGGGACTTTACTTAGTCCAAAATACAAATCTAAGTTCAATAGATTGGCAAAAATTCACAGATCGTTAACTACTAGTTATGAAAGGAATCTATGGATTGCTTTACCAAATCTGCAACGATTGCAAAAAAGATTAGGTATCCCCGATACCGTTGCTGAGGATGCATTACGGATTTATACTCAAACTGTGAAGAAGAAATTGACCATGGGAAGAAGTATTGACACACTACTATCAGCTTCAATTTTTTGTGCTTTACGTGTTCATGGCATCCCCAGAACTGTAGAAGAAATAACAAAAGTAGCTCAAATACCCAAGAAAAAAGTTATAAAAAGTTATAGATTAATTCTCATGGAGGTTCTACCCAATTTAAATTTGAAGGTTCAACATTTCTCACCTGATAGATACGTTGATAAATTTAACGATGAATTAAAATTGTCTATGCAATGCAGGAATGTGGCTGTAAAAATCATCGAGAATGCGAAAAAACATGGTTTTAATTCAGCTGGTAAGGATCCAAAAGGCATTGCTGCTGCAGCGATCTATATTGGCTCAAAAATTTGTAATGAAAACAGAACTCAAAAAGAGATAAGTAAATTAGCTCGCGTAACTGAAGTTACATTACGAATGCGGGTTAAAGATTTGATGAAATATGCTGATATCTAAATAGATTTTATAGTTCTATTTGTTTTAACTTATTCTCTTCTTCAAATAAAGGTAATATTTCTAGCATCTCATTAATTGGAGAAATATAATTATCAAGTTTATTCAAAATAACGTCCAGAATAAAATTTATGCATCTAATATAGAATGTATCTTCTACTAATCTTTTATTTAATCCAAGAGAATTTAAAAATTGATCCACATTTGATTTTATAATAAGTAAGGATACATTATTCTTTATTAAAGCTAAACCATGTAGAAGGATTAATAATGAACTCGTAGTAAAATCTTTTCTTTTAGAAAGAGACATAGCAAGATCAAAATATAAGTTTCCAGTCAATTTCAAATTATTTTCTTCCAAAGCGGAGGTGACTTCTTTATAATAATATTTCTTCATAGCGTTACGTTTCTTTAGAAGATCATTTCTCTCTCTTTTTATATCGGGTAACTTTTGCCGTAAATTAGCAAAATTCTGTTCTCTTTGGACTGAATCAATGCTACGCTTTCCCAATTCTTCTCTTGAGATCAATTCTTTCTCTATCTCCTTAGGAGTCTCTTTAGGGATTAATGATTTCAAATATTCGCTTTCTGGTGTAAATAAAGCTAACTTTTCAATAAAAAGATTTAAACAAGTTTCTATTAATTTTTTCAAATCATTTTCAATCGCAAAGAAAAGTTCTGGCACAAGTTTAATTTCTGGTAGATCTTCTATGTTTGATTTATACTTTTCTAATCTATTTAAATTATCATAATAAGCAGATTTAGCTACATTTATATCATTTTCCTTAACCATTAATAAACATCCAATTATTAGGCTAATTGATGCTTGTTTATAGAATTTCTTTTCCATTAACTGTGGAACAACATCAATATAATCCATTGCGGCTGTTCGGTATTTTTTATTCGAAAGGTCCTCTAAAGCATATCTCCAATATTGGTTTTTCATTAATTTTCTTTTAGCAATGTCAGATTTCTCTAATTGGATACTTTTGGCTAATTGAGTTATTTTTTCCTCCAAAACATCCATTTCTATCGGAGTACTTGAGATTTCTTTACCTTTTTCCGGTGCTTTATGCTTCTCCCCTAAATATTCATATAAAAGAGTTTCTTCTTCTTTAAATAAAGGTAAATTCTCAAAAAAATGTACATATTCCTTTAATCTAAATTTTTTATGTAGCTTATTTAAATCAATTAGATACTCAATTATAGTAATAGCAAATGTTTCTGATAATAATCGAACTAAGCTAGAATAATCCTCCTTAATTTTCTTTAATCGTGGTTCTATTAAACTAAATTTCTCTTGCTTCAATAAGATAAGAGCAATTACTGCTAATGATACTCCTGCCAGATTATATTGCCTAATATTAAATAACCGATTAATACTTTCTTCATATTTTTTAATTGCTCCTTCATATTCTCCAGATTTTAATAAGAGTAATGCATCTTCAAAATAAGCTCTTTTATACCCTTTTCTCTGTCTTAGTTCATTTTCTTTATCTATTAAAGCATCTCTTGCCTTCTTTTTGATAAGTGAAAGCCTTTCTATAAGGGATTCTTCCTTAAAATCCTCTTCTGCCTTCTTAATCTCAATAGCACTTTTTTCAGCTTCCAATTTTTCAATTTTCTTATTGATTTCTGCTTTAATGGCATTATTATCAATTCGATCGTTAATAGCATGAGCACCTGAAAGATTTCCGAGCTCAATGTATCTTTCAGCAATAATTCTATATATTTCATTGAGATCAATCTTAATCTTTTCTAAATAAGCGAGAGATATTTCAGATGCTTTATTTGTCAAATTTAAAGCACGTTCAATTCCTTGTAGATTATTTTCTGTGTCTAAAATTTGAAGGATTCTTGACTTTATCACTTCAATATATTCTTCACTGATTGTTTGTGCTTGTTCATATAATTCTTGTTCTCTATAAATTCGTATTAAATTTTCATATATTCTTTCTAATTCACTGTATTTTCTTTCACTTTTTATCTCTTTTAATTGTTTAAGAATAAGCTGAAATTTTTTTATTAAATATCTTTCTTTTGTTAATTCAGTAAGTTCTGTAAATAATGGAATGAATTGAGTCATAGCCTTACCTATGAGTAAAGTGTCTAATGATTTAAATAAAAGTTCTTCTTGAATTTGTTCCTTCCCAATACTTTTTAAGAAGTTAGCTTGATTTTTTATTCGTTCAGCTGCTCTTATAAATTCATTACTTTCGATTAAAGCATTTGCTTCTTTGATTATTTTTTCATTTAAACTTGCTATTATTTTTAATTCCTCATCCAAAAATTCCTTTAAAACCTTAACTCCTTTTTCGAGATTCTCTTGTATTTCCTTCCTTCTTAGTTCTTTAGCTTCTTCCTCAACTTTATCCCTAATTTTAGTTAACTTCTTCTTTATTGATAAAGAATTTAATTTATTCATTAAATCAGTAGCCATTCCAAAATTTAATTCGTTAAGAAAAAGCTGAATTAATTCTTCGAGTAAATTATCAAGATTGGATTTTTTCACTCCATAAGATTCCCATAGATTTTCTATCTCATCATAAGAATATTTAGCGGAATAAATATCATTTTTATTAATCTGTAGTTCCAATAGTTTCTTCAGTATATCAACTTGTTTATAGGTAAATTTGTCTAGAATATCAAATAGTCCTTCTCTTTGATAGACCGTTATTGCCTTATAGATTTGATCTTTTGCCTTGTCTAATTTTTTACTTTTAACTAAAAAGTCAGCTGCGGCTAAAATCTTGTCATCAATCTCTTTCAGAATGTTAAGAACTTTTTGGTGAGGTAAACTGTTAAGAATTTTAAAAGAGTACTCAACTTTACAGGCAGATATCCAAGAATTGATAGCTAGTTTAAATGTCTCGTTTCTTAATTCTATATCCTTCAATTCTATTGTTGCCCATTGAGCTGCTGTTAAATATTGTTTGGCAGCAAGCTCATAATCTCTATTATTAAATAACTTGTTTCCCTCTAGTATGATAGATTCAGCATATAATTTCTTAAAGTTTTCAGATTTCTTTTTGTCTATATTTTGTAAAATCTTTGAGGCTTCAAGATATAGATTTTCTTTAGAAAAGAGTAGAGCAGCTTGCTCGCTAATTATATAAAATTCTGCCTTATTAAAAATGTCGGCAATCATAGCAGCTTTTCGAATAGCTTGTGCCGCATAAAAGAAATTTTGTTTTTCATAGTATAAATTTGCTAACAATATAAAAATAGGAAATCGCATCCACGCATTTTCGATATTTAATGGAGTATCGCCTGTGATCATTGCCAAACATAAACACTGAAGGGGCTGATAGAATTCTCTTGGAGAAACATTAACAAAAGCTTCTAATTGAGGATATTTTAACCACAAATTTTCTAGTAACTCATTTGTAGAAATAGGTATTATCCCGTCAAGATCATAATATAATATAACTGTAGGAATATCTCTTTTAACTGAGTCAATGATAGGTAAAATTAAATCAAAATATTCTAATTCTTCGTTGTTCTGTGGATTTAAAAAATAAATAATTCCATCAACCATAGGGAGAATCTCATCAAAATTTGCATTTATCATATCACAAATAACTTCGACTTCTAGATTGCAAACATCTTCAAAAGCATTAATTTCTTTATACCATAATAACGTGTTTTCCTTTTCTTCACCAGCTTCTATAAATGCGTTAGAAACAAAATAAGGAGTGTATTCAATATTCCCTAAAATTAAAGTCTTAAATATATAACGCATTTTAATCTAAGTTAAATTAATTATAAAAGAATTAACAGATATTCACTTAACAAATCTTTAAAACTATTATTATTATTAAAAATTATTAAATTAATTTTTTCCTTTATTTAACTATTATATTAATCATATAATAGAGTTTTTAATATAGTTTTAATTACAAGGGACTTAAATATGGCCTACATTGAACGTAACTCGCATATAGTCGAAGCAAGAATGATTGAACAAATGGAGAAATCCTTTAAGCTAGGGCGGAAATTAATTGACACTGAATTAGATACAGGAATCTTAAATTTCATTATAAAACCAGTAGTAAAAACTTTTTATGACTATTGGACTCAAAATGACGCTCGGAAAGGTACATTGCAACAGATAAAAGTTACCTTAGAAGCAGGAAAAAAGTTGCTATCAGATTCTAATTCAAAGGATAAATTCAATGAGGTAATAGAGGATTACTTTCCGAAATATCTTAAAGCAGATCAAACAACGCATCAATGCAGAAAATCTCATGGAAATTATGATAAATTAGTTGAAATAGCAAAAAAAACCTTTATTAATTACGTAAGAGAAGTCATAATCTTTTTAAGTATTAAAGAAGAGGTTAGAGATTATGGTGATCTCTGTAGAATTGCTTTTTCTAATAAAGAAGAGGCTCGAGTAAATTTAATAAAGCAATTAGATTACACAGATGAGGCGATAAGTTTAATTGAAGAGGATCCAAGTATTCTTAGCATTCCTGTAGCAAAGAGAATTATAGTTAAAGTATTAAGAAAAGGATTCGAAGAAACAAGGAAAGAATTTATACAAGCATTAGATGAAACTTATAATCATGAACATTAAAAGTATTAAATCTATGAATATTTTTACTCTTATAATATATGATTATTCCTAAATTGAATATTTAATATCAACATGTTTAGCAATTAAATAGAACGGAAATGTTAAAATGCATTATTTAGAGAGAAATTATGAGATTTTAGAGGAAAGAATGAAAGAACAGACTGAAATCTCTTTAAATTTTGGAAAGTCTTTATTAGATACTGAATTGGAATTTGGAGTATTAAATATTGTTGTTAAGCCTGTTGTTAAATCATTTTACCAGTATTGGGGTAATGATGCTCGGAAAGGCACATTAGAACAGATTAGAATAACTTTAAGTACTGCTAAAGAGCTAATAAAGAACAGTAATTACACAGAACAAAAATTTAATGAACTAATTAATGAAAATTTTAACATTTATCTTCAGAATGATCAAACAGATCGTCAGTGTAGAAGAAATCATAAAAATTACAATAATCTCAAAGAAATTACGAAAAATTGCTTTATTACACAAGTTCAGGAGAGTATAATCCTGCTAAGTGTAAAGGATGATAATATCAGAAATTATAATGATTTATCAAGAGCGGCATTTAAAACAAAAGAAAGAGCATTTAATGCCTTGAAAAGACAATTAGATTTTAATGAAGCCGGTATAGAAATTGTAGAGAAAGATCCTTCTATTTTAAAAGTACTAACTGGGAAGAATATAATCATAAAAGTACTTAGAAAAGGATTCGAATTAACTAAGGCAAAATTACTGGAGGAATTAGATATAATATTTAATTAAAATATAAAATTTCTGGTTAGATTTTGAGTCATCCTATAATTCAAAAAGAAAGTGAAATTCAAGGTCAAAAGGATATTAAACGCACAATTTTTGTTAATATCTTTATCGAGATTTTTATTATTATGTGTTACTTTTATGTGTCAGAGATTTTTGGCTCTATTTCCACACCTTTTATAGCATCTAATGATTTCTCAGTGACCTTCAGTATACCTTTATTTCTATTTACTTTTTTTTCTATACTCGCAGGACCTTTTCATGGATTTATATCTGGTTTTATAAGTGAATTCATGTTTCAAATCGCATTCTATTCCTCTATTCATCTTAATTGGATTTTTATAATAGCTCTTTATGGTTTAATTTGTGGATCTTATAAATATAGACCTTTGATATATAAAAATCCAAAAAAAATGTTGTACACAATTTTAATGATTGTCTTTTCTTCTATGATTGCATTTTTAATAATTACCATATCTTACTTAATTTTTGATTTAGTAGAAAGTAGCATATATAGTATTCTGATTAATTTCGGAGTCAAGTTCTTGATCCAGGCTTTGCTTTCAGTAGTTTTTTTAGTACCATTATTAATAGTTGTATATGATTGGTTTTTAGCAAGGAAAGAACGTCCTTTCTATAATTTACTTTTAACACACCATCCAATCTCAGCTAGTGATCATACCTTTTATTTAAAATTTGGCAGAACGAAAATATATTTTTGCTCCAGGTGTTCTGGTGTAATTCTTGGCACGATTGTTTCATCTTTCTTTTTTCATCTAATAAATTTAGTTTTTCAAATTTCTTTAAGTCCTGAAATTGCGCTAATCTTAATAATTTGTGTCCCAATTCCAGGCTTGATAGATTGGGGCACACAAAGGTTGTTATTGAGAAAAAGCACTACTACTTCAAGGTTATTAACAGGTCTAATAATAGGTGTGGGGCTTAATTTGATTTATTTTACTGATAAGTATTATTGGATAACCCTAACAGTTATCGCGATATTTTTTTCGATTCTTTTCATATTAATGTTTTTAGGTTATAGAAAAGAACTGAAGGTTTTTCGTGAAGGTTTAAATGCTATGTCTTATAATAGCGAGTATAATATTATTTTTATCCATGGACTTGAAAGTTCAGGTCAAGGGTTTAAAGCACAGTATTTGAAATCAATATTTCCAAATATACTAACACCAGATTTCAAGAAGTTTGATTCTAAAGAGAGTTTTAAATCATTATTATCCGAAAGAATGATGCAATTAGATACAATATTGGAAGAGAAAAATAATTGGGTAATTTTTGGCTCAAGTTTTGGGGGTTTAATGGGAGCATTATATACATTGCAAAATCCCGAGAAAGTCGAACGCTTAATTTTGTTCGCTCCATTTTTAGCCCTAGAAGAATTTGTAGATTTAAAGTTTGAGCCAGTTAAAATTCCTGTTACAATATACCATGGAAAAAATGATAATGTAGTACCATTGGACAAAACAATGGAGGAAGCTAGTAAGTTATTTAAAAATCTTGAGTATAATATTGTAGATGATGACCATTATCTACACTCAACCATCAAAAAAATAAACTGGAAAGAACTCTTTCTAGTAATTTAATTTATGGTAATATATAGTTATCCTAAAAATTGGACTCCAATTTTTTTTAATTGATTTAATTCATAAATAAAATAAGTAATATAAAATCTCAAAAAATTTTATTTTTAAAAATGAAAAAAAAATAAATTTCATTATAAATATATAAGTGTGATATTTTCATGGTTAAAGAAAAGTTATTCATATGTCGTGAATGTGGATATGCATTTCCTAAGGAATTATCTCAACTCATCGATAGTCGAGTACAAGTATATTGTGAAATGTGTGGGACCCCATTTTCCTTAGAGGGAATAGAATTTAAGAAACCAGAATTAAAACCACCAAAATTTGCTCTTCCTAAAATTCCGACGTATGATAAAGCTGATTCTAGCAAATCAAAATTAAGTAAAGCTATTAAAACGTTTAATAAATTCGCTTACTTACCCATACTGATATTCTCTGGCATATATATTGGTTTCTTATTTGAAATTTTTATTGATCCGAACAACTGGATTAATATTTTAACAAGCCATTTATCTCTTGGTATAGGTGGATTACTAATAGTTATTTATGATATTAGCCACATTTCACCTAGAATTGAAGGAGAAAGATATGATGCGATATTATTAGATGCTTTTTGTTTTGGTATTTTAGGTTGTATCATATATGGTGTAGGAGTACTTCTCTTGATTAAGGGTATATTAATCTTTATCTATGTAGCTTTAAATTCTAAGGAAAAATCCTACAAAGTATATAATTTTGGTTTAAAGTTGAAAAATTCGATAAATGAATTTTCTGCTAAAGCGGGAATAATAATTGCCTTTTTTGTTTTATATAGGTTCTCTCTTATAGATTTTGATGCAAAGTTCATAATAAACATAATTGATTTTATTTCTCAGAGAATTAGCAGTTTAGATCAATGGCTAATATTTACTATAACCTCAGTAATCTTAGCAATCTATTGTTTCATTCCATTACTAATTCTAATTATTGATGCACGAAGAAGGCCAAAATTACGAGAGAAAAAGATAATATCTTTTAAATGTGCTATTGGCACTATCATTTTAGGAATATTTGGGACAATCTTTTTCGCATTGGGAATATTTATTTTATTAAAAGGAATTCTTTTATTTTTCTTAGCCGCTGGAAAACCGTCAGATTATTCAGAGTTTCAAGAAACTGTCGAAATGGAGAAAGTTGAATATCCAGAATATAAAAAAGAAGAAAAACCTGAAAAATTAATCCCACCTGAAGATTATACTATCGCTAAAGAAGAGAAATCCGAAATTCCAGAAGAATTACCTAAAATCGAAATAAAGGAAGAAGCAAAATTTGAAATCGAAGAAGAAACGGAACAGATCGAAAAAGAGGAATTAGAAGAGGAACCCCCTAGAGAACCTAAACCAATCTCTAAGAAACCGGATTCTGATATCTTAAGACTTCATGATTCATTATTGCCTGTAAAAGATGAAAAAGATAAAAAAATTGTAAAGGAATATTTTTCAAAAATTTTTACAGTTCTTTCAAAGGGTATCAGGAAACAAATAAATGGACTTAATATACCTAAAAAAGAGAAGAAAGAAATCCTAAAAGAATTAGCTTTCTTAACCAAAGAAGAACAAATTAAATATCTTGAGGGTTTAGCAGAGTTATATAAAGAACTTCCAAAAAAATTAATAGAGAGAATAAAGAAACTTCCAAATGTAAAACCTCAGCATTATGATAAAATCATTGATCAATTGAGGTATATGAATGCTGAGGAACAAATTAACTTTTTACAATTTTTAGAGGAAAATGCCTAAGAATTAATGAATTATAATGTCACTTGAAAGGAGAAAGGAAAAAAAGGGAACTGTAAAGGAAGAAGTTTTACAGGAGAGCAAGTTCAGGCGTTTAGACTTCACTCCTCTAAAGGAAAAGGAAGAAATTGAAGAAAAAAAGAAGGAAATTCCCCCTCAAATTGATGAGTTAACGGAAATTGAAAAAGAAGTTCTAAAAATTGCGAAAGATATTTTAAAACTAAAAAGGTATGATGCTGATTTTGATTTAGAATTAGAAACTGAAGCAGAATTACAAAAATACCCCATAATTGAGAAATTATATGCAAAATGCATAGCAAAATTAGCTTATAAAAAAGGATATAGTAAAGAAGATATATTTTTGGCTATAAGGAGTTTAGAAGATAAAACATGGATCGTAACAAATGAAAGACGGACGAAACTGGAAATTTTAAACAATGAAAAATTATTATCTATCCTTAAATTTATTGAATTAAATCCAGGCATTCATGCAAGAGATGAGAAAGTCGAAAAAGAATTAGAAATAACAAGAACACCATTTTTAAAACATATTATGACCTTGGAAAGATTTAAACTCATTCGTTCAAAAAAGATTGGAAAATCATTACATTATTTTGGGGCAGAAATCCCTGAAGATTTTGATGAGTTAAAAGTGATTTTTACAAACCCTTTAATCTTAGATATTTTAGAAGAACTCGTAAAAGATGAGTCGGTTTCAATATCTAGAATCGGAGAGATTCTTGATGTCTATTCAGGAACTATTCAATATCACATTAAGAAGTTAAAACAACTAGATTTAGTAAAATCTAGTAAAGATCAAAAAAATCAAACCATAAATATTGTTAATATTGAGTTATTAAAGAAATATAATGAAATTTTCAAAGAACCTGATTTTTCAGCATTACTGAATGGATTGTAAAGTTTGGATTATTATTTTAGATTGTTTAAACTAATACCGATTTTATTTTTGGTAAGGAATTTAACAAAATTTTAAATGCTATGTCAACACCTTTTTCCATGTTTGGATGTATTTCATTAGAGTTAAGTAGATCATATTGAGGATGTCCCGGTAAATCAGAGATTGAAAGTATTGATGCTATTTTAATATTATATAACATTCCGAGTAAAAATAATATTGATGATTCCATATCTATTGCCTTAACGTTAATTGAATCCAAAGCTCTTAAAAATTCAAAAGTTTCACAGAATAAAGCATCTGTTGTCCAAAGGTCTACTTCAAATGTTCTGATTTGAGAATTAGCCTCATTTAACAATATTTCCTTTATAATTTCATTTGGTTTGGAAATAAATATTGTATGATTTCCAGCTATTATATTCTGAATAGTAGATAAAGGATTGTCTATTGATTCTAATTGATTTACTAGACTTGGATTTGATCTAATGTACTGGGGGCTTGTTCCATCATCACAATAAGCTAATTTTGGTATTACTATACTCCCTATTGTTATATCATCTTTTTCATTTGAAATTCCCCCACAGATATCAATTCTAATAATAATTTTAGTTTTGGTCCTTTTTAAACATTCAATATCTAAAGCAGCATTAGGGCACCCAATCTGGGAACGTATTACGCTCACTCTGATTCCATTTAAAACACCATTGTAAACCCTACCATGGACAGTTTTATTTTGTAGTTTGTTTATTATTTTTTTCATTACAATTTTTGTCGAAGGTAGAATTACAATTTCATTAACATTAGAAGGTGCTGTTTCTAAAATCATTCTAACGATTTTCTCATCAACACTGATAAATTTCAACCCAAAATTTAGAATTTCACTTTTTATTTTATTTAACATATTTTATTCGACTTAACTATTAATTAGACTTCAATTATATTTTATAAGTAGCTTGCTAATTAGATTAGAACTTATATTTCTTAATAATAATTTTTAATATCTTAATAAAATACATTAATCTATAATTATAAATTAGTAGGATACGCAGAATTTTGGTGACGCCTTGGTTTGAAAAAGCAATTCATCATTGATAATAAAATCACAAATGATTTCATTGAAACTTACACTAAAACAACGTATAGAATTATTGGGAAAAATAAACACACAGCAATTAAACCTTGTCATTGGCTAGAACAAAGATTAATGACAGGGAGAGAAAATAGAAATTGTTATAAAGGTGTTTTTGGAGTTAAGAGCCATAGGTGTTTACAGAACACACCTTCTTTACCTTTTTGTAATCATCAATGTGTTTTTTGTTGGAGAGATATTGAAATGGGGAATCTTGGCAGTGAATTTATTGTTGAGCCAGATGAACCAAAAGAATTAATTGATGAAATGATACGTCATCAACAAGATATTATTAAAAATCATTTACCGTTAAGAAGATATTTAGAGAATTATGAAGTAATGATAGATCTTCTGCATTTCATGCTTAAAGATAATAGGCACCAAAGTATATTTTCTCTTTCGAAAGCACTTCATATAAGTAGGAATAAAGTAGAAAGAGCTGTAAACCTTCTAAAAAACCAAGAATTCTTAAAACCTATTGATTCAACATTAAAAAACTTTAAACTAGAACAGGAAATATCATGTTGTATTGATTCTAGGGATGAAATTGAAATGTTAATCAATAGAGAGTTAACATCTCCAGATGAGATTATGCAAACTCACGGTGAAGCAATGTTTCCTAATCATGCGGCTATATCTTTAGACGGTGAGCCATTATTATATCCCTTTATTAGTGATCTTATCAAGGAATTTAGAAGTAGGAATATGACTACATTTATCGTTACTAATGGAACATTACCTGAGAAGTTAGAAAATTTAAATTCCTTACCTAGTCAACTTTACCTTACTTTACCAGCATCTAATGAAAAGTTGTATAAAAAAGTCTGTCGTCCAATGACTAAAAATAGTTGGGATAACATCAATAAAAGCCTAGAGCTATTAGAATCATTTTCTTGCAGAACCTTAGTGAGATTAACTGCCGTTAAAAATTTAAATTTAGATGACGTATTCATTAGAGATTATATAAGATTAATTGAAGAGGCTAATCCGAACTTTTTTGAGCTAAAAGGGTTTACTTTGCAAGCAAAAGCTCTTATGATTAAAGAGAGGTTAAAAACGAATATTTCAATCCAGAATTTCTTTCCAGATTATGGTTATTTAGAAGAAATTGCTCAAAAATTTGAATCACTTGGAAATTTTCCATTAATTTACTCGAATAAAGCAAGTAGAGACTTTTTATTTGCAGTTAATTGGGATGAAGATAAAGATCCTATAATTAAAGTCCCATGAAATTTACTTCATCAAAAATATCTTATTTATCTAACTCAACCTCTGTGAAAGAATAGAGCTAATAAAGTGATTTAGTTTACCTAAATTTATTTTTCTTATAGCAGAAAAGTCTAAATAAGGTATTATCTGTTCATTTTGATCTTTAATAAACTCATCAAGATACACGATTTCTATTCCGTACTGTTTAGCACTTTCAATGAAGAATGATATAATTTGAGTTTTCTCTCTATTTGAAATTTTATCAATTTTATTAAAAATTAATAGAATTGGAATTTTAAATTCTCTCAAAAATTTCAGCAATTCAAAACTTAAAGGAATAGTATTTCGATTTTCAATGAAATATTTTTTAAGTTCATCCTCAATTCTGATAATATTAATTATTACCAAAGCAAGAAAATATTCAAAATAATGATTCTCAATATAATTAATTATTTGTTTTTTGATATGCTCTTCCCTCCTTTTACTGGAGCGGTCCATATATCCGAAGCCAGGTAAATCCACGATCTTATAAGAAAGATTATGTTGAGTGATCTGTTTTATCAGTAATGTACTACCGGGTTTTTTACCAGATTTACCCTTATATTTACTTGGTTGAGGTAGTAAAAGCTTTGTTATTGCACTTTTCCCTACATTTGAATTCCCAATAATTAATAGTAAAGGTTTCTCTTTCATAAAGAAGGTTTTGTGTTAATTATATATCTTTAAAATCATCGTTAAGAAACTCTTCAAACATTTTCTTTTGTTCTTCTTCTTCAATAATGGGTTTAGTTATTATTGGTTCTCCAGCCTGTTCTAATAGCTCTTTTAAAATATCTACTCCGATATTTATCTTAAATTTACCTCTACTTACAAATCGAACCACTTGTTTTTCATTCAAGGTTAATCTTAAAATATAACCTAAACCGAAGTAAAATTTATGTTCTGGAATAGGATCGATTGGACTTTTACTTGTATGTTCCTTTAAAATATCATATAACAATTCTTTACTCGCTATATGATCTTCAGCTTGAAAGACTAAATAATAAAGAGCGTGATACCAAATTTTATCCCTTTTTTCCTTTATATACTCCAAAAACTTTTCTACAGTTACTATCTCTTTTTCTTCTTCAGCTCTGCGTTCTAGAAGTTCTTGCTTGATTTTTTCTTCTAATTCTGTTGAGATCATGGATATTGGTTGATCAGTTATAATGGATTCATTTGTGGCTTCAATTTTCTCTTTTTTAACTGATTCAATTGCTTCTTGCATATCTTGTAACTCTTCGAAGGGTATTTCTTCCAAATCCGAAAAATCTGAGATCATCGCTTCTCTTTGGGCTAAATATTCATCCAGTTGTCCTACTTCAGCTTCTTGTTCAGTGTCTTCTAGGTGATCAATTGAATTTATATCAATAATCTTTTCATTAGAAGTTGAAGTCATTTCTTTAACTTTAGAAATTGCTTTTTGGATATCTTTTAATTCTTCAAGATCAATATCATCTAAATCCGAAAAATCTGTTTCTAGATTCTCCATTTCAGAATAATATGCCTCTAAATCATCTGTTTTTTGCGAATCTTTCTGATTTT
>JBHLLO010000029.1:20419-35823 GCA_048885535.1 Candidatus Hermodarchaeota archaeon
TCCTTAATAATAATAATATCTCTTTAATTCTATAAATTTTAAGGTTCAAATTTATTCATATCTTTTTAGCTTTGATTTAAATAATTATACTTGTTAAATAATTTAACTATTCTAAAGGTTTAAAAAATTGTACATACTACTATGCAAATAATTAAATAGATTAAATGCAACTAGGAGAGTTTTAAATGGCTGAAATTAAATTTAAAATTGTAGTTATCGGGGATGCAGCAGTAGGAAAAACATCCTTAATAAGAAAATATACAAAGGGAGACTTTCAGGAAGATTATATTGCAACGCTTGGTGCCCAATTCACTCAGTACGAGGAAAAGATCGAAGATGTTAACTTAAAATTCATATTTTGGGATATTGCGGGACAAGAGATATTCGAACAGATGCGCAAAAAGTTTTACTCAGGAACTAAAGGAGCCATCATAGTTTTTTCACATTCTTCCGATGAACAGAATAGTTTCAGAAGAATTAGTAAATGGCTTTCGGAAATCAGAAAGTATTGTGGAAAAATTCAAATAGCATTATTTGGAAATAAAATAGATTTAGTGAATGAAGAAGAATTACGCAGAAATGAGAATTTAGATACTTCTGATTTAAATGTAGAAAGATATGTCAGAGAAAATGATTTCTTGGGTTATTATAAAACGAGTGCATTAACAGGTCAAGGTGTTTACGATGCATTTCGTGCTCTAGCAAAAAGACTCTATTCTTTGGGAAAATTTTAAGTTATTTTTTGATTATTTTTCTATTTCTAAATATTTAAAAAATTATATTATTATAAAATAAACAAGAATACGTATTTTTGGTTGAATAATTGAATGGCGGACGTTAAATTTAAAATAACTGTAATTGGAGATGCTGCGGTTGGAAAAACATCCTTGATTAAGAAATATACTAAAGGTGAGTTTCAGAGAAATTACATTTCTACTCTTGGCACCCAATTCACACGACATGAAGAAGTTATTGAGGGTGTTGCTATTGAACTTATTTTATGGGATATAGCAGGACAAGCTGCATTTGAAGTTATGCGCCAAAATTTTTACACGGGTAGCAGTGGTGCAATTATTGTATTTTCCCATTCTCCAAATGAGACGAAAAGTTTTAATAACATTGATAAATGGCTTTCTGAAGTGAGAGAGCATTGCGGTAATGTGCAGATTGCATTATTTGGGAACAAAATTGATTTAATAAGTGAAGAAGAACTGCAATCTACGGCATTATGTGATTCAAATGTTGAAGGATATGTAAAATCTCATAATTTTTTGGGTTATTATAAAACAAGTGCATTAACAGGTGAAGGAGTATATGAGGCTTTTTACGCGTTAGCAAAAAGGTTGCACTCTTTAAAAAATTATTAAAAAAGTAAATAATGTAAAAGAAACGGTAAATTTAAATAATTATGTACGCTTATAGATAAATCTTTCCCAAGATTTCGTTGAAGGCATTTCTTCGGGCATTCCTTTACGTTTTCTTATTTCTAATATTAAATCTTCTTCCAATGATGGAGGTACTTTCTCAAAATTTTTAAATTCATAACCAAAGAAAGCTCTACCCTGTGTTGAACTTCTTATTTCATCAGCTATGCCCACTATTTCAGCAGCAGGAATCTGTCCTTGAACTCTAACGTACTCTCCTTCTGGGATAACATTATTAATTCTCCCTCTATGTTTACTAATAATTGTACTTATGGATCCCTCAGTCCCTTGTGGTGTTTTTACATCTATTTTTTGAACTGGTTCGAAAAGATGAGGTTCTGCATTTAACATAGCAAGTGAGAGAGCTGAGTATGCCATTGATGCTGTTTGAGCAAATTGAGTATGACGGGGATCTTCATGTATTACTAAATCCGTAAACACCGCTCTGATACCCATAGCGGGTTCTTTCGCTATAATACATTCGTCTATCCAATTCCTAAATGAACTAACAAGATCATTTTTAATTCTATCAAATCTTTGTAGACCTGCGGCTCCATTTACAAGCAGATTTCCTTTATAGACGTCAATAATACGACGCGCTTCTTTAGCATCCCAACCTGCCTTTTCTCTTAATATTTGAGCTCGTTCTTTTTCATCTTGCAAGTCTGTAATATATCCTTCATCGATTAATTGTTCTGTTGTTTCATCTAAAGGTTCAACATATAAAATAATTCGATTATGAGCATTGGATGATTTTGTATTAAACTCTTTACTTTTACTAGTGATTTTTTCTCTGTAAACTATGATGGGTTCTCCAATATCAATTTGAACTTGGATATTAATTCTTTTAGTAAGAATTTCAATTTGTAGTGGGTCAATCCCACTTAAAATGTACTCCATCGACTCTTTATTCAATCGAAATTCAGCAGTTGGGTCAGCTTGTAACCATTTATTAACCACTTCACCTAATTTTGCAAGTTCATGTGGGTCCTTTGCTTTAATGCTTCTTGAAACAACAGCTTTACAGGCATAATGTATTTTTTCAAACGTTGGAATTTTTGAAATCTCATCTTTATCTTTAGGAATTGTATCAGCATGAACAAATGTTTCACCAGAAGGACAAATAAATCCATATAAAGCAAATAAATTTCCAGCGGGAATTTTTGGAATATCTAAGATATCTGTAATTTCCATAACACCTAGCCTTTTAACTCTGTTTGAAGTACGATTTCCAAGAAGATAAATACTGTCTGTTTGATCAAAAGTCCCTGAAAATACACGACCAATCAGAGTAGCTTGATAATTTCGTTTTGGATCTAAGAAAATCTTAGTAATCATACCATAGAGTGGTCCTTTAGGGTCACTCTTTGTTAATGATTGACCAAGTTCTGAATTCAAGTCTCCACCCCAGAGATGAGGAATTCTATATTTAGCTGCCGAGATAGGGTCAGGTAGATGATCAACAACCATTCTTAGCATTGGTTCATCAAGGGGAAGATTATCTCTTAACCACTGAATGTCCCCTTCGTTATATTTCTCAAAAACCGTAATAGGAGTCAGCCCTTTTTCCTTTAATATCTCATAGGTAAACCCCCAGCCATGTTTTGCTGAACCTACAGCCACACTATTCTTGGCAAAGTCAACTCCCCAGTCTGATCCCTCAGGTCTAACTTTCTTAATCAATTCATTTACTTGTTTAGTTATTTCATCTATCTTGGCATAAGTATCTTTAGGACTTAGTTTTAATTCACTAATTAATCTGTCAACTTTATTTATAAAAAGGACAGGTTTACAGTATTCTTCACCAACTGCAAGACGAATATTTGTTTCTGTTTGAGTCATAACACCTTCTAAAGCATCAACCAATATCATAGCACCATCACTACCTCTTAATGCTCGAGATACTTCTCCAGTGAAGGAAATATGACCAGGTGTATCATTCAATTGAAGAATATATGGTTCATTGTCATCAGGGTTTCTTTCATCTTTAAAAGCAAGTAAAACGACACTTGTGAAAATTGTGATGCCTCGTTCTTGCTCTTCATCATCCGAGTCCGTCATTTGGAGTTGTCCAGCATCTTCAGGACGCATAAGACCTGCTCGTCTTAATAAGTAATCCGTAGCAGTGGTTTTTCCATGATCAATATGAGCAGTTATGCTAAATATTCTTTTCTTCTCATATGAACCAGAAGTCACCAGCTTCGCGATTTCCTCCGGATTCTTTACTTTAACCATTATAAGTTCACATTAAGTTAATTCTAATTGATTTAAAATGATGTAATTGTAGAAAAAAATATGTCAAATCATAAAAATTTTATGTTTTCAATGTATAAAATTGAGATCTTCAAAAGATTCAATTTTTTTAAATCAGAAAAATTAAAAAAAGATTTAAATAAATATTTTTAATCTGGAATTCGTTCTATTTTGAAACAAACCGGTCGTATACCGTCTGGACATGCAGTATATATCATATCCTTTCCAGTCCAAGTAGGAAATCCACCACCACATTGTAGAATAGAAATATTTTTATATAGTCCATACCAAGCATGATGACAGAAGCCCTCAGGCATATTTCCGCTTTCATCTACTATAAATTCTTTACCTTCAGTCATCCCGCATTTTGTTATGGGTATTCCGTTAGGTCGGATGAATTCATGACCGAGAACATCCTCAGGACCAAATTGTTTCACAACTTTAATCTTTATTTTACTCATGATTGTCTCATTTTTTTTTTTTAATTATCATTTAATCATTAATTCTCTCTAACTTAAAGCAAACAGGTTTTCGTCCATCAGAACATGAAGTATGTTGAATTCCTTCCTCGTGTCCATAGAAGTTTCCATTGAAATATAGCACAGATAAGTCTTTATAAATATCTCGCCATGCCCAACCGCAAAATCCTTCTGGCATCTTTTCGATATGTTCTACTATAAATTCTTGACCTTCATCAAAAGCGCTACATATTGTGATTTTTGTACCATTTTTCGAGTATATTTCATGTCCAAAGACATCAATCGGGCTGAACTTTTTAATTACTGTAATTTTTATTTTTGACATTCTGACATTTCACATTCACTTTTAAGTACTTAAATTAATGAACTTTATTAATTTATAGTTTATAATATTGAAGTTCAACCTAACTTAGAATAAGAAATGAACTAATAATAATCTTTATTAGCATTAAAAAGGTAAAATATAATTTTTTAATACGTAGATGGCCCTTTTAGCACTTCTTGATTTCGCATTAAAGGATATTGATATATTTAAGATATCTAAATTCTTGGGTATCTTATCTATTACAAAATTTTTAATAAAAGATAAAAAGTCCGTATATTCTCTTTTTGTTTTAGCCCATAAATAGTTATCCTTTTCAACATAATTTGGATTTTTATGTTTAAATCTTTCAACATGGACTTTTGAAGTCAAAGGAGGACCTCTTCTTAAGAATGATTCGGTAAGTGTTGATCTTTCACTACTGAGAACAAGATTGTATTCATCCTCTTCAAAATAGACTTCAAACTCAATTTTTCCGAATCTATCTTCATGAGAGATTTCTTTTTCTCCATTAGTTTTAATATGGTTTCCTAGCGAATATAGTTTATCCCGAATTACAGTATAATGGACTTGTGGGTTTTTATTTCTTAGTTCAATTATAGAAATTCTTGAAAGAATCAGATCATTTCTATTTGAAAGGTCTTCTTCAGGTATGGGCATAATATAAAATAACTCTTTTCTAGGGTTTTTTAGAAATTGTTTGATTCTATAATTGCAGTATTTAAAAGCTTGTTTTGAAATAGCTGAAGCAACATTTCTATTTTTATCTATAGGATCTATTATAATAAAATAATCATTTCGAAAATGGCTAATCTGCTTTAATTCTTTAGAGGTTCGATTATAATAATCTAAAGGGTTATTTCTTAGAGAAGCAAAATTATTGAATAGATTTATCAAAGAACCATAATAATAAATTAAAAGTTCAGCACTGTATCCAAAAAAACCCATTTTACCTACAACGCTTTTGTCTCCATAACTATAACTTGCTTTAAAAAATTGTTTTAGTAGTCTTACCTCATTTTTTTGTGTAGGAGATAAATTGTTTCTAATAAATTGCCCATGCCATGGAGATCGATCAACAGCAGTTATTGGGCCATTTTTTTTTATATAATCTAAATCTACATTGAAATAGAGTACGAGATCGATTTTAACTGTAAGATTTTCAGTATAATAATCCGCTGTTACATAAGGATGTTCAGCATATAGTAACCGAGCATTTCGAAATTCCTTATTAGTTAGTGATTTAATAATCCATCCTCGACACAATTTAAGAAAATCTTTTTTTGATTCTGCTTTTAATCTACTTTTTGTCAAGCCTTGATATTTTGATTTGTAAAAAGAATAATCCAGTCCAATAAAGAGATCAATATCGTAATCTCCTTTTAATTGAGTCTGTTTTATCCCTGTTGACCCTTGTGCTTCAATAGTTGTATAAGGTATTTTTTTCTTCCTTGCGGATTCCTTTAGCAACTCTTTCAATTTGTCAATAAGATTCTTAATTAGATTAAGTTCCTCTCCAGTTGGGGTGATTTCATTAAGTACTTGTTCAAATACTGCTTTAATTGAATTCATAAAGCTATAATAATAAGGTAAATGGTAAAAATTATTGAGTATATAAACAAATATTTTACAGAATTAAAAAAATCTTAGTATTCCAATAATAAACCTTTTTAACCATTTTTTTAATTTGTCAATGAGATTCTTAGCTAAATTAAGCTCATCCTCAGAAGGAGTGATTTCCTTAAGTACTTGTTCAAACGCTGCTTTAATTGAATTTATTGATTTAAGCGGTTAATCTTTCTATTTAATTATAAATTTCTATGTTTTTTTTAATTTAGTTATTTTAAACTTTTATTGTATTAAATGAGATTTGAATTTCATTATAAAATTCTTTTATATATGCTCGAATTAATTTTGCTTTTGATTCAATTTCTTGCTTTTTACCAGCAACTCCTTTAATCTCATCTAAGCTTTCTATCCAAATTCCTTTATAAATATGTTCAGACTCTTGAAACTTTACTTCTAATTCTTGGCAAAGCAATTCAATGTTTTCTTCAATGATTTCATTTATTGATGTATTTAAAACAATAGTAACCATAAGCAATTCCTTATTCCCTCGGGACCACTCAGATTCTATTTCAAAATAGTAATTCATTGATGAAAAAAATATCGTTTGATAAGTAAAAAACTTCTCCCTTGTTGCTATTTCAAAGAGATTACTTGCATTATATTTTTCTCTCTCAGTAAATACATCTTCTGGATATGAATAAAAAATAAGCGGTCCTTTTTTTCTATGAAAATATGTAAATAGAACTCCTGATTTTAAAGATATTTTCGCTTCTGGAATTAGAATTAGACTATATGAAGCGTCTGGATTTATTAATTTGTCTTCGAGATATACTTTACTTATTGTAAATTTAGCTCCATTCTTATGCAGACGAAGTGATTGACTTCTGAGTCCTAATCCTCCATATTTTTTTGCTTCTGAAATTATCTTTTTTCTATCTTTTTCGTGCATTATTTCCATTTCATGAAATGAAATAAATATCATTATATTTAAATCTAGCGAACATTTAAATGAAGGATATATGAACGGAAAGTGAACAATTGAGAAAAATTTGTATAAGAGCAGTATTTGTATAAGAGCAGTATAAATAGGTTACATCCCCCACCAGGGGTGGTTGACTTTTCTCATTAGAATTACAAACTCCCTTAATGCTTCTTTCTGATCTGTGCTTAACTCATTCGCAAATCTACCCATTAATTGTCTTACATGTGATTCTGGAATATTAACATATAAGGTTTCATCTTTTCCAATATCTTTTCCTATTTCTATACCACGAATAGATATAGCTACTTCAGAATCTCTTGTTGCTTTATCTAAAGTTTGTCCTTTATCTTGAATTTGATGAACTCGTCTAACTTTTTTTCCATTAGCAGTTATTAATGATACTTTTGGATATAAAGTACCTGCTTCTACATGTACTCCAAATACAGCGGGATCAGAATTTCTAAAAATAAACTGTGGTAACATTTTTAACTTTGCTGGTAAAATCAATTCACTTAGCCCTTTTGCAGTATCCTCAGCTTTCCTTGTTTCAGCGTATTCTATATAATCTTCTAATAAACGATATATTACATCATTAGTAAAGATTCTAATATTATCAATATAAGCTTGTTCTTTAGCTTCAGGTAGTATTGAAACGTTGAAACCTAGAACCGCAGCGGAATATGGATCAAGGTGTTTAACAATGTTAGCATTAATAATGTCCTCCTTTTTGATGGGACCTACATCAGCAACACTGATTTTTACACCATTTTGAGAAAAATGATTATTTAGGGCTTCAAGAGATCCAAGAGTATCTGCTTTTAATACTACTCCTGCTTTTTCTGTTTTTATTCTAATACTCTGCACTTCTTCTTCAATTTGTTTATAAATAACATCTTCCTCAGAAGGGCTTCCAATACCCCTTAAGGGTGATCCTGCTACTACATCATCTATATTAGGTGCCAAAATTTTAACTCCGGCTGCCGCACTTACCATTTCCTCTGAATCAAATCTCTGACGTGGATCTCTTATTTCATCTAAAGGTTTTGGCCTTAATAATGCTCTAACTTTAGACTTAATTGGTTTCTCTAAACCGCCAACAATAATTTCGTCTCCCTTCTTTAGTATTCCATCATAGATTAAAACATCTAACGTTATCCCTTGTCCTTTCTCCTTTTTAACTTCTAGAACAACCCCTTTTGCAGGACCTTCAGAAAATTTAAGATTTTGTGTTAAATATTGTTGTACTAATCCCATTAATACCATTAACAAAGTCGATATTCCTTCACCGCTTTTAGCACTTGTAGGTACTATTGCGATTTTTTTGGTGAAATCTTTAATTTTATCGTATCTATCAATACCCTTAAATCCTTCTTCTAAAAAATTTCCCATTATTTGCAAAATCCTTTCATCTAAATAATCCTTCACATGTGGTTTTTGAGTATTATATGTGTCAAGAAAATCAGCATCTGTTTTTGATTTCCATCCAGAAATTCTATCGATTTTATTTGCTGCTATTACAAATGGTGTCTTTCTTTCTCTTAATATTCTTACAGATTCCCACGTTATGGGTTGTGTTCCTGCTGTAACATCAATAACTAAAATCGCTATATCTGCCACTGCACCCCCTCTTCTTCTTAAATTTAAAAATGCTGCGTGCCCAGGAGTATCTACAACAAGTATTCCTGGAAGTTTTATCTCCTTTTCAGCGAATTCATGTTTTGATTTTTTAAGAAATTCTTTAATGTCTTCAGTTGGGAAATAAGATGCACCAATGTGTTGAGTGATCCCTGCTGCCTCTCTCTGTTGAACTACTGTACCTCGAATATAATCTAAAAGTGATGTCTTTCCATGATCTATATGTCCTAAGATACAAGCTATAGGAGCTCGTATAACCTTAGATTCTTCGATTTCTGTCATTTCTAACACCTAATAAAATTATTTTCTTTCGATTAATGATCTAAATATTTTCTAAAATATAAAATAAGATATAAGTTAATTAGTAAATTACTATTTCTAGAATTCCTTCTGCTGCAATGAATTATGGATTTAAAAATAAATGTAATACATTATACAAACTTTCATTTTTTTTCTACATCCGCATTAATTGAACCAGACGCCCAATTTTCCATACACGTGGTCATATTTAAATCTGCTTATCTCTCAAAAATAATGACATTTTTAAGCTAAAAGTCAAAAAGGAAATATTTTTTTAACTGATTATTATTCATTCTTATATCATTTACGGAGGATTTCCTTATACAAAGTCTCGATAAATTTTTTAAAATTTTCTTTTGTGAATTCCACAAGTATTTTTGGCATTAGTAATGTTGGAACATATTCCTGGTTTTCATAAATTGGGATGATTTTCACTTTCTTCGTCTTTCCTAACTGATAAGCAGCTTTCCATTCACCTTTTACTGATTTTGATTTAGTAGCATTCCTAGTACAGAATAGGATAAAGACCTGGCTTATTTTCAAAGTTCGCTCCATATAATCAACAACATCTTCACCACTATCGGCTTCCCAATAAAAAACTCTATCGATTTCTGGGTATAATTCTAGATTTTTCGCAATTTCAGATATTGTAAAATAATTCGAATCCTTCGTTGAGTAACTTAAAAAAATATTAAAACTTTTCGAAAAGCAATTTGTAATACTGTAAATATAGAGAGCGGATTCACGAATTTCTTCGAGCGTTGCAATATTTTGATCTAACTTAGTTTTGAATGTTCTTAATTTTTCAATATTTTCATTAAAACTTTCCTTATCAGAGAAAATTTTTGAAAAAATATTTTCCCAATTATATTTCTCTGTGACTATTGGAAGATAGTACTCAATATCTAATTTTATTTTAGTCATATATTTTCTGGTAGTTTTTTGATTTTTTCTATTTGAGTTTTAATATTATCTGGTATACCTTTTTTAAACCATTCCTCATTATAATACTCTTTTAATTTTGTTATAATAAAGTTACTCATCTTGTCCTCAAATTTGGTTAGCTCATTCTTAGCTATAGATTTCTCTTTTTTAAATTGTCTGGATTTTCTAATTTTCTGTTTAGTTATTAAGATAACAGTTGAAATTATGGCAATTCCAAGGAAGGAAGTAATTATTAAGATTAACCATTCTCCTGGTATCCCATCTTGTGGAGATCTTATTTTATAAATAAAAACATCCTCCCATCCAAGATTACCTAATGTATCGTTTGCATAAAATCTGATCCATACTGCACCTGGAGAAATCTCTTCCCACAGTTCTTGATCTATTATTCCTACCAAACTTGAAATTGAGATATTAGTATTACCTTCATCTAAAGTATACCAAATCTTATCTAAATTTCCCTCAATCATAGAGAGCTCATATACGGGAGCTAAATAAAACTCATCATCGCGAGTTGGATCATGGATCGTAATTATTGGTCCTAAAATATCTTTTCTAACTTTTATTTCCTTTATCCCAATATTTCCATCTGTGTCATTAGCATAAAATTTTATTGTTACAGTTCCATTTCCTACAGTATCCCATAAAGTTTGATATATTGAACCATTATTAGTAAATGTGGTATTAGTAATTCCACCATCAAGAGAATACCACATAGCATCTAGAAACAAATCTTCAATCTTTACTATAAAATTAGGGGCAAGTTTTCCAAATAAATTGTTATTTGGATTTGGAGATATAATTGTAATTATTGGTCCTAAAAGATCAGTTATTGTGACTGTAACAGTATCAGGAATCCCAAATTGATTACGATCATCAAAATATTCTATAGTATAGCTATAAATACCCTTATTTGTAATATTAACTGGTACGGTAATAAGAGAGTTGTTATACCATGTAGTCCAATTTTTCCATATGTAGAAATTTCCTACTGTGTTGTTTGCCAATATTCGATATTTTCCTGCACCAAAATCATCTATTAGTGTCCAATTAATAGTTTTTGGTTTATTAATGTCTATTAATATAGATATTGGGTGAGTACACCTTGGTAATCTGTCTACTATTGTAACTATAACAATATTAGGAATGCCATATTGAATGTGATAGTCATAATATTCAATTGTATATTCATATGTTCCTGGAGCACTACGATTAATAGGTACGTTAATTAATGTGTTACTTTCCCATGGAGTCCAATTTATACAAGTATAGAAATTTCCAACTGTATTATTTGCCAATACACGGTACATTCCCCCACCTAGATCATCATAGAGCGTCCAATTAATAGTTTCAGAACCATTCCTAAATGTTATTATAGAATTTGGATGATTTGAAGTTGGAACGCTACTTCTTATACGCTGTGCGTAAACATCAGCATGAGATCCGCTCCTTAAATCAGACCACGTGATAATGGCCCCCCCTACTCCGTCATTGATCATTTTAGGAGCATTTTGGTCATTATTTGCTAAAGATATGAACGTGCCATTAGCTGTCCACTTAACCATCCCATTAGAATCAATTCGTTGCGCGTAAATATCGCAGTTAGAACCGCTTCTAAAATCCTCCCAAACAATAATTGCACCACCTACTCCGTGCTTAGTTATTTGAGGGGAAATTTGGTCATTGATTGATGTGGATATAGCCGTACCGTTAGGCATCCATTGTGCGTTTCCATTAGAATCGATTCGTTGTGTGTAAATATCGGAATCAAAATCGCTTCTATAATCCCCCCACGCTATTATTGCGCCTCCTAATCCATCGCTAGTTATTTGAGGTTCTCCTTGGCTTTCGCTTGCGGTGGATATAGCTATACCGTTAGCCATCCATAGGGTAACCCCGTTGGAATCAATGCGTTGTGCATAAATATCAGAATTCCCTGTCCCATTTCTAGCATCCTCCCATGCAATAATTGCTCCTCCCAATCCGTCGGGGGCTATCTGAAATCTAAATTGGTGGTTAATGGCAGTACATAAAGCCGTTCCATTAGCAGCCCATTGCGTGATCCCATTAGAATCAATCCGCTGTACATAAATATCATAGTCAGTTCCGCTTCTATAATCCCCCCACGCTATTATTGCGCCTCCTGCTCCGTCACTAGTTAATTGAAGATATCTTTGGTTTTCGTTTGCAGTGGATACAGCCGTACCGTTAGCCATCCACAGGGAAGCCCCATCGGAATCGATACGTTGTGCATAAATATCAGAATTCCCTACCCCATTTCTAGTATCCTCCCATGCAATAATCGCACCCCCTAATCCGTCGCTGATAATTTGAAGATATCTCTGATCGTTAATTGCTGTAGAAATGATCGTGCCATTAGCTGTCCACTTCACCATCCCATTAGAATCGATTCGTTGCGCGTAAATATCCCAGTTAGAACCGCTTCTAAAATCCTCCCAAACAATAACCGCACCCCCTATTCCATCACTGGCTATTTGGGGAGTCCATTGATGACCACTTGCCATGCTTATGACCGTTCCATTAGCAATCCATTGTGTTATCCCATTATGATTGATTCTTTGAGCATAAATATCCGAATTTGTTCCGCTTCTAAAATCCCACCATGTGATGATCCCACCCCCCGTTCCATCGCTAGTTATTTGAGAAGAATATTGGTCACTAATTGCCGTGCATATAACCTTGCCATTAGCCGTCCATTTTGGGATTCCATTAGAATCTATTAATGTAGAATAAATGTCTGAAAATAATCCACTCCTAAAATCTTCCCACGTAATAATAGCATCACCTTTTCCGTTGTTGGTTATTTGAACATCTACTTGTTCCCCACTTGCCGTGATTATAGCCGTACCATTACCAATATACTGCGGGTTTCCTTCGGAATCGATCCGTTGTGCGTAAATATCGTAACCTCCAATTGCATTATTTGACCAAACAATGATCGCTCCCCCTACTCCATCACTGGTTATTTTAGGAGACAATTGGGAACCACTTGCGGTTGATATAGCCATTCCATCAACAGTCCACTGCACATTTCCTTTGGAATCGATCCGTTGTGCGTAAATATCTTGACCTGAAATACTGCTTCTATAATCCCACCATGTGATGATCCCACCCCCTGCTCCATCATTGATAATTTGAGGATTTTCTTGTGTACCGCTTGCTGCACATACGGATGTGCCATTTGCTGTCCATTGCACGATCCCATTGGCATCGATCCTTTGAGCGTAAATGTCGTAACTCACTCCACTTCTAGAATCTTTCCATGCTATAATAGCACCCCCTCCTCCATCACTGGTTATTCTAGGAGACAATTGGGAACCACTTGCAATGCTTATGACCGTCCCATTAGCAATCCACTGTGTTATCCCATTATGATTGATTCTTTGAGCATAAATATGCAAATTTGTTCCGCTTCTATAATCCTGCCATGCAATGATAGCACCCCCTACTCCGTCGCAAGTCATTTGAGGAATCATCTGGTTATGGGTTTCAGTACTAATGATAGTACCGTTAGCCATCCACTGCGTAATCCCGTTGGAGTCGATCCGCTGTGCGTAAATATCATATCCTGAAGTTTCGATGCTTCTCGCATCCCACCATGCAATGATTGCACCCCCTGCTCCATCGCTGGTTAATTGAGGGTCTATTTGGTCTTCACTTGCAGTGCTTATAGCAATCCCATTGGTAGTCCACTGCACGATCCCATTAGAAGCGATCCGCTGAGCGTAAATATCGTAGTCAGTTCCACTTCTATAATCATTCCACACAATGATTGCCCCGCCTCTTCCATCGCTAATTATTTGGGGATCTCTTTGATCATTATTTACTGTACTTATTGCTGTACCATTATCTATCCACTGTGCGATCCCGTTAGAATCAATCCGCTGTACGTAAATATCATAGTCAGTTCCGCTTCTATAATCATGCCACACAATAATAACGCCTCCTTCCCCATCATTGGTTAATTGAGGGTCTCTTTGGTCATCTACTGCCTTGGTAACGACTGTTCCATTAGGCGCCCATGAAAGTGTAGAGGATAATGAAGGGATATCTTTTTTAGATTTTAATAAGTCTTCGGGAGCTTGGTTCTTTGAGAAAAAAAATTGATTTAAGTTTATATTGATTATAATGAAAGAATGTGAAATTACCAGTAATATAAAGATTAAATATTTGAAATTTTTATTCTTAAAATCTTACACCTATTTAGAGATTATTATGATTTATTAATGAATTTATAAACTGACAATTATGTAATAACATGTATGAAAAATTCTGAAAGTTTTTATGCTTAATAGCTCTCTCTTACAGATTACATCAAAAATTTTTTGGATTAATTATGAAATTGATAAAAAAGTATTTAATATTTATGTAAAGACAATCCAAGGCTCTTAAACATTTATTCTTAAATAGTTATAGGTATATCAAGATTAAAAGTGATTATACCTTGAATATTCGATGTTTGACTAACTCCACACTTTTAATATCTTCGGTAGTAATTTCAAAAGATCTTTTTTACTACTCAAGAGAATTTTACCTTGGTTTGTAGTTAACTTCCCTTCATCCCAATATTTGTGTGAAATTGCTGTTAATCCCTTTACTTTTCCTTTACCAAAATTAACCTCACGTTTTATAAAGATCAAACATGTTATGAGAAATTATTTTCTGAATTTCCCTCATTTACACATAATACAAAATAATTATTATAAATTTACATTTCAATTTAAATAATTTTTAAGGTAGATAGCAGTATGAGATTCTTTATCAGTAATTATTTGTTCTGGAATACCTTCAGTCACAATATTTCCGCCTTTCTCTCCTCCTTCAGGCCCAAGATCAATGATATAATCAGCTGATTTTATGATATCCATATTGTGTTCAATAACTATAACTGTGTTACCTTTATCAACTAATTTTTGGAGCACATTTAGTAAAAATTGAATATCATACATGTGTAAGCCCACAGTTGGTTCATCTAGTATGTAAAGAGTGTTTCCTGTGCTTGTCTTTCTTAACTCCCTAGCAATTTTGATTCGCTGGGATTCTCCACCACTTAACGTTGTAGATGATTGTCCTAGTTCTAAATATCCTAATCCAACATCGACTACAGTTTTTAAGGTTCTCTTTAATTTAGGAAAACTATCAAAAAATTCTAGAGCTTGAGTAAATGTCATTTCTAACACATCAGAAATAGTTTTATCACGATATTTAATTTCTAAAGTTTCGTTATTATAACGTTTGTTTTTGCACAAATCGCACGTTATGAAGACATCAGGTAAAAAATACATCTCCTTAAGTATATATCCAGTACCCTTGCATTTACGGCAATGTCCTTTCTTTGTATTAAAACTAAATCTCCCTTTTTTATAGCCTCTTTCTCTAGCTTCTGGAAGTCCCGCAAAAATATCTCTGATATAATCTAATGCTTTAGTATATGTTGCAGGTACAGAACGAGGTGTTCTACCAATTGGAGATTG
>JBHLLO010000030.1:0-35350 GCA_048885535.1 Candidatus Hermodarchaeota archaeon
CCCAATAATTATCCCGACCACTTGAAGAGCTGGTTTTACCGCGGCGGCTGGCACCAGCCTTGCCCTCTCCTTTCTAGCAGGGGACATTAACCACCTGCCACAGTTCAAAATTGAACACTTTGGGTAACCCCGTCACACTTTCGTGTATTGCGGAGGTTTCGCGCCTGCTGCGCCTCGTAAGGCCTGGGTCGTTGTCTCAGTACCCATCTCGGGGCTCCCGCTCTCACGGCCCCTATCGATTATCGGCTTGGTGAGCCGTTACCCCACCAACAACCATAATCGAGCACGATCCTATCCTATAGCAGATAAGAACCATTTTTCTTATCCATTTTATTGAAAAACTTTTCCAAGCCTTTTCAACTATGAAATATTATCCTCAGTTTCCCGAGATTATTCTTCTCTATAGGGGAAGTTGATCATGTGTTACTGAGCAGTTAGCCATGGAAATTTTAGGTATTCCATTCGACTCGCATGGCTTATCCTCACCCAAATAGCAGTCGGGTCCGGCAGGATCAACCGGAATTAACATGGATTGAATTGTCCGCAAGGAAATTCCATCTTATTGGTTAGGAATTGTATTCTAAGGAGTTCCTAATTTAACCTTCTTCAGTTATAATTAAATAAACTATAACTACATTTTTTATATCGTGTCTATGATAAAACTTTTCATCTAACGGTTAAATACCGCAATCTAAGCATACACCGGAAGAGACACGACTTTCTGTAATTATAAAAAACACTATTGATTTTAAATTTTTTTATTTTATAAGTCTAAAGATTAGATTCTTCTTTTTAAATTTTCGGAGTTTATAAATCTAATTTCAGAATAAAGAATACATAATTAAAAAGAGGCCTAGTAATAAAAATGGATTTAAAAGAGAAAATAGGAATTCACTTAGATCAAATAAAACATTTAAAAGGTGTAGAGAACGCTGTCCTTACACAAAGAGATGGAAATCCTATTCAATCTTCAGGTGTTTGGTTTTCAAAAGATGAAATCTTCAATGTAAGTTCAGCAACAAGTGCTATTTTCAATGTTGGAATCCATCTGCATCCAAATGATTTGAAGTATATATTAATTGAAGGTAAGAAAGCAAAAATATTGATAGCTCCATTAAATAGTCCAATACATTATTCTTTAAACAGGATTCTTGAACAACAAGGTATTTTTGATAATAAACATGAATTCTTTATAGCAATCACAGCACAACCAAGTACCAATTTAGGTGGGATTTTTTTACAAACTGGAGAATGTCTTAAAAACATAAAAACTTCTTTAATTACTTCAGGAGAAAACTTTAAACCTCCTTTAATCCAATTTGATGACCAAAAAGTTAAAAATATTATCAAAGGATTTAATATAAAAGAAAATGATGAGAAAGAATTCAAATTATCTTCGTTTTCTTTAAGCTTATCCGAAAGGGTCTCATTCGAGTTGAGAAAAGTGTTAAATAATTTTTCTGTGACAATTCCTGATTTACGATATGCGTATATAACAATTGAGGGTGGATTTATTGCTTCAAAGATCATTAAAAGTAATGATCTTAATAAGAATAATTTAGATAACATCTCAGCAATGAGCTATTCTCTATATCAAACTGCAAATAGATGTGCATGGTTATTAAAAAAAATGGGTGCAGAGAGTATACTATTAGATTGCGAAAACTCTTATCAATTTATTTATGGTTTAGGACGGGCAATCTTTAGTACAGAAATAGGGAAATCAAGACAAAAATTAGGCTTAATAAGACTTATTATCCCACAATTTTCTCTAAAAATTCAAAGTTTAATTAAAGAAGCATCAGAAATACGAGAACAAAGAAATTTCGACATCAAGACACTATTAGGCGAATTAGTTATAAAATAAAGGTGGTCTAAGATGAATTTTTTTAATTTCATAGAAAAATTAAAAAGAAACGAAGCTGCCATAGTATTTTATTGTCTATTGAACAGAATTCCCATAATTGTTTTTGGTGACGATCAATTAAAAGTTGATGACTTTTTAATTGATTTATCGGAGCTTATTCACTTTAGGAAAGAATTGGTTTTTTACACAGATTTTATTTCGATATCTGAGTATGATGAATTAATTCAACATGAAAATATTGATTTTAATTCACAAAGATTTCATATTAGATGCCCTACTAATGTCGCACTTAAAGCTTTGAATCAATTTTCAAATTTTGATTCATGGCTGATAGGATTTGAAGTGCCTGATCATAAAGACAGAATAAATAATTTAATAATTAGTATTAAAAAGAAGTTGGATTTTTTTTTAAGCATATCATTATTCTCAGAGAAAATTTCAGTAAATTTGCAAGGACTTAGTTCAAAATTGATTGATTTATCGTTAGAACAAAACTTTCTTCAAAAAATTTCTCAAGATACAGAAAAATCCATAACAAAGATGATGCGTGTATTATCTGAAAAGATTACACCTAATGATTTCCATAAAGATTTAATCCAATCCTTACTTGACT
This sequence comes from Candidatus Hermodarchaeota archaeon, assembly GCA_048885535.1. Lineage (GTDB taxonomy): Archaea > Asgardarchaeota > Lokiarchaeia > Sigyniarchaeales > SOKP01 > SOKP01. The sequence continues at coordinate 2,481 of JBHLLO010000030.1, forward strand.
TTGAAAATGAAAAGAAGGAATTGAAGAGAAATATAATTAAAAAGGAGATTCAGAATTTCTTCTCTGGATCAAAAAGAGCATTTTTCATATTATCAAGATTAAATTTATTGAATAATATTGATATAAATACCAAAATTGGCAGCAAGACACTTTTAGATACGATAGATTATTATGATGCTCCGATTGATCGTGTAATATTTTTTATTAAAAAAGAATGGGGAGAAGACTTTTCAGCGATAATCGAAAATGGGAAAAAAGTCAATGCTCTTGATAGCATACAATCGTTATGGGGTTAGAGAAATGATTTTTGATTATGAAAGTAAAGTATTACAAATAAAAATCGTATATTACGGTCCAGCGATGTCAGGTAAAACAACCTCCATAAAGTACCTTTTTTCATATTTTAAGAAAGAAAGTGATTTAGAATCTATTGAAAGCTCCGTGGGACGTACTCTTTTTTTTGATTTTGGAGTTTTAAACTTTCAAGGATCTAATTGGGGCCTAAAGTTTTTAATATATTCGGCAACTGGACAGGATTTTTATGCTAGTACCCGTCCAGCAACATTAAATGGTGTTGATGGGATAATATTTGTAGTTGATTCACGTTTCAGTTATTTAAAACACAACCTACGGTCATGGAATGAATTAAAATCTCTATTTGGGGAAGAAATTTATAATATTCCTATTGTAATTTCATTAAATAAATATGATTTAGAAGGGATTAATAAATTAAAAGAAGTTGATTTCTTGAATTTAATTGATTTTAATTTATTTAAATATCTCTCTATAGAAAAAACTACGGCAATAAATGGAACAGGGCTTTTAGATTCTTTTAAAACAGTCGTTAATTTTATATTGCCAGAACTACAAATTAATACAAACTTAATTCAATAAGATTTTATTTTAATTTTTCATACATGTTTTTTGAAATCCGTTTGACATACCCTTGTTTGAAAAATTGTTTTAAGATATTTCTTACAAGTCGAACTTCTTTAGCATCAATCCTCAAAATAGACATTAATTGAAAGATTGAAAAGTGTTTTGGTAACTGATCTTTTATATTATTATAAAGTCCTAAAATAATGCACCCTATGATATGTGTTATTAATATATAAAGAAAAATGATGAATTCTATATATAGATTATTACATCCAAACGCTCTTCTAAAGGCTAAATTTCAAGTTTTTTCAATCTTCAAAATAACTATAAATTTTCATTCCTATTAATAATAGGTCATATTATAAATTTTTTCATCGATTTTTACAACTTGAGGGAAATCCTACTAGCTTTAATGGATTATACAAATTAGTTTCATTTTTTTCTTGATAGATTTCTATTTTTCATAAAAATGTTTCCAAAGATACATATTATCATAAGGATAAAATCTTATAATATTATTGGGTTTAATAGACATTAAAAAGAGGGTCTCAATTATTATCAAAATGCTGCAATGTTTTTTTTAAAATCATTTCCTATAGGTGCCTTACCATCCCCATAAATCTGATATAAGCCTGTTCTTCTTGCGCATTCGCTAAAACTACGATATACATCTCGGTGTTTTTCATATAAAGCACAGGTTTTATATATAATTGGATTCCAAATATATAATTCATGATCTGGCTCATACCATAATTTTTCTTCCTTTAAAACTTGTTTGAAATCTTCCTCTCCAATAACTTCGGAAAGATCCTGTTTGTTCAACATAATTATCAGAGGGATGTCTTTTATTAATTTTCCTTGAGTCACTTTCTTAAGTTCTTTTAAGGATTCAATGTTATCCTCAAAAAAATGAGTTTGAGAATCAATTACAAATATCACTCCATCAGTACCTTTAAATATTTTTTGCCGTAAGGGAGAAAACCTACTTTGACCTGCTACAGTATAGACATGATAAAAAACTTTATTTTGCTTAGTTGATTGAAAAATTCCTCTATCGAAATACAGTGTAGATCCACTTGCCATTGAAATTTTAGTTAAATTTCCTGTAGGAGTTATTTCTTTCTTTTGTTCTTTTGTTAATCTATAAAGAGTGTCAACTATAGTAGTTTTTCCTGAACCTCCCATTCCCCAATAGAGAATTTTGATATATATGTTGTGATCTGCTGTCCATCGGACCATTAAAAAATCTACCTTAATCCTTATATTTTAAAAAATTTTATTATTATTCTGTTATTCTTAAAAAAAATACTAAGATGGGGAGTATAATCGTATAACTAATAGATTATTATATATTCTATAAATACAACTACTTATTTATAATAACATATCAACCTTTTATAATTATTTGTATTTAGAAAAATGCAAAAATACTAAGACCATAGTATTATAATTAGTATTAAATGGATTTTTAAATTGATTCGAAATTAACTAGTAAATCCCCTTGTTTTATTTTATAATTACACCAAATAATTATTTGATTGTAAACATCTCCCTTGTAGTGCTTTCTTACTAATAAGTTTATAATATCAGAATACATTATTTCTCTTTTTCCATTAATAATTTTATTAATTTTCTTAAGTAAATCTCTTAATAAATCTGCACAATTGTGAGGTATTTCTTCGAGATTATTCATTTTATTCTGAATTTGACTCATTATTGAAAAGTGGTGTCTTATTTCTTATAAAATTAAACTTGGTAAAAATATTCTAGTAAATTTATTTTATAGATAATCTTTTAAACTCCAACTTTTTTACATTTAATTACCTCTCTCCTTCCCTCAAAAAATTTTTTCCCTTTAATGAAACAAGGTTTTCTATAAATTGGATTATCCTTCCAAGTAATAAAAATAAAACAGACATTTTTCTTTCCAATTAAAAACTCATATATTTTAATAAGGAAAATGAAGAATGAAGAATTTCAAATTCAACGCATTAAAAAGTGTCCTGAATGTAATGGTAATGTTATTCTCACCAGTCATGAACAAGTATGTAAGGAATGCGGCTTAATAATTGACCAGCTTTATGTAGAGACTTCTTACCTTTTTGATAATCATTTAAGTAATAATACTCTCAATAAACAGTATGTAGCTTTAGGAGAGAGAACAGATTTTGTTGGAGGTTTAGGAACTTTTATAGATTATGAAAGTTCAAAATATTTAAAGGACACTTCTGGTAGATTATTACCACCAAATGAACAAACACTATATAGAAGACTAAAGAAGAACTATGCGCAATTCCTAAGGATTAAAAATCATGAGACAGAATATAGAATTTTTAATATATTGAATAAAATTACTACTTATCTAAATTTAAATAAAAATATAAGAAATAATGCGGCTTATTACTATAAAAAAATCATAAAAAAAGAAAAAAGAGTTATCAATAATATCTCTTTAATTGGTTTTTGCATTTTTTATGCTGCCCGCGAAGAATTACATAATGCTCCAATAAATATTACCGAACTCTCAGAGGCATTCCAAAATTTCGGGCATCGTGTAAATCCTAGACTCATTTTAAGAGACGGTTTAAAGTATAAAATACATTTAAAGAAAAATGCGACACCTCATACAAGTGAGGATTATTTAATAAGGTTAATAGATCAGGTTATAAATCATAAAGATTTGGATTCTAGATTAGAAAGCAAGGGATGTTTATGGGACAAGAGTGAATATCGGATGAAATTGATAAATAAAAGTCAGAAAATTTTAAGACAGTTAAGCTCTTGGGATCGTGGAGGTAGAAACCCATTTATTTTAACTGGTGCGATAATTTATTTGGCAGATAAGTTATTAGCAGAAAAAAATAGGTACAAATCTATTTTGACTCAAAAATTAATATCTGATTCAACGAAAATTGCTGAATACTCAATTAGAGACCATTATGTAAATCTTTTAAAACCTTTATTTAAGAAACATTGAAAGGATAAAGTATAAAAAAATGAGTTAGATATTGGAAAATGTTAAAAGAAAATATTTTATTTCCTATTTATACTTAGGTTTAATATAACAGATATTTTTTTAAGGCTAAAAAATTATTAGACTCTATACACCTAATGACCATTTCTAAAATTTATTTGCTTCTGTAGTGTAGTTCGGTCAAACTTTTCTTATAATGAGAGAAAGGGTAACGCATACGAGGCTCTCACCCTCGCGACCCGGGTTCGAATCCCGGCAGAAGCATCTTTATATTTTAAAATTTAGGATTTTTTATTAACTTGGGTAATTAAATCAATATATTTCAAAACTTTTAACAATTGCAAAAGAATTTTTGTATAATTTTTTATATTATCAATTTTGATTTCTTTTGCCAATAAATCATTTAAAAATTTTATCTTCTCAATGACAACTTCCTTTAATGGCATCAAAACAGTGTCATTATCTGGTATTTGAGGAGTACGCCTTTTTTCATCATTTTTGATCTTCTCAATCGAATATTCGTCACTTACCATGATAACCTCTCTATTACATATCGGACAAAACATTTTATCTTTTTTGTCTTTGAAAATTGGGTTATTACACACAGGGCAAGACTTATTTAGCATTTTATATCCTGACCTTAGAAGATTTGCCATAATTTTCGCATCATCTTTAATATTAACTCACCTAAATATTAATTATTCTTTCAAACTTAAAATAGTGAGATAAATTAATTGTATTATTCTTGACTTTTTATTTTTAAAAGATTAACAATGTATCCAGAAATTCTATTTCTTAGATGCTTTGAATCGATTTCTAGATATTTATCAAGTAATTTTTTATTTTTTTCAAAATCTGTAGTAAAAACATCTGGATATTTATTTATTAATTCTTTTGAGATATTTTTTATCAGGAATGTCCTTACCTTTCCCATTTTAATTTCCAAATTTACTATAAATCTTTTTTAGAAAATAAATTTTGTATAACATAAATTTTTTTGGAATTCGCTAGGTTTTAATAATTTCTTTTTAAAAAAATATGTGAATAAAAAAAATAAAATTATTACCTTGTTACTTTTTATCCTCTCAGCCTCAGCTTCAATAAGAAATTTAGAAGCTAACAGCTTTTATTATAATCTAATTTTATTTAATACAGATAAAAGCGCTTATTATTATGATGAATTTATGGAAATAAACGCTTTATGGGAGTTGAATTATGATAATGATCTAGAAATTTCCTATATACAGATCCAAATTTTTGGTATTAATGATTCTTTACTCTTTAATAGCTCAAAATTTTATGATACTGGCATATCTGCAAAAAATTGGACTATTGAACTTCAAAAGCTAGAATTTACCTTTGAAAATTCTTCATATATTTTATTCATTAAAGCTCTCAACTCTTATAAGAATCTTAATGTAGGAACTCCCGAACTCACTATTTTAGATTCAATAAGAGTGGTTATTTTAAAAAGGAATATCAGCTGTGAAGTTACTGGATATAGAAGTAACATTAAATATGGAGAAAATCTCTCCTTAATAGCAAAACTGTCTTCTCCAGATAAAGAAAGAGATCTTTCAAATCAGTCAGTGGAAGTTAAAATAATTTCAAAGAATATAGTAAACTATAAAGCATACTATATCACAAATTCTTCAGGGAAATTTACATTTCAGATTTTTTCAATATATCACTTAAATTTAGGACTGAATCTATTAATAATTAATATTACTGACAGTGATCTTTTCAAGGATAGCTTTTTTACGTATAATATTACTGTAGAAAAATATCAAATATTTGCTGAGGTTATATATTTCAATAGTAGAATCCAACTAAATGAAGATATCCAATTAGAGCTTTTATATTATTACAATAATAATTCTATTCACCCCTTAAAAAATGAGACAATTAATGTAGCGATCTATACTAATAGTCTATTGAAATTTAAAGAAAATTTTAAAACAAATAATTCTGGTTTATTAAAAGTAAATATATTTTATGAACTTCTCGAATTTGAACCAGATCAGAGGACCTTATTAATTAATTTATTTTTTAATGGTTCAAAATTCTTACAAAATTATACTTTATCCTTTAGCTTAGAAATAAATTATAATGAAAATCAAATGAATTTTCTTACAGTGGAATTTACTCTAGTTTCATTAGTTGGTTTTTTATTGATAGGTTTTTCGATTTTTGTTTATAAAAAGAGGAGAGCAAAAAACCAGCTAATAAAAGATATTAGTTTCAAATACTAATTTAAATGTAAAAATAGGAGGAAATTTTCAGAATCAATTAAAAGTCTATATTAAAGAACCCGACAAAAATCAGAATCGTAATGAATTAATTACTATGATTTACGTTTGAGATTATGAATACTAATGTTTAAGACCTCTATTAAGTTAGATATCTCTATAAATTCCTTATCAATGTTATTATGACAAAAAACTCTTACTCTGTATTCTATTATATATCAATGTTTTTTTAACTCTAATATCGAGATTTTGAGGTAACTTTTTATGACAGTTGATTATTTCGAAGATTTGTTAAAGAAGCCCTCAATATTTAAAGATGAGAGCTCGCTCGATATCAATTTTATACCTGAAATGCTCCCGCATCGGGAAAAGGAATTGTCTTTACTCTCTCAATTATTCTTAATATTATTAACCGATCCAAACTCAATTTCAAGAAAAATACTAATCACAGGAAAAACGGGAATAGGGAAAACAGCAACAGTGAAATTATTTGGACAAATGTTATTAAATGCTTCAAAAAAAAGAAATATATCTATTAAGTATGTACATATTAATTGTAGAAAAGAACAAACTAGCTATAAAGTACTTATAAAGATTATTCGTTCATTAAATAAAAATTTCCCAAAAAGAGGATATTCTCCTCAAGATTTATTAGAAATAATTATTGATTTTCTCGATAATCAAGATTTATATTTATTAATAGTATTAGATGAGTTAAGTTATTTAATAAATAAGAATGGGGATTTGATATATTCTCTTACTAGAATAAATGATGATTCAATTTGTAGTCCTCAAAGAACATCTATCATAGGAATTGTTAGAGACATTTCGTGTTTAAACAATTTAGATGCTAGTACAATAAGTACCCTTCAAAGAAATATTATTAATTTCAATATGTATTCTAAATCACAAATACGTGATATATTAAGGTACAGAGCTGAAATTAGTTTTAAAAGAAATTGTATTACTGAGGATATAATTGATATGATTTCAGATTTAGTTCTGAAAAATGGAGATATTAGAAATGGTTTAAACATTTTATGGCGAGCGGGAAAAATTGCGGAGAGCAAGAACTTAAAATGCATTACACCTGAATGTGTTCGTCTTGGTAATCAAGATTATGTTGCTTTTTCCACTCGAGATTCTTTACAATTTATGTCTTCTCCAAAACTTATTTTTTTATTATCAATAATTAAAAGCTTAAAGAAAAGTAAAAAATCTCAAATATCTGTGGCTGAAATTTTAGAATTATATAATATTTTATGTGAAAGTTCAAGTAAAACACCTAAATCATATTCACAATTATGGAATTATCTTCAAGAATTTAAAAGAGAAAATATCCTGTCCATTAAGATTAAAAGTGAATCAATTAAAGGGAGAAAAGCTTTTATTAATATTCAAGACACTGGTTTATATCAATTTGAAACAATTATTATTGATTTATTAAATTCAAAGGGGATTGATTTTTGATTTCCAAAAATGAAAATAATTATCCTGATTTTGAAAAGATTTTTGGATCAAAAGCCCGCATTAAAATCTTAAGAACTTTATCATTAAATTATGAATTATCAATATCTCAAATTATAAAGAAGACAAGATTAAATCATTCTTGTGTCTTAAAACATTTGAATTATTTAAAATCTGTGAACTTAATACATGAAAAGCAATTTGGGAGGATTAAAATCTATAGATATAAAATTGAGAATTTTAAAGCAAAGAGTTTAAAAATGTTTATCGAAATATGGGAAGAAAGGCATTAAAATGCTCAATCTAATCATGTATTCTACAAACCTTATATTCATGACATCTGTACTAACATATTGTTTGATTTTAGATATTAAAAATCGAAAAATACCTAATCAATCTGTTAAAGTGTTCTTTATAATTGCTGTAGTCTTATTTTTTACAGAAGCTTTTGTTTTTCTTGAAGAAATTTATCTTTTCTTTTTTGTCAAGTTTATCTTCGTGTTCTTTGCTACTTTTTTATCTTTTATTTTATTTTCATTGAAAATTATTGGGGGTGGTGATGGAAAAATTATCACTTTGATTTTTTTTATTTCTCCCATTAGTTGTCTAAATAGTTTATATCTCTTTAGTTTTTTTTTATTTTTAATTTTATCCTATTTCATTTTGATAATAATTAATCTTTGTTTGAATTGTTTTACTGTAAATAGGTTCTCTTTTAAATTTTTTTTTCAAAACTTACCAAATGCAACAACTTTTCGAAAATTTTATCTTTTATCATGTTTTAGATTTATAACTATCTCAAAATTATGTAAATATAAAAAGAATAAGTACATGATAATTTCATTAGACATAATATTTAACCCAAAGTCTTGTCTTTTTCAGATATTCACCCAATTTAAGCCTCCCGTTATTTTATCTTGCTTTTTGTCTTATATTCTCTTACTTTTACTAAGATTTTAGATTTAAATTTTTGGATGTTAAATTTTAAAAAAAAAAGGAAAATTTCATTAATAGCTTGACAATTTTTGCTATAAAATAAATTTTAAATTTGTATATTTTTATAAACTAATTGAGAATGAATTAAATAAAATGTGAAAAATTACATATGGAGATTGAAAAAACTAGAGAAACTACTTGGAAAATTCGATTAAAGAAAGAGAATGAACACATTGAATTAACATCAGTTGAAATAAGTGGTGAGGTTAGGTTAATCAAATTAAGCTTATTAAAAGATGGGGGCTCGATAGTAGTACAAATGAATAAAGAAGAATTTTTTAATTTTCTCTCTTTAATTGGAGCATTTAAAGATGTTGTAATTGGAGAAGATTCACTTATTTCAGAAGAGCGTCAGGTATTAGCTGAAGCTCAAGAAGCAAGCACTAATCAACAAAATAATGATGATTTATATCCATTAGATTCAGGATCTTCTGAAAAGTTAATTAAGAATGATGAAGAAGAGTTAAATCCTGAAGAATGGGATCCCTGGTAAGAATACCTCTTAACTTGTTTTCTCGATTTTAAATTCACATGCATTTAGCTTATCATTTTCTAAACTACAATTACTTTCTGTGACATTGACTCTATATAGTGCAAATTCGCCAAAACCATTTAATAAACCATTAATGAAATAACAAACATATTTAGATTTATTTTCTAAATCATTGGTAATGTTTTTTTGTAATTGTATCACTATTAAATCTTCAGAAATTTGTCGAGGAATAAATTTCCCCCACCCATGATTACTCAAAATATTACAAAATTGAGTAGTTAAGTCGTTAAGTGTTCTGGGTTTAAGGGTCTCATCCCAACTCTGTATTAAATCCCAACCCGTTTTTTTCCCAAGCCAAACTAATAATGATTTTACTCCTTCACCATATATAGAGGATAAAATATCAATTAATTGTGGAGGAAAGAATACAAACCGATCTTCAAATAATTGATATATCCCTTTATTATATTTTAAGCCCTTTAATTTCAAGTTTTTCATAATTAAGTTTTAGATTTTTTTTTAATATTTTCAACGTAATTATTATAAACATAAAAGATTATTTCTCATGAAACTAATTTTAATGAATTAAATATTATATAATAATCTTATTTGGTCTATTTATTTTAAAAGCGATTTAAATATTTTTTTTTTAACTTATTTTGAGTATGTTTGAAATCTTTTTAACATTAACGGAAGTTCTTTCAATGCTAATGATTTTCATTCTAATTTTTATCTATTCAATTCTATCTTCAGATTCTCTTATAACAACTATTTCATTTATTCTCTATTTAATTCTTTTAAGTCTTTTTTTATTATTATTGGAATATTTTAAACTATTAATTAGTCCGATAGCAATAGAAAATAGAACAATTTTTGAATCAATTATTTTATTTTCTAGAGCAATAGTATATATTATTGGTGCAATATTATTCATAGAGTTAATTTACTTGCTGTTATTTAATTGAGCTACATTATGTAATTGCTTAAATTAAGTTTATAATATTGAAGTATGACACGAAAAAAATGATTACAAATAAGATACATGAGAAAAAGAGTAAAAACAGCAATCTTTCATAATTTATGATTTTAAGGAAGTAATAGGAGGAGATTAAATTACAAGCAAGAAGACATAAAAAGGTAATTAGAAATTCATGAGAAATAGTTAACGTAAATAAGTTAACTATACCAATATTATCAAATGAAGAAAAATCAATAATCGATATAAATAGTGGAAACATACCCCCTATTGCACCCAGAATTATTGGTAATAAAAAATAAAAGATTAAGACTTTAAACTTTTCACCCTTTATAATTAATTCTAATTTTTTTTCTAACTTTCTATGTTTTGATATTATATTTAAAAGCTCCAGGATTTTTTTAGAAGATTCTAAAGTATTTTCGAATAAAATTTTTTTTAAAACATCTATAATTATCCAATAACGAAATGCCTTCAATTCATATTGAAGGAACCCCATCATTTCAGTAAAAGAACAATTTAGATTTAATAGACGATTTATTTGTTCATCTAGTGGTTTACTCAACTTAATCAATTGATCTTTATGAGAAAAATACGAAGTAACAAATGCCTTTTCAGGAGAGATTTTATTTTTTAATTTAAGAGCAAAACTTTTAAGAAATAATAAAAATTCTTCAAAATTTTTTTTTTCATTTTTATTATAATTATTCAATAATCCTAATAAGAAAATGTCACTCTTAATAAAATTTTTAAACAAAATTCTCTGAATGAGAAAAAAAATTGGCACAAGAATAATTAAGAAGTACAAATTTAAGCTATTAAATAATAACAGAAAACTTAAACCTAAGGGAAAAAATAAGCTAGTGAAGAAAATTATGCTTAATCGTGTTTCAATTTGTTTTAAATATATTTTGAATTTTTCCTCTAATACATTTGAATCGTTTTTAATAAGAAAAATCTGATTCTTAAAATTATTTAGAACCAATCCTCTTACGTATTTGTTAAAATCTTTAGAAGGGCTAATAAAATTAATCAGTTCTCTTTCAGGGGCACCTCCTTCTTGAATTTTTTTTATAATAACTTTAAAGGATTTCGAAATAGGAAGGTTATATTCTTTGATCAATTGTATGAACACCAAGGAAAAATCAGAGTCATTTGATAATGACTTTTGCATTAATGAAAAATAAATTTTTATTAAATATAAAAAGGCATTTAACTTCATTTCTTCTTTATTAACAATTTTATAAAGTCTTAAATTGAAAAGATAGGCACAAATTATTGAAATAATGAATGAATAACAAATAATTGTCATTATAGGGAAAGGTAAAAAAATCAAAGAGAATGAGAATAAACTCATAAAACTAATAATGAATATTATAAATGTTGCTTTGTCGATATCTTCCTGCTCGATTCCATATTCATTTCTAAATATGTAATTATAGTGTTCATTAACCTTTTTAAACTTTAATTTCGGAATTTTTAAATTATGAAAACTTCGGCAGAACGCATTATATGTCCGATAATTTTTTATGTAGTTCATAACCCACCATTAGTTAAAAGATTTGAATTTCTATGATATTTAATTGATACCGAATCTGCAAAGTATAAATCTGAGGAGTGAGGTTTTTGAAATTAGCGATTAGAAATTGGTTTTGGTATTCTACAATAGTAATGGATAGTTGATCACCAAGGATATATTCATATTTAATATAAAACTCCTTTATGGAGATATTCAAGTTTTCTGGATAATTTATATTCTTTTGATAAGTACTATCTGGATTCTCATTGATAGAAGTTATGCCTTGATCCAATTCATTTATAACATCGGAGTAAACCTCATAGTCTTCTCCATAATTTATGTTAAAGTTAAGGATTTGATTCCAAACTGGAAGAACTAATGAAAGTAAAGATATAAGTATTAAAATACCTAAAGCAGTTAATAATGCTTTTTCTAATAAACTAGTCATACTTTTTTTCTTTATTTAACAATTTAAACTTCTAGAACGCTTCCATGAGATCCAAAAATTTTCAAGTTTTTGTAAGGATATAAATGAGAAATATGATATCTGATCAAAAAAATCGAATAATTCATTTAACGTAAGTTTTGGTATATTAAGCAAAAAATGAAATATCTCTTCATAGATTTGAAGATAAGCATAAAATTTTTTTGAGTTTAAAGATTCTATTTTTCTCATTTTTTTTATACTATTTGTATTAAATAAATCTATTAATACGTCCCATCCATTTGATTCAGGATTATATTCAAATATACGCTTGTAGATCCCTTTTGAGGTTAATTCTAAATCATTAATTTCTGAAATGGATATTATTTTTCTATTATGACGAAATTTCTTCATTAAAATAATAAGATCCAAATCTTGTAGACATGATTTATCTATTTTAAAATGAAATAAGAACCTATTAATAAGGGAGTCAAGATCGTTTGAGTGAATAGTTTGAAATCCTCTAAGTCCCGCTGCTAAACAATGGAACATCGCATTAGCTTCTCCTTTAGTAAGAATTTCTCCCAAATATATAATGTCTGGTGTTCGATGTAATAATTTTTTGATTTGGTTTTGTTTGGAGAACTTCTGCTTAAATGTATTCTCTTGTGAATCTACTTTATATTTTAATTGGTGCCTTTCGTAGCTCGATTGATTTAATGATTCTGTTATTGATTCAACATATATTTTCCTAAACTCCTTAGGAATAAGTAAATCTAACGCATTTATGAGAGTTGTTTTTCCTGTATTAGTTTCACCTGTAACAGTAAGATTGGTTCTTCTTGTGATATTAAAGTATAAGTAGGCCGCAATGTTAGGACTTAAAGTTTTGTTTTTCAATAAATCTTGAATTGTAAAAATATTTTTATTTAATTTTCTTATATCTAATGAAAATTTGTTTAAACTTATGGGTTCTGTATCAACAGCAAATCTACAATAAAAAAATTTATTGTTCAGAACAAGTTTTATGCTTGGATTGGCATAATCAATTGCTTTGCCACTGTATAACCTTATTAGTGTCTTAATACGTTCAAGTTCTATTGAACTAAAACCGGTTTTGGTTCTACAGCGCCCGAATTTCTGATGATCGATATATATTGTATCAATTGGAGAATCTAAGAATATTTCTTCAACATTATCGTCAACTAAGAAAGGAAATAACTTATGAATATTTAATTTTTGAAGAGTTGTTAATAAAGCTAATTTTTTTACTTTTTCTTTAGAAAATTTATATTTTGAATTGATATATTCAATTGCCTTTTGTTCATAAATCTCGATCAAATCTTCAAGTGATATGATTTTATCTACATTTAAGAGCTCTAAATTTCTGCTAATATCGTTTATAATTTTGGAATGATAGATTTCTTCTAATTCTGATTCAAAGGCAAATTTTACATTATATAATTTCTCAAATTCATTAGGAATCTTGTAAATTAGTATCTTGAATAAGTTATGGGGTCCAATATTATATTCATCTATCAGATTCTCTTCATATTGTCTTTGAATTTCTTTTGGATATCTCAATTCATTTATGCCAAATTCAAAGCTAAAAAAGTATTTTTCATAAAAATTTGAGTTTACAGTTGAATTTTTTATTCTTTTCTGGAATTGAATATACTCCTTAACTATCTTTAACTCTTTTAATATTTTTAATAGAGCCTTAAGTGAATACCTTAGTGATCTCTCACACCTAACACAATAAGATTCTAATTTTGTATTAATTTTATAATTGTCCAATTTCGCGCTAATTAAATTGTAAACATATATAGGATCAATATATTGATCATCAGATAGAGAAAAATCAAGGTAATCATTAGTAAAAATTTTACATTGAAAGGTTTTTAGATCACATTTTTTTTTTCTTAGATTTTGAATTTTTTCAATAACGCTCTTTATTTTTTTCAATTTCTTAAAATACTCTAATATTGGAGTACATCTAAAAAAAGGGATTTCAGCATTAGAGATTCCTAATGATAAATAATTAAAATTAGTATCTTGAAGTGAATTTAGTGACTTTAATATACATCTAATGCATTTCTTTCTGTTAAATTCACTTAATTCTGCGCTCACACACTTTTTACAGTTTAATATCAGTATTCTCTCTTTTTTTCCTTCAAAGTTCTCTCTTTCACGGGAAGTAAGTTGATAGTTTAGTTTTAATGACATTTATTAGATATTTTAGAACTGAAAATAAAAATTCCCCCAATTTTAGTCTAACTTAATATAGAAATTCGCTCATCTGTAATGCAAAAACTTTTTTTATTTTGCACAATTTGGATTTTTAAAAGTAAGTGAATACATATGGGTCATCGAAAAAGACATGCTCCTCGACATGGTTCACTAGCATTCCTACCTAGAAAGAGAGCGGCGGCTATTAAAGGTAGAATAAGACATTGGTTAGATCACCCAGAGGATATCAATTTTTTAGGATATGCTGGTTTCAAAGTGGGTATGACACATTTAACATACATTGAAGATCAGAAAAATAGTCCATATTTTGGAAAGGAATTAATGAAACCTGTTACTATAATTGAGGTTCCTCCCCTTGTACTTATTGGTATTAGAGTTTATAATGAAGACGAATATGGAAAATATGTCATAGGAGAAGTGTTCACGAAAGAATTAAATCAATATCTTATCCGTAAAATTAATGTTCCTAATATTGAAAATTATGATTTTGATAAGAAAGTTAAAAATCTGAAAACTCAGTTGAATAATACAAGTGAAATTAGAGGAATATTTCAAACTCAACCACACCTTACCTCATTGCCAAGAAAGAAACCTGATATTATTGAGATCAAATTAAATTCGATGGGGGATACTATTAAAGAATTTAACTATGGTTTATCAAAATTGGGCGAAGAAATAAGAGCTCGAGAAATCTTGGTAGAAGGAGAACAAATTGATGTTATCGCAGTTTCAAAAGGAAAAGGTTTTCAAGGTCCAGTAAAAAGATTTGGAGTAAGGCTTTTAGGTCGTAAAAATAGTAAAATGAAAAGGGCAGTAGCTTGCATTGGTCCATGGCATCCTGCTAGGGTACTTTATACAGTTCCTAGACCCGGACAATTAGGATATCATCAAAGAACTGAATACCATAAAAGAATAATGCTCATAAGTGAAAATGAAGAAGAAGTTAACCCTAAAGGAGGTTTCATTAAATATGGCAAGGTCAAGGGAGATTATATATTAGTATTAGGCTCAATTCCAGGTCCTAGGAAGCGGTTAATAAGATTAAGAAAGACAATACGGCCTATAAAGTCATTTACTATTAAATCCCCAGAAATTACCTTTATTAGTAGGGAGAGTCAACAGAAGAGATAAATTATAATGGATATGTGATTTCATGGAGAAAATAAATGTATATAGTTTAGAAGGAAGTAAGAAAACGTTAATCGATGTTCCAAGGATTTTTTCTATTACACCTAGAAAAGATATAATTCGGAAAGCTTGTGAAGCTTCTTATAGCAGAAATAAACAAATTCAGGGAAGAGATAAAAGAGCAGGACTGAGGAATAGTTCCGAGAGTTGGGGTACTGGTCATGCTCTCTCTAGAGCACCAAGAATCAAGGGATCGGGGTTCCCTACAGCACGAAACGTTGGAAGAGTTCCTTTCGCAAAAGGAGGAAGGAGAACCCACCCTGTAAAATCAGAAAAAATAATAAAAAAGAAAATAAATAGGAAAACAAAAAAGCTTTCCATGATTTCAGCGATTTCTGCCTGTGGTGATGAAATTTGGATAAAGAAAAGAGGACATGTTATTGAGGACGTTCCAGAAGTTCCATTAGTCATCGACGATAAAATTCAAACAATTAAAAAAACCTCTAACATCTATTCCATTCTATGTGACTTAGGGTTGAAAAAAGAACTAGTTAAAGCAAAGGAATCTAAAAAAGTTAGACCTGGTAAGGGAAAAAGAAGAGCTAGAAAATATAAAATGAAGAAAGGAATTTTAATTGTAATAAAAGATGACTTTGGAATTATAAAGGCTGCGAGGAATATTCCTGGAATAGATATTATAAAAATTGAGAATCTTTCTATAGATGATCTAGCTCCAGGAGGCTTTCCAGGAAGATTGGTCCTATGGGCTCAATCTGCGTTTAATGAGTTAAATAACTTTGAGAGGTTAATATAAAATGGAAAGATTTTATAAATTAATTAAAAAACCTTTAATAACGGAAAAAACCTTTGATTTGATTGAAAAAGAAAATAAACTTGTGTTTATAGTAAACAAATCAGCTAATAAGAATCAAATTAAAAGGGCTTTCGAGAAGATTCATAATGTTAAAGTCATAAGTGTTAACACATTAATTACAGCTAAAGGGGAAAAAAAAGCCTTCATTAAATTACACCCTGATTATTCTGCTCAAGATATTGCAATAGAACTGGGCATATTTTAACTCAAACTACTTTAAAATTCTGTATATCAATACTTTTAAAACTTTCATAATTTAATATTTCTAGATTTTTTAAAGATTTTATCTTGTCCATTTTTAGTAATTTATTATATTCATTCTCATCAAGAATCAGTAAGTAAATTTGATATTTTGAGAAAAATCGCTTAAATATTTTTAAGATCAATTTATAATTTAATTTATCTAAAGTTAGGAATACTAGTTTTTGTTCTATGAAGTACAAATATTGATTAATACGTTGAAACTCAATTTGGTTTGATTTTAATAATGCTTCAAATTTTAGATTAAAGCCTTGAAGATTTATACTTTTAGAATTATTCATATCTAAAAGAGAAGAATTGTCAGGAATATACGGAAAGTGTGTGTCAGTTAAATTTAATCTCCATAATATTCGATAAGTGTTAGAAATATCAACTTTTAGCTTTTGTATTAATTCGAACTCAAAGATGGTATTCACCTCTTTTTCAATATTAATTTGATCTATATTATTATTTTCAATAATATGGATTAAGTATGCGTCTAGAGAGACATAATTGATAAGATAATTGAAATTTAAAATCAAATAACCTTTTTGGTTAAGATTCTTTATTAAATTTGAAAGTTGAATGATAATTTGAGGTGTATTCTTATGATTTTCAAGGATTATTTTATAAATATCTAAAATTTTATGGCCTAAATGATTTTTAATTATAATTCCTCCTTCGCCCTTAAGAAATCTCATATTAAAATTTAAATTGTTAAGTATAACATTTATGAACATCGTCTCTAACTTTTTGTCTTTATATATTTGAATCGATTTATCATAATCGATTAATTTATGATAGAATACGTTAAATAGCTCCATTATCTTACTTTTTTCACTGGCAGTAAAACAAAAAATTATTAAAGTTTCCAGATTAGTTGTATCAATTTGAATTGAGTAATAATAAAAATATCCTCTTCTCATTAACTTGTTTAAATGTGGGATTAATTGATAAAAGCTTGAAACTTTAATTATAGAAAAGGCATACAATTTTTTACATTTATTCAAACTCTTATAAAAGATTAAATCACTCTCCACTAAATATGATAATAATTTGTACTTTCCTTTTTTAGTCATTTCATAATCACTTTTCAGTAAAATTATAAAAACTTAAATTTTTTTTGAAGAAGACACACTCTCTTTCAACCTTCTTTATATCTTTATAATAAAATTTTAAATACGGAAGGTTTTTTTTAATATCATAAATTCCATAATTGGTAATTAAATTGCTAAATCAAATAATTAAATACATTAACAACTTAAATCCAGCTATAATAGTTCAAGCACCTTCAAGAATCAATCTAATAAACCCTTTAGATGCGGTTGAGGGAGACTTCTGGATGCCTTCAGTCGCAATAAATGCTTTTAAAAATCCATTATCGACCTTTGTTTATATAAAAACCATTAACAATGAGAGTAGAGTAAAACTTTACGATATAATAAAAGTGGACGATAAATTTAACTTTAAAATAATCTATGAAAAAAAATTACCTAAAAGTCGAGCAAAACTTAAAATGAGCATGACCGATGAATTAAAATTAGTTCATGGAAGTATATACAGATTTTCAAGGACAAATTCGTATTTCTGGGAGAAATTCAAAGAACTAAATATAGAAATTGGGATTATTTCAACTATTCCACGTCAAAGTGGACTAGGAGGAAGCGCTTCTATTATTATTGCCGTTTTATATGCTCTTGCTAGATATTTTGGAATATATAACAATCTATTGTCTGTAAAGCATCATGAATATCCAATAAATAAAGATATAATTGCTGAGATGGCTACTAAAGTAGAAGTTAAAGATTTAAAAATTACAGCAGGATTTTCAGATCGATATTCTATCTGTAGAGGTGGTATAGGTTTCTGCTCTTATGTTGGGAAATTATATCATAAGAAAATATCAATGGAACCCATTGCAGTTTATGATAGAATAGATAAAATTTATAATATTACTAATTTACCTGTAATCGTATGTTACTCTGGAATAATACATGATAGTGGGAATGTACATAAAAGACTGAGAAAGTTGTATCTGTTAAATGATTTGTATGTTAGGAAGAAATATAAATTATTGGCAAACCTGGCTTGGAAGTCCAGATTTGCTTTAATGAAGCATGATTGGAAATTTTTAGGAGAGCTTTTCAATAAAAATAATCAAATGATGAATAAAATAATGCAATATGCTGGATTTAAGCATGGAATAGGATTTATCAATAATCTTTTAATAAAACTTATTGAAGACTATCCCGGAGTTTATGCTGTAAAATTAACTGGTGCAGGAGGTGGAGGCTCTGTATTTGCTTTAACTAATCCTGAGAGAAATGACGAGGTATTATCAGAATGGAAAAGAAGGTTAAATAATTTGATAAAAAATAAAGGGCATAGATATGACCCAAAATTAATAGAAGATTTAAGGAATGCTGAATTTTTCAAAATTAAGATTTCTTATTATGGAGTGAAAAAAATATAATTGATTAAGTACAAATTTATTATTAATAATTAAAGGAGAATTGATTTGAGTAAATTCGAAAGATATAAGAAACAAGCAGAGGAATACATTTATCCTCATAAGCACTGCAAGAAATGCGGACAATTAATAGAAGAGGCTTATAGTTATTGTTCAGATTGCTATAAAAAATTAAAAGAAAAGAAAAAGAGAAAATTGTTTAAATTCTGGAAGAAAACGAAGAAGGAAAACAACCTAAATAAATAGTTAGGATATTAATCCAAAATTAGGCTTAATCTATGTAATAACCATTCTCTATCTAACATAGCAATAAAAGGTCCTAAACGAGGACCTGATAATTTACCTAGAAGAATGAGATAAAATGCTTCAAACATCTTTTTAGGAGCTATTTTTAATTCCTTTTTAGCAATAGAGAAGATTTTATTTTGAATAGTATCAGGCTTTAAACCTTGATTATGTTTAATAAAATCTCTAAAAATTGAAATCCCTTTCATTTGATTATTATCTAACTTATTTATAATAAGATCATCTACTCCCTCTGGTATAGAAAAAATGTCTACTTTCTTAAGGATATTTTTCTTTTTTTTAGTATCTTCCATCTCATTCAAAATCTCCTTGATTTCATTTAGCCAATTTTCAGTCCTTTTTAATAGAAATTTAAATTCTTCAAAAGGTAAGTCTTTTTCCTTTATATCTACAACTTGAATTGCCTTTTCATAAATTTTTTCTGCGGTTATAATATTTTGAAGCTGGGTAAAATAGGTTAGGAATTTAAATGGAACTTTTACGGGTTTGACTTCAGGGAGCTCGCCTATTTTAGTTAGAGGATAAATATATTTGAAAAATTCTAATTCTTGTTCTGATTCGGCTTTATCATTATTATAAAAAATATCTTCCATTCGTTCAAAATAATCATGATATTGCGTCATTTCCTCTAATCTTAATGATATATGTTTCATTGGATTTGTTCTATTTATCAGCATTCGATATATCTCAGGATCTGCTAATTCTAGATATGTTTTTGGTGTAAGTACTATCCCCTTTGATGTTTTCATATCCTGATCTCCAAGTCTAAGCCATTCATATGGAAGTTTGACGGGACCTTCATATTGGAAAATTTTTTTACATATTTCTAGGCCAGTATCATAAGCTCCTCCTTTTACACTATGATCCTTGCCTGCGGGTTCACATGTGGTATTGAACATTGCCCATTTTGCAGGCCAATCAATACGCCAATTTAATTTCAGTCTACCACTATATACAGAAACCTTTCCTTTATAATTACAAGCAGGACATTCATAAGTGACTTCATCGGCCTCCATAATATATGATAACACTCTATTGGGTGAAATTGAACCATCAATGTTTATATTTTGGAGTTTATTGCAATTCTCACACAATACCATCACAGGCATCCAATTTCTTTGCATTTCTATAAATTCTTGTTTCCTTTCATCGCTTAAAGTTGGTAAAATGAATTTTTTTAAAATTTTTTTAATTGAATCTACATTTATAAGAGCTAATTTAATCTTATCTTGCATTGCTTTCTTTTGATATAGTTTGAATGACCATATTATCTCATTTTTAATACCAAAATCAATAAATGTGGAAATCAATTCATTTCCAAAATGTTCTGCATAGCTTTCACATCCACAATCAGAAAAAGGGCATGGGATCAAAAAAAATGGTTTTCCTAAATTTTTTTCAGCAAATTCTTTATCAATGTAAGCAGGAAAGCGCTTAGCAGCATCAAAATCATCCATAAATAGATAAAATCTAACATTTTTCCCCATATCTTCAAAGACTCTCCTTAAAGCATCACAAATTATAATTTCTCTCAAAATACCAATATGAATATGCCCTGAAGGCGTTTTTCCAGTAGATAAAATTATTTCTGAGGCATTTTTCTTTAATATTTGTTCTATAGTTTCTTCTAACCAATGAATAGAAATTTCTTCACTCAAATTACTTTCCTTTTTTGTTCTTTCCTTTACTGATTAAATGATAAAAATTATTTATCATTTTTCATTTAAAATTGTCGTGAAGCATTATGAGGATTGCTGTTCTCAATAAGGATCGTTGTAAACCTGATAAATGTAGCCCATTTGGTGAAAAGCCATGTATTAAGTATTGTCCAAGAGTAAGAACTGGTGATAAAACCATTATTTTAAATCCAAGTAATAAGTTTGTCGAAATTACAGAAAATTTATGCACTGGTTGCGGAATTTGTATAAAAAAATGTCCTTTTAAATCGATAAGCATAGTTAATTTACCAGATCCCTTAAAGAATCAAATAGTTTTTCGGTATGGTCCCGATCAGTTTTCTCTTTTTAGAATGGCTATTCCAAAAAAGGGAAAGGTTTTAGGATTAATTGGACAAAATGGTATAGGGAAGTCCACCATGTTAAGGATTCTGTCCGGAGATTTAACGATAAATCTAGGAAGATTTGATGAATCCAAACCTGATGATAATGAAGTTATTGATTTTTTTAAAGGCTCAGAGCTACAACAATATTTTCTTGATTTAAAAAAGAAAAAGATTAATATTGTTCATAAACCACAAAATATTACTTCTATTCCAAAATTTGTGTCAGGTAAAGTTTTCGACTTATTAAATAAGAATGATGAAGAAAATAAATTAGATTCAATCTCAAATTCATTAAATCTTACTGAGATATTAGATCGTGAAATTAATGTTTTATCTGGAGGTGAATTACAAAGGGTCGCTGTAGCAGCTGCATATCTAAAAAATGGAGATGTCTATCTAATTGATGAACCAAGTTCATATTTAGATGTAAGTGAAAGAATTAATATGGCTAAAATAATTAGGTCCTTGGCTCAAGAAAACAAGATAATAATAGTCGTAGAACATGATTTAGCAATTTTGGATTATTTAAGTGATTATATCTCATTATTCTATGGCGAACCTGGTGTTTATGGTATTATTTCTCACCCCCAAGGCGTAAGAGTAGGAATAAATATTTATTTAAATGGATATATTAAAGATGAGAACTTAAGAATAAGAGAAGTGCCGATAGTGTTCCACGAGAGACCTCCTATAACTTCTTCTTTTGATTCAGGCGAGGTAATTTTTATTTATGAAGATTTCGAAAAAATTTTGGGGAATTTTCACCTAGATGTTATGGGAACTGAGATTCATGCCGGTGAAATAATTGGAATATTAGGACCAAATGGGATTGGTAAGACAACCTTTATAAATTCGATAATAGAGAAGATTAATTCAAATAAAGTAGACTCAGACGATTACAACAGTTTTAAAGTTTCTGCTAAATCCCAATATATTAAAATAGAGCATTTTAATTTAGTTTCTGAACTGGTTAAAAAAATAGAACTATCGCCTTATTTTAGTCAATCTTATAAAAAAAGGATTTTAAATGCCTTGAATCTTGATAACATAATTGAGCGTAACATATTAGAACTAAGTGGAGGAGAACTACAAAGAGTTGCTATAGCAGATTGCTTAACAAATAAAGCTGATTTATATCTTTTAGATGAACCTTCAGCCTTTTTGGATGTAGAGATGAGGTTACAAGTAGCTCAGCTTTTAAGAAAGTCAATTGAGGAAATCAAGAAAGCTGCTTTTGTTGTCGAGCATGATATAATAACTCAAGACTTTATAGCCGACTCCATTTTAGTTTTTGAGGGAACTCCTGGTATTAAAGGGCAAGCATTAGTCCCTCTTAATCTAAGAGATGGTTTTAATAAATTTTTAAAAATAATGGGGATTACTTTTCGCAGGGATTCCTCCACAAAAAGACCTCGTGTTAATAAGTTAGGTAGCTCAAAAGATCAGTATCAGAAACGAATTGAAGAATACTATTTTATCCCAAAATGATTAGTAAAAATATTTTACCTTTACACTCCTACATTTCGAATGGAAATTAGATGTTCAAATTTACCTAAAATTAAACTAATCAAATAATTAATAAAATTATTTATATATAATGTAAAAATAATTAGCTGGGACGCTTTTAATATTATTTAATATAATTTTACATTAAGTTTTAATTTGTAAGTTCCATTGGAAATAAAACTGTCTTTAATATTTTATTATTGCCTTAATAACTCTAATTATTCTTTTAATTTCCATAATACTAAAGGCCTCCCACGCTTCCCATTATTCCTTGAAAATTTTTCGATCAATTTAATTTTCTGTAACTTTAATAAATTATCATAAATTGTTGTTCGTGGGGTATTCAGTTCCTTTACAAGTTCACTTCTAGATAACGGACCAGTCTTTTGAAGTGTTTTAAATAAATTATGTTGTATAGGAGTTAAATAAACTTTTGAATTAATCTCTTTATTTAACAATACTTTATCTGCCAAATTTTATTCCTCCACTAAAAATTATTTTTAATTTATTTCAATATACATCTCGACAATTTTTCGACATTTTTTGTTTAAGGTTAAAAGAGAGCTTTATAATATAATATAAATGCTAATTATATATAAAGATGCTTATTGATGACTTATTATCACCAAAAAGCATAGATTTATTAACGACAAAAATATTGTAATATTGGATACTAAAAATAAATAATTAAGAATTTATGACCGAAACCTCTCGAACGACAGTAACACTTAGTAAAATAAGTATGGATCAAGTGAAAGAATTAGTAGGAGTCTTTGGAAATACTCCTGCTGCCGTAATAAGTAAAATAGTGGAACATTTTTTTGATTATGGAAAGTTTGATGACGTATTAAATCGATTAGTGGCAAAGAAAAGAGAGTTATATCCTCCTGATGAAAAAATAATAGAAAGAAAAATTAAGGACTTATTTAAGGGAGCAAACAAAATCCCTTTAGAAGAATTCATTGACTATCTAGAAATCAGTAAGAAATATCTCTTTAAGGAAATTCATAAATGGAAAGAAAAATATAATATCAAGATTGAAGAGAATCTGATTATAAAAAACTCAGAATAAGGAGTTGTTTATCATATTTCCAGTTTAATTATTATCCTATCAAAGAAAAAAAATTATTTGATAAACCTAATGTCCAATCCAACAAAGAAGTTATAATCCCGACTAAAATAAAAAATATAAACAAAGCAAATCCAATAAGCAATGCATATTCTACTAAATTTCCACCATCTTCCTCTATAAAAAACCGTTTAAGAAGATGTTTTAATCTCTTAAGTTCTGTTTTTAAAACCAAATCTAAAACCACAGCAGATTTTATTAATATTAATTATGAATTTAGATATTTAAACAACCATTTTTTTCATGGAATGGCTTTAGAGAATTTATTTATTTAACAGTTTAATTATTTCATTAAGTTCTTTTTCATTAGCTTGATTTCTTGGAATTTTTAATCTAAACTTACCATCATTAATACTTCTAGGGATAATATGAACATGAAAATGATCAATAACCTGACCAGCAGCTCTGAAGTTATTTTGTAATATATTATATCCATCGATATTTAACTTTTCATGGAGAAGTTTTGCGCAAATCTTAACGATCTTAAAAACTTCTACAAGATCATTTTCAGGAATATCTTCGATATTTTGATAATGGTTTTTAGGTGCTATAATCAAATGACCTTTCGAAATTGGAAAGATATCTAAAAACCCTATAACATATTCATTTTCATAAATAATTTTTGAACTAATTGTTCTTTCTATTATTTGACAAAATGTACAGTTTTCAATTCTCATAATCTTACTTTTAAATTTAATTTTCTAAAATTTTTTGCACTTTTAAATGAATTTTTTAAATAATAAAAAAGTTACACCCTCTTTCTTTTTTTAAACACATAATAAATCTTTTTCATAGTTAAGACTCTATTAAATTGGTTATGTTATTAAAAGAAATTGTAACTTTATTGGAAAAAGAATTATCACCAAAAGTATACAATTTTAAAGAAGATATATATGGTCTTCATTATGGTCAGCAATCAAAAAATAAGATAATTAAAAAAATTATGATTACACCTGACCTAAGTTTAGAGTCAATACATTACGCTCTGAAAAAAAAGGTAAATCTTATTATCTCTCTTAATGGATTAATTAGTAAGCCAATAACTCAATTTAATTCTGACTTAATAAATAAATTAACTTTACTCTCAAGATATCCAATCAATATTTTTGTGTTAAATCACTCATTTATTGCGGCTGAGGGCGGTATTTTAGATACTATTATGAATGCCTTATATTTAAAATTTGATAAACCTTTTTTCGCTAAGAGTAATGATAATAGGCTTATTCCAATTGGAAGGCTTTGCTTTCCAAATATTTATCCAAATTGTGGCAAATCATTTAATATGGTAGAACTTCTTATGAGAATAAAATCAAATCTAGAAATAAAGAATATTTTCTACGTAGGTGATTTAAACAGATCCATTGAAAAGATTTGTATTATTGGAGGAGAGTTATTAATAGATGAATACTTACAGGAATTACATGAATTAGGTTGTGATTGTCTTATCACAGGAGAAATTGATGATAACATTGCAAAGTATGCCAAAGAGAAAGGAATCTGTCTGATAAAGCTACCCTTATTTAAAATTAAGGTACTTGCCCTAAGAAAGTTCTACAATATCCTCAGCTTAAGATATCCAAATGATACTTTTTTCTTTTTTAAGGCTGAAAATCCATTAAAGTCATACAATTAGATTTATAGATTAATAAAAGTTTAAATTTATTAAAACTAAAAGTAGATTAAATATCTTATAAAATTAAATAAGATATCTTTTTTATAATACTTTAACTGTTTAAAAAAAGAATCTAGTGATTAAATATGGTAATTTTTGAATATAACGGTAAGGAACCAAAAATTAGTGAAAATGCATATGTTTCGCCTCTTTCGACATTAATTGGAGATGTAAGAATCAACGATAATGTTGTGGTTTGGCCAGGATCTATTATCAGAGCTGAGAATTCTCCAATTAGCATAGAAGAGTATACTACTATTTTTGATGGTGTTATGCTCTTCACACGTTCACAAAAAAGTGCTATCCATATTGGTAGATATTGTATTATTGAATCAGGAGCAACAATCATGGGTTGTTTTATGGAGGATTATGTCCAAGTTATGGAAGGAACAATGATTTACGAAGATAGTTCAATAGGTGAAGGTTCGATTATCTTAATGAAAAGCCAAGTACCTCCTGGTTTGACAATACCCGCTCGATCTGTAGTGAAAGGAATACCTGTAGAACCTATTAGGGAACAAACTCGTAATGATGTATTAAAACAAAAAGAGAAAGCTGAACATTATTCTCAAATGTTCATTAAGATAAAAAACCTTTTACCTAATGCTCAGAGTTATTTATTATCACTGCCAGATTTTATAAAATTATTACTTAAAAAAGAAAATTAATAAAAAAATGGTTATATAGTAATTTTAAGTTTAGCAACTAATTCCTTAAACCTTGAGCGAAGGGTTACTTCTGTGACCCCCACTATATTTGCAATTTCCTTTTGTGAGATTCTCCTCTGCTTCTTTTTAGAAACTAAATATAAAGCACCTGCACATAATCCCTTGGGATCCTTTCCACTTATTGAGTATCTAGAAGCAAATTTCTGTAAAATATTAATTGTTTCTTTTTCAGTTTCAACATCCAAACCTAACTCTGCTATGAATCTAGGAACTAGTGAAATGGGATCCGTTGAGGGCGCCTTTAGGTTTAATTCCCTGATGAGAGTTCTATAACATCTTCTTACATTTTTATCATTAACTGCAGTCTCATCCAAGATTTCTTGTAGAGTTCTTGGGATTTTTCTTTCTCGACATGCAAAATACAAACATGCAGCAACCATCCCATTTATAGATCTACCACGTAGTAGTTTTTTTTTAAAAGCTTCTATATATAATCTTATTGCAGCTTTCTTAACATGGTTAGGTAGATTTAAATTACTGGCTATTCTTTTTAATTCAGTTGTAGCAATTAACATATTCCTTTTATCCCATGTCATTCTCGAGTTCCATTTGGCTGCTCTTTTTAAATCTGGACTTTTAATATTAGATTTATCAATAATCGTGCTTAATCCCATATCAGGCAATAAAATTGAAATTGGGGAACCTGTTCGTTCTCTCTTCTCTTTTTCCTGTTTAGTGAATGCTCGCTTATCAGTATGTGATAAATCAACCAATTTTTCACTTATAACTAAACCACATTGGCTACAAACAATTTCACCTTTTTCATGAATAGGAATAGCCTTTCCCCCACATTCAGGGCATTGATTTGATAATATTGAAGATTCTAACTCTACTTCCATTTTAAAAAACCCCATTTTAAATATAAAATTTAATCTTAAAATAACTTCGAATAAAGGATCTAATGATACATACTTGTGACTGAAACTCAATTTTGCAATGAGTGCAAATTATCTATATTTAACTTAGCTATATAAATCTTTCGATTGTGAGAATCTTTTTTTACGATTTTAAACAATTATACCAAAAAATAGGGTAAACATTCGAATCCAAAAAGCATAATTTCTAAAACCGAATATATTAAAATATAACTAGACTTATGGTGTTTGTTATTAATATATTTATTATTTGTGAAATAATAAAGACCTAGAAAACATTGTGAAATCGCTAAAGCGGATACAAAAGCTAAAATGGGAGTAAGAAAAGCTTTAAGTATATAATTATCTTCAATTATTTGCTCTATAGCAAATAGAATAAAACCTTTAAAAGGTTTTGAAATAAAAATTAGCAGATAAATTAGATAATCAAATAAAATTCCAAATCCTAGAATTATGTAAACAAATCCCAAAATAAACCAAACTGTTTTTATCCTGCTATGACTTTTTTTAAAAACTAGATTACGATGTTTAGAGTAAATACTTCTTAGTCTCAAGAGAAAAAGTACTCCATAAAGCATTAAAATACCCACCAAAAAGTATTTTAAGATTATTAATAACATTGAAAAAAATAATTCATAGTTAATCAATAGCTGATTGAGAAATAATTGTTCATAAAGCACTTATGATAGTCTAAATATAAGTTTAAAAAATTATAGTTTTCTCTGTAATAAATTCACAGAAATCTATAGAATTTTTTCACACTCTTGATTCAAGATTTTCATCGTTGTGTTGAAATCTTGCCACCAATCTTGACCTTGTTGAGTTACAAGCATCGAATCCACTTTTCGAGAATCTAAACATCGAATTTCTTCTTTTTGTGCTTTTATTTTATCCTTCCAAATTTGGCTAAAAATATTTTGCATATTAATTTTAACTTTTTTTATTAATTCTTCATAAGTTATCGATATATCTTCTTTTTTCTGTAACTTCTGAAGTTCTTCAAACTTAACCTTTTCCTTCGCACGATTTAAATCACTACATTTAATTGATATAGCAAAAGGTTTTTCCTTTCCATATTGACAATATTTTTGTATTTCACATGGAGAACAATAAGAATCAAAACTAATAATGTAATCTTCTAATCCAATAATCGAATAATTTAATACTCTCGTCATTTATCTTTTTGATTCTAAATTGAAAAATGGATGTATCTTTATTAAGATGGAAGGCTTAAGGGTGAAAATATAACTTTTATATAAGTAATAAAATTTTTTAGCTATCCATTATTTGAATCATTCAATCAAAATTAAATATTATCATTTTTGATTTAATTATTAAATAAAATAGATTAATAGAAACTAAGATAACTCATAACTGGGAAGGTACGCTGGGAGAGAGACCTCCTTTAGTTAAGGGGATTCTCAAATGGCTTAGCCTGGTATAGCGCACGGCTGATAACCGTGAGGTCGGGGGTTCAAAGCCCCCCTTTCCCATTAAGCTTATAAACTTTCTCATATAAAGTTCAATCTTTATTTTATTAGAAAATAAACCTCTAGAAACACATACTATAAATTAAGATATGAAAATTGTGATAATCTCAGGAACTCCTGGTACTGGAAAAACTACAGTCTCTAAAGCGATATCTAAAAAATTAAAGGCTAGATTAGTATCATTAAACGACTTAGTTATGCAAAAAGGTTTTATAATTAGCTATGATTCGAATAGAGATACTTTTATTTTCGATGAGAAAGCAATTATAAAATTCATTCTTGATTTAATTAAAAATTATGATTCAAAAAATGTAAATTTTCTTATAGTCGAAGGCCATTTTTCAGATATAATTCCGGAGAAGTTTATTGATTACATAATAGTTTTAAGGTGTCATCCTGATGAGTTATTAATAAGATTAAAGAAAAAGGGTTATGGTAAATTAAAAATTGTTGAGAACATTCAAGCGGAAATCCTCGGGAATTGCGTAAGCTATTTCATTAATAAAGGTATTAAAATGCCAATATTAGAAATTGATACAACAAATTTAAACGTACACACGATCGAAAAAATTATCATTGAGATTATAACAGAAGAAAAAAAAATTGAACAATACATTATAGGAAAAGTTGATTGGTTAGAAAATCTTTATCAACAAAATCGTTTAGATGAATTTTTTGATTGAATTCTATATGTTAGAGATGAAAGTAAATGGAATTTGAACTAATTGATAGTGAAGCGCTAGCAAGAATCGGACGGATTAGATTAAATAATCAAGAATTAATCACCCCTAACCTTTTGCCAGTCATCCATCCTTTCAAGAACTTAATCACCCCAAATGAGTTATTAAAAATGGGAGTAAAAGCCTTATTTACTAATGCTTATATCATCTATCAAAACCAAGATTACAGAAATGTGGTATTAACAAAAGGGATTCATGATTATTTAAACTTTCATGGATTAATAGCGACAGATAGTGGAGCCTTTCAACAGTATATCTATAGAGATAATGATATTGAGATAAATCCAATTGAAATTGAAAGCTTTCAAGAAAAAATTGGATCTAACTTCCCCGTTATTCTCGATTCCCCAGTCCAATTAGATGATGATTATGAAACAGCAAAAAATAAAGTTAGATTAACATTGCGCAGAGCGAAGGATAATATTGCCAGAAGAGAAAATAGGGATTGTGCTTGGATAGGACCTATCCATGGAGGTAAGTTCTTTAATTTGGTAAAAAAATGTGCTTCTGCAATGGAAAAATTAGATTTTAATATTTATGCCATTGGGGGATTAGTTAAGGCTTTTCTAAATTATAGATTTGATTTGCCTTTAAGAATCTTGCTAACTATAAGGAAAAATGTCATTTCGAGTAAACCTATTCATATGTTTGGGTTAGGATTACCTCAATTTTTTGCACTTGCGGTAGCATTTGGATGTGATCTCATGGATTCTGCAGCATATATGCTATATGCAAAAGAGAATCGCTATTTCACATTATCAACAGGTACAAAAAAGCTTGAGGAACTTGAAGAGTTTCCATGTCATTGTCCAGTTTGTTTAAATTATACACCAAAAGAATTAATGTCTTTTGAAAAAAGCATGAGAATCAAAATATTGGCAGAACATAATTTACATCTTTCATTTTCAGAACTAAAAACAATCCGTCAATCAATTAGGGAAGGAAATCTCTGGGAATTAGTTGAAAATAGAATTAGAACTCATCCTAATCTAGTAATGGCTGCTAGGTTGTTACGGAAAAATAAAGCTTTCTTTGAAATCCATGATAAAATAGTTAAAAGGCATGGAAGATTATATAGCTCTTATTATAGCTTACATAGACCGACGATTTATAGGTATGTACGTAAATTATCTAAAAATTATCGTGTTCCTAATGATGTTAAATTTATAATTATTCTACCTGAGTTGGATGTTAAAGGTTATAATTCACCTAGCATTAAAAGTTGGTTAAGTGAAATAGTAAGCAATCAGAAAATTCAATTAAAGTATATTCATATAGTTTTTTTCTCCCAAATTTATGGTATTATACCATATGAATTAATAGATACCTTTCCAATGGGACAATATGAATCAATAAAGGCTTCATACAGAAATGACTTAATTCATAAAACCTCAATAAAATATAGTCTAAGATTTTTTCAAAATCATTCGCATCACTATGAAAAATGGTTTATTCTTCTTCCCGCAATATATATCAACCAGTTTAATGAATTTAAAAAGTTTCCTATCCATTATCCTCTAAAGCAATTAATTAATTACTTGAGAAAGCAATTTAATCCAAATTTATTTGTTTCTGATGCCATTAAAGATTTTATAAGATTTTTCGAAGAGACCACGTAAAAATGCCAATTATAGAAAAAATCCAAGCATATGGTCATTCTAATATAAGTTGTACTCATAAAACAACAATAGAGATAACAAAAGATAAATCTATTACGAATAGAGCTACATGTATTCTAGCAATAAATGCTTCGAAATCTTGCTTTGATTTAAATAAAGAACTTAAAAAGAGGATATTTAATGGAGAAAAAATTAAAGTTACTATAAAAGTAAATAACATTTCAGATCATTTTTTCGGCTTTGGTGATAAGAAACTTCATTTACAAAGTCGAAAAGAGATAGTATTTCGTAAGAGTGATTATATTTGCGATAGAACAGTATTAATAAAATGTTCAAAATCCTCTAATGAATTAAAACGGGAACTTATTGAAAAAATTAAAGTACCTGGAAAAAAAATTATATTACTTTTTGAAGCTATTTAGATGTTGATCAGGGTGAAAAAATTAAGCACAAAATCACAATTTTTAAAGTTGAATAAAAAAGACGCTCAAACTTTCCTTAATCTTATTAAGAAAAAATTAAAGAGTGAAAAATTTATCGATAATAGAAAGAAAGTAATTTCAGAAGGGCAATTCGTGTTTTTCCCTTTAATTGAAAATAAAAATCAAATTGAAAAGCTAACTAAATATATTGAACCTAATATCTTTTTTGAAATAATTCATCGAGAATCATGTAACTCTTTAGATAGCAACCTTAAAACAATTGGAGAGATTTTAAAAAACGATTTACCCCCCAAGATTTTCAAACTTATACCGAAATCGTATGATATTATTGGTCATATTGCTATTATTGAATTCGATCGCTTCAAAAATATTAGCTATAGGGATGCTATTAGATATAAAAAAACATTCGCAAAAGCATTACTGAATACAAATAAAATCGTAAAATCTATATATGAAAAGAAGAGTAAAATAAAAGGAAGATTTAGATTAAGAAACTTAAAATTATTAGCAGGAAAAGACCAACCACGCACAATTTATAAAGAAAATAAATGTATTTTTAATCTAGATGTAAAGAAAACTTATTTTTCTCCTAGATTGGCTTATGAACGGAAAAGATTGGCTAGTTATGATATAAAGGATCATGAGTTAATAATTGATATGTTTGCAGGTGTTGGTCCATATTCGATTCAAATAGCAAAAGTTCATGATGTCGAGGTTTATTCTTTTGATATTAATCCAATAGCCTATAAATACCTTATAAAGAATATTCTATTGAATAAAATGAAGGGGAAAGTAAATGCATTTAATATTAATGCAGAAGAACTTCTTAAATCAACAAATACTTTAGGAAATGAGCTAAAGCATAAAGCAAACAGGATTATTATGAATCTCCCTCAAAAAACCCTCAAATTTATTGATGTTGCATGTTTTTTAATGAAATTATCAGGTGGGATCCTCCATAACTATCAGATTGTTAATAGTCAGAATTCAATTGAAATAGCAATAAAAAGTTTGTGTTTAGCTTTAGAAAGATCATTTTGGACTGTTGAGAAGATTATTGATTACAGAATTGTAAGAGCGTATTCTCCAAGATTAAATTTCGTGGTAGTAGATTCATTAATTAGACCATCAAATTATCCTTAATATCTTTTTTATAATCGTTCTCGAAGATATTAATAAAATGTTTTTAGATGTTTATTATAAAAGTAAAATTTTAATTTTTTAATACTTATAAAACTTTAAACCATAATATTTTTCACTTTAAAAATTAAAATAATACAAAGAAAGGACCTGTAGCCTAGCATGGATAGGGCGTCGGACTTCTAATCCGAAAGTCGCAGGTTCGAATCCTGCCAGGTCCG
>JBHLLO010000031.1:0-33824 GCA_048885535.1 Candidatus Hermodarchaeota archaeon
TCCTTTATAAAAAAATGTCTACTTCCTTTTTTGGAAAATTAGCAAAAATTTTAGAAATAGATTCTCCTGATTGTAATTTCTCTTGAGTTTCAGAATAAATAGGATAATATTCATGTAAAATCTTATAGATGTCATTCCATTGGCGTTGTTCTTCTGTATTAATATCTATTGCTTTCTTTATTTTAGATAATATCAGTCTAGATTTTTTCCTTTTGAGAAATTTAATAAACTGTTTTATGATTACAATTCTTTCTCTCTTAAACTCTTTTGGTCTAAATGTGGATAATGAATAGGTAAGAAATTCATCTAAAATGGGAGAAAAACTAATTAATTTGTCTTCAGGTTCATTAGGATTTTCCAAGAGCCTTAATTCAACATCTCGCTCACTAATACTCTCAAGAATTGGATAAAGTTCTCCAGGTGTAATTCTTGTTTCTATTTGAATGTCTGAAGCTATTTCAGAAATTGGAAACTGAAATTTAGGATACTTCTCCTCATTTTCAATTCGATAAATATATTCTTTTTTTAAAATTTCAATGATTAAATTTTTTAACGACTCTGGAACTTCCTTTTCCGTAAAAGATATTATGGCATCTTTTTGTTTCTTTTCAAAACTCCTTTCTTCTCTTAACTTTTTACTATATGTGCTTTTAAGAGAAGAAACAAAAATATCAGAAGCTTCTTCTGATTCAGGGATACTATCCAATTTAAATAAGTCTGGTGACTTTTTTGTCATTGTTTCATATAATCTTTTTGATAAGTATGATTTTGCTTTTTTCTGTGCTACTTCCTTCTTATCAAACTTTTCTATGACTGATACAAAATCTATGAATTTCTGAGTCACTCCATAGTTATTCTTTACTTTTCTAATGAGAACATCGATATCACCATCAACTAATTCATTAATGAGTGAATAAACAGCATTTTTAGGAAGATTTGTAGCTTTTATTAACTCACGGTCCATAATTTCAATAGGGTATGCCTCACCTCTCCGAATATATTCAGTTTTTAATAACTTGTATATAATATCCATTTTTTCAGCTTCTTTATCAATAGTTTCCTTTTGTAAGCGTATAAACATTGAGGTTTCATGGGGTCTCAGATAATATACTAAGAGTGTGATACCAAGGAATAAAATCATAAGAAGTGAGACGATATACTTGTCAAACATCAAGAAATTTCCTATAATACTGATTTCCTGGTTGGAAATTTGTGCTTCTAGGCTAAAACGAGTTAGAGTTTGAGCAATAACACATCCCAAGATCAACATAATCAACCCATCTCTCTTAAACATAAAGATTTGCCATCCCAGAGATCTACCTAATTTCAAGATTATCCTGTATAAGAAAAGCATAGAAATTATGAATTCAAAAATGAAAATAAAAGAAACTGTCGAGCTTGTTGCTCCTACTTTGACTTTTAAGGCATTTATAGTCTCAGGTCTCAAAATTAAAAATATGCTTATCTGAAATATTTGAAAAAAGAAAATAAAGAATACAATTAAAGAAAAGGTATAATTATCATATAATCCTGCTCTTTTTGTTTCAGCCTTTCTACGAGTAAAAATAAATTCAAAAATGATGAATAAAAGTATCATGATAAGACTGAAATAAATTAATGGCATAACCAATCTCATTTCTATTTGATATACTTCGACTGCTTCTTGAGGAGCCGTAGATCCAAGAAAATCTAGAGAGAGAAATACTAATACAAGTCGATAAAACAAAGCTAATATAATTAATAGACCTAAAATAAAATAAGGTGAGATCCCTGCTAAAAACTTCCGAGTAGTTGAATATTTTGTTATAAGTCTTGCTTCCAATTTTGTAGCAAACTTCCTAGAATACATATAAAATCTTGTACTCAATAATATTAACCAAATCGTAGATAAAATAAACAAGTATGACATAAAGTTCAAATTTGTAGAAAATAAAATCAGAAAGAGGAAATAAAATGCAATTCCGGCTCCTAAATAAATAATTGATTGTTTAATTGCTGAATGTTCTTTAAATACAAAATCTCGTATCTTATTATTACTATAAAGGAAGGATAAAAGAATGAATAAAGCAACAATAGTGTTCCCAATTAAGAATATCTGTTCAAAAAGCATTGGAAAAGTTATTTCAGATATATTCATTAATGTTAATAGTATTAAAGAGATTGAGATAAACAATATATAAATACCAATGAACTTTTTGCTAAAAGCATAAGACTTAGGAGGTTCTTTTCCCTCTATATAGATTTCTTTGATAAATATTTTATGATAAATTGGTATTAACTTATGTTTAATCTTTGATAAAATCTGTTTAGATTTCATAGCGTAGAGGATATTTAAATAACTAAGGATATTTAATTTAAATTCATATAAATGATTTTACTCTTTTATAGATTGGTATACATATAAGTTCACTTGAATAAATGAGATATACTGAAAAATAATAATTATGGGTAACAAAAATTATATGACTTAAGATGAAACTTTTAAAAATATCCAAATATAATATTAATATGAGCATGGAGAACCAGCAAGATAAAGAAACGATCTTAAGATTTGTCAAACAAGCAATTGAGATGCTCTGTGAAAAGAATATTTCTGAAGTAGTTATACTATCTTCTTATAAAATCAACTCCATTTTAAAAGAAAGTTATGGGGTAGATATTAGAGTAGACAGAATTGGTAGAATCTTAAGTACTATTGCAGAAAGAAATCAATTAAAAAGATTAAATACAAATATTCCAAAATACAAATTAAAAATATCTAAACTTTCCTCATTACAATTTTAAAATTAATTTAAAAAAGTAGTATGATAAATTCTCATTTTAACTGTCTGAAATCAGATATTACTTTTTGAAGCCGCTCAATTAGATCCTCTATCTCTTTATACTTTTCTCTAATGGGATTGGAATCTAAATTAAGATCCTCAATCTCTTTATTCAGGTTTGAATTAAATCTTGAACTTAATATTTTAATTTCGTTTACCATGTTTTCTGAGAGAGAATTTGTATTTTTATAAACTTCTGTAATAAGGTTTGAAGATTTAGCTACTAAAGGTGTAGTCTTAGCATCTAATTGTGTAATATTATATAATTTTACCTCTTCATAGGACATTTTTTCTTTGAGATTATTAATGAGCTCTTGTAAATTCTTTTCAATAATAACTCTAATATCTTCAGTGATTTTTTCAAATAACTTGGAAACATTTAAAGTAAATTCTTTTTGAGATTTAATTCTTCTATCAATATAATCTGAAATGTTTTTAGCAAATACATTTGAAATCTCAGTAAAGCTCCTATCAAAATAATTTTGTATGTCTTCAAGACCTTTTTCAATTGAGTTTTTCATTTGATTTACAGTACTTCTAATATATTCAGTACCCTTTAAAGATCCATCACGAATGTCAGTCATCCAACCACTTAGTTGTTGCTTATAAGCATCCATGAAGGATTCAGCAAATTTGTAAGTACCTTCTCTAAATCCTGAAAAAATTGGTTCGATTTGTTCATTAAATTCGACCTCATCACTACTTATCGCAATTTTATTTTTTGGAATTTCTTCAAGTTCTTCAATAGTAGGTTTTCTAATTTCATCAAATTCGTTAATAATTATCGGGGTTTTTCTCTGATTATCTTCTACAAGTTCTTTTATCCATTTAAAAAAGTTTAACGTTTTAGGAATTTCCACTTCAAAAGGCACTTTTATGTATTCACTATCTATTCCTTTTGAGTACTTTTTTAATCTGAAAATTTCTAATCCAAAATTATTTTCCGCATCCAGTAAATTACAATCAAAGATAATTATAAATCCATATGGATTTTTTTCATTTTGGAAATACAATTGATTACTTTTATCAGCATGAGAAAGGAAAAAACCTCCTTTTAATCTTGAATGATACCATCCAAGTATTTTAAGATTAGTACTAGTTACATTTTCTTCTATCTGTTTGATTTTTTCATGGGTTTCCTGAGTAAAGCCTAGTTCTGCAAGATCTCCATGAGATAGCGGGATTATGTTCATTAGATCCATGGTTTCATCTCCCGAATTTACTTCTCCTATACATATTCCCATAGCTTCTTGATACTCATCTAATGAATCATTTGCAAATCGTAAAACATGGCAAAGCATCTTTCTAAAAGCATTATTACTTATAAATACTTTCCAATCTTCTGCTATTTCTATAATCTCTTCTTTTTTCTTCATATTTTCATTTGACAAGATCCATCACACTCATTTTTTTAATTCTTTTATTTCACTTTTTAGGTCTCTAATAGTATTGTGAAGATTTTTCTTTTCATTCTCTAGTTTTTCAATTTTATTTAGAACAGGGGTTTTAGAACCTTCAAGAACTAATATAGCTGCTTTAAGATCCGCAACAACCTTTCTTAAATCTTTATCTAGATCTGAAAAAACCATTTGAACATTGGTTATTCGTTTTTTAACGTTAATTAGAACAACTTCTTGTTTCTCTTCAATTGCACCTTTAATACGGCTATTAGTCGGTTCTATTAAATTGTTTAATTCATCAATCTTCGTATAATTTTTCTCTAAATCTTTTAAAATTGTTTCACTATCTTCATTTATTTTATTCAATTCACCTAAGTTATTATCAAATTTATTTACCATTTGTGTTATATTTGGCAAAAATGTGTTTTCAATTGATTCATGTATTTGTCTGATAAAACTTTCTTTAAAAGACTCTATTTGATCTTCTACATTTTTAAATGCATTATCAAGATCGTCAAGCTTATCATCTATATAGAAATCCAATTCCTTTAATTTATCTTGTAGCGAGAAATTAAAAGATTTTTGTAGTTTGGTGACCCCTCCACTCAAATTTTCTTTGAGTTGAATTAAATCATTTCTTATCTGTGAGTTATTATAATAAGTTTTTTTCACAATTTCTTGGCTCCAAAAATTTAGAATTCTAATTAACGGCTCAAGTGAGGAATCAATAAACATTGAAAAACTGTTTTTGAGATTACTTATTAATTCTGTTATTGATAATTCTGGTATTTTACTTTCTAATTGTTTTTGTTCTGGAAAAAATATATCCCCAAATAACTCCGTTGTTTCATTTAATTCAAGAATCGGTGGCTCTTTTGAATAGGCAGTATTAATTAAATCGATTATTTTCTCATAAAATTCATTACTATCTGGAGGTTCAACATTAGCTTTAACTTCATAATATTTTGAATTTAGACCTTTTGATGGGTCTTCTAATCTAAAAACTCTAAAACCTAAATCATCTGGTTTTTCTAAAAAAGAATGATCGAATACAATTCCTAATCCACTGGAATTTTTATCTTGCCAAAATAATTGGTTGAAAATATCTGTACTTGAGAAGAAAATACCCAAATTAGGATGTGAATGGTACCATCCTACAGTAAACCAATTCTTATCGCCATGTTCCTCCCAGATTTGTCTATCAATTTCCCCAAATGCACCAAGTTGCTCTGGAGAGAATTTTACCTCGATTGATCCTCCATGAGATATAGGAATAACATCTTCCACTATTACGTCTTTTATTTCTCCCTGACCCGTTTGATGTCCTATTAACATTCCCATAGCTTCTTTATATTCGTTTACAGTTTGAGTTTTTGATCCAAATCTAAGAA
Organism: Candidatus Hermodarchaeota archaeon; assembly: GCA_048885535.1. GTDB lineage: Archaea > Asgardarchaeota > Lokiarchaeia > Sigyniarchaeales > SOKP01 > SOKP01. The sequence goes on from JBHLLO010000031.1 coordinate 5,614, forward strand.
CATGGACTAACATTTTATAATAGGCCATTGGTTTGATTGTAACAATACTCGTGTCTGTAATTTTGCCCATTACTTTTCACTTAATTTATTAAGTTTAGATATACTTAACTTTTGTAATATTTATAATTTATCTCATTTAAAAATTGAATTGTTCAATATAAGTAGTTATAAAAAATAAATTTAAAGAGTAATTCAACATTAACATTAATGCGGAAGTTTTCCCCCACAATAGGGGCAATATTTCCAATCTAGGTCTTTTCCACAGTGAGGACAGAATGTTGATGGGCTCTCGTCAGCTTTAGGTATAGAAGGTAATTCTCTTGAAGTTCTAACGGTCTCGGTTCTCTTTTCTGCTTCTTCTTGCTTCTTGTACATCATTCGTTCTTTAAATGCTTGGCGTTTTTCTTCTTCTAACTCTTGCACAGACTTCATGCCTTCCTCTTTTACCCATCCTACAGATTGTGGTCTTTTTATTTCACTTTCTGGAACCTTCTCTAATTCTATCTTTTTTGTTTCTTCTATGGGAGCCATAACTTTCTTTTGTTCTTTCTTTTCAAGAGCTTGTTTTACTAATGCTTGTGTTGTTTTCATAACTTGGTGTGGATTTATATTTGGAATAGCAACGGTGCGTAAAACCCAGCCCACAATAAGATTCTGATTAGGAAACCCCCCTTCTGCTATATCTTCGTCTTTATATATATATGAATCTATAACAGTTTGTCCCTTTAATAACCTTGAAGCCCACTTATTATTAATTAGTCCTAATTGAATTCGATATGAAGTTCCTGGTATACCTAACTGACTTGTTAATGGTTCAAAACCTTTTTCTGCCATTATAATCAAGTGTTTTTATTTATTTTGGAATCAGAAATAATCTGATATTAGTAATAATATAATGGTAAATTATGAATTTAAATAATTTTATGTTTTTAAAGACAAACTTGAGTCAGAATAAGATTAAATATGATTTAGGTTAAAGAAAAAAATAGACATAAATAGAGGGAATAGTATAAAAATATCAATTATAAAATTATATTGCGTTAGAAAAGAATTATGACTATTATCATTCCAAAGGAAGCTTATTTAACAGTTGTGGCAGCTTCAGTTAGGTTTGCCAATCGAAAGATTGATCAAGATGATTGGTTAGAAGTCAATGGTGTATTTATTGGAGAAATTAAAGGAGATGACATTTTAATAAAGGAAGCGTATCCTATTATGCATCAAAAATTAGATAAAACTGCTGTAATTGATAAATATGAATGGTCTGATGAGGATAATGTCACATATACTTTGGTTGACGACGAGGCTTTTTCAAAAGGTTTATATACTGTCGGGTCTTGGCATTCACATCCAGGTTTTAAAGTTATGTTAAGTCATATTGACATCAAGCATCTAGCATTCCATCAGAGTGTAAATCCTTCATATTTTACTTTAGTATTTAATCCTACTAGATTAGAAAGGCAGGTAGAAATGCCTGAGAAAAAAGGTAATCCTGAAATACAACTTAAAGATGAGCCTGGATTTAAAATCTTTAGATTAGATGACGTGAATAGAGGAATTGAAGCTTCATACCACACAATAGATTATCATATTGAAGGTTATGATTCGATGGAACAGTTAATTGATTTAACTAAAAAATTTCTTATAGATGTAACTAACTTCTTTCCTAAAGATAATCTTTTCGAAACATATGAAGGGTTGGTAACAGAAAAAGTAAGAAATTTAGATTCTCTTCTCCTAGGGACAGAAGAATATTTAGCCACATTAGTGCGTAAGGGTGAATCCCATAGAGTTTCTGAAGTTTTAGACAATCAAACAAGGGAAATTAGAAAATTTATTGCTGAAACATATATTAAGATTGACAATATCAAGCAATTTATGAATTATTTGGAATATAAGGAACGAGATAGGATAATTCCTCAAGTAAAGGAGGTTTTTTCAAAATGGGATGAAAAAATCTCTATTATAGATACAAAATTAAACCAGTTAGCTAAAACATTCAAATAAATTCCTATTATTTTAAAAACCTATTTTTAATCTAAGGATTAAAAGGAAAATCTTTATTTTGATTAATATTATTTTTAATCAAAAGATTGCTTAACTAAAGAAATAAATTATTCTAATATTTTAATTAATTTTTCAGAGATTAAAGATGAAGAAGATTAACTTCCCCTTTTCAGCAATACTTGGACAAGATAAAATGAAAATGGGCCTAATATTAAATGTTATTGATCCACAGATAGGCGGAATTCTATTATCAGGCCAACAAGGCACTGGTAAATCAACTGCAGTTAGAAGTTTAGTTGAAGTAATGCCTGAAATTGAAGTTATTAAAGAATGTGTATTTTCTTGTGATCCAAAGTCAAATATTGATGATTTATGTGAAGATTGCCGTAAAAGAAAGGAAAGTAAAAAGGTTGAAATAGAAACTCGAGAGATGAAGTTAGTTAACTTACCATTAGGTGTTACTGAAGATATGGTGTGTGGAAGTTTATCTATTGATAAAGTTTTAACTGAGGGAATTAAAAGTCTTCATCCAGGTTTACTTGCAAAAGCTAATAGGGGTATTCTTTATATAGATGAGATTAATCTTCTACAAGATCACATAGTCGATACATTATTGGATGCAGCAGCGTCTGGAGTTAATATTATAGAACGAGAGGGAATTTCTGTTATGCACCCTTCTAGATTTGTGTTAGTAGGGTCTATGAATCCGGAAGAAGGAGAACTGAGACCACAGATAGCCGATCGTCTAGGATTAGAGGTTAAAATTAAAGCTCCAAGAGCTTCTAAAATAAGAGCGGAAATTACACGCAGAGTAATCGAATTTGATGATAATCCCAAAACTTTTATTAAAAAATATGAGAAAGAAGAAGAAATATTAAGAGAAAGAATTAAAAAGGCACGGGAATTGCTAAAGGAAGTAAAAATTCCTGCCTCAGTTTTTGAATTTGTATCATTGATTGTTAATGAATTAGAAATTTTTTCTCAAAGAGCAGATATAACATTTATTCGTTGTGCCAGAGCTCATGCCGCTTTTAATGGTAGAAAAGAAGTTCTTGAAGAAGATCTAAATATTGCATTAGATTTAGTGTTTGAACATAGAATCCAATCACTGCATTATGAAATGACTCCTAAAGAAATAAAAGCTAAAATTGCTGAAGTATACGGAAAGATACAGAAAGCTTATGAAGATCCAAAGGCTTATAAACCGAATAAAGATACAGAAGGATCATTGAAACATGATGATACACTTCATAAAGAATTTAAACGCCAATCTGTTGATCCGAGAAAGGTAAAAATACCAGAAACCAAAGAACAGAAATTACCGCCTCCTAAGTATCCTGATAATAAAAAGAGAGCTCCTACTCCTGCAGGGGGGTGGAAAGTGAAAGAAATCCCCTTTAATGAGTTAGATTTTCAATTCTTTGAAAATGATAATGAAGAGTTACCCTTAATATATAGAATGGAACAAAAAATGAGTTCGATACTAGATAATATTCGGAAAGAACGAAAAGTTTCTAATTATGGTGGACGTGGTATAGGAAGACGCATAAAAATATCTTCTTCTCAGAAAGGAAAATATATCTCATATAGAAATCCAATAAATAAACCTAAGAGTTTAGCTTTAGATGCGACGATTAGGAATTACTTGAAAAATACAATCTACAATCAAACAGATATTGAGTTCCCGATTAAATTTGATAAATATGATTTAATGGATAAAATATTTGAATATCGTTCACCACTAGTATTGTTTTTTGTGCTTGATAGTTCAGCCTCAATGTATTATGTAATAAAACAGATGACAGATGTAATATTATCCCTACAGAAGGAAGGTTATAGAAAACGGGATAAAATAAGTTTGGTTATATTTAGAGGTAAAGAAGCAATTGTATTAGAAAAGCCATCAGTCTATTTTAAGAAAGCTCTAAATAAATTAAAGAATATTGAAGGTAAATCTTATACTCCAATGGCTGCAGCACTAACAAAATGTATTAAATTAATAAATGCCGAGAAATTGAAGAATAGAAATATAATTCCTGTTATTTTCATTTGTTCTGACTGTGGGGCAAATATTTCAGTTAAGAAGCCTGATTTGATTGCTCAAATTCAAAGCGATTATACCATAATTATTAATGAACTAAAGGAATTAACAAAATCATTATCGAAGAAAGGTGTCCATCTTGTTGTCTTAGAACCAAAAAAAAGTTATGCAACTCAAGGTTTAGGTGTCAATACTTATGCTGCTGAAATGATTAAAAAAAATTTTAAAGAGCATGGGAAAGCTCAAATTTTTCAGTTTGACAAATATAATCCAGAAAAGTTAATTTTAGAGCTAAAAAGAATTCTGTAACTATTACAAAATTTCTTAAAATCCAAAAATTTTTAATAATTTAATGGATAAGAAAGAGAAATCTGTCTTAATTATAGGTTTTAACACTCGTCCTCTTGCTTATTCTTTAAATAAAGCAGGTTATTTAGTATATGTTGTAGATTTTTTTGGAGATTTAGATTTATTTCCTTATATTGAAGATGGTATAATCATAACAAAAGAATTAGGGACTTCATATAATGTAATAAAAAATGATTACCAACAATTTCTAATACAATATTCAACTAAGCTTTTACAAAAATATCCTAAAATAAAAAATTTAATCATTGCGAGTGGACTTGATGATTACATTGAGGAACGTAGTCAAATTTTAGAAATGATTAAGGATAAATGTTATGAAGTTAAAAACCTTAATAATAGTATTGATTCTATAAAGAGGGCTCGTGATATAATAAAGATTTATAAAATTTTATTAACAGAGGGATACAAAGTTCCAATTACTGAAGTATTTGAAGATCCAAGTAAAATAACTTCCACAATTGTGAATCCTTTTATACTTAAAAAAAAAAAGAGTTCTGGTGGTATTAATGTATATAAGATTGAGGATAGAGATCAATTATCCTTTTTAATTAAGAAATTTCAAGTAAAAGGGTTTCTTCCTTCAGATTGGCTAGTACAAGAATACATAAGTGGAATTCCAGTCAGTTGTACTACTATTTCAAATGGAAATGAGAGTAAAGTTGTTTCGATCAACCGTCAAATTATAGGGTTAAAATTTGTCAATCCCCCCAAAGAGTTTATGTATTGTGGTAATATCGTTCCTGGGAACCTATTATCAGAGGAAAATAAGCTGATTTCTGAAATTTCAATTAAATTAGCAAATAATTTGGAATTAAAGGGTATTAATGGATTTGATTTTGTGTTAAAAAATAATTATCCTTATTTAATGGAAATTAACCCTCGAATACCTGGTTCTATTAATGTCTCAGAACATTCGTTGAATATTAATTTAATGGATTTACATATTAAGAGCTTTTATAAAAATAATTGGAGAGAGATTATGGATATAATAGATAATAGTGTTTACAAAAAATATGCTACAAAATTGATTTATTTTACCCCAAAGTATGTATCAATTGATAAAATAGAACAAGTTAATAATCTCAAATATATTCATGATAAAACAGAACCCATTAAAAATTTATTCAAAGGAGAACCAATATGTTCTATCTTGTATATGGCAGAAAATTTCTCTAATTCCTTTTTTGGAGCATTAAAGATAGCTGATGAAATAACTAAGATTCTATCATGAATCTTGCTTATCTAATTATGGATTTAATTTTTGCAATATAGGCTCCTAATTTTCTCTCATCAGCTTCAGGTACTGCTATAGCAAGAACCCTGGTTTCATCTAATTCATGTATTATAATAGAACCATTTTCACCTCCAATAATGGAAAACTCCAAACTTGCTTCCAATAAAACGCTTGATAGATTATATATTGCTGATGTAATTGCTGAGAGTATTGGTTCAGGCATAGTTGATTGAATTTTAATGGGTAACCCATCTTTTGTGATAATTGCAATTACTAAAGCATTCGGAACAGCTCTTTTTATGGCAACAAATATCTCTTCCTTAATAAGATTAGAAGTTTCAATAATAGCAGATATTTGTATAGCAAATTTTTTTAACGAGTTTATGTATGAATCTAATCCTTCAAGTTCAGCTAATTCCCGATTTAAATATGACATTAATGCAATATTTTCAGTTAAAATTGAAAGAATTATTCTTTCTTTCCCGGTAATAAGATTATAAGAAAGTTTTTGATTTAAAGAATCGAGTAATATTTTTGATGAAAGAAATACCATACTACTACTTGCAGCTGAAATTTCTGTTTTAGTTAACTTTATATCTCTTTTAAATTTACTAGCGAGATGAGTTCCTCCATGCGATGAAATTGAGATACCAAGTATCCCATGTTTGTCATTAATTTCTTTTTCAATTAATTTTACTAGATCGATTTCCAAATTATTACTTTTAGCTTCTGAACTCATGAGTTTATAATAAATGTGATTGTATATAAAAATATTGCTAATTATACATGTTTAATGGAGTAAAAAATCAGTAATGCGATTAAGATAAGCTATCGCTTTATTCAGAATTTAAGAAAATCTAGATTAAGGCTCCTAGCATACTATTTTTTCTTTCTCTTAAATTAATATGAATCTTTAATTAATTCTTATTACATATATTGAATTCTATATTTAACTAAGAAATATAAAGGAGTTCTTTCTTAATTATTTATAAATCAGATAAAAAAATAGGATGTAATCTATGGAAAACAACGATGAGGCAAATCAAAAACATCTTAATACAATGCAAAAAGAAATAGAAATTAAGGATCAAGTAATAAGAACTAAAGACGAAATTATCGAAAATCTGCAAAATTCAATGAAACTTAAAGAAGATCAAATTCAAACTCTCAGAGACTCTCTAAAATTAAAATCTGAACAAGTGAGCACATTAGACAATTCAGTTAAAATCAAAGATGAAAAAATTATTGCCTTAGAGAAATCAATTGAATTAAAAGAAAATCAATTGACAAATTTAACTAAAACTACTGTTGATAAGAATATCTTGCTTGAAAAAGATAAAATCCTTGAAGATCTTAAAAATAAAGTTGAGATTCTAAAAAATGAACTGATAACTGCAGATGAGGACTTAGAAGCAATGGAGCAAGAAAATGAGAAGTTAAGAAATCAATTAGCAGCAGCTGCAGGTGCTAAAATTATTGATTGGACTGAAATTGAAATTTCAAAATCGAATATTATGGAAAAAATGAAAGAAATATTGATGAAAGCATTGCATAATGTCACGATAGCAATACCAAATATTAAAGATTTACAGAAATTGTTATTGTACGAAGTAAAATCATCCGTAATTATGAAAATCTCATGTTATATTGATCCTACTCTAGAGGAAGATGCAGAACTCTTAGAAGAATTTGAAAGCCTTGATAACATTTCAATTCGTATGTATGAAGGGCAAGATAGATATGTGTTAGATAGAGATGGGGAGGAATTATTATTTGCTGTAATCGGAAAGAACGAAAGTAATCATTTAGTAATTCATACAAAAGATCCTAAGCATTTAAAGCTCTTCAGATCGCTTGTTATGGAAGGATGGTTAAGATCTAGAAAAATTGAATAACTTTTGCATATATTTTTGAAGTAAAAGCTCTATCATTTAAGGTTATATTAATTATAGTTCAACAAAAGTTAATTTTCTCTTTTGGAAATAAGCTAACTTATTAAAACCAATCTTTCTAATTAGTGTAATAGTATTTTTAAATTCAAATCCTAACTCATCAGGATGATGTGCATCTGAACCAAGTAATATGGGGATGTCTAATTCATATATGTCTTTCAAAATATTCTCACTTGGATATTGTTCTTTGACAGGTTTTCTTAACCCGCTAGTATTAACCTCAATCACTAGGTCTTTTTTCTTTATAAGCTCTAAAGTTTTATTTACTTGGTTATCGATCAACTGTGAATTTTCAGGTTTTATATTGAATTTTTTAGGTAAATCAAAATGACTTATGATATCAAATTTGAAGTCTGGTGAAGTAATCATCTCTTGGAGGGTTAGATAATAATCTAGATGTAAATCCTCTACCTTACCATATAGACCATAATCACTCAAGAATCGATTATCATCAAACGCAAAAAATCCACTTTTTCCTTGAAGAATATGAACTGAACCTAGAATATAGTCTAATCTCTCAATATAATTATTTAGAAATTTTTTGTGAACATTGGCTTGATGCTGAATAAAATCCAATTCAAAAGCAATTTTAATCTCTATTTTCCCTTCATATATGGATTTTAATCCCTCAACTCCTGAAATATAAGACTCTATTTCATTTAATGTCATCCCATATTCTTCATATGGTATCCTTTCAATCCCTTGTAAGAATTCATAAGGAAAGTGATCACTAAACCCAATTAAATCTAAATTTAAATCAACTGCTTTTTTAGCGTAATCATTAATTCCTCCTACTGCATGTCTACAAAGTGAATTATGTGTATGCCAGTCTTGTAGAAGATTCATTATTTTGTACTATTAATTAAATAAGTTAAAATTTTTTATTACTAGATAAAGGTGTAAAATATTTGGAATTTAAAGAAAAGCAATACGATGGACCTTATGAAATTTCAGAAGTTGAAATTGAAAATGAGGGTCAAATATTCAGAGGATTACTCTATTTCCCACCAGAATCATTCAAAAAACCTCATCCATTAGTTATTTATTTTCATGATTTTCCTCAACTCTTCACTTTGAAAGAAATCGTTAGAAATTATCAATATTTATTAGAACAAGGCTTTGCTTTTCTTGTTTTCAATCTTAGGGGATATAGATATAGTGAAGGAACAATATCGATTGAATCACAAACCTCTGATTCTTTAAAACTTATGGAATTTGTGCGAGCTATGTCAGAACATGGACATTTTGATCTTAATGATATAAACATCTTTGCCCAAGGCTTTGGAAGTTATATAGCATTAATTTTATGCTCACAAACTAAGATTATTAATAAATTATTGTTATTATGTCCTATTTTGGATTTAGAAAAACATGTTTACAGTGAAAAATTTTTAAAGTCTCTACAGTATATAAATCGTTTTCTTCCGGGGAATATTCACGGTATAGAGGATGTTAATTTATTTATTACTAATACTAAATTAGAATTAAAAAAAAAAGAATTTAGAATTTACAACTTTATAAAATTCGTTAAATGCAATAGACTAAAAATAATTCTCGGAGAATCCGATAAGATTACTCCTTTAAGTGAAGTTAAACAAATCTTTAAAAATCTTCCTAAAATGGTAGATTTAGTGATTATCCCTAAAATGGATCATGAATGCATAGACGAAGATGATAACATTGCAATTAATGAAAAGATAAAACTTTTCTTTATTGAATAGAATCAATTCAAAGGATCTATATCAATTGATTATTTGAATTTATAAATAAAATATAAATTAAATCTCAAATTAAGTTTATTTTTATGTATAAGGCAAAATTATTTAAGATTGGAAAAAAATCCTATTACTTAACCTAAGTAAGAATAATACATTTTTAAGGGTGCGAAAAAAGTTGAGTTCCATAAAAAAGTTGTCTAGTTTAAATTTCTCTGACTTATTAGGTGATGATCAAAAGTTAGTTTTTCTTGTAGGTGCTGGGTCTTCAATTGATTCACCGTCTTTAATGCCTAGTGCCTATGAAATTATGAAAACTCTTATTAAATTTGCATGTGTAGAATCGGAAATAGAAAAAATAAATCAGATTGAGGAATTGAAGTTTGAAACATTGTTGGAAATTTTTTATGAAACTTTGGATAATGAACTCTTATTAGCAGATTTATATCTACAGAATAGCATACCCAATCTTGCTCATTTCTTTCTGGTAGAAATGGCGAAACGGGGACATTTCATAATGACCGCTAATTTTGATTCACTTATAGAGCATGCTATGTTACAATCTGAAATTCAAAAAAGAAGAATCATTCCTGTTATAACTGAGAAAGATTATGAAAAGTATAACGATCCAGAAAAGCTGTACAAGGGAGGGAAATATGCCATATATAAAATACATAGTTCTCCAAAGAATATAATTACAGGAGAGGATACAAAAACAGCTTTTCTAAACACTATAAGACTATTAGGGCAAAATTTTGAAAAAAGTAATTTAATTCAATTAGAACCCTTTAAAGCTCAACTCCTTGAAAATATATCGAATGAACGTACATTAGTAATTTTTGGATATTCTGGGAAAAATGATTTTGATATCATTTCAACTCTTAAAATAATGAAGAATTTAAAGAATTTAATTTGGATTAATCATACATCAACAGATACTATAACAGAAGAAATTTATAAAATCGAAACCCAGAAAGAAGAAATAAAAAAGATAGATGAATTAGACTCATTTTTATTAGATGTCATGCAGATAAACGATACAATTAATGTTTATAGGATGGATACTAACACGAGTAAATTATTAGATAAATATTTAGAAAAGAAAGACCTAATATCTTCTGAAAAATTTACATTTAACTTAATGGGATGGCTTCAAGAGAATATTAAGAAACCTGATGAAATAACAAAACTATACTTTTCATTTAAAATATATTATGAAACCAAAAGATATACCGATTCTTTGAGATGCTTAGAAAGAATTTATCGTTTAGCAGATGAAGCAGGAGAAGATTTATGGAAAGCAGTAGCTTTAATGAATATGGGTATTATTAATCAAGACCAAAAAAATTATGACAAAGCACTTGAATGGTTAAAGCAATCTCTTCAGGCACAAATCAAAATGAAAAATATTGCACAAAAAGTTGCTGTTTTCAAAAATATTGGTATTGTTTATAGTAATTTAAGAAATTTTGAGGAAGCCCATAAATATTTAATGCAAGCATTAAAAGCAAATGAGAAACTCAAAAATCTTTCTACTAAGGCAGAGATACTTAATAGCATCGGTTCAATCTTTCAAAAACAAGGAAACTATGTTGAAGCTTTAAAACAGTTTGAAATAGCATATAAAATAAATGAAAAGCTTTTAAATTTAAAACAGAAAGCCCTTAATCTTAGAAGTATGGGTAAAGTATATTTTCTAAAAGAAAATTATGGCGAAGCATTAAGATATTACAATGAGGCTTTTCAAATTAATGATGAATTAGATAATTTAAACGATAAAGCTGAAATACTTAATATATTAGGGTATATCTACCATTTAAAAGATGATTCATTAGTAGGTTTAGAAAAGTGTAATAAAGCTCTTGAAATATTTAATAAATTAAAAAATATTGATGGAAGTATAAATTCACTTCGAAATATTGGCGTGATCTATAGAGATCAATGGAATTATACTAAAGCTTTAGAAAATTTCGAAGATGCATATCAATTAGCGGAAGAAAATGAAAGAATTGAAAAGAAAGGGGAGCTATCAAATCAGATTGGTCTCATATTTCAAAAGCAGGATAAGTTCACTGAAGCTTTGGAATGGTTTGAAGATTCATTAGGAATTTTTAGAGGATTAGACAATCTCGCCGGGGAAGTGGAAGTTTTAAAGAATATTGGCTTAATTTATAAGGATCAACGAAATTTTTCTAAATCTTTAATCAGTTTTGATAAGGCAATAAAAATCTTTGAAAAACTAAAAGACAAAAAAAGTAAAGCAGATTACTTTAATGTTATGGGCTTAATCCATCTAGAACAACGGAACTTTCTAGAAACTTTGAGAAACTTTCAAGATGCTTTAGATGTTTACACTGAATTAAACCATCGTGAAGGGATTGCCGACACATTAAGAAACCTAGGAATCTTCTATCAAGAGCAAGCAAACTTCTCTGATTCCTTGAATAGATATAATGATGCTTTAGTTATTTTCGAAGAATTAGGAATAGATGAGAAAAAAGCAGAGATATTAAATAAAATAGGTACTATTTATCAAGATCAAGGAGATTATGCAGAAGCTGTTAAACTATTTAAAAAAGCTCTTGAGATTTTCGATCAATCAAGAAATTTAGAAGGTAGAATAGATACTCTACATAATATTGGTCTGAATTTCCATTATCAGGGAGACGACACTACTGCTTTAGAAAATTTAAGTGAAGCAGTTAAAGTATGTGAACAAATAGGTAATTTACAAAAAAAATCTAATTGCCTTATCTTTGTAGGCAACATTTATAAAGATCAATGGAATTTCTTAGAAGCTTTGAGAAGATTTGAGGAAGCATTAATAATTGTAGAACAACTAGGTAACCTCCAGAAGCAGCTTGAAATTTTCAATATTGTTGGTAAAATATATCAAACCCAAAAACATTATCCAGAAGCAATAAGAAGATTTCAAGAAGCTCTTTATGTTGCAGAGCAAATTGGAAATTTAGAAATAAAAGCTGATGTCCTAAACAGTATTGGGGATATTTATTATGATGAAGAAAGCTATACTGAAAGCTTGAAATGGTTTGAGGATGCTTTAAAAATTGATGAACAGCTAGCAAATCTGCATGGTAAATCAATACGTTTAACTAATATTGGTAGTGTTTATTTGATTCGAAAAAATTATCCCGAGGTTCTAAAGAAATATAAAGAAGCTTTGGAAATAGAAGAGCAACTAGGAAATCTAACTCGAAAAGCAACAATATTGCGAAATATTGGAGCAATTTATTATGATCAAGAATTTTATTCGGAAGCACTAAAATGGTATGAAGAAGCATATACGGGATTTTCAGAAATCGAAAATTTAGAGGGAGTGACTGATTGTTTTAATAGTATAGGATTAGTTTATAAATCTCAGGGAGACTTCAAAGAAGCTCTTAGATGGTATGAAGAAGCCTTAAAAACTGCTGAAAAAATATATGATTATGATAGAAAAGCCAATTTACTTAACGAAGTCGGATTGATATATTATCAACGTGGCATTTATAAGGATGCAATAAAACGCTATAAACTAGCCTTAGAGATTTTTGATAAAACAGGGAATCTTATTGGCAAAACATTTAGTTTAAATAAAATTGGTTTAATATATCAAGATCAAGGTAATTATAGTGAGGCATTAAACAACTATGATAGAGCCATAAAATTCTTTAAAGTGTTAGAGGATTCAAAAGAAAAAGCAGAAAATCTATATAATAGAGCATTAATCTATCGAGATCAAGGAGCATATCTAGATGCCTTAAAGAATTTTGAAGCTGCATTAAAAATAGATGATAAACTTTATAATTTCGAAAGAAAAGCAGAAGCTTTGAATAACATTGGATTGATCTACTTAGATGACGGAAAATATGATATTGCTTCAAAAAGATTTGAAGAAGCTGTAAAAATTGCCTCTCAAGTAAATAATAATAAGATGAAAGCTACATATTTGAATAACCTGACCTTAGTTTACCTAAATCAAGGAGATTATACCCAGGCATGGAAGAGTTGTAATGAAGCTCTCAAGCTTTTTGAAGAAGTTGAATCTTATGAAGGAATAGCTGATACTAATTACAAAATGGGATTGATTTATTTAGATCAAAAGAGTTATCCAGAAGCGCTAAACAGACATGAAGAAGCACTTAAAATTCTTAATGATAATCATTTAAGTAAATCTCCATTGGTTAAAGTGCTAAAGAATAATATAAAAATTATTAAAAGTAATATTAAATAATTTTTTTATACATATATTCGTTTTTTCTTTGAATTTCTTATTGATTCTAATTATTCAGCCTTTCTTTTTTGATTGTTTTACCTATTAGTGGAAAAATCTTATCCAACAATAAATACAAGTAAGGAGCGCCCTGATTAAATAAAATTATAGTTTCAAAAAGTAAAAATATTATCCCTGATGATCTAATACCTGTAATCAAAAGTGGAAACTCCATAAAGAAAGATCCAAGACAACCCAGAAGAAAGATATAACTTATTACTTTGAGATCTTTTGAATGAAATCTATTTGTACTATATACAACAACTACTATAAAATAGCCAATTATTAAATTTACAATCCATATAATCATCTGTGTATCCATATGCCTAATTGTTTCAACAGTGGTATTATCTATATTAAGGAGTGTCGATAAGATTGAGGTTAATAACCATGAACCAAAAAAAAGTACACTATACTTGATCATTTCTTTATAAAGTTTTCCTCTATAATTATCTACCATAATCCAGAACCATGAGAAAATAAATAAAGAATATGAGAATGTCATCATAAAGTCTGCTCCAAACTTTATCAGCCAAAATTCACCAACTGGATGTGGTATTTTAGTTCCTCCAATCCAATATTCCCTTATAGTTGTACCAACAGGGTAATTAATACCCGCTGATGCATTCCACCACCATACAGCGTCTATTATATATACAAATATCCCTGTAAATATTCCAAACTTGATTGGATTCCACTTTTTATTTTTGATTAATATAGAAATCCAAATTGTCAAAAATATTAAATCAATGTAGATATAATCATAATCAAATTTCCTTGAAGCTTCATTAAAAGATTGGAAGAAGTTATTTAACAAGTGTATTCCCTAATTCATCATTTTTTTTACGCTACAATTAAATATATCAAAATGTCAAGCTTTTTAAAAGGAATGCGATAAATAATCCAATTAAGATTAGGATTATATTTGAGTTCAATGTTTTAATATATTTAGTTTGAATATTAAGGACGATTTTGTGCCATATAATTTTTAATATAACGTTCGACTTCTTTAGCTGGCTTTATGACACCGAAGTGACCTTCACACAATATCTGAGCTTCTAAATCTAACAGTTTCTTCATTGACATTTGATAATCATTAAGATTTGAACCAAAACTCGCCATAAATGGACCATGAATATCTTGGCCAAATAGGATTTTCATTCCTTCTATTTCAATAAATACCGAAATTGAACCAGGAGTATGACCTGGGGTGTGAATACATTGAAATTCAATTCCACCAAACTTTAATATTTCTTTATCTAATTTCAAGCGTTTTTCTAACTTGATAGGTTTATAATTAACCCCATACCATGAAGCAGCAGTCTTATCATTATGACCTTTTTCTTCAATAGCATCAGCATCTAATTCATGGGCATAGAATTTCACAGCATTATTATATTGTTTTAGATCAAAACAAGCAGCAATATGATCAATATGGAAATGCGTTAAAATACAGTGTTTGATATCCATTGGGTCTAAACTGAAATTACTAATATTCTTTATAATTCGAAGATCCATTCCACAATCAATTAATACTAGACCATCGTCGCTTTTTGTGTCAACTAAAAAAACTGAACAACCAGAATCGCCCACATGATATACATCATTAATAATTTCCTTCAATTTTTATCACAAACTATTTTAGAAAATAAAATAAAAATTAAGATTCCTTTGAATAAATCTTCTTATACAGCAGTAATGTTATAACTGCAGCGAAACCCGAAGAAAATAGAACATCCGAAGCATAATGAGCGCCTACAATAACTCTAGATAATCCTATAAACATACCCCATCCTAAAACCGTTATAAATACAATTATTCTAACTGAAATAGGTATTTTTTTATCTTTGATCATAATAAGAAAAGGCAAGAACATCCAGCCCATTGCAGTATGACCACTTGGGAAGCTAAAATTTCCTGTAATGCCGAGTGGAATGAACCATCGTGTAAATTCTATGAAACTTGTTAAATCTCGAAAACGAATCCTTCCCCAAAAAACTTTTAATAATTGAACTAATAATAATGGGTTAATAATTGCTAAAAAGGATATAACTGATGCAATTTTTCTGTAATTTTTCCAATCTTTTTTCCAAGTGATTATTAGATATAATGGAGGAACGACAATTAGACCAATTCCCAGAGAAATATCTGTGTTATCGTTGTCTAAAATTCCAAGTATTAATATTACCACCCCTGTAATCATAGCTAATATAATCAATATTTTTTGCTTTTTAATATTCTTAATATAACTCCCAAAATATGTTGCTAAAGCTATTGCTATTAACACATAACCCGGAACTTCGCCATAATCCGCACCAAAATTTCCCCAATTTGATTGTACATCAAATAATGTGGCAGAAATATCATAATCATAAACGCCAAATAGAATTGCTAAAATAATCCATACAACCATTACTAAGATCAATAATTTAACAGAATTGGTTAATTTCATCTTATCCAACTAATTTTTATTATTATCTGATATTAGATTAAAACATATTTAATAATTCTTATTAAAATGATTAAACTTGAGTAAATACTACTTTAAAAATAAAACTTCTTTCTCAGTTTTATTAAAATATCTGGATAGTCTGTATAAATAGCGGTTACAACTTCATCACTATATTTTAAGTTTAGAGCATTTTTCATTTGTGATTTTGAATTTACTCCCCAAATATAACATTTAAATCCATTATTAATAATTTCTTTAAAATTATCTTTAATCCGACGTCCAATTCGTATGTTTAATGCTTCAACATCTAAATCTTTTAGTTTTTCAAAATTGATTGATGATCGATTTACTTTAACAACCCATGTTGGAATTGTATGAACCAATTTTACTTCTTCATTAAACTCTCTAACACATTTTAATATGTTTGGTCTCATATCTGTTATTGTAATTTGATTTAATTTATCAAAGAATTCCGCAACCTTAATGATTTCAAAACCAGAATTTTTGTCTCTAATATCAAAACTAAACAATAAGTGTCTATAACTCTGATTAAAAGTTGTGAATAAATCGTGTACGGTTGGAATTGTCCTTTTATCCTTGAATTTTATACTCCGTAATTTCTCGTATGTCAGTTTTTTAATATCGTGGGAATTTGAATTGAACTTTATAAAGTAATCATGAAAACAAATAAGAACATTATCTCCTGTTAATTGAACATCAGATTCAATTCCAGCACCCATGTTGACTGCTTTTTTAAAACATGGGATGGTATTTTCTATACAATAACCCATTGCACCTCTATGACCATATACTGCTGGAACTCTAAGATCTGTCATAAATAACTTAAAATCGACTGTGATATTATAAAAAGTAATTTTTATAGAAATTAAAATTTCATATCTTACTTAAAACTTTATTAGGAGTTAGTGAAAATGGAAAAAGCCAACGATAATATAAATGAAAAAAAATCTTTTTCTGAACGTTTAAAAAGTTACGTTAAAAATATCTTTAATTTCTCACAATATGATAAAAAAACTATTTTATATATTATTGTGTTTATTGCACTAGTTATATTCTCAGTTTTTCTGCTTTTTTATGCATTTTTTATTGATAGTACATTTTTATACCGTATAGTTATCGACTGGTTTGTAAATCCTATTTACTATTTAGGAATACTTGGTATTTTATTATTTATTGTTATAATGGCAATACAAGGTTTATTAATTCCAATTCCTTCTGAATTTATTCTCATAGCGACGGGTATAATATGGGGATTGATAGGAGGTGGAATAATGGGGGTTATTGGTTCAATGTCAGCAGCAACATTATGTTACTATATTAGTAAAAGAGGAGGACGTCCATTAGCGAAAAAATTTGTGGGTGAAAAAGCTATCAATTTAGCTGATAACTTTATTCATAAATATGGAATGGGAGCGATTATAATTGCGAGGTTTTTACCTGTTATAGCCTTCGATCCTATTAGTTATACATCTGGTTTAGTAGATATTGATTTTAAAAAGTATACTATTGGGACATTTTTAGGCTCTATTCCTAGAGCATTTTTTTTCTCTTGGTTAGGTTCAATTTTAGGTATTACTCCTCCCGTAGATTTAGGCGAACTACCTTTAGCCACGATTGAGGCACAAGCCGCGTTTTTTAATAATATATTATTGATAATTTTAGGTTTATTGGCAATCATGTTTGCTTTATATTACCTCATAAGCTGGTACTATGGGAAAAAGATTGATTCCAAACAAACTTCTTAATCCTCAGTCCTATTTTTAATTTTTAACCCTCATTTTTTTGTTCTACTTAAATGATATTATTGTGATATCATTTCCTTTTTTTACCTTTTCTATTTGAATTTGCCATATGGATAAATTAAATAATAAAGAAGAGAAATTCGAACACAATGACTCGTATTTAACTAAGCTATATAAAGATTTAACTAATGCAATTAGCTCTAGTGATTATCAGTCAATTTGGGAACTTTCCAAGACAATTACGCGTTATCATTTTAAAAAACTAAATGACCAATACTTTGAATAACTCATCAAAAGTGAAAATTTTTGAATGGATTTTTGAAATGCTAAATTATTTATAGACACACCCTTCTAGAATATTAGAATAAATAATCATTTTAACTAATAATACTGTTAGGGGTTTTTTATTTGTATTATTGCGGGGATTATGATGATCTTTTGGAAGATTCCCTTATTGAGGAATTAGAATGGTTAAGGGAAGAATTTGAATTATTATTTAAATTTAAGAGACAACATCCTTCAATTAAAGATAAACAACTCGCAAATCAAATGATTGAAATTATTGTAAATAGAATGAAGTTCTCAGATGATAAGAGGATTAATGAAATTCTAATTGAAGCAATAGAGAAGATCGAATATAACTTTCCAGAACTTTTTTAGATATTTAAATTCTTTTTTTTAAATTACCTAATCAATAATCTTAATTATATAATCTACTTCTTATTTTATAACATAACTAATTTAAATTACTTAGACTTCTGGGTATGGAAAGATTAATTATTGTGCATTGGAATAAAAGCACGGGTCCTGAACCATTAATTCAATATCCTCCTGAGAAAGAATTTCCTAAAAAAGATTTTTTTTTAAAAGTTTGGGCTCAGCATGAATTAAACAAGGAAAACTTTTTAATAGAGATAGAAGACCAAAATAAACATTATATTTCAATACTTCAAGAATTCGAAAGTGAATTGTACTTTCTTGTTCTTGTGTTAAGCGACAAGAAAAAAAAGGAAGAGGTTATATCTCCCGATATTCTCGCAATTATAGGTAAAAATTTGATTGAATTAATGAACACAAACAAAATTACTCGCGCTATATCCGAAGCGTTTAACACAATAAAGGATTATAACAAATTAGAAAGTGAGGATTTGATAAATTTTTTCCTAGACAAAATTAAATTTACAATTTTACAAATTTTAAGAAATGGTGTAATTTCTAAAACGGAATTAACGAATCAATTAAGATTGGAATATGGATTTTCAACTGTAAATATAGACTTACTTTTAATTTCATTTCTAAGAGAAAATTTAATCATAAAAAAAAATGTTCCAGGTAGTAAAGAATGTTACTTCCTAATCAAAGATCTCACCAGTGCGAGAGTTCCCCCGAAAAGAATTCCTGATGAAGAGAATATTGATGAAAAGGTTCTTAAAAAATATAAAAAGGAGTTTGCAAAATTCTATTCTCGTTATAATTGCAGTCAAGAATTAGAAAACAAAACAATTCTTAATTTTTTAATCGATCGTGACGTGTATCTTTTAATGAAAAATCTAAGAAATACTAATCTCTCTGTAAATGCGTGTTTAAGTTTATTGAATAATCGGCAAGATTTGTTTGATGAATTATTAGAAAAGAAAATAATATATGAAGCAAAAGGGATGGTATATTTGTTTTCTGATATTCGATTTTTAAAGTTTTCTCCTTTTTATATCATAAAAATCTTAATTAAAAGGTACCAGAATCAAGAAATCTCTCTTAATCAATATTTAAGTCACATTGAATTATTCTTATACGAACTTACAGATCAATCTACTTTACTCAATTATATGGTAATCTAGATTAAAGTCTTGTCTTCACTGATTATTATCATAGACTTGATAATGAAAAAATCAAAAAGAATATATACATCTTGATTTAATTAGTATTTAATTGAATTTACAATTAAAAGTAACATACAAAATGGTGTAAATATTGGTTTTAGAAATAGTCGATTATTTGCAAGGAGCTTTTAGCCTAATTTTTGTCATTATATCATTGATCATTGGATTTTCAATACTTTCAAAATATCCAAAATTTAAATCAAGGTTATATCTTCTTGTAGGGATTGCATGGATTGGAGTTGCAAATCCTTGGTTTCCAGATTCGATCAGTTTTGTTATGAATTTGATTTGGTACCAAAATTTAAATATATATTGGTATTTTATCATTGGGAATTGTTTCATTCCATTTGCTCTCTTAGCTTGGCTAATTGCTTTTACTGATATGATTTGGAAAAAAAGACAGAAATTAGTTGTGTCATTAACTATTATTTTGAGTATTGCTTTTGAAATAGCGTTTTTTTATCTTCTCTTCACAAATCCTGACGCTATTGGGGTTATTGGTGCACGACCGTTCACTGTTGATTTTGGAGAATTTATATTAGTATATTTAGTAATTGTTATTATTGTCATGTTTTCTACTGGAATAATATTTGCTCAAAAGTCAGTAAAGTCTGATAATAAGGAGATACGCGTTAAAGGAAAGTTATTAAGAGCAGCATTTATCATGTTTACCATAGCGGCAGTACTTGATTCAATGTTAGGTACTATTTTTGCGGATCCCAATGACCCCTTATTGGCAATAATGGTTGTAGTTGTACGAATCTTATTAATAATTAGTGCTATCGAATTTTATGGCGGATTTTTGCTTCCCAAATGGATGCATTCGATTTTTATAAGAGATAAGTAACTTTTTTAAAATTTTTATTAATTTTTTTATCTATATGTTTAATAATGAAGTATCAAGGATATCTTCATCTAAAGGTGCCTTTCCATTTCCATAAATTTGATATAAAGCAGTTCTTCTAGCACATTCATGGAAACTACGGTATATATCCTTCTGTTGATCGTATAAGGCACAGGTTTCATAGATGATAGGATTCCACCGATTTAAACTATTATTCAATTCATACCATAGTTTCTCATTTTTTAAAACTTGGATGAATACATCTTTATCTACAACCTCTTTAAGATCCTGTTTATTAAGCATAACAATAAATGGGATTTCTTTTATAAGTTTATCATCAACTATACTTTTCAATTCTCTAAGTGATTCTATATTATCTTCAAGATACTTCGTTTGAGAGTCTGCTACAAAAATGACCGCATCAGTTTTATCTTCTGGACGATTAAATAATTTTATTCTAAGAGGAGAAAAACTAGTTTGACCTGCAACAGTAAAAACTCGATAGTATACTTTTTTCTGCTTTGTAGATTGAAATAAACCTCTATCAAAATATAGAGTTGCTCCACTTTCCCTAGCTATTATTTGTAGATTTCCAATTGGGATAATATCTTTCTTTGTCTCTTTTGTTAATTTATAAAGAGTCTGAAGTATCGTTGTTTTACCTGAACCTGCCATTCCCCAATAAACAACTTTTAAACAGACCTTCCCATTTTTATAAAGAACCATAATAGAATCTCCGGGTTTTGATGATATCGCCTTAGTTTTTGGGAGTATAATAGGTATTTATTATAATAATGTTAGTAAAAAAAAATTCTTAAATAATAAATATTTTCTTTTTTATCAATTTTTAGAGTGGATATTAACCAATTTAATAAATCAATTTATTAGCTTTTGAAATGAAATATTATTAACTTACTTGATTACAATTCTTAATCAAATAATTTTTTTATTATGAATTATGATTAACCCTTAGATATAGAAATACAAAATTAAAAAGAATCTTACTTATATCATGGATGAATATTCAGATTCTGAATGGAATTGGGACCTCTACAAAGAACTTGCAGAGGATGTAGAAGAAAACAAAAATATTATCCAATGTATTGAGTGTGGACGTTGTGTAGGGGATTGTCCAGCTGCAAAGGTTTCCGCTTTCAACATTAGAAAGATTATCCAGAAGGTTTTACGTGGAGATAAAAGTGTCCTTAAAGATTCTGATATTTGGCATTGCTATTTATGTGAGAGATGTCGGAGGGTGTGTCCGAGGGAAGGAATTAACGTACCAATGTTAATTATAAATCTTAGGAATGAGTCCTTTAAGAAAGGCTTTGGTCCTAAATATAATGATCTGAGAAAATATGTTGAGATGGCAGAGAGATTCCTTACAAGTGGGGTTGTTCTAGAGGAACCGTTAGGAGAAAGTTTACCAAAACATAGAATCGAAGAGTTAAATGAAATTTGTAATTTTGCTCGAATAAAGTATGTATTTAAAGCAAGTAAAAACAGAAAAAAAAAGAAAAAGTAAAAAGAATTGATTATTTTTATGGAAGCATACGATCTCGTACTTAATGTTGAAGAAATTGAAAGAAACTTTCCTGATAACACTTTAGATTTCTTTAAAGGGAAAAAATTATGTCTATTTAAAGCATGTTTAGAAAAATATTTCCCAGGCGTCAGGTGGGGTATTCAAGATCTATTAGAGTATCTTCAATTAGATGTGTCAACATGTGAGTACCAATCCTGTTGTTCTGGAACGTTCTTTCAAAGGAATTTAATCACGAGAGCCCAATTTGCAGCTATAAATGAGAGGAATTTAAATGAGATTAATCAGTATGCGGATATATTACTTTTTTCATGTAACGGGTGCTATAACTCTCTATTAAGAGGGCGAGAATTTTTAAAATCACCTCAAGTAAGGACAAAAACCCAAGAAATTTTAGATCGATTGAAGAACAATTCAAAGGGTGAAAATTATCCTGGTAAATTTGACATTTTAGAAAAGCCAAAAGTAAAATTTATCCACGATTTAGATTTTATCTATTTAATTAAAAATGACATAATTAATTCTTTAAAATTCAATTTAAATGGGCTTAATGTTGCAATTCATTATGGGTGTCATTACTTAAACTTATCACGTGATAAAAGAACGTTTAATTATTATTTAAAGGACAAAACTAAATTGGAAGAATTAATTAACCTTTTTGGGGGATATCCTGTTGATTACCAAGAAAGAGAGGCTTGTTGTGGCTGGGGGGCCTCACAACTAATAATTAATCCTCGAGAAGCATTAAAAATAACTGCAAATAAGCTGAAAAGTGCTCAAAATGTTGGAGCTGATTTTATTGTAATGCCATGTCCCACTTGTTTATACACATTAAGTAAACCAGAATATAGAGTTAAAATGAGTAAATGGTTTAATGAGAATTTAGATATCCCTACTATTCATATAAATGAATTAATCGCGATTTTGCGAGGGTGCGAAGAAGAACGATGTATTACATTGCGAAGAAAAACACCCCGCATTAAAGAAATATTTAATATCATAACTCAGGAATAAGTTTATAAGCTTATCAACATATTTTTAAAAAAGTGGAGGAACCCCCACTTTTTCTAATTTTTAAATAGAGTAAATTTGAAAAAACAAATTGGCTAATTTAAGATAGTCTTCATATATATAAACCTTTACTTTAAAAATATTGTATTCTTATACATAAAAACTGGATTGTTTAATCTTGAGCACAAGCTTCTTCACAAATTATTCCTACTAACGTTGATTTGTTTACTCAATTTAAGAGTTGTAAATGATTTTTACCCAAAAGTAAAATGCTTTTTTACCACAGAAACTAAATTAAATATCACACAAATTCTTTAAGATAAGTTGGGATGTATCTCCCATTTTTCCCACTTTTCCTAGGAAATAGTAAATTTTATATATTAAAATGTAGTTTATTATTAAATATTGCCAAGATTTATCTTACGATGAATTTTAGCAGTATAAAAATGTTTTAGAGTGGTATACCACGAAAAAAACATTCTAAATCTTAGAGAAATCTAAAAAAATCTAACAACAAAGTTAAAATAAATAAAAAACAAATTGGCGAAAATTAATTATGAGAAAAATGAAAAAAGCTCCGTTACTAATCCTCTTCTTAATGGTTTCCTCGTTTGCAATAGGATTCTTAGGTTTTGTCGTTCTTACATCCAGCGCACCTACTCCTTTTGATACAGAAGCCATCGATCTTGGTTACAAAATAAGAGAGGCTCGTTATGAATTAGACACTAATTTAGAAGCAATTCCAGTAGGAAAAAATCTTCCAAAATCATCTCCTAGCCCTTACTATAGTGTTGGAGATTATCTTCCTTGGGTTGGTTTAAATGATTATTTGGGATATTATTACCTAACTTGGTTTCAGTTAAGAGCAATCGGTGATATAGCTGAAGTTTGGGTTGCTGCCAATCTGTCTTATCCAAGAACTGATCCTAGAAATGATCCTTGGTATACAGAAGAAGGTCGTTATTATTATCCTGAAGTGACTGATGAGATTGTTCTCTATCTATTAGATGAATTTGAGAACAATATTATACCTACTTTACATGGTGTGTATGGAGAAGCAGATTATCATGATGGAAGCTATGCTGGATTACCATATGATTATTATGAAGAAACAGGTAGAAGCGTCATTCTTGTTTCTAACATTCGAGATACTGCTTACTATAATGATTGGTATCCTTATTTCATAGCTGGATTCTTCTCAAGCAGTATTGAAGGGTGGACGGATAGAAATGTTATTTCCATTGATTCTCATCAATGGTATAGAAGAACCGGTCCTTTAGGTACACAATGGTGGTCTGAAGAACGTGCGCAATATGATCCTCCTGTTGATCGTGCACACATGTATGAGACTCTTATTGCCCATGAATATCAACATTTACTTCACCGTGATTACAATCCAACTGATCCCAGCTTTATGAATGAGGCTTGTTCAATGTTTGCTGAAACTCTTTGCGGTTATCCATGGGAAACCGGTGATATTGAAAGCTACTTAGCCACACCTGATAATTCTTTAATAGAATGGGGTGATCAAGGGGATATTAACATCTTAGCGGACTATGGTGCTTCTTTCTTATGGGCTCTTTACTTAACTGACCACTTTGGAGGTTCTGACTTTATGGGTCATTTTGTTCAAGCAGGAATTCCAGGAATAGAAGGGATAAATGCGGCATTAGCCCACTTTAATATTCAAATGGATTTCGATGATGTTTACCACGATTGGAGAATTGCGAATTTGATTCATTCGGATGTACCCGGTGGTGGAAGATATAATTATCAATCCGTAGATTTAGGTGCTTTGACACAACAAGCATATGTCAATTGGGCTGATGGGGAAGAACGTGGAACTGATTTTGGAAATACAATCACTATTCTTGGTTATGATACGCTAGAATCAAGGATTCGCACATATGGCACAGACTACATTGGTTTTGACGATCTACGTAAATTGAGTTTATTCTTGTTCAATGGAGATGATTTAGCCACTTTTGTAGAAGCTGGTTGGGAATATGTCGATCCATGGTGGTATTCTGGAACAGGAGATCTTTTAAATACATTAATTGCCACTGAAGTGTATGTTGATCCTGGCAATCCTACTTTAGAATTAACAACCTATTGGGACATTGAAGATTTCTGGGATTTCGGATTTGTACAGGTTGCTGTTGATGGTGTAGGTGCTTGGGAATCTGAATGGACCTCATTGGCAAATGAATATACTACGATAGATCATGATCCAGCTGCTCATCCAAATATAGTTGATAACTTACCAGGACTTACAAGCTGGAGTGGATTCTTAGATCCTGATGGCTGGATTACCATGACTTTTGATCTATCTGCTTGGGCAGGTCAAAACATTCATCTTGGCTTCCGTTATATGACTGATTGGGCGTTTACCTATGAAGGTTGGTACCTTGAGAACGTTATGGTAAGTGGAGTAGAATATATTGGTTCATTAGAAGTACTATGGCCAACAATTCCTCTAAGTTTCATGGTTACTATAGTGGAAGAAAGAACTTTACCAAATGGCAAAGTCTATTATCACATTGATGATATGCGTATTTGGGGCGGATGTAATTTTGGTATTGATCTTGCTGTTATTTCTAAAAAAGAAGTAGCCTACTTAGTAGTAACTCCAATTATGGAGTCGGGTTTTGCAGATTACTGGTTTAAAGTTTATAGTCATAAATGGTGCTAAATAAATTATAAATAAACTTACTTTTTTTTTTAATTTCTTATCTTTTCAACATCAGAATTAATAAAGTTTAGTAGATTATTTTTTATATTTTAAATCTTCCATTTAATCCTCGAGTTTCTATGAATATTAGTATAGGGAATAAAAAATCTTATAAAGAAATTTTAGCTATTATTCTTCTTGTTTTAACGACTATATTATGGGGTACTACCTTTATAATTACTAAAACACTTACCCAAGAGATTCCAATATTTTTATATCTTGGCGTAAGATATCTATTTGGAACAATTGGTTTTATTCCCTTATTTTTTCATTTTAAATTTATAAATAAAAAGATAATTTTTTTAGGAACTACAACTGGTTTTATTTATTTTCTTTCAATGGTATTTCAAACGTATGGTCTTCAAACCACAACACCGGGTAAAGCAGGTTTCATTACAGGGCTCAGTACAGTTATAGTTCCTTTTTTAGCATGGTTTATATCTAAAAAGCGAGTGAATTTTAGAATTTGGATTGCGGTAATCTTATCTGTAGGAGGTATGGCACTTTTATTATTAGAGAATGAATCGGGAATGATAGTTGGAGATTTACTTGTCTTAGGTTGTGCTTTTTTTTGTGCGTTTTTCATTATATTTAATGATAGAAATGTTCAAATTGTTGATGTATATCTCTATACTATTTTACAATTAATTACCTTAGCAGTATTATGTTTTTCTTCATCGTTAATAATTGGGGAGTCTTATAATTTATTTTCAAACCAATTAGATTTCTGGTTTATAATGTTTTATATGGGATTTGGAACGACTAGTTTGACTTTCATTTTTCAAAATTGGAGTCAAAAGTATCAAGGACCTTCTCAAACAGCTATTATTTTTACTCTTGAACCTGTATTTGCTGCTTTGTTTGGATTTTTACTTGGAAATTATGTACTTACTGTTTTTAATTGGATAGGAATGAGTTTAATTTTTGGAGCAATTCTTATTGCAGCAATTAAAAGAAATCATCAGAAAGAAATGGAACAAAATATATTAGAGTAATCAAAATTAAGAAAAGAGATAGTCAGAACCATAACTATGAGTTTTTCAAGGAATTATAAGGATTAGCTAATATAAATCTATCAACTCACTTCTTCTGACTTAAATTTATTAATGTTTAACCTATGTAATAAACATCAAATAAGTGTTAATATTTATTGACACTTTTTCATATAAGAATATATTAAGATTTTAAGTAGCTTTCAATCATATCTTAATTTATAATAGTATTAACCACAATGCAAAAAATAAAGGCAAAAGGATTGCATATCTGTAAAAAATGTGGGAACGTAATGGTCACCAGGATCGTTAAGAGAGGCGTTAATCCTAAGAATGAAGAGCTAGAGAAGATCCTTCAATGCATTGTGTGCAGACACTGGAAAGAAATTAGATAAATTTAAAACTAAATTTCATATATAATAAAATTGAAAGTTTAAACTTCCAAACAATTTTAGTGAAATTCTCTAGTTTAGACTCTATTAATCTTCTTATAAGATCCCTTTTTAATCTTAATCTAAGACTAGAGTAAAAGAGAAAGAAGGGAACGATCGTTCGAGCAAAAAACAAAATCAGGGAGAGAATTAAACTCTAAGAGTTTAATAGAGGGCGAAATCCAATGTTAGCTCAAATTATCGTGTTAAATTTCCCTTCCCAATGACTAATGTGATTTCATCTTTAAAAACTCATGTATTATAAAATATTATAGTCCTAATATTATAACTATAAGGCATAAATTGTTCAATTTAATAATTATCTTTTTAATGTAAAAGATATTTAACACTTGTAAGTCGGAAAACATGGACTAAAGCTAACTAACTAAATTCCCTCAAAATAAATACTACTAACCTACATAATAATATAAGTTAAAAATTTTATAATAGAGAAAAATAAAATTATTCTAGAAAACTTTTAAAGCGCTTATAAACTTATAAGTTTTCAAATCTAGTCCTCAAGTACACATTTTTACAAAAGCTCCTTGAAATTTAAGTAAATTTCATAGCTTTTATTTTGTGTCAAAAAGAAACTCAATTTACATAAAAACAATGCATTTTTTGAATGCAAAACATAAAAAAGTATGAAAAAAGTAGAGATGTAAAAAATGAGAAAAAAATCAATGATCGTTTTGCTAGCAAGCCTAATGCTTTTAAACATTGGTGCATTTGGACTACTTTTTATACCTGCCACAGGGAGTAAAATAATCGAATTTCCTGAATATCAACCAATTGATATTGGTTATGATATAAGAAACTCTGATTTACCTTTAAAAATGAGTGATTTATTTTTGGAAAATTCTTTCAGCACTGCTGCTACTGAAGCTGATATTGGAACTCAAAGGCTATATGTTTCAATTAACTATTATTATGGCTATTACTTTACGACTTGGATGGAATTAATGGCGGTAGG
>JBHLLO010000032.1:0-32610 GCA_048885535.1 Candidatus Hermodarchaeota archaeon
GTTTACTCTTTTTTACCTTATCTTTTATACCTTATCCCCTACATTCTTATTATAGGGGGAACAATTTTGATTATAGGGGCTCCATTAAATTATTTGAAAAATTCTAAGAGGAAGAGAAAGTTGGATTCAATGTCTCAATCAGATTTAGTAAATATGTTCGCTTGCCCTAAATGTGGAAATCCCGGAGCTATTTATTTTGTAAAGCTTGTTAATGAATTATTTTTGGTGAAACAAAGATGTCCTATTCATGGAGGGAGACTTTTTAAACTTCCAACAAGATTAAAGGAGGCTTCTATCTCCCACTTCCGGGATGCTATATTTCGATGTTTAAAATGTGGACAAGAAGCTGCATTATTTCATGTAAAATACTCAGGATCTTGGGCTTTGATTAAGGTTGATTGCCCAACCCATGGATTAAAAACCCAAAAAATATGGTACTCTGTTTACAATGAAATTGAAAAAGGGAAAATCGAGAGTTAGATTTTTTTTATTTTTTAATATATTTCGAACATTCTTAATAAAATATTAAATATTAATTCTTAGGCATATGGTAAATGAAATTAAACATAATTTAATTGAAGCTTTTCTTAATAAAGAATTTTCAATAATGTTAGATTCCAATCCAACCACAGGATATTCTTGGGTTGCCTTATTTGATGAGAGTTTTATAGAGCTAAGAGAGCGATTGATTAAAACAGACTCCAAAAAATTTGGTAGTCCTTCTAAGGAAATATTTCGATTTTACCCTATAAAATATGGTAAGACAACTCTTACGATGATCTATAAAAGAGCTTGGGAAGAACAGGAAATAAAAAGAATCAATTTTGAAATAAAAATCCAATAATGCCCCAGTTCTTGATCTGTTCTATTTTATTAACTGCTTTAACATGACAAATTCAGCTTTTTTTGAAAGGGATTCTCTTATAAAATTGCTAAACCGAGATAAAAAAGCCTCTCCTGTATTTATCCACCTATCTGGTCTAAAAAAGAAGTTTTTAGTTACGTTTAATAAATCCATTTGATTCGATAACAGATTTTTCATATTTATTGCTTCAGCCGGGTGATTATATAAGATTAATAACTCTTTTTTATTTATCCATTTACACATGAAAGAATAGCTTATAGGTAATCTGAAGAATACATTAAAATAAGAAGGATGAAACTCTTGTATTTCCCAATTATTTCCTTGATAATTCTTTAATTTATTCTTGAAATGAATTGAAGAGTCATATTTGAATCCTAATTCTTTTAAAATTGTAAATAAGAATAGTGGTGGATTCAGATAAGGAGCTCTAAAACCAATAATTTCTGAATTTTGACATAGATTTTCTAAAAGCTCTTTATTTTGAACTATTATTTTTTTACATTTTTCATATTGCAACTGATTTAATCTCTCATGATTTAAACCATGACAAGCGACTTCATGACCTTTATTATTAATTAGTTTTACGTATTCCGGCAAGCGATTAACAATATTGCCTGTACAAAAAAAAGTTCCCTTGATATTGAAATCATCTAAAATTTTTAGTATCTTCACTAAACCGAATTTTATTCCAAAATATGTATCCAAAATATTAGGGATATCTCTTTCAATATCGAAAGTTAGAGCAATTTTCATTATTCACTCTTATTTACTCCTTTTGCTAAATCGTGGTAAAGTTCTTTTTGTGTAAAATATTGGTAAATACGTTTAAAACTACGTTTTACGGTTAAATATCTTCCACTTGTAAATACTGAAATGAAAGTTAGGGTTTTAATCTTACCTTTTCTTAGCTTTCTGCTTAAATATATTAAGGAATCTGAAAAAACTTTATCAATTCCTAAAGAATGAGGTGGTTGTTTAAATCCTCCAGTCTTGAAAAATATATCTCTCCTAACAATCATATTAGTTCCTGAAAGTTCAGGATACCCAACTAAGGTTTTAAAAAAATAATATAAGTGGCTTCCAAGATTTTGAAAGAAATATTTTGTTATGGTAAATTTTAAGTATCCAATTTTGAAAGAAAAGGCAATTCCATCATAGTATTTAATTCTAGCACTGCAAGCAAAAAGGTTTTTATTTTTTTCAAATACTTCTGATATTTTTTGTAAAAAGAATGGGTTTATCAAAGTATCAGCATCTAAAAATAGAAATATATCCCCAGATGCCTTTTGAGCAGCATAATTTAACTGATAAGCCTTACCCTTTTGAGGTGATACATACACTTTTGCAAAATCTTTTGCTATAGAAATTGTTTTATCGGTACTTTGTCCATCAACTACAATAATTTCATAATTAAATGAACAAATTTGCTTCTTAATAGCTATTAAGGTCTCCTTAATTAAATTCTCCTCGTTATATGTTGGGATCACTACTGAAATCTTAGGTTTTTGGCTCTGGTTAATTGTTGTCATTTTAGTTTCTCCAAAGTAGAATGATTATTATATTTTAATTCATTCATTTGAGAATATATGATTGTTTAATATTTATTAACGGATTTAAATTTAATAATCTAATAGTGACAAAAATGAAAAAAGCATTTATACTATCATTTATTTTCTTAATCGTTAGTTCCGCGCTCCTAATTTTAGTCATCTTATCGCGTACAGAAATTTATTCTATACACTGGGTTAATATCATATATGATTTTATAAGACCTTGGATGGGTTTAATTTTTTACAAATATAATACATATGTCTATGGCGGAATTGTAATCTGTTTTGTTGCTTTACTTCCTTTATTTGTTTTAGGATATAATATTGCCAAAACAAATCAATTAACTGGTTCAATTATATATATTTTCAGTTTATTAGGGTATGTAGTAGTTATTTTATTAGCATCTTTATATACTTACTTTAGTATACTATTCAATCAAGATCTGACAATTAATACTAGATTAATGCTATTTCTTCTCTTTTTACCCGTAAATTTTACAATAACTTTAATTCTTTTTATTATAAATTTAGATTTTTATATGTTTC
Organism: Candidatus Hermodarchaeota archaeon; assembly: GCA_048885535.1. Classification (GTDB taxonomy): domain Archaea; phylum Asgardarchaeota; class Lokiarchaeia; order Sigyniarchaeales; family SOKP01; genus SOKP01. The sequence goes on from JBHLLO010000032.1 coordinate 2,962, forward strand.
TAAAGGATTTGATTAAAGCTAGGAACGTTTGGAAACACAATAGACCTGAATTTGAAATTGTAGAGAAAGGTAAAATGACATATATTAACATCAATACCGATGATTTCATTTTTACACCAGTTCCAATGTTAATAATCGCAAAACATCTTCAAAAAAAGCGATATTCGATTGCTTGGTTTGTAAAGGGGGCTTTTAACCATTTATTTTCATTAGTAATATCATATTTAATTGGGTGGCCATCAGCTAGAAATATGTTCTTTCGATTTTTAGGAATGAAAATAGGTAAGAATTGCCATATTTCGCAAAAAGCTATACCCGATCCTTTATTGCCAGATTTAATTGAGTTTGAAGATGGAAGTGGTTGTGGGATTGGTGTAAAGTTATTAACTCATAATGCAATGAACATAAAACATGGAAGCTTTAGTTTTGGACCTATTAAAGTGTGTAAAAATGCTAGAATAGGGGCATATTCCATTATACTCCCAGGAGTCACGATTGGTAAAGGATCTATTATTGGCGCACACTCTGTAGTTGCGGAGGATATTCCACCATATTCTATTGCATTTGGATCTCCAGCGAAGGTTGTTCGGAAATTAACAGATTCCGAACAGGAAGAGGTTAATAAAACATATTAAACTAATTGTTAAGGAAATTTTCAATTATTTTATTTACTTTCATAAAAAGATTTACCATTACTCTGTGCATGCCATTCTCAAAGATGATCTTTTCAGAATTTGGAATGAGGGCATCTAAATTGTTAAACATCGATTTTAAAATAATTTTATCTTCACTCCCGTAGATTATGAGAGTAGGCTGAGAAATTCCTACTCCTTCTTTATTTAAATGAAATTTTCTGGTCATATTTTTAAATGTATTTAAGACTATTGATTTGGGGATTTTTATTGCAGAAAAATACAATTTTTTAAACTCCTTATTCTCGTTTGGAGCAGAGAGTATTCTTTTGATTATAGATTTTAAAAATTTTTTATAAGATAATTTAAAGATTAAATTTACCCAAAATAGTATAAATTTATCCTTATTAGATTGAGAGAATGAAGCGCTAGTATTAATTAAAATTAACTTTTTCACTAAATTTAAATTTTTGATGGCGATATTTAGTGCAATCACACCCCCTAAAGAATGTCCTACTAGAATAACTTTTTTATATCCAAAAATATTAAGAAATTCTATTATTTGAGTAGAAAAGAAATCAATAGAATATTTTGTCTTTGGTTTACCTGACTTTCCAAAACCAGGTAAATCTAAAATAATAATATGCTGTTTGGAATTAAAATAGCAAACCTGGTGAATCCATTCATGGGAACTACCTAACCAACCATGAATGAATAAAATTGGAATGCCTTCTATGTTATTTTCAGAATAAAAAATTTTCAAGTTGTTAACGTTAACGTATGGCATCTGTTATTAACACTAATTATTTTAATATTTTTTGATATATGAAATTTCTAATAGGGTGTTTGATAAAGTTTGAAGGATTCCAATAACAAGGTTTAAAACAATTACAATATTCAAACTTAAATTGTTTAATTTTTTTGACTCTTTTCTTATGTGATAACTTAATAAAATCATTAAATGGAATAGATGTATCAACATCTTCACAAAGCATTACGGAACCATCGTTATCAATTGCATAATATAAATCTCCAGCATCACATTTCCAAAAATAGCGTTTGTGGTACCATTTATTCAGATAATAGTAATATGTATTGGGAGAAAAAGTTTGAATACCTAGTCTTTTTAGATTTTGAATTCTTTTTCTTAATTGTTCCATTTCTTCTTTCCTTAATACAAGATCAGGACAATAACTTCTATATTGATATTTTTCATCAGGATTCATAGATGAGTGAACAGGGTCTATCGAAAATCGACATTCTAATTTTGTATTAATAACTTTGATTAAAGGGATAAGTTGATATATATTTTGTTTAGTAGGTACGATATGAATACAATAATCAATATTATCAGGATATTTCTTCTTTATTTTGTGAAGTAATTGAATTAATTCTGGACGATACTTTTTTGGACTAATATTAGTTTCTTTGAATCCATCAATACTTATACCTAGAATGAAGTATCCATGTGAAGCAAATTCTTCGAGTAGACTTTCAGTTAATAATGTACCGTTAGTTACTACATGAGTAAATATATTTAAATCTATACAATGTTTTAAAAGTTCTCCTAAATCTGATCTAAGGGTTGGTTCTCCTCCATAAATTGTAATGAATCTACAACCTTCGCTATGAATTTGATTTATTATGCTTTTCCATTTATTTAATGAAATATTTTCCTTTTTTATGTTTTTTGAAGAAGCACAGTAATAGCAATCAAGATTACATTTTCGAGTAAAGAATATACTAACAAAAACAGCTCCTTTTATTACCCTAAAGAGTCTCTTTATGTAGCTTATTCCAAGTTTTCTTAATATTGTGTTCTTTTTATTAGGCATTATCACACTATTCTCTAATCAGAATAGATTAAAATAAGTAAGAATACTAAAAAATATTAATGAGTCAAGTTTTGGAACCTATATCAATAGTTATCCCTGTCAAGAATAGAGGCAAACTTCTTCCCAATTTAATTAAAAATCTCACAAATATAAATTATCCGGAATATGAGATAATTATTGTTGATGATGGATCAACAGATAATACTAAAGATTTATTAAAAAAGTATATTATTAAATCTATTCTATTAAAGAAATCTGTTGGCTCAGCAAAAGCTAGAAATATTGGTATTAAATTAGCAAAGTATAAAATTATAGCTTTAACAGATTCAGATTGTTTTGTTTCAAGAAATTGGTTAAAAAGTTTAGTCCCCTTTTTAAGTAAATTTGATATAGTCGGGGGAAGAGTCTTATTTTGTGATAAATCAGAGAGAAAATTAAACCCTTTCAATCAAAATTATGAGGTAATTATAGATAAAGAATCAAGTTTTAATTTTCTTAATACAAGTAACATGTTGTTTAAAAAAAGGGTATGGAATTTAACTGGCGGTTTTTTAAATTACAGAATTGAAGATTTAGAATTTTCTTGGAGATCATTAAAGAAAGGTTTTAAATTAATATACGTTCCAAAGGGTTTAGTAATTCATTATGGAAAGAGAAATCCATTTCAGAATATTAAAAAATATTTTCAATATGGAAAAGCATATTCGGAAATAGTATCAATCCATAAAATGGAGTTCATATATAAATCACAACCAATTTTTAGTTCCAAATCAGTTAAAGATTATATTCCAATAATAATCTATTCACATATATTATTCTTAACCTTCTTTATAGGTAGTTTTTTCTTTTTTAATAAGATATTTGGATTTTCCATGGTAAACGTTGTATCCTTTCTTTTTATTTACTTATTATTCCGGTTCGTAATAAAAATTGATATAATTTATAAATTATATAAATTTAGCATAAGTTTTAGTATAATATTTTATACTCTGATATATATATTAAAAAAAGGAAGAGTAAGTAGAAAGATTAGTAAAGCCAATCAATTATAGAGGAACAACTTTTTCCTTGGAGATTTTTTAATCGTCCTATTATTCTAAAAGTAGCACCTTCATACCCACATTCTGGGCACTTGTTCTTGGAAATAAGTTCTACGATATCATCAACTAGAACTGCTTGATTTATAGTTCCATTTACACCATAGGGGGTAATTACTTCTAAGAGTCCTTCCATTCCATCACTAACAGGTTCTAATTTTTCTGTGTCTCTTACAATAATCCGTGAGGTATCTGGACAATGCAATAAAAAGTCTTGATATTTTTCAGACCAATGCCCTCCAAAAAGTGTTGGTCCTTCTGTGAATGCATAAATATCACCGATATCGTTTGGTTTAATGTTAAAAACTTTTTCATAATTTTGAATAAATCTGACTTTATCGACTGCACCTAATTTTGCCTCACCCTTAACACCTTCCCATCCACCTCCTCCACAACCAACAAAAGATATACCATCTAGATCATAAAAAATATTTTCTTTTAACAACCTCTTCTCAAACATATTATTCATTAACAGAGGACTTCCACCAAATAATATTTTGCATACTTCTATATTTTTCCAACGTCCTGTAGCTACAACTTTTTTTACTATTTTTAGCATTCTAGATATGTCCAGCACAAAGCCACCCTTAATTGAAAATGTTGAAAGGATAGCCCAAATGGATTTTAGAAATTTACCTTTAACCAAATATTCCTCATAGCCATAAAATTCCCAAGGTTTATTCATACAAGCTGTAAAATAGCGGGTTTTTTTAACATATTCAAAACCAGTTGCATTTTTCTTTGCCATCATTGACATTAAAAAACGACCTGGTGCAAAATTAAAAATAACGCTGCGTTTATCCTCTGTTCTTAAATCCTTCCATCTAAAAAATTCAGTAAATACCTTGATTGAATTATATTGGATTTGATCAAAGTCCTCTAATGTACGAGGAACTATGGAAGGATCCCCTGATGTTGAAGAAGAACACGAAAAAAGTACAATTTCATCAATAGGAACTTTTAAAAAATCTAGTGTTCGATTTCCGCTTTTTTTATACATATCCGAAGGAATATAAGGGATAGAATCTAAATCATTAATGTTTAATTCATCAGGAAGAGAAAAATCGAAATTTTTGCAAAGATCTTCTTGATAATATTTGCAATTTTCATAAGATAACTTGATTTGTTCCAACAGGTCATTACAAAATTTCTCATCAGAATAATGATGTGGTTCAAAATCAAAATATTTAGTTTTTAGTTCTTCGGGTAAGTAATCGTGTACTTTAAATTTCAAGGAAATCACCTGAAATGAAAATTAACTTTCTTTTTTGTTGTTATAGTAATATTTTTTTATTTTTATATATATTTATAAAAAATTAGTGTAAAAAGAAAAAATAAAGGATTTATTTTGCAGATAAAGCTGTTATTTCAGCTTCTTGCTTTTCAAATATCATAGGTGTTTTTTCCCAGCTCATTTCTTTCGGAAGTTTAAATTGACGTAAGAACATATAAAGATGAATGTAACCGCTAACTAGAAAGAGGAGCAAAACGCTATAGTGTTTATCTCCATATTTTCTAATAGCATTAATTAGATACCCAAACATAAAAAGTAGACAAGAACTACTCCATATAAGCAGATAAAATTCTCCAATTAGGAAAAAAAGAACCATAAATCCAATAACTATAGGAATCCATGTATCTATATTTCCTATAAGCATCATTGTCATGTTTCTAGCAATAATTAGAGATTTGCCATTTTTATGTTCGCTTTTCATCGCCATTAGTTGAGGCATGTCAAAAATATATCCTGCAAGCCATCTTGTGCGTTGTGGTGTAAGTATCTTCCAAGTACTTGGTACATATTCATAGATTTTAGCTTTTGGAGAAAAAAGTATTTTTACACCATCTAAGTTTAATAGTACAGAAAGATAAAGATCTTCTGTCATTGAATCTTCATTAAAACCTCCATATTTTTGAAGATATTTTGTTCTAACAGCAAAATTTCGTCCAAAGGAATAAGCTGAAGACCCTAATCTGTTTTTAATTTCAAATAATATGCCCCCACCTGAAACCATAGCATAGTCAAGGAGTATTCCTCTAGTCAACTTATTTTCTTTCCAATTTTTAACTAATACAGGTCCTATAACAGCATTAGTTTTGTCATTGTGGAATGGTGATATTAAATCTTTTAATGTATCTGGCTCTAAAATACAACCTGAATCATAGAGGAGTGTAATATCATGTTTCACATATTTTAAACCGTAATTCAGAGCAGGAGGTTTGCCTTTTTTAGCTATATATTCTGATAAAACTTCTATATCAAACGAACTATGTTTTTTAGCAAAGAATCTACAGAAATCTGATGTATCATCTGTAGAGCCACTTGTAATTACAACTATCTGAATTTTTTCTTTAGGATAATTTGAATTTACAATTGAATTGAGCGTTCTCTCTAGTAGGATTCTCTCATTTTTGGACGCAATCATAATACTGATATTTGGATAATATGGTGTTTTGGTCTTATAACCTCTTCCAAATGAAGCTATAAAATGAATCCCGTAATAAACAAGTAATCCCAATAGCATTATTAGGCCTACTAATGCAAATATAAACCACCAATAGGCTAGAGGGTTAGCAAGAAATGTATTAATTGAATCTCTTACTCCAGAGGTCCAGAAAGAGGGAAAATATACATGAAATAATACATATAAAGGTACTAAGATAAGTCCATTCAATAAAATTCTTGATATTTTCATATGATAACCACTTCTTTGTTTTTTATTTTAATACTCCGTTTTCTCTATCCATTTCCTTTAATCTTTTATATACAAATCTTCCAAATAAAATCACTGACAAGACCATAATGACAAATAAACTTATTTGAAAAATGATCATTATCCATGAATTTACCCAAGAATGAGTCGATACCCAAATCGCTGTACTTGTGGGATTAATCAAGTAAGTGATTAAAACGGCTAGACTTGATACTCCATATATAGCAAAAAATGAGGTAGTGACTAAAAATCGAGTTATTCTTTCACCAACAAATGGTTTCGTTTCATGCATTCCTAATCCTTCATGTCTTGCTCTCATGTACTCATAAATAAAAATTAGAAATATGTTTGTCCATACTATCCATCCAAAATCAAGTCCGTAAGGGGATAAAATCATAAAATTAGTAGGTATTAAACATACAAACATTAAGATATCGCTGATTCTATCGATTACGTTATCTAACCAGCCACCTCTTTTAGATTTTATATTTAATAATCTAGCGATTGAACCATCAATTCCATCAACAATTCCAGTAAAGAGTACTAATAGAGCTAAAGGAAGAAACCAGGCACCGTAGAAAGGTTGTTCTGAAAATAAATCAAGAGTATGCCCTCTCCCTAGCATAACTACACTATAAAAGATTAGAAAAGACAATATTAGATTAATAAATGATACTTGATTTGGAGTTAATCCACACCTTATAAAGATTTTTGCACCTTTATAGGTTATAGGCATGTAAATTAATCCAGCTGGGTCTTTCTTCATTTGTGCAAATTGTTCTTCTAACTTATGAGCTTGTCCATGATCTTTGAGCCAATCCTTAATAAATTCATCAGAAGTCATAAATTCTCGATGAGGTTTTTTCTTAATGGCTCCATTAATGAAAAGAATTATTAGAAGTCCTATTAAGATTAATGGAAATATTATATCGAAAATGATTTCTGTCATCTATTACGCCTATAGATCATATTTTATTTGTTTATCAATAAATTTTGAATTAGTAATTTAATTTAGATTTTTTAATATATTTAAAGTTAGTGCAGATCTCTTACTGATAAGAAGGAATAAAAATAATTTCTTTTGTCATTTAAATAACTACCTAACAATAATCTAATACATTAAATGATCTCCAAATTATTTTAATTATAATACATAGTATTAAATAATTAAAGATTCATAAAAGATTAAACAATATATAAGTTGATTAAATGTGGAAATTGATGATCATCTAAAAGACAATACCTCTGTTGCTTATATATCAATGGAGATAGGCATAGATTCTAATATCCCGACTTATAGTGGAGGATTAGGAGTATTATCTGGAGATACAGTGAGATCTTCTGCTGATTTGGAGATCCCGATGGTGGCAGTTTGCCTATGCTATAGTTCTGGTTATTTTTTTCAACTATTTAACGAAACGGGAGAACAGAAGGAGAAGGAAGTGGAATGGAATTTTTTCTACGAATTTGATAAAGTAGAAAAGCCAATTTGTATTAAAATTGAAAATCGAGAAGTTAAAGTTTCTGCATGGCTCTACAAAGTTATCGGACAATCAGGTCATGTATTACCTGTTTATCTACTTACTACTGACGTTGAGGGAAATGAGTTATGGATGAAAAAGATGACAGGTTCTCTTTACGATTCTACTTCAAAATGGAATCGGATAGTGCAAGAAATAATTCTTGGAATCGGAGGCGTTCGCTTGTTAAACTCTTTAGGATATAGTAATATTAAGACTTACCATCTTAATGAGGGTCATGGAAGTTTTGCCACAATAGAATTATTTAAAATGTATAAGGGAGATGTTAAAGAAGTTAAATCAAGGGTGGTTTTCACCACTCATACCCCAGTTCCAGCTGGGCACGATCGATTTGATCAGAGTTTAGTTGATAAAGTATTCGAAAGTAGAATTCCAGATAAAATTCGAAAATTTGGTGAGGATAATGGCCAATTAAATATGACTTATTTAGGAATGAATCTTTCAAGGTATCGAAATGCAGTTTCAAAAAAGCATGCTGAAATAACTAAACAAATGTTTCCTAAATATGAAATAGATTACATTACAAATGGAATTCATTTACCTTTTTGGATATCAAAACCATTTAGAAAAATTTTCGATAGAAAATGGCCTAATTGGAAAGCGAATTGTTCATTGTTGCAAAATGCGATTGAATTAGATGATTTAGATATCTTTGATGCGCATATTAAAAACAAGTTTAATCTAATTAGTTATCAAAAAGGACATTCTTACAACCTATTGGATGAAGAGCTAATTACAATTGGCTTTGCAAAAAGATTCGCCACCTATAAGAGAGCTGTATTACTGTTTCATGATATAGATAGATTAGGTAAGATTTGTAAAGGAAATGTTCAATTTATTTTTGCTGGTAAGGCACACCCTAAAGATGAAATGGGAAAAGAATTTATCAAGAAGGTATATGAAGCTGGAAATTATTTATACGACAATTATGGTGTAAAAGTAGTTCTAATGGAAAATTACAACATGGATTTATCTCATATGTTAGTTTCAGGTTGTGATATTTGGCTTAATACTCCAGAAAGATATCGTGAAGCAAGTGGTACTAGTGGAATGAAAGCAGCATTAAATGGGGTTTTAAATTTCAGTATTCAAGATGGATGGTGGTTAGAAGGTTATAAAATGAATCCTTTGGCAGGATGGGCTATTGGTCCTAATGATAAAAATCCAAAAGATCCGGGTGTGTCAAACAGTTGGGATATAGATTCAAATGAAATTTATAAAATTTTAGAGAATAGCATTATTCCAACTTATTTAAATCATGATGAATGGCTATTCAAATGTAAAAACGCAGTATCACTTGCTGCTTATTTTAATACACATCGTATGATTGAAGAGTACGCTGAAAAAGCATATAAGTTAAAAAAACAAAGACCTTGGAAGTATTTTGAACAAGTTTAACCCATAAGTTTGCAATTTTAATCAATATTTTCACAATTATGAATTAAAAATGGTCTAATTTTTACGTAGTCTTCAAAAGCTTCTTTTTTTAGATAGTCTTCAAATGTTTGTGTAAAAATCTCTTCCAAGATATTAATTCCAGAAATCAAACTCTCTATATCTTTTGTAATCAATAAAATATAATCAGAAGTTGATTCTATATAATAACATTCAGGTCCATATTTTTTATTTGTAAATTTCCCTACGATATCATTTGCGGTAATGATTATATCATTTGTAGTAAAAATTACAATGAGAAAGTCTTCACTAAACTCTTCCTTTAAATAAGAATCTCGGATTCCTGCTGCTAAAAGAGGATTATCTGTATATTCTTTAAATAAATATTGTAATTGATTTAGTTCTTTTCTGAATTTATTCTTGTTATGAAAAAAGCTAAATTGGTTACTTAATATTAAAGGCTTTCCCTCCAAATATGATATTTTTTTTGGAGGTTTTTCGAACTCAAATTCTTGGAGATATTGATACATGGTAAATTTTTTCTCTCTTATAGTATTCTAATTAAAAAAAAATCATTTTAAATAAATATTTCGCGTTTATATTTTGAAAAGTTAAAAGCATATTTACTTTACTAAAATGAAACTAGGAACGCTTCAATTAGATAATAATCTATTATTGGCACCTATGCAGGAGGTGACTACAGCTCCATATAGGAGATTTTGTAGAAAGTTGCAAAAGATTGGTTTAGTTTGCGTACCTATGATATATACTAAAAGAGTTGTAAAAAGTCCGGATATGGTAATTCCTGATTTGCATAAAATAGAAGAAGAGAATCCGATAAGTATTCAATTAATTGGATCAGATTTGGAAGCATTAAAGAAGACAATACTCTTTCTTGAAAGCTATAAATTTAATGTTCTTGATCTTAATGCGGGATGTCCTTCTAAACGTGCACTCAGATCTCAGGAAGGTGCTTATTTATTAAATAATTTAAAAAAGCTAAAAAAGCACATAAATGCGGCCTCAAAATTTTCCTCCAGACCTATATCTTTAAAAATAAGAACAGGAGTAGATGATAGAATTAACATAACAGAATTTTCAGCTTTAATCAATGACTCTAATATAGAGTTCTTAACTATCCATGGCAGAACTGTAAAAGATAAATATAATGATTCTAGATTGGACATAGATACTATTAAGGAAATAAAGAATCGAGTAAATATTCCTGTTATAGGAAATGGGAATATAGATAATCCTTTAGCTGCAAGAAGTTTTATCAACTACACAAATGTAGATGCCATCATGATTGGACGAGGATCTTTAGGAAACCCTGAAATTTTTAATCAAATTAACATGTTCTTAAAGGAGGGAAAATATATACCCTTTCAAAATGATATACGCAAAATGAGAAGATCTATTGAAGTTTATGAAAAGTGTTTAGATGAATTTATTAATGAAGATTCATGGTTCTCTTATCCACTGGAAATATATAAATTCAAAGAGTTAAAAAGAAATGCAATTTGGTTAACAAAAAATATTAAATGTTCTAGTAATATTAGAGAACAGTTATCTAAAACAAGAGATTTAACGGCTCTAAAGAATACGTTAAAATTTTACTTTGAGGAAATTATGAATTAGCTCCCTCTATAAACTAAAGCTATGTACATCATAATATGAACTGCAAGAACGATTCCAGTAACAATTGCTACTAAATTTAGGATTTGAATAAGAAATCCTTCAAAGCTGGTGATTAAATCTATTGTTGTCCATGTATAATTTCCTGCTACTCCTGAAATTACAAAGAAATAAACTAGACATAGAAACTCAATGATAACAAAGAGAAAAATTCTAAAACGAACTGATTCTTTTTTTGCCAGCTTCATGATTTTTAATAATTCTAAAATTTGTAATTTGATATTTTAAATACTTGAAATCTTATATTTTTTTAGTAACTCTTCTGGACTAAATACTCCGTCTTCAGTAATTATCGCAGTAACAAGTCGAAAAGGTGTAATGTCAAATGCATAATTTAAACACTCTACATTGTCAGGCACTACTTGGATTTTGCCCAAGATGTGACTGACTTCACTGCTGTCTCTTTGTTCAATAGTTACGTCATCTATAGTTTCTTGCATTGATAATGTGGAAGTTGGAGCAGCAACATAAAATGGAATGTTATTATCATTTGCAGCTAAAGCTACTAAATATGTGCCAATTTTATTAAAAACTGCATCTGAAGTAACCCTATCTGTTCCTACTATTACTTTATCAACTTTTCCTAAACGCATTAGTAATCCAGAGGATGTATCAGAAATTACTTTTACTGGAATTTTGTCATAATGAAGTTCATATGCCGTCAATCTAGCTCCTTGTAATCTTGGTCGTGTTTCGTCAGCAATAACATTAATTCTTTTACCTTCTTCAATAGCTGCTCTGACAGGAGCTAAAGCAGTTCCATATTGAACTGTAGCAAGAGAACCAGCATTGCAGTGAGTCAATATTACATCTCCATCCTTTAATAATTTAGCCCCATTTTTCCCTATTCTCTTATTAACGTTAATATCTTCTTGTGCCATAATTTTTGCCTCTTCAATGACCAAATCAGAAATGTTAAGGGGATCATCTGGATATGTCTGGATTATTTTCATAACTCTATCTACTGCCCAAAATAAATTAGAGGCTGTTGGTCTAGTATTTTTAATAATTGCGGCAGCTTCTTCCATCTTTTCTAAAAATTTTATTTTGGGGAGATCTCTGTATTTAATTGTAGCTAATCCAATACCCATAGCAGCAGCAACTCCAATTGCGGGAGCACCTCTGATGTTCATTATTTTAATTGCATTTGCTACATCTCGAAAATTATCAAACTCAAGAAATTGAAGTTTATGAGGAAGCTGAGTTTGATCAATCATTTTTACCTTGTTATTTATCCATTCAATTGAAGGGATCATAATAATAAGAGGAGAAAAAGTAAATTAAAACTTTTGAATAAAATTGCAACACACAAAAATTAAAAGCACAAAATCATCCAAGACTTTTATGAATTTGGTGTTTGATATTATTTTATAAGATATATGTTCAAAATTCATACTTATACTTTTAGACTATAGAAAATAGATTATTATAAGATGAGAGCATTATAAAATTAAATTTTATAATATTTCAGTGAGAAAAAATGATTCTTCAGAAGGTAAAAAGCGAAGGTATTGCATCTTTATCATATTTTTTAGCTTCTGAAAATGAAGCTTGTATTGTAGATCCAAGGAGAGATGTGAAGATTTTTCTTAAATTAGCTTGGGAGGCTGAAGCGAATATAAAATATGTATTTGAAACACACCGCAATGAAGATTACGTTATTGGATCCAAAGAAATAGTAGATGTCGTTGACGTTGAAATATATCATGGTCCTAATTTGGATTGGAAGTATGGAAAAACCCTCAAAGATGGACAAGAATTCAAACTAGGGGTTTTGAAAATTAATGCTATCCATACTCCTGGTCATACTGATGAAAGTACTTGCTATGCTGTATTTGATACAACTACGGGAGAAGAAGCTATTATGGTTTTTACGGGAGATGCTCTATTTGTTGGTGATACTGGACGGATTGATATGTATGGACCTAATTTTTCAAAAAAGAATGCTGAAAATCTATATGATAGTTTATTTAACAAAATTTTACCTTTAGGTGATCAAGCTGTTATACTCCCCGCTCATGGAGCAGGTTCTGTATGTGGAGCTGCCATAAACGAAAGAGAATTAAGTACGATTGGTTTAGAACGGTTACAAAATCCAGTTTTGCAATTACAAGAGAAGGATAAATTTGTAGAATTTAAATTAAATGAGAAACACTATTTTGCACCTTACTTTAAACAAATGGAAGTCTATAATTTGCAGGGACCTCCACTATTGAAAGATTTACCGAGGTTTAAGCCATTACTTCCCGGAGAGTTTAATAATAAAATTAAGGAAGGAGGAATTGTTGTTGATACCCGAAATCCAGCATCTTTTGGATCAGTACATATTAAAGCCTCATACAATATATGGTTAAAGGGATTGCCATCCTATGTGGGATGGGTTCTCCCTTATGATAAACCAATACTACTCGTTGTAGAAAATTTTGATGATCTAAAGAAAGCATACAAATATCTTCTCAGATTGGGTTATGATAATATTATGGGTTATTTAGTCGGTGGAATAATTGCTTGGTACAGCAATCACTTTCCAACAGATACAGTTGGGATGATGACAGCTGATATGTTAAAAGAAAGGTTAGATCATGGAGAAAATACTTTTTTAATTGATGTTCGTAGTGCTCCTGAATTACAAGAGGGATACATTGAAGGGGCGAAAAATATTTATGTTGGTGAAATAGAAAAAAAGATAAATGATTTACCTAAAGATATTCCAATAGTAACTGTCTGCGGGAATGGAGCCAGAGCTAGTATGGCAACTAGTATTTTAAGGAGAAACGGGTTTCAAAACGTTTATAATGTATTAGGGAGCATGAAAGCTTGGAAGAAAGCAGGATACCCCATTAAAAAATAAGCAGTATGTAAATTCTACAAATTCCCTTTTACATTTTTAAGATATAGTTGTAAATAAGGAATTCAAATTTGTTAGAATTATACTCTAAATTTGTTTTTTAATTTATAAAGTGAATTTTTATTATTTTTCAATATGTATTAGAATTAACAAAAACTCAATTTGGTGAAATTAGAATGGATGATGACATGAATGAATATTATAAAGCAGCTCAGTCTAGTCTACAAGCATTGGGAAAAGCACACCCCGATGCTATGAAAGGTTTTCGACAGTTCATGGGGGTTGTAAAAGAAGATGGAGTTTTATCAGCCAAAGTAAAAGAATTAATTGGGATTGCTCTATCAGTTGCCCACCAATGTAAATTTTGTGTAGCTTGGCATGTTAAACATGCATTAGATAAAGGAGCCACTAAAGAGGAAGTCATAGAAGCTAGTATGGTCGCAGGGACATTAGGAGGCGGTCCGTCATTAATGTTTACTAAATATGTTTTAAAAGCCTTAGAAGATTTTGCTAAATAGTTTTTTTTCCGATATCATATTTAGTTAAATTAAAAATGTGAGAATAATGGTTGATATACTTAAAAAGGAATTAAAGATGGACTTCGATCAAGCAGTAAAGCGGGTTGAGCAAATTATTATTGAAGAAGGCTTCAGTCATATGCTAACTAAATCAATTGATGAGATATTTAAGAAAAAATTAGAAATAGATTATGATAGATATACTATTATACTTGCTTGTGGTCCAGAGTTCGCTAAAGGAGCGTTAGATGTGTCAAAAGATGTAGGTTTATTATTCCCTTGTAGTTTTGTAGTCTATGAAGAAGAGGGAAGAGTATATGTAAGTCATGTTTCAATAATGAAAGTAGCCCCAGAGGTAGGGTTAGCACCTGCAGATAAGATGAAACCTGTCATAGAAATGACAGGAAAGGCGGTTCATGCAGCTTGGGATAAGATTTAAAATGTTCTTTTTTTTTTTTAAACTACTTTTTTATAACATTATTCAAAAAAAATTAACTATATTTATTCATATTTCAAAGTGATTCAAAAGAAAAATACAATTTTATGAATGATAAACTAATTCTTGAAAGAGATTTATTGAGAGTTTCCATAGAGGAACATAAAGATTTTACTTCAGAAATTATTGAAGTTAAGTTTAATAATCTTTGGATACCCGTTCTTGGAAGTAACGAAGGTTTTAGTACATTAAATTATTGGGAGAAAAAGATAAGGCATACTAAAAAAACTGTTTTTTTAAAAAGTAAAAAGAAGAAATTATATTATACGATTGATGACAATGATTTTTTTCTTAATTTAGACTACTGTCTTGAGGAAGATAATATCCTTCATATTAGATATAAACTATCAAATAAAAAAATCTTTAACATATCTAAACTACTTATGAACTATTCTATTCTTCTAGGAGATAAACCTGATTTCACTTGGGTACCACATCTTCGTCCAGAAAGAGGTTGTATCATAGGAGATCATGTATTTCGGTCCCCAGTACTTATCTATAAAAAAGGAGAGATTGCTTTTGCCTTTATTCCAGATTTAAAGACCCTAGAAAAGAATCATCCATTTCAATCTTTTATGGATTTTAATTTAATCCCTGAAGATGGTACAAAAATTCCTCAAATTTCTTATGGTTTTGGAAATTACCATCCAACTCCTCACATATTTTTCAAACACGACCCATCTAAGACATGGAAAATTGAAAAGGATACCGACCTAACTTTACGGTACTATATTATTATCTTTATTAAGAAGAATGTATCTGAGATATTGCAATCCATTAATAGATTCTTTTGGCAGAAATATATTAGAAAAAATCTTTATGGAAGTTTAAATCCTCAAGTATTACCATATGAGATAAATGTTAGAGAAGGCTTTGATGCTATATTTCAGAGACATAAATATTGGGGAACATTTCAAATTGATCAGAAAAAATGTGGAGGAATTTGGCAAAGATCATGGGCAGGTACCAAAAAAAGATCGATCGAATTCATAAAACCAGAAGATCTAGAAAATCATAGGCAAAGAAATTCTACCGAAACAGCTAGTTCTGATACAGGAATCCATAAAATGATAAATGAGTTGATTTATGACACAGAAAAAGTAAAATGGTTTGATAAGTATACTCTTAAGCATGCCTTTGTTCCAAGAACTGCTGAAATTTGGAATAATGCTTGGTTCCTTAATATCAGAACAGCATATAGCTTAAGATATTTTGGAAAAGAATGGAATGATAATGAACTTATAGAAAAGGGAAATCTCATATTAAATACGCTATTAAATCTGCCAAGAATAAATGGAATTTTCCCGAGTATTATCTTTCCAGCTGCTCCAGATTCTTCAACTATTTCATATATCAAAGGGTCAAAGGCTTATCTTTACAGTGATGAGTATAATTTAATAGACGCTAGCCTTGCAATGTATTGGGCTCTTAAATATTATAATGATTTTGATGAGAAAGAGGAAATAATTGAAAAAAGTAAAGATTTATATGAATTTATATCTGAAATCTGGAAAAAAACAACAAAAATTCCAGTATTTATCAGCATTTCAGAAGAAGATATCAGAATTAATGATGCTTTATTAAACTCAGCTAGTTCTGGAGCAGTCCTAATGTTCCTAACAGAGTTATATAAAAAGACCAAAAATCAGGAGATTATTTTAATAGCACAGAAAATTGCTGATTTTATTCAAGAGCACATAATCCCAGAAAATAAATGGCATGATTTTGAGCCTTTTTTCAGTTGCACTAAATTTCCTGTAAATTTCTTTGATAATTATACTAATAGTCATGTAATGAATACATTATGTATTTATTGGTGTGCTGAAGGTTTTAAGGAACTATATAAAATAACAGAAAACGTTGATTACCTCAATGTAGGAGAACACATTTTAGCTGTCTTATCATTGTTTCAACAAGTTTGGAATATGCCTTACATTAGCTATAATACATTCGGAGGTTTTGGGGTTCAAAATGCTGATGCTGAATTAAGTGATGCCAGACAAGCCTTATTTGTAAGAACTTATATGGACTATTATCTTTTAACTGAAAACGAGGAATATATGGAAAGAGGTCTTGCAGCATTACGAGCATCTTGGGCTTTACAATTACTTAGACAATACGAAGGAATATGTCCTGGCAACATAAGGGATATTAGCACAATCGATACTGTTGATAAAGGGGCAATGTATGAGAATTATGGTCATACAGGAAGTGACTATAGAGTGCATGGCCAGATAACTTTTGATTGGGGTGTAGGTACTGCAGCGATGGCAACTGCTTATGCTAAAAGTAATTTTAGTGATTTATTCATAGATTTCAAGAGGAAATTCGTATTTGGAATAGATGGTATTCTAATAAAGTCTTTTGAATTTAAGGAAAATAGAATAAATGTAATTTATGAGAAATTACCAGAAAAAAATCAAATAATTGTTAAATCTAGAGGTAATCCATACTCTGGAGTAGAACTATTTCTTAACGAACTCTCCTTTGGAGTTATTAAAAGCAAATTATTAGAATCTGGATTTAAGATAGATATCAGACAATAATTTAATACTTATATTTATGTGAACCAATAATAAATTATTAAGTAAAATCAATTGTCTAGTTAAATGTTAACTTATTGGTTAGGTGTCTTATTAGCTGTTCTGTCGGGGATCTCACACTTCACAGGGATGTTAATCGAAAAGATGATCATAAATCGATTAAGTGCAGATGCAAAATTAATGAGAAGTCTGGTAAGATCTCCATCATGGGTATTTGCGTTGTTCCTTCGCTTTGGATTAGGGACAATCTTTTTTTTAATGGCTCAAGTTTTTATTGGTCCCGCGATCATTCCAGGTTTAATGGCATCTGGACTAATTATATTAGCAATTGGTTCAGTGAAAGTAATTGGAGAGAAGTTAACATTACCAGAAATTTTGGCAATCTTTATGATGGTTGGAGCTATTAGTTTACTTGGATTAAGCGAATTGTCAATTGAATTATCTGAATTTAATTTATTACAACTTCAATTTATAATTCGAATGACTGTTTTTACATTCGCTTTAGCTATAATAGCTTTATTATTTCACTTTATTCAGTCTAAATATGGAAAATTTAGAGGGATTTTATTAGCTCTCCTTTCAGGTTCTATGTTCTCTTTATCGAATTTTTGGACTGGAATTTTGATGGGTGTAATCACTCAAGTATTTAGTGGAATATTTGCTATCGGAGAATTAATCCTCTTTATTATCTCTGCAATTGTTCTTGTTATAGTGAATTTATTAGGAGTAACTAAAATGGCTGCCGCTTTAAGATATGGTGATGCAAGTAAATTGGTTCCAATACAAAACCTGCCTACTCAGACAGCACCATCAGTAGTGTATTTCTTAGTATTTCTATTACTCCCACCAAGTACTTTATCTGTTGTGTTTTTTATTTTAGCCATTATATTAATTATAACTAGTTCATTTATATTAGCAAAGCGCCAAGCAGAATTAGATAAAATAAAACAAATGAATTCTGAAGAGGAATAAGATTTAACTATTTAATGAATTTGTTATGATAAACAATGGAAAAAGATAATATCATTAAATCTCTTCAAAAAAAGTTACCATGGAATAAATTTTTATCTATCATGGAGACTGAGGGTTTTATCGCAACAAGCTCTCCAAATTTTTCTCAATTAACTAATATAGAAGAGTATAAAAATGTATTTTTATCTGGTAAAGCAATATTCATTAACAATAAAATTCAATCTGCTGGTCTTAACGATCCCTCTTATTTACATTTAACTCCGTATGTACTTTTTAGACCTAAAACTGAAAATCAATTAAAAAAGATCATCATCCACTCACAAAAGCTAAAAATTCCCATAACCTTTGCTTGTGGAAAAACTGGATTATCGGGAGGGTATTCTAATTACGGAATAACCGCGGATCTTGCAGATTTACATTCCTTTAAAGATGCCTTTACCATAGATTTGAAAAAGGAAGAAATAATAGTTGAGCAGAGCGCTCTTATCTCTGATTTAATAAAATATGTTCAATATCTAAGTAAAGGAAAATATATTTTTCCAATTCAACCTGCAAGTGCTTTAAAACTCCCTGTAAGGGTGGGTGGAGTTATTTCTTCAAATGCTAGTGGAGTTACATCAGGAAAATTAGGTAGCGCAGAAGATTGGATTATAAGTATGCGAATTATGAATCCTAATGGTGCGATACTTCAAATAGAAAGAAATGATCCACTTTTCAACAGGATTATCGGTGGAAATGGATATTATGGAGTTATTCTCAGTGCTAAGTTTAAATTATATAAACCACCGTTAGAATCAAAAAGAGCAATCCTCTATGGAAACAAAATAGAATCAGCTTTTAATGGACTTCAATCTATTCTGAATTCAAAAGTTTTTCCTCTAATCAGTGAATTTGTGGTTTCAAATGAAAAATTACCGGGGAAATTTAATGATTTGAAATTTAAAATTAAAAATGAATTATTGCAGATTAAATGGGCAGTATTAATTAAAGGAACTTCATATGAAGTCAATGAATTCATTAATATAATGCGTCAAAATGTAAAACTTAATTTTATCTTTTTAGATGAAAATGAATTTCAAGATTATCTTCAAGAAAGGTCCACATTTGCCCTCTTGGTTCAAACTACGGACTCATCTACTGATTATATAGCATTCCCTGGGTTTGAGGATATCTTAAGTGAGCCTAAAAATTTACCAGAAATTATCGATTTAATTAACAATATTTTTGAGAACCACGGCTTTCATAAAATAATATTTGGATATGGTCATATTAATTTCCGTCGAGGCCAAGGATTATTATTACACATGCGTTTACCTGTACCTATTGAATATTTTTATAGGGAAAATGAAGATAAGCTGAAAGATGTAAGCCACACAGTTTATGATGTAATAATTACACTAAAGGAAAAGTATAATGTTAAACATAAGGCAGAACACAGTTCAGGACCATTTGTTATTTGGTTAGATCAAGAGTTTCGAAGAAGTTTACAAGAAGATATTGAAATTAGTCATGCTTTTGAAAACCCACATTTAAGAATTTATGAAGAACTTCAAAGAAGTCACGGAATGCAGTTTCTCAATGGAAAAGAAAAAGAACGAAAAAGACTATTCATTGAAGTTTTGTCTTTATATCTCTCTACCTTTTAATTAAAACTTTCTCCACCCATTCGATTTAGATTAATAACCTTATTCTTTAAATTGTAAACATTTATAAATTAAATTTGAAAATTATAATTATTTAATTATATCATTTTAATTAAGCGTTAGGGAGTTTATACATAAATGTCAAAAGGGTTCTTTGGGAAGATATTATGGATCGATCTAGATAATTGTTCCTTTAAAGAAGAGCAGCTTGGACAAGAGATGTATAGAGAATATTTTGGAGGATATGGGTTAGCCTGTAGGTTAATATATAAATATCTTCCTCCAAAGACAGATCCCCTTTCTCCTAAATCTATTTTAGGCTTTTTTCCTGGTCTACTCACAGGTACGATTACGCCTTTAAGTGGAAGATACATGACTGCTGCTAAATCGCCATTAACGGGGACTTGGGGAGATGCTAATTCGGGGGGATATTTTGGTCCAGAGATAAAGAAGTGTGGGTACGATGGAATATTAATAGTAGGTGCTTTTGATACCCCAAAATACATTTCAATCATAAATGATCAAAAAGAAATTGTAGATGCTAATGGTATCTGGGGTTTAGACACAGTAGAGACTGATAAAAAACTAAAGGAAAGGCATGGAAATGTACAAATTTCATGCATTGGATTAGCTGGTGAAAAAAAATCATTAATCTCAGGGATTGTGACTGATAAGGGTAGAATTGCCGCTAGATGCGGATTAGGAGCTGTCATGGGAGCAAAAAGGTTGAAAGCCATTGTACTTAAAGGAAATATTAAAGTTCCAGTAGCAAATAGAGAAGCTTTAATCTCAATAACTAAAAAATATAATGAAGGAATAAATAATTCTGGACCTGGTACAATGACTGTTTATAAAACCTTAGGCACAATTGGTTTAACTGAAGCTTCTACTCAGTCAGGTGATGCTCCAATTAAAAATTGGGGAGGAAATACTAATGATGATTTTCCAATAGATAGAGTAAGGAAAATAGGGGGCATAGAATTAAACAAGTATAAGATTAGAGAATATGGTTGCTTTTCCTGTGCCGTCCAATGTGGAGGAATTGTTAAAGTACCTGAACTTAACCTTGAAGAGAGCCATATACCCGAATATGAAACCTGTGCTTCATTAGGAGGACTTCTACTCAATGATGATAAACTATCACTATTTCAAATGAATGATTTATGCAATAGAGCAGGGATAGACACAATTTCAATTGGAGGAACGATTGCTTTTACAATAGAATGTTATGAAAATGGGATTATTAATAAAAACCAAACAGATGGTCTGGAATTGAATTGGGGTAATTCAAAAGCAATTGTAGAATTGACAAAAAAGATAATAAAAAGAGAAGGATTTGGTAATCTTTTAGCCGATGGTTGTTATAAAGCTTCAAAACGTTTAGGTAAAGAGAGCGAAAACTTTGCAATCCATTCAATGGGGCAAGAACTAGGTATGCACGATTCAAAATTCTTCAAATCTTTAGGCATGAGTTATGCTTTTGATCCAACTCCAGGGAAGCATACTAACCCGAGTATTGATATAATGGCCATTGGACCATTAATTAAACCAAATGGATTGATAAATGGTCTAAGTTTACCTAAAAGATGGAAACGCGCTGGAACTGAGGACAGGGCTACTGCTCAAAAGATTGTAGTTGGGTTAAAGCAGGCTACAAATGCCTTAGGACTATGTGAATTCTTAAACCTCTATCAAGAATACCCGCTAAAGGAAGTAATAAGTTCTGTAGTTGGGTGGGATCTTTCAATTGAGGAGATCTTTGAGGTAGGATACCGTATTCATACTTTACGTCAAGCATTTACAATTCGAGAGGGCATAGTTATGGCAAATAATACCCTTCCTGGGCGAGTAATAGGCGACCCTCCTTTCGAACTTGGACCACATAAAAGGAAAACAGTTAATTTTAAAGAGGATTACCAAAACTTTTGTAATGCAATAGGCTGGAATCCTAATAATGGTTATCCTTTAAAAGAAACTCTAAAAAGCCTAAATCTAGAATTTGTTATAAAAGATCTTTATTAAATCTATAAACCATTTCATTTTTTATTTTGTATAATATGTTAAAATTTTAAATATCAATTCTACCTAAATTTAATAGCTTATGGTGAATGAACTCAAAATAGTGAAAACGCCAATCATATCATGCTCAAGAAGAACAGATGTTCCAGCATTTTTGATGGATTGGGTTATTGGAAAAATAAAAGTAGGATATGTTGACGTGACAAATCCATTCAATATAAGTCAAATATATCGCGTATCCTTAAAACCAAAGCACGTAAAGTGTTGGGTCTGGTGGAGTAAGAACTTCAATAATTGGATTAAAGCATACAAAACACACTTACCTCTCTTTAAGTTATATAAAGGACATTCTTTTCAATTTACAATAAATTCACCCTCTGAGGTAGAAGGCAATATTAAAATTTCTTTAGAGGAGAGATTTAACCAATTAGAGTGGTTATTAGAGAATTTTGGAAATATAGCCGTAAGTTTTAGGTTTGATCCAATAATATTTTATAAAAAAAGAGGTTCTGAATCTCTTAAAAGCAATCTAGATAAATTTGAGTATATTATCCAAAATATTTCATCGCTAGGGCTTGATAAAATGATTTTTTCTTTTGCAACAATTTATTCAAAAGTAAAATATAGAATGTTGTCGAGAGGCTTTATTCCAATCGATCCTCCAATTAAAAAGAAAAAACAGATATTAATCAAATTAATAAATATCTGTCAAAAATATGAGATAAAAATGCAAGCATGCTGCCAACCAGATTTGCTAGATATAAATGGAATTGAACAAGCACACTGTATTGATGCTTATAAAATTGAAAAGATTGTAGGAGAACTCATTCCAAAAATAAAGGACTCAGGACAAAGGAAAAGTTGTGGATGTTATAAATCAAAAGATATAGGGGGGTATACAGGAATTTTTCGATGTATTCATAATTGCCACTATTGCTATGCTTCACCAGCTAAGAAATAAGGATATTATATTTATCGAGGATAATCAATAAAATATTTATGTAATTCATGAAAAGGGGGAATGACACCTAATTCTTCAAATATATCATAAAAGCAGAACGCACCCCATCGATCATATACTTTTCCTTCTGAATTTATATATAAAATCGTTGCTCCTTCAAATTGAACCTTTTTGTTGGTAGGTTTAAAGCCCCATCCAGTTCCTTTGTGAGTTCCATGACCCTCATATCGAATCCAAACCTTATTGTTCTCAGTAGCCATCTCAACTATTTTATATTTTAAGTCTGGAAAAATTGATCTAAAATATTTTATCTCATGCTGTACTTGAGATGGACCAACTTTGTTTATATGAATCCAGGTGGGATTATATTTTGAGTCAACAATTTCATCAGCCAAATCAAAATCAGGTTTACTCCACATAATTTCAAACCATTTTCTTCCAATTTCTTCTATTTTATCCATCTTTAATCTTATTTTATATTTTAAATTAAGTTATTATAATTTGCTTTATTTTTAAGTTCAATCAATTAGATAATGGAACAAGATAATGAATAACCAAATTATCAATGAATCTTATGACATTATTGTTATTGGAGCCGGTAATGGATGGTTGACTGCTTGTTGTGAAGTAGCAATGAAAGGAGTTTAAATAATATTGTTAGAGCAGCATAATCTGCCGTGGGGTTTCGCAACAAGCTTTGTGAGAGGTTGATTTGGATTTGAAACCTCTTTATATAAATTAAAGAATAATTCTAAAATCAAATATTCTGTTTTTTAAGGATAACTTTATCTTAAATTATTAATTCAAAATTTTTAATCTTCTTGTTTATAGGAAGTTATTTTAATAATGGATATTAAGCTTAAATTTGGAATAAGTGCTTTCTTAGTAATTTTACTACAATCTAGTTTGAAGATTATAGGCGTCATAATCACTGGAAGTTTAAGTTTCTTATCTGAAACTGTAGATACTTTATCAGATATTGTTTTTGTCTTTTTAACTATTTTTTCTATTTATTTTAGTCAGCGACCTCCTGATTATGAGCACATGTATGGACATTCTAAAATGGATTCGATTGGAGCGATGATCCAGGGTGTATTTCTTATAACTACCTATTTCTTCTTAATAGTTAATGCAATTCAAGTAATAATTGAACAATCTTATATTGTTAAGAATCCAAATTTTGGTTTCCAGATTCTTATTATCTCCTTTTTAATTAATATTATATATTCTAGAATTTTAATATGGCAAGGAAATAAAAGAAAAAGCTTATCTTTGCAAGTACAAGGATTAAATTTATTTCAGGATTCTTTAAGAGCTATTATAGTTATAGTTAGTTTTATCTTAGTATTATTTTTCAATATTACTTTCTTAGACCCTTTTTTTAGTATAGCACTTTCAATTTGGATAATTTGGAGTGCTATTAAGCTATTAAGAAAAGGAGTAGTAGATCTTGCTGATGTTAACCCTATTAGCTCTTATATCATAGAAGAGATAAGAGAGAAAGTATTCAAGTTAGAACATGTTAACGTTGTTGAGGATTTAAAGGTTCGAGCTAGTGGAAATGAACTTTTTATCGATGTAAGGCTTTCTGTTGAAGATCATATATCGATTGTACATGCCAATGAAATTACTAAAGCAATATCTTCTATGTGTAAGTCCTATTTCCCATCTTATAAGGTTGAAAGTATTGTAGAAATGAATCCCCTTAGTGGAGAGGTTTCAATAGGGGAAAAAATTATTAATTTACTCCATTCTATGAAAAGTGAATTTCATGATATTCTTGAATTTAAAGATTTAAATGTTTTCAGCATTGAAGATATATATTTTCTTTCAATATCTATTGTGGTTAACCAAGAATTATCACTTAAAGCCGCTCATGATATAAGTAACAGTTTTGAAAAAGAATTAAAAAAAGAAGAACCTCTTATTTCTCGAGTAATTACTCACATTGAAACAGGGGCTATAAGTGAAAAGTTATCTACAAAACAATTAACTTGTAAAAGATTTAGCCAAGATGAGTTAAAATTAATTCAAAATAAAATTGAATCGGTTCTGAGAGCTCAACCAGAAGTTAAAGGGTATCATGGATTTGAATTATGGTCAACCACAGATTTTTGTATTCTTGAGTTACATATCTTTTTTGATGGAAATTTAAACATTGCTCATGTTCATAAAATTATTACAGTACTTGAGGAAAAAGTTATTAAGATTCTTAATATTGAAGATTTACATGAAATTGTCTTTCATTCAGAGCCTTTAAGGGGTCGTACAGACGGGATTATATTTTAAATTAGAAACTGTTAAAAATTAAAATTATATTTTTCTAATCCTAATTCATCTTTTATATGTTTTATATCTTGTTGAATGCTTTTATTTAGCGGGATTCCCGTTTTCTTTATTTTAATTTCATTAAGATATTCTTTTTCGCCGCCTGTATAAATTCTTTCTGCTCCAGGTTCTTTTTTAGAGTTTCTTAAAGTCCTCAAAATCTCACCGGTTGTTTTATTAAAAGAATTTAATCCCATAAAATTCTCAATGTTAATAGCTAGAAAGAAATGTCCCACTGGTAACCTTTTGCTTCCATCTTTGTAGGTTCCAGCATTTTCCTTTAAAAAATTACCCTCTTGCAATGCTGATGAGAGAATTTCAACAAATGTAGCATAACCATATCCTTTATGACCAGAAGTGCTTTCTCCCTTTCCTCCCAGTGGTAATAAGGCAGCTGAAGCCTCATCTAAATCATGTAAAACTTCTTCTGGGTCGTCTTCAATTTTTCCATTTTTTGTTATTATTAATCCTGTAGGAAGTGATTTATGCAACCTATTATAGACCTCAACCTTCCCTCTCTGTATTATTGAAGTAGCGCAATCAATTATAAAGGGAAACTCCTCATCGGATGGAACTCCCATGGTTAGAGGATTAGTACCTAATAAGGGTTCAACCCCAAAAGTTGGAGGTACCATAGGTCGAGTATTTGTGGTTGTGATTCCAATCATACCTTCTTTAATGGCCATTAAGCTATAGAAACCAGCTATGCCAAAATGGCTAGAATTTCGAACAGCTACAGCACCTAAACCATACTTCTTCGCTTTCTTTATAGCTAATTTCATTGATTTATATGCTATTACAGGACCTAATCCAAATCCCCCATCAATAATAGCTGTGGTTGGAGTACTTTTAATTAATTTTACCTTAGTCCTTGTTTTATAAATTCCCAGTTTAATCCTTTCGTAGTATGTTCTTAATCTCTGAATGCCATGAGAGTCAATACCTCGTAGATCAGAAGCGATTAAGACATCAGCTACAATCTCTGCATGCTTTTTTGGAGCTCCTAACTTAACAAATACATCTTTGACGAAATCTTTCAAAAATTTGTGATTTACATAAACTGTGCCATCAAAGTCAATTTTCGAATCCTGTTCGCTGGTTTCTGTAGTATACATCGAATTATCAAAAGTATAGTGATGATATTTATTTTACATCCTTTCTATTTAATTAAAATCCTATTTAATATAAGGTGAAAATTAGTATAAAACAAGAGAAAAAGATTAAAATTAAAATTGAAATTTATATTGATTTAAACCAAGTTCTTTCTGCATAGTTATAATATCATTTTGTAAGCTTTTGTTTAAGGGGATTCCTGTTTTCATCCTGTTTAATTCTTCGTAATACTCCTTTTCACCAGCAGTATAGATTCTTTCGGCTTTTGGATCTTTTTTAGAACTTCTGAGATCTCTCATAATCTTACCAGCAGTCTTCTTAAAAGAATCGAGACCTGCAAAAGATTCAATATTTATGGCTAGAAAGAAGTGTCCTACTTTAAGTCTTTTTTGGCTCTCTTCCTCAACGCCTAAGGTATCTCTTAAAAAAATACCTTCTTGTAAAGCAGCTGATAGCAATTCCACTAAAGTAGCATATCCATATCCCTTATATCCTGCAGTTTCCTCACCCTTTCCACCTAAAGGTAATAAAGCAGCTTTCTTATGAAGCATTCCCTCTAACACTTCGTTTGGATCCCTCATAATTTCTCCCTCATCATTAATTACAGTGTTTTCAGGGAGTGATTTATTAATTCTAGCATAAACCTCAACTTTTCCGCGCTGTATTATAGAAGTAGCGCAGTCAATTAAAAATGGAAAACCTTCATCAGTTGGAGCCCCCACAGTTAGAGGATTAGTGCCTAACATCGGTTCTACTCCAAACGTAGGTGGAACTGATGGTCTTGCATTAGTTACTGCCAAGCCTATCATTCCTTTTTTAATAGCCATTAAACTATAGAACCCTGCTATACCAAAATGACTGGAATTTCTAACAGCAACAGCACCCAAACCATATTCTTTTGCCTTCCCTATTGCTGTTTTCATTGCTTTATAGGCAATTACATGGCCCATCCCATTATTTCCATCCCATAAAGCAGTTGTTGGACCATCCTTTATAATATCTATTTTTGTATTCACTTCATATATTCCTTGTTTGATTCTGTCATAATACATTTTACATCTTTGAATTCCATGGGATTCAATCCCTCGTAAGTCCGAAGTAACTAAAACTTCTGCGATTATATTAGCATCATCCTTAGGTACACCAAGCCCTATAAAGACATCCCTCATGAAATTTTCAAGAGTTTTAGCATCAAGATATACAATTTCTTTGGACATTTTACATTACCATTTTCGTAATTAATAGTGAATTCTAGATTCTTACTCATTTCAATTTTATTATTATATTATAAGCATATCATGAAATTTTTTGTAGAACGGTCTTTTTGTTGTGATTTATGATTGTAAATGACATGAATACAAAAGTAAAAGGAAGTTTTTTCAAAGAGATTATTGTAGATGATGACGAGGATGAAAATATAACTTATGTGTTCCCTGATACAAATGAATTTATAGCAATAATTAAAAGAAAGTTAGCAAAGGATCTGATAAAAACAGAAAAAATTTAGTTTTGCAATTTTTATTGTAATCTTTCATTTTTTCTAATTCTGATTTCTATGTATCAGAAATCGATCTAAGAAAAGTTTTAAAAGTCCCGATTCTGTTTTCCAATCCAATTATTAGGACCATAAATACCATACCCCTCCGCTCCCTTACCATAAAGCGCGAGCAACTCAATTTACGGCTGCTCCATCCCTGGCCTTACCGGGTTCGTTATTACAGGATTATACCTTTCTTACAAAAGGTACCACCTAGCTACCCGCCATCATGGGGAGAGTTTCTCCGGAATACGATACAGGCTAACAATAATTCATGGAACATCAAATCGGGCAATTTCCGTTAGGAGCTTTTTACGGTCCGTCTAGCATGAGACTTCAGGCATGCCCCAGTTGCCCAAATATATAAAACAATTATTAAATAAAAGATTAATTGTTGATTAAAAAAAAGAATTATAAGAATTATTCTTTCTTTGATGTTGTCTTTAAAACATAACGACAATGTCTATTACTGTTATCTTCAAGAATGCATTCTTTAATTTGAGCTTCAAATGTATAACTTGGGAGAAGCGTTGTTAAAAAACTTCTAGTATATGGAATGCAAAGGTTGTTTTGAATTACTTGTGCTTGTTTTGGATTTTTTTTTCCACCGATTGGACAAAATCTCTTAGAATATTTAAGTAGTATATCATAAGTATTTTCATCAATTTTCTTTATAGAGGTTTTTGCTCCTAAGACCTTATATATCTGTTTCAAGGCGGGTTCTAAATCTTCATACCCTCTTGCCTTAATTATTTCTGCTAGTTTTGAACCTAATTTAGTCGAAACTGCCCTTGGGAGATTCTCTCCGCCAACATCAATCATTTCATTAATAAACGCATGAAAGAATTTTAACGCATCTTTAACCATTAATAATAACCCACTAATTTCTGAATATTTATTCTCATTCTAAAACCTACATGAAAAATCAAATTATTCTTATTTAAATTTATTTTTTTAGAGAAGTAGTTGTAATTATAGATAAAATAATTCATAAAAGGATCTATAACCAATTAGGATATTATTTTTTTATTTCTTCCAATGTATATCTTAAGAGTTTATCTTTGTCTTCTTGAGCGTAATTAATTCCAATTCTCTTTTGTTGTATAATCTTTTTTGGATGTATTGACTCACCATTACTAAAAAATAACTTTGACTTTGGAGAACATGAATCTTTACTATTAAATTTCTCTTTTGTAATATTCATTGCCATACATAGTTTACTTGGACCATCAACTAGATTTTTGTAATTCCTTCCGATTTTACAGCTTCTGTTTTCTTTCATAATTTCTATTCCATCAATTGGATATAACTTTCTGATCAATACTGCACATGGCATGTCTTTTGGTTCAGTAATTACATTTAAACAGTAATACATTCCATATATAAAATAAACGTATAAAGTACCTGGATTCATATACATTGGTTTAGTTCTTTCTGTTCTTCTATAGTTATAGCTGTGGCATGCTTTATCAGTAGGACCTAAATATGCCTCTAATTCTATTATTTTACCAATAAGATCCCCGTTTTTCGTCTTTCTCACTAAATATTTACCCAAAAATTCTTTAGCTACGTTTAATGTAGGCCTGTTAAAAAAATCCCTATTTAATCTTTCCAGTTCACTCAATTTAACTAGGTGAATTTTATTGTAAATTCAAGGTTGGATTATATTTAAACTGCTTTTTTCAAAAGGAAACGTTTCTTTATCATACGTGTTAATTGATCATTCACATGAGATAGATTTATAAGTTCAGCTATGGTGGCT
>JBHLLO010000033.1:0-32166 GCA_048885535.1 Candidatus Hermodarchaeota archaeon
AATTGAGTAAGTCCGTATTTCATATTAGATCTACACAATTTTGAGGCCCCATCATTTAAACCTGTTGAAAAAATAAAATCTTCTGCTCTTTTCAATAATTCAACTTTATTCATTTGAGATAAATTCTGAGAGATACTAGAAGTCGCCATATAATAAGAAAAATTCTTTTTGTTATACCTAAATTATATAAACCTAAATTATAATTATTGCATCATTGATATATAATATTAATGCATATAGGTTTCAAATTTAATCAAAGTTTGTATTAATCACCGCTTAGTAGAATGCCATGAATACTCCAAATAATCATATACTATATGATTCTTTGAAAAAGATTAAAGAAGAAGGAGAATTTAAGGGTTCAATTATTACAAAATGTAATGATAAACCAAATTCATTAATATTCTCAGATAATATGAAAATTTCACGTTCTGATGGAATATTCATTACTAAGGGTTTAAAAGTTGGATTTGAAAAGATTTTCAATAAAAAATCTGCTTATTCAAAAGTAATGGATTTTCGTTGGAATGAAAATTTATCAAGGATTCAATATTGTATTCAAATCCCTGATGATATTATGGATCTTTATTCTGAAGGTCAGTTTTCTGATACCTTTCCTTTTACTTTAAATATGCTTCATACAGCAGCTCTATTTTTGGATGATAATGAATTTACCATTAATCACCTTGAATTCTTTAAAGGAGAAATACTTAAGAACCCTATCTCTCTAATAATGAACGGAATTTTGATTGCTGATAGATTGGTTATTAATCATAGAGGAGTTCCCGTTTTTTACGATTGTTTAATTATTGGTAGAGATAAGAATGATGATTTAAATATTAGTTATGAACCATTAACGAACGTCGATGATAAAGTAGTTAAATATATTATAATTCTTGGGATTGAGGAGCTAAAAGGTTAAGTATGTTACTGTTTGAAAACAAGAAAGGTATGATGCTGCACTTCCTAAAAATGGGGATAAATCCTTTTGAAAAGTTTGTAAGTACAGGTGAGATTAAAGAAGATTTAGGTCTAGTAAATTCAAGAGAATCTTTATTGGAATCCATTATAAATATAATAGAGAGTAAGAAAAACTTTATTTTACCAATTCTAGGCAATGTTGGTGTTGGCAAAACACATTTATACTGGGCTCTGAAAAATAGATTGTATTATTTTAATACAATTCACATTTCGCTCGAAAAGGTTTATAAAAAGTTTTTTTATAATACTTATTCTGAATTTATTGAAACAATTGAAGTGGAACCATTAAGAAATATCATTAATCAACTTTGTAATAGTTGGGGTGCTTTAGAAAGAAAATATGGTTTTTTTCATGTAGCTGATCCTGAAAAAGTGAAAAGAGAAGCATTCAATAAATTACAAGATAAATTTGGTGATGATGAAAAAAAAGCATTAATGGATGTTATAACTGGTATAATTACGCATCAATTAGATCCATATAAAAGAATTGAAGCTGAGAGATGGTTATTGGGAGAATTGATGAATATAAGAGAATTATCTCGACTTAATTTGAATTTTGATTTAAGAAAAAGCAAGCAATCTTTCATAATGCTAAAAATCCTCATTGAAAACTCAAAATTAGGAACAGTTCTATTTATAGATGATTTTGAGAAAATAATTTCGATTCCCAGAACCTTGGAAGAAGATGATGAAGGTGAAGTTTTTGATCGAAGTTGGCTTTATGGTAAGAAACAATCACCAGACGATTTTGCTACACGAAAAGTTCTTGAAAAAATCCTTAAACTACAAGAAATTGAAGATTTACGGTTAATTATTGTTTTGAGATCAGTTGAATCACTTGAACAACTTAAAAGAAAAATCAATAAATCAAAAACACCTTTAAAATTAGAAATGTTAGAGGCTATAAACCTCCAAAATTTCACTGAGGGTGATATATATGAATTTTACTTAAAAAATATGGAGGTGTTCCTCCAAAATTTTAACTATTCACATTTCTATGAAGAATTTCCAGAATCCTTCTTTCCATTAACTAAAGATCTCTTAAGAGATATTTATTATAAAACTAGTGGCAATCCAAGAGAGATTTCCAAGTATTTTATAAAGATTTTTAATGAGCTCATCTCATCTCATGATGGTTTAGAAACAATATTACATAAATATGTAGTTAATACTGATGAATAAATTTATTGTCTACTTATTAATATTCTCTGGTAAGAATTTATTTCTTTAAAAAGTAAACTTTTATATTTTTCATTCCAGTTAGCTTTTTCAATTCTTTCTCTAAAGTTTTCTAACTTGGGTAAAGAATCGAAATATTCGACTAGCAAGACTCTTATAGAATTTTTGGTTAAAATCTTATAGTTTTCTGAGCTATCAAATATATGAAATAAAGCTGAATCATTTTTTACATGTTTTTTTAATATTTGAATGCTGTAATCAACAACTTCAAGATTACTATGATCAATTGTTTTTAGGAGATTTTTAAGAATATAATCAGGTAAGTTCCCTATTTTATTTAATAGCTTTAATGTATTGATTTTAAGAGGAATATAATCCTCAAGCAAAGCGTAAGCTAAAATGTGAAATATTTCGTTTGTAAACTTATGATGATTAAATAACTTATTTAACGTTTGGATAAATTCATCTCTTACCCATCTATCAGAATTATAATAAATTTGTATCAAAAAATCTAAATACTTAATTTCGAGAATATTAGCTCTTCCAATTTCACCTAATAAATAAACAATATTTATACTAACTTTATCAATGACAGATACACTAGCTTTTTCAATGAGATAATCCACATAAACTAAGTAATCTTTATCTGCTTTTTTGCCTGCATCTATTAAAAGCTCATTAATTAAGTCAGTATTCTCAATTTTTACAGATTCCATAAAACTCTGATATTTATCTTTCAAAATCATAGTTCAAAAGGATAGAAATTGAATAGTTTAAAAGGATCACATATCTCGAAATATAAAATTCATATATGTGATTTTACAATGGAGAAAATTGTTCTATAAGATTTAAATATACTTGAATAATCTTAATTTGATAATTAGATTTTAAATCATTTTTCAAAATAAAAAGAAGGTCAAAAAATGTTCATAAAGAAACCAAAATGGAATAAAGTAATTCTATTATTTTTTCTAATAATTGCTA
This sequence comes from Candidatus Hermodarchaeota archaeon, assembly GCA_048885535.1. Classification (GTDB taxonomy): domain Archaea; phylum Asgardarchaeota; class Lokiarchaeia; order Sigyniarchaeales; family SOKP01; genus SOKP01. The sequence continues at coordinate 3,145 of JBHLLO010000033.1, forward strand.
CTGTTTTTGCAGGACTTTCTTCTGCACATTTTGTTAATACCCAAACTTACGTCGATACAAGTATATTTAATGAAAATTTAAGAATTTCGGCTACTTATAACACAACTCTTTCTATAAATGATATGCCTTCGAGTCTCTATAATTGGACATGGGCAAAAAATCAAGGATATTGTACAGGTGCTGGTATTTTAAGTAATCCATATGTTATCCAGAATCATATTTTTAATGTTTCTTTAAATACTTGCATTGAAATCTTTAATTCAAGAAAATATTTTATTATAAGAAACTGTGATCTAACAACAAATGGGATATCTCCTGGCATTCTTTTACAAAATACTACTAATGGTGTTTTAAGAGATAATGTTATATCTAATTGTTTTTATGGAATAGAATTAGTTTCAAGTAATGAGAATTCTATCCTATTTAATACAATTGAGGATTGTTCTGATGGGATTTATTTACATATTTCTTCGGTCTTCAATACAATCTCATATAATATTGTAAATCATAATTCTGATGACGGCATATATATAGCAGGTACTTGCCATAATAATACTATTTCATATAATATTGTAAAGAACAATTTAGATGAGGGAATATACTCACCAAATAGCGATGATATGACATTTTCGTACAATACTGTCTATAATAATACTGGATTTGGCATATATCTTACTGGTGTCTTAGATTCTGTTATTTCAAGTAATATAGTCTCTTATCAACGTGAATCAGGAATAATAATAAACAATGGTGATAATTGTATTATTGAAAATAATTATGTACATCATAATGGAATTCATGGTATTTATTTAACAAGTGGCTGTCAAAATAATATTATAAAATCCAATAAAGCAAATTACAACAATAATAGTGGATTTTTCCTTTATAATAGTAATGATAATCTCATTACAAAAAATGAAGCAAATTTCAACAAGGATCACGGGATTCTCTTATACTTATGTGATAATCACGTAATATCAGATAATGTTATAAACAATAATGAAATTTATGGTGTATATTTATTAGGTAGTAACGATAATGTCATCTCATACAATTTAGCTAACTTTAACAATCATGGAGTTTATTTAGATACAAGTAATAATAATTTTATTCTGTATAATAATCTAGCAAGTAATATAGTTTGTTACAATGAAACTGGTAGTACAGGAAATATATTTGAAGGAAATATATGCATAGCTGTCGCACCCCCTATGGATCGCTTTATACTTGGACTCATTATAGGTTTAATAACCGCTGGAGGAGCATTTGGAAGTGCACTAGCTACAACATTATTTTTAAGAAAAAGGGAAAGAAAAAAGTAATTACTATAATATTTTAAATAATTTTTTTTAATTTTTTTGAATATATCATAATTAACGACTACTTTCAATAGCCTATTGGTATGATATAGAGAGGTTCAATATTTTTTTGTAAATGTAAAACTTGTTTGACTTTCTCATCTTCAAATGCTCCAATTGGTACAGAAGCCAAACCTAACGCGACTGCTTGTAAATGAATATTCTGAGCACAGTGTCCCACTTCTATAAAAACATATCTTATTCCTCTTTGACCATATCCTAGAGTTGTTCTTGAAAATTGAGCACAGATAATAATATTGAGATAAGCTTCTCCTATAAAATGTTGATCTAAAGATGCTTTAACTAACTTATTAGTTAAATCTTCATCAGTTAATAATTCTAATATATGATTATCAATATTATAATAAAAAAAACCTTTATCTTTTAAAATGGCATAGATTTCTAATGGATAAGTTGAACCTGCTGAAGGTACGGTTCTTTTTATACCTTTTTTACCCTGTGCGGCCCATAAAAGTTGAGAAATTTTCTCAATTTCAATTTTTTTACGACTAAATCTCCTTACACTTTTTCGTTCATAAATAGATTTTTCAATACTAAATGTTCCATTGAATTTTGGTTGTGGAAGTTTAATGTTCATCATTTTTTATTTCTAAGATAATAAGAGTATTTTATTTTAATAAATTAAATTATTTCATTATGACTTCAAAATCAATGTTAGAAGATTTATTCAAAGAATGGAATGAATTAAACACTATGGCAGAGGAATTTTTCGGAGAGTTTAATTTTTCAAAAATTAAGGAAATTAGGGAAAAACAAAAAACACTTGAGGATTCAATATACGGAATCCTTAAATTAAACGCTCCAGATGAATTTAAACCATTATTACCAGATGATTGTGGTCAATTGGAAGTAGGTTATGATATTGAAGGAAATATTTTTTATTTCGTAATGATTGATCCAAATTTGAATGATGAAGAAGAAATTAAGCTAATTGCTTTCACTATAAATCAAGAAGAAGAAGTTAAACGTATTGATGATTTTAAAATAGAAGATTCTTAATATTAAAAAAAATAAAAGAGATTTTAAAGAAAATATAGAAATTCAGAACTTGTCTGCATCGTCATACCATTGAGGGTACCATTGATAATATTCCCTTGGGAAAGCTTTATTTAAACCACTATAGTTGGCTTTAACTAATATCATCTTACCTGATTTATCTCGATGAGCTACAATCAGCTTTTGGTCCTCCAGATTTTCAAGTATTTTTTTAATAGCAGACCGACTTCCACCAATATCTTCCCTTATATCATCAAGAGTCATATATAACCCAGGATTGACTTTATAATCATGGGCAATAACTTTTAATACATTTTCCTCATTTATTTCCATTCCATTAAATCGAGAATCTTTTCTAGATATAATAGGGGCATTAACTTCATCATTCCATCGTAATCTCATTGGAGCATTATATGAAGGAAGCATGGATGAAAATCTATACACTATCATTTTTTGAATTTCTGTTGTCCCTGCTACAATTTCCCCTATTTTTCCCTCTCTCACTAAACGTTCCATGGGATAAAATCTAGTAAGTCCATCTCCTCCCATGATTTGAACAGCCTTATTACCTGCCTCCCGAATGTATTCACTAATCACCCATTTTGCTACAGAAGCATCAATCATTGGCTCAAGTCCATCATCTAATTGCTTAGCACAATTATAAGCAAATAATCTTCCCATTCGATACTTGGCAATAATATCTGCTATACCATTTTGAATTCCAGGGAACTTATTTGTAGTTTTATTAAATTGAACTCTTCTATGTGTGTAATAAAACAAAACTTTAACAATATCCATTAGAGTGCCAACATATACGGCTCCTGCTATTAAGCGTTCAAAATTCAATCCTGCCATCATCACATTCCATCCTTTTCCAATAGAACCAATTCTATTCTCATCGGATATTCTTACATCTTCAAAACTTAAATAACCATTTGGTACATTATCAAATCCCACGAGTGGATTAATCCTTTCTAAATGGAATCCTGGAGTTCCTTTTTCAACTATAAAGGAAGTTAAATGCCCATACTGTTTCCTTATACTAGGATCCTCACTAGTTTTGGCATAAATAAAATATCGATCTGAGACACCTGCTCCAGTTATATATCTTTTCTTACCGTTTATTACCCATTCATCCCCCTCTTTTATAGCAGTAGTCATAACATTGGCAGCATCAGAACCTGCAAAAGGTTCAGTGATACAAACAGCACCTAGTTTATCACCTTTAGCTAATTGAGGTAGCCATAGTTCTTTTTGATCTTCTGATGCATATCTTAAAATTTGTTCTAGGCCTGCTAGCATACTTACGACAAAAACATGTCCTACCGCATACAATCTACCCAGTTGTTCTGCTACTATACAGGCTCCAGTTGCACCTAATTCAAGTCCACCGTATTGTTTTGGAATTCCTGCACCAAAATATCCTTCTTGAGCCACTCTCTTGACTAACGGCCAAGGAAACTTCTGCTTCCAAAAATAATATTCTGCTTCTTCGAAAAGGTTTTCAGCAAAATCCTCAACATTTTTCGCAAATGCTTTTTGTTCTTCATTCCACCAAAAAAAAGGTTCAGACATCTTTTTTTCTCTTTTAGCATATATATTCTATTTTTGATATTTTGTTATAATAATAAATAAAACTAAAACTTTAGGATAAATTTCGACATAAATTTCATAATAAAAAGGAGTCTTTTAACGCTTGTATTTTCTCTTTAATCTTCCTATCTCAAAACTTGTAATAGAGACAATTCCAAGAATTATAAACCAAATAAGGTGATCTCCAAAAGGGATTATCACAATTATATCATCTGTTATTAGTTCCCATTTAAAAACCGTAGTACCATTTGTTTTTTTTTCTATAATAGATGAGATCCCTTCAGAATTATAAACTATTTCAATTGAAGTAGCATTATAATAGTCTAATAATAAAGTATTAGAACCACTTACAGTTGCGTTTAGAAACCCCCTGCTAATGATCGCGCTACTAACTAAAGTAAGATTGATTGGAATTGGAATGATTAATGGATAAGCTTCAAAATATACAACTTTTGACCAATTTAGAAAATTTAATGAGAAGTTATAAGAAAGATAAAATGCATTATCATCTTCTAGACTCTTTTTAATCCAAGCAAAATTATGATAGAATTCCAATGTATAATTGACAATTAAATATCTATTTATATCAATACTTGCATTGTATACGTCGGTTGCTGTAAATCTAATGAATTCAATCTCCTCATAGTAAGGTTCAGTTGCATTGATAGTCCTCCACCTAACACTCTCATCTTTTTCCAACGGAAATGATGAATCTCCTAACGTAATTTCTGCTAATGAATTTGGTACAAAGCCAAATAAAGTAATAAGGCAAATCAAATATAGTAAAAGTGCTTTCCTCTTAGAATTCATAATTTTAGTTATTCAAAATTGAATTTGATTTGGCTACTTTTGATAATGATAAATAAAATCTTTAGATATTTAAGTTTTTGAATTAAATTTTTCTAATGTTAATATTCAAAATCTTGAAAAAGTTATATCTTCAAATTTTAATTTTTAAAAGAAGTAATTAAATCTCTTTTTTCTTTTCCTTTCCTTTACTCAAATCTAAAGCTTTCTTTTCCAACATTTCCGAATATTTCTCCCAATGATTATTTTCTCCTACTTTTTTCTTAGTTATTACAAATAAACATGTTTCAGCCCCAGCAGGAATAGTATTTTTAAACTCAATCTGATATTCATTCTTTAGCTTTCCAGAATCTTCAAAAGCCTTTATTATACCTTGGACAAAGTATCTTTGTACCCGACAATCAAATGCGGTGTATATGTCTTGAAGTGGACACCAAAGTATATCAAAGGAACATTGGTTTTCATTATCTATCCTTGGATCTTCAAGAGAGGTCCAAGCTTGGGTATTAATAATTGTTGCTAAAAAACTCATTAATTCAATATCCTTAATATTATCTGGAATATCGGTATTTGTAATTATTTGAAGTCCCATTTCGTATCCTGTTTTGATTAATGCATCATTGACAACTTTTTGACCTGCTTCCCCTAACTTAGCTTCAACCTCCTTTAAAATATTTATAATTCCTCTTGCCATAAATAACCCAAACTGCAATAATGAAGTTGGATCAAAGTCGCTCCTCCCTAAAACTTTTTTTCTAAAACGATCTAAAACATATTTGTAGGGTTCCCCAAGTTTAGTTCTCTTCCAAATAGGTTCTTTTCGATTAGTTCCCTTTAAAACTCCTTTAGGTTTCAATTTTATCTCCTTTAAAAATCATATTGATACTTAAAAGATCTAACATTAAATTTAACAAATTTAGATTACTAAAAAAATATAATAGAAATCAAAAAATTAGATAATCAAAAAAGTAGATTTTAATGTATGTTTTGGTACTTTTAAGGCATGGAGAAAGTATTTGGAATAAAGAAAATCGTTTTACAGGTTGGACTGATGTTGATTTAAGTGAAAAAGGAATTGAGGAAGCTAAGAAAGCTGGACAGATATTAAAGCGAGAAGGATATACATTTGATGTTGCCTTTACTTCTGTACTGAAAAGAGGGATAAGAACTTTATGGATTGTTCTAGATGAGATGGATCTAATGTTTATTCCAGTTTATAGACATTGGAGGTTAAATGAAAGACATTACGGGGCATTACAGGGCTATTACAAATCAGAAATGGCTGAGAAAATAGGGGAAGAACAAGTCTTAATTTGGCGGAGGAGTTATGATGTACGTCCACCCGCTTTAAAAACTACGGATCCACGTTATCCTGGTAATGACCCCCGTTATAGGGACTTAAGTCAAAAAGAAATTCCCTTAACTGAATGTTTGAAAGATACTGTTGAACGATTCTTACCTTATTGGCATGAAACAATTGCACCAGTAGTTAAATCTGGCAAGAAAGTTTTAATCTCGGCACATGGGAATAGTCTAAGAGCCCTTGTTAAATATCTAGATAATCTATCCAATGAAGAAGTAGTTAATTTAGATATCCCCACGGGAATACCTCTCATTTATGAACTTGACAATGAATTAAAACCATTGAAAAAATTTTATCTCGGAGATCCAGAAGATATACAAAAAGCAATTCAAGTTGTCGCTGACCAAGGAAAAGTACATCAGAAAAATGACTAATTCGAATACCTACATTTTTTTAAATTATCAAAAATAATGTAATAAAAACCTTAAAGTTAATCAAGATTATATTAATTATGAAAAAACATTCCATAATTGACAATCCTGTGGTTTCTAATATCATTTTTTATCCACGAGGAGGTTCTATACCTTCAACACTTGATTCAAATATAGAGATATTGAAATTTACCATGGAAAAAAATGTTATTCTTGGGGGATTTTTTTTCTTAAATGATATTACTTTACCTACTATATTATTATTTCATGGAAATGGAGAAATTGCCTTAGAATATAGGCCCATAGCTCCTATGTTTTTTGAATGCAATGTTAATTTAGCTGTCGTTGATTATCGGGGGTATGGATTCAGTTCAGGAACACCATACTTTACTAGCTTAATTAATGATTCCATGATAGTTTATCAACAATTCATAAATTGGATGATAGAAAAAGGTCTAAATAGATCAATTTTCATCCAAGGTAGATCATTGGGAAGTGTATGTGCTGCCGAGATTGGTTCTCATAATCCCAAGGATCTTAAAGGCGTGATTTTTGAAAGTGGTTTTGCTAATCTTTATAATATCGTGACTTATCTCTTCAGGGTATCTAGCTCAGAAGTAACACCCGAATCCTTAAGTAAATATTCTAATGATACAAGGATAAAACAATTCAAAAAACCAGTTTTAGTCATTCATGGAACCTCAGATTTTATTATCCCTCATAGTGAAGGTGAGTTGATTTATAAAAACCTACCTGTGGATATTGATAAATATCTAGTGATGATTGAAGGAGCAGGTCATAACGATATTCTTATGTATCATGATAAATATTTTGACCCACTAAGCGAATTCATTGAAAAATTTAAATGAATTGAATTTTGGCTCTCCTAAATTACAAATTTCAATCAAGAATTGGACTAAAGATCATTTTAGTATAATGTAGTTCTTGTCTTATTATAGATAAAGTGAGTTTTATTATGTCAATTGTAAAAAAAGGAGAACTTAATTTTTGCCCTTATTGTGGTTCTAAATTAAATAAATCAAAGTATAAGACTAATTATTGTCCATATTGTGGAGAAAAGTTAGCAGGCATTTATGATAAACAGCTTGTTTGTACAATATGTCATCAAAAAATAAAATCTTATGAACCTTCTCTGAATTGTTCATTTTGTGAAAGTCCATATCATTATAGTTGCGTCTCTAAATGGTTATCAAATTATAATTCCTGTCCTACATGTCAAAATAAATATCTTTATCCAAATATAAAGTACTAAGGAAAAAGAAAAAAAGAATTTTTTTATTGCCTTATTTTTTTAAAAGCATATATAATCCATTTTCAAAAAACCAAAACAGATTAGCAAAAAGAAATAGCCATTCTGTAAGACTCTCTGCTTCAGGGGCTAAACCCCTGATTACACGATTTAATATCAAAAGCACTAAGTATAATAGAAAGAAAACTGAAACTATAAAATTAAATACTGCCTGAAACTTAGTAAATTCTGTCGATTTCCATTCTAAATAAGTATAGATAAAGAGGTAGAGAATTCCTGTAATAAAAAATAATAATTCAAACATCAAGTGTACAATATAAACACTGTCAGAATTGAATATTGCCATTCCCATAATTCCAATTGCAGAAAGAATTCCGATGAGACATGTTGCTAATAATCCTTTAGAACTAAGATCCTTTTTCTGTAAATATCTCGTGAAGCCAAAAAAGAAAATTATGATAAAAACAGCTGTGATAAACCAGCATACGTTAAATAATACATGAAGTGGATTCGAAGGTGTTCCAAGATAACTTATATGGGTTATAAAAAAGCTAAAACCAGGATGCATTAGCATTGCAGGAATAAGACCAATAAAAAAAATAATTAATCCAACAAATGCGAAATAACTTGCATGAAACTTTTCAAACATTTTATCAAACAATTGCATAAATCTCACTTTTTACATGATATTTTAAAATATTATTTTGTTAAACTGTTATTTATAGATTTTTCAAATTTTAAAATAAGTTTGTTTATGAAAAGTTTCTAGTCCTATAATGCTAATTAGCTTAAATCATCACAGGGATTCTATCGAGAGAGATTTAGTAAATTCAGGATCTTTCTTATCAGCAATGGGAATAACTAAATCTACTAAATCAAGATAATATACACAATAAAACGACTTAAATTCTTTTTTGATTATTTCAGAATTCATGCTTATTAATATTATATTTGAAACCCATTTAAAAAGAGAGACTCGATTAATTTAGTCAAGTATTATTGACAATCCAACTAAGGAGAAAATAGTTCAGATCATTAATTCAAACTAAAACACCTTTTACTACCATAATTACTCTTCCACCAACAGCAATATAGAATTTACCCTCTTTTTCTTCAGCTCTTAAGAGTAATAATGATTTTCTGCCAATTTCATACCCTTGTTCTACTCTAATATTAACACTTTTTGTATTGAAATATTCATGCTTTACTAAATAAGCCGCAAGACATCCATTTGCAGAACCTGTGGCAGGGTCTTCAGGGACTCCTAAATATTCAGCAAAAAAACGTACATTTAAATCATTTTCTTTATTATACGTTTCTGGACAAAACACTAATATGGATTTGGCTTGTGTGTTTTCAATTAATTTATAGTATTTCTCTTTACTAATCCTGATTTTTTTCATGGCATTTAGAGATTTTAAAGGTACAATTATCGTAGGAACCCCTGTTGAGACTTCTTGAATTTTAAATCGAGTGTCAAAATCTTTTTCGCTAAGATTTAACACCTCTGACAATACATCAGGTGCAAAAAATCCATGAAAGGAAGGTTCTTTATGTTCCATCCAAATTTCTGTTAAAATATCTCCCTGATATTTAAATAAAACTGCAATTTGTCCTATTTTGAGGTTCAATAATAGAGTTTTTACTTTTTCTTTAATGAATTCTTTATGAAAGATGAAAGCAGCTCCTAATGTAGGATGCCCTGCAAAAGGTAATTCCGTTTCAGGTGTAAATATACGAAAACTAAAGTTTTCAATTGATGTTATAAAAATAGTTTCGGAAAAATTCATTTCTTTAGCTATTCTTTGCATTTCTTCAGTCTTTAAATTCTTATCATCAATTACAACGGCAAGTTGATTGCCCTCGTACTTAGCCTCAGCGAACACATCTACAATATAAAACTTTAAACCTTCTGACAAATTCTCTTTCATAATTTTACACTTACAAATTTACGATTACTTTAATAAGGATATTCATTTAAATCTTTTAAGATTCAATATCTATGTAGACTATGTTTTTAAATAAAGTTTATTAATTTTTATTGTATGAATTCTAATGAAATAAATGAATTAAACGAAAAATCGGGTTCCCAAAAAAAATTTTCGTTAAGAGAATTAGGAGGAGCTTTAGGTGACTGGGGAACCCTAATTCCTTTTATTATTGGTTATGTCTCTATAGTAGAGTTTAATCCAGCAGGTATATTTTTAACCTTAGGAATTACAAACATAATATTGGGAATAAGATTTAACCTACCCCTACCTGTCCAACCCCAGAAAACTATTGGAGCAATTGCACTTTCCCAAAAGTGGAATGTCAACCTTGTAATTTCGACTGGGTTTGGAACCGGTATAGTTTGGACTTTATTAGGATTTTCAAAAACACTTAATAAAATTGTGAAAAAAATTCCATTGGTTACTGTAAGGGCTGTTCAATTAGGTTTGGGGCTTATACTTGGTTGGACAGCAATTACTCTTATTATTGATAACATAATTCTAGGACTTATTTCAATGATAATAATAGTCCTTTTTATTAACAGCAAAAGAATTCCATCAGCAATTATTCTTGTTATATTAGGTATTATTCTTCTATTTTACACAAGTAGCATTGTATTGACAGATATAAAATTTACTTTACCTCATTTTGACTTTTTTATTCCTGATCTAGGTAATATCATAATTGGAATGATTTTAGCTGGTTTCGCTCAACTCTTCTTAACATTAACTAATGTAATGATCGCTACTATAGTTTTAATAGAAGATTTATTCCCTGAAAAAGAAGTAAAGATTAGTGCTAATTCTTTAGCATTGAACATGGGAGTCATGAATTTAGTAAATCCTTTTTTAGGAGGAATTCCTTTATGTCATGGTTCAGGAGGTTTAGCCGCTCAATATGCTTTTGGAGCGCGTACGGGGGGTTCTATGATATTAGAAGGAATAATAGAAATAATTTTAGGACTATTCTTTTCGGATACACTACTTCTTATATTTAGCAAATTTCCCAGTGCAATTTTCGGGGCGATGTTGCTCTATACTGCATATTTGCTAGTAAATATTTCTTATAAAAATTATACAAAAAAGACTTTCATTATAATTTTAATTTCGGGTTTAATTTGTTTTATCTTTTATTTCATAATTGGCTCTTTCAGTATTACGCTTGGATTCTTCACAGCTTTAGCCTTATATTTTCTTTTTTCTAAAAAAATAAGTTGAAACCTTTAAAAGGATAATCTTTTCTTGGTAGTTATCTTTTTAAGTTTACTTAAATTATCTTTTGAATAAAAATAATTTTTTCCATTAAAACCGAATTGATTCACGATGGAAAGGAAAACTGATTTGGTGATATACTTACTTATTGGAATTATGTTTAGTGCGTCAATCCCACCTGTTCTTATTTACGGATTTACAAAAGACAGTAAGGGTTCATACAGAATATCAAAAGAAGGAAAAGATGTTTCTGAAGTTATAATTAATAATCAAATTCCATCAGGTAACATAAAATTTATACAAGTAAGTAGTGAAAATTTCATAGTGAGAACAACATGGACCATGACTTATATTGGCTACTATGACCCTCAAAAATTTATTATTGTTGATTATGAAATAATTCAATCACAACTTTATGTCTCTATTACTACTAAAATCGATAAGCTCGCTTTTATTAATTCTATTACCAGTTTGGATCTCACTATATTTTTTAATCCATCTTATGAACTTTATGGTTTTATATCTGATAGTGAAAGAGGAAATATCGAACTTTTAGTATACAATCTTAATTTTAGTATATTTGATTTAAAATCTAACTCTGGAAATGTTAATGCTCGATTAGATGCAATAAATGTGCATAATGATTTTAAAATATCGACAGGATCTGGAGAAATAATCTTAATTTTAGACGATATTTATTTTGCAAAAGATTTTATCTGTACTACTATTTCAGGATATCAAAATTTTGATATTTGGAATATTAAATTTGCTGGAGAAGCTAAGTTTAAAGTAACCTCCATAATAGGGAGAATTTTTATTTTATGGGCGAACCATTACTTAAAATCTCATATATTGAGTATTGAGTTAGAATCTAATAATGATATCTATTTAAAAATGTGGTCTCCAAAAGAAATTATAAGATCCTATATTTCATTTGAAACTATTGATGGAACAACTCGTCTTTCAAAACCAGCTGGTATTTTTCAAGAAATTGATGAAAATCACTATATAGCCAACAACATTAATGATACAACCGCAGATCCATGCAATATTACAGTTTTTTCTAAACATGGCTATGGTTGGGTGTTTTATGTAGACTGCTTTAAATGGCAGAGATTTTGTACTTATGGGGATTTTACAGCATATTTTGTTACAAAAACAGGTAGTTATTCAATTCTAGAAGCAGATTATAATGTTACAACAATAGAAGTATTTAATTGGAAATATATTTATTTAAATACATATAGAACAATTCCATTAAATATTGAAACCCTGCCAATATCTAGTGAAAATCTCGTCCATGTAGTATGGAACTTAAAATATAAACACGCTCAAGGCATTGGTGTTGGAGGCATTAGAGTCGGTGTAACACACTCTCAAGATGGCGATAATTTAAACGTGAACATAAATCTTAAATTCATATTAGATCAAATATTACCTACATTCTCGATTTGTAACGTAACTGTCTTTTATCACCCAAGTTATACTTTTTATAATTATACTATATAATTTATTTTTCAATTTTGAACAATAGAATTGATAACTATTTGAACTTTTTATAAATAGATTTAAATGAAAAAAAGAAATGAAATTCGACAATTAATCATTAATTTATTAAATTCTTGGCCTGCTAAACATTATTTTTTCTATAAGGGTTGGATATTACGATTTACGGATGGAGTCACTTCCCGAGCTAATTCAGTTTTCCCTCTTAACTATTATGGTAGTAGAAAAACTATTGAATATGATATTGATGTTGTTGAAAAAGCTTATAAGAAGTATGGTTTGCCTGTAATATATACTATCTATGATTGTCATAAACCTAATTATCTTAGCAGAAAACTAATTAGAAGAAATTATCGAAAATTTGATTTTACAATTTCTTTGGGTGGTAATGTGAATGACCTTAACATTAAACATACCAATGACAATTATGAATATTCATTTCAAAATGAGCGAACTAGTAAATTTTCAGAATTTCTATCACAGTTTTCATCTAGATCTAAAGAACAACAGAATATCATAACTAAAATTACTCAAAGAATCAAGATTCTTAAAAAATGTTTTATAGTAGTAAAATCTCAAAATTTGGTCATCGGCACTTTAATGGGCGTTTTAGATTTAGATGGCTATTTATATTTGGCTGATATTTTTGTTAGCCCAAATTATCGCAACCAGGGTATCGCAAAATCGATGATCTATAAAGTTACTAACGAGTGGGTTAATCCCAAGTATATTAATATGATCTGGCTACAGGTTGAAGTTGAAAATGAAAACGCAATCAATTTCTATGAAAACATTGGACTAAAAGAATTATATAGCTATTATTATTTAACAAATTCTTAATTTTTAATGGGGCAAAAAGCTAGATTTTCGAATTTAAAGATCCATTATATTCCCTCATGGCATCCTCAAACTCAATTCTCATCAAGCTTCTGAAAATCGGATTTTTATTTCGAAATGGGATACTTTCATTTCCAGAATAAATATCATTCTTACTTTTCTTGTTAAATACTTCAGAAAAGGAAATGACAGCTTTCGATATTTTAAAAACTGTATTTGAGTTTACATCTTTTATTATTTTTGCGTTTTCTGATATTTCATAACTCAAGGAGAACACCTATTCTCTATAAATATAACCTTCTTTAACTTTCAAATTAAGACCAAGAGATTTTATTTTCTTCCCATGTGAATAAAATATTTTCTTTATTGATTTTATCGGGACATCAAAATGATCTGCTAAATCCGAAATACTTACAGATTCGACCATTTCGAAAAATAATGGCAATTCATCAATAATTCCTTTCTCAATTTGTTTGAGGGATTTATCATAGGACAAACTTGCTGTTTCTAAAAGAAGTTCTTGAGTAATTTCTTTAAACTCTACTCCATAGTTCTCTTTAAGGATATCTGGATTAGATTCAATCCATTGGTGAACAATATTATTTATTGATTTTGATAATGAAATATTTCGATTTTCGGCCATCTTATTTATGACTTTATAATCAAATTCATCTAATTTAACGCTGATTCTTGGAGTTTTCTGTTCTATCTCTTCTTGATCCTTATTTTCAGATGGCATTATTGACCGACAAAATCTTTATTGATCAAATAATAAGCAAATCTGTTTATAAATCTTTGCATTCCTTATACAAAAATGCATCACAAGTGATGCAACATTTAAATATAAGTAATGTTATTTGTATAATATCAAAATATCACTAGCATATTTCATACAAATTTAAAGAAGATAAGAAGGTGTGTGTAAAATATTAGAACTTTCATATCCCCAACTTGAAACTTTAAATACCAAAGAGCGCATAACCGTTGATTTAATAAAAGATGGTCAAGATTATTTGAAAAAGTTTGAGATTAATAAGGATCTGCTATTAGACACCGTCTCCCTTGTATATAGATATTTACGAGTAAATAGGAAAATTCCTCATGACCTTTACAAATTTTTTATCTCAGCATATTATATAATTTCTCGGCACCCATTTGCTTTTCCTGCCCATGAACCAAAGAAAGAATTTTGTAAAAAGTTCAATATCCAACAAAGTTCATTAGAATATTGTGTAGATAAAATTACAACTGCTTTGGATTATATACGAATTTTGGATGACATGAATTATCCTTATTATATTGATCCCAAGCGGGATATAAGTTTAGGGATAATAAAAAAGATGATAAAAGATAAAGTAGATAAATGTATGATGAAATTCTTACTTTATCATCAAGCAATTAACTCCCAAATACTTACGGAAGAATTAATATGTGAAATAGTTTTTGAACAAAAAGCGTTTCCTGAAGAACTTTTTCGTCAGCTATACGAAATTGTAATAGTATTAGTAGAGAAGGAATTTCGAGAATATCATGAATACGTAAAACTACAGCGCAAATACTTTATTTGAATGTCTTAAAAGCCAGTTCTCAAGAGTTTTAACGACATTAGGAAATTCTGATTTGAAAATAATCGATGCTTTATTTTTATGGGATCAGCATATTCATATTCTCTATACAAACAACTTCTGAAGAAGTTTTCATCCCATTCATTTAGAGCTAATGCTATATTTAAGAATTGTTTTTGCAGGTTAGTTGGAGCAGAAAATTCCCGAAAATGCAGAAAGGGACCGAGCCCAATGTTAGTTTTACGTTTTCTTGGAAGCCAACGTACTTCTGAGATTTTAGTATGTACAAATTTGCCATCTCTGTTAAACCTTGAACATAAGCGATTTGAAGTTAAATAGATTCCTACTAAATTAGGGTCGTATCCCCGTTTTCTTCTTAAGCGATAATGAAAATTAAAAAGAACAAACAAGTTTGGTTTGAGGCGTACAATGAATTTGTCATTAAAAAAGATCCAGCTTACAGGCAATGCAATACTGATAAGTAAGTATAGAATTATCATACTTTGAATGAAACCACTTAATTGACTACCGTCAAATTGAATTACTCCAAAATCAACATAAAGAAGTAAAGCAACGGATCCAGTATTCAGCATTAAAAATAATAAACTACTAGTATATCGTTTTTTAAATTCAAAACCAATGTTATTTACTTCTTTTTTTAAGAAACATATCAAAGAGGGGGTGAACTTCAACCGAATTAACTTAATAAGATAGATAATTACATACAAAGATATGCTGAAGAATGCCCAACCGACTGTTAGATTAAACGAGTATTGTCTAATAGCAGAAACGTAAATTTCATTACTTATAATTATATTGGGTTGATAACATAAGATTAAATAAATTAGGTAAATTCCCAGAATCAAAACAATACTGATGAATCCCTTAATCGCTTTTCGATAATATTCTGCCTTAATTATCCTCAATGAATTAACTATACGGTTCTCATCCTCAAAATCAATATTTGCATACATTTTATTATCATTTTTACTTATCATTTGCCTGACCACCTCTTTGCCTTTTCACTCTCTTCTTGTGGGGTTAACCAATATTTTTGGACAATTTCTCTGAATATTGTCAAATCTGGATTATCCTTTTCATTTAGAGATACTATATGAAACTTTTCAGTTTTCTTCTCAATATTAATATAATTTTCCTTTTCTAAATATTCAAAAGCATGAAATAACTTTTCTAATCGATCAATATTTAAGCTATGCATAATGTCGGTTTTATTAATAACAGTACTTTCTTTCTGAAGTTTAGCTAAACTCATTAAAACTTGGCCTCCTCTAAGGGAAGCTATGTTTGTTAATTTATCAAAAATTCTACTTATCACCTTCAATAGATTGTCAAAGTCATTGTAGAAATCAATTTTTCCTTCTCCTTTCAGTTCTAATTTATCATTTATATTTGCTAATCGATATTTATTTACAAATTCTTGATATGAAAGAGTCATCATATGATCTATATCTTACCTATTATAAAAAAATACCATTTTATTAAATGTAATTACTGAGAGGGATACTTTTAATACTGTATTACTGGATTATTGTAATACTTTTCCGAGTATTATTTTATTTATATATTTCAACTAAAACAGATTATTTTCTTTAAATGGTTCTAATTCCAGAATTGGAGTCTATTGTAAAAACTTATTAACAAAAGAAAAAAAAAAAAATTTAAATATTTTAAATTCTATGCTCTGTAAACAGGGAAGAATCGTAAAGCTCCATAAGCATTATACCATATACCGCGAATATGTATGTCATGAACAGTAGTAACCTTTCCGTGGTAGCCAAAGCAGTGAGGATAAAGTCTATTTGCCATATACCATTGAATATTCTGATAAATGGTATTTCTGGCAGTATCATCTGTTGTAACTAAAGCAAGGGCCATCATAGCATTTAATTTTGCATCATTTACTTGAGCAGAATTGGCGAAAGAAGCAGGATTAAATAATGGATCAAGCATATTAAAGGGATCCTTATAATCTGGACCCCATCCGACCCAATATAACCCTAATTCATCGTAATCACCAAATAATTTTCTGAGAAAAGCACTCCATGTTACACCATCGTCAACTACGCTTATGCCTATTGCAGGAAGCCACGCAGTTAATGCATCAAACATATCCTCTCTCATAGAGTTCCCTATATTGTATGTATAGTTAACTGTAAATAAAGTTGCACCTAACCAAGTAGCATCAAAAGGATCATTATTTACTGGAAAACCAGAAGCTGCGGGTACATTATCTACAATAGTTTGACGAGCAATTACGAGATTATAGTATGCTGCCTGATTGGAAGCATTATATGGAGCTCCATACCCTGGAGAAATTACACCATTAGCCCTAATGGCTAAACCAGCCATTATTTCATCAATAATGTATGTGTAATTGATACCATAAGAAATTGCCTTTCTCCAATGAAGTGGAATATCAAGGTTATTCATACCAAGGTATTGATATCCTAATCCAGGAAGATTATAATTATCCGTAAAATGCTCAACATGAATAGTAGGATCCGCATCAAAGGTTGTGATTAATGATGGAATAGCACCAGCTAACCAGTCAATTTCATGACCTAACATTGCATTATTTCTAGTCGTTGCATCAGTAATAAATGCCATAATCACTTCTTCGAAAAAGGTTTCTCCTCCCCAATAATACTCAAAAGCACCAAGTCTAACTTCAACATTTGGTACGTAATATTCATAGACAAAAGGACCAGTTCCCACAACTCTTCCATATGTCAGAGAGATATATTCAGTCTCAGGAGTCGAAGTTGGAGATAACATAGCACCTGCAGCGTAACATAAAAGATCTATAAAAGGAGCATAGGGTGCGTTAAGGGTGATTGTCACATTATAACCACCGACAGCAACAACATTATTTATAATAGGAGTTACCCCATCAGGGAAATAGTATAGAGACGCAGGTTCCCCAACGGATTGAGTTGCTGGAAGGGTTCCTGTGCAGTTGAAGAAATATAACATTCTATTGAAGTTCCATACAACTGCAGTTGAGTTAAAAACAGCTAAGTCATGAAATACAATCCCTTGCCTAAGTTGTATATGAAGTGTGGTTGAGTCTTCCCACCAATATGATTGGGCAAGACTGTTTATTCGCGGTAATGCATGATCAGACCAATTATAAGTAAACAGCGTTTCAGTTACTTGTTCAAGTACATTATTAGATGCTTGATCCCATGAGTTTACAGGATCTAAAACGTGAGGGGGAGATAATGTACCAAATACAAGGGTTCTTGAGACTGGAGCAACCCATGTTGCACCCTGAAGCCCAAGTATAATGTTACCTACTCCCGAAGCAGCTAATGCAATAGCGAGCACGATAATAGCTACGTTCTTTTTTTCCATTTCCATTTTTTTCACTTAATTTTAGATTTTAATTTTTTAGTAGATATTTTGTTAAATTACTAACTAAATTTGTAAACTTATAAGGTTACCTTTCCCGAATATGGCAAGGAATACATAGTTTATGTAATACTATTCAAAAAGATTGTATTCAATTCCACTAGATGCACATAACTCCTTTTAAATACAAGTTCGTTAATAATTATTTGAAGAAAAAAAGCGACATTTTTCTTTCCGTAGGATTTTAATAGAGAGCCCATATACAAAGAAGTTATACTTCAACCAATAAAAAAAAGGACCTCTCCTATTTAAATCCTATTTTTTTTGCTTTCTTAAGATTTTTCTTTATAAGCTTTCCTAAAATCACACTCCTCAGAATATAGGGAGTAATACAATGTTATTGCACATAATAGATTTTTTGGACATCTAACAAGTATAATCAATCTCTTTCATAGATCTGAGCATCAGATATATCCGACATACAAAAATGTTAAATACTATCTAGTGATATGATTCTGGTAAACTACGGTAAAATTGAAGAAACCATATCTGAAAATGGAATTCCTGGTTATGACTTATTACTGTTTTTTAGTATAACTGGTCTGACTGTGGCAATATTTTTGGCATCTTTATATATTTCAAGGAAAAAATTATTTAAATGAACAAGTAGAAGCCCAAATTCCATATTTTTTAATGTTTTAAGCCATCTATTTAAAAGTTTTCCTAATATCAAACTTCTCCGAGTATGAAAACTAATACATCATTTATGTAATCCTATTTAGGAAATATGTATTTGATTCCAATAGATGAACATCTCTCCTTTTATACTACTTGTTATAAAATATAATCAATAAAAAAGCAATGGGAAAATAGTCCCGAATTACAGTTTACTGAGTTCTGATAATGGAAAGAGAAGGATTCCCAAAAGCATTGCTAATAATTTTTACAATAATATTAGTTTTTGCCTTAGTATTTCTCTTCCTTAATTTAGATAATATTTTTAAAATTCATTCTGGATTTGTTTTGCTCTGGGTAACAATCTATACAACATATAGTTTTTTAAAATTTAGAGGGGAGTATAATAAAAACAAAAAGTTATTTTAGAACTTTTGAGGAAATGTGTTTGGAAAAATTAGCCGAAATAGGGATGGCTTCTGCTGAAGAATGGGCCACTGCTATGGGATACGAATATCGTGCTTCTTTAAACAAAGTAATTAGAAGAATAAAAGAAAAGTACCCCCACAAAATTAAAATTCATTATGAAAAAAAACCACGGAGATATGAAGCCTTAATAAAATAAACTTATTTTTTATTTTCTATATAAATTTAGGTTACTGATAATTGACTCTAATTTCGAAAACACACCTATTATCAAACTTAATTCCTTTTTCGTTATTAAAGCCCGTTCATAAATGTTTTTAAAGGCGAAAAATACATTCTCTTTCTTGTGTGTTCTAATTTTTAATTTTTTTATTAAATTCTTAATGATTGAATACAGAATTAGGCGATCTTTTTTATTAGCTAATATTACAGGGTTTACTCCTCTACCTAAAGTTATTGAATTCATTTTTTTAAAGATTTCATAAAGGATAATCCCACAAGCATGAGATAGATTTAATGAGGGATATGATTTTCCAGTAGGAATTCGTAATAATAAATCTGCAATCTCAATTTCATCATTTGTTAATCCTCTTGATTCCTTACCAAATAAGATGGCTATTTTAATTGGTTTTTGAGATACTGGAAGTTTTAAATCTTCTGGAAAAATTGGTGTTCTTCTAATATTACGATAATGCTTTCCTTTTGCTGTTGTTGCAATAATTAAATCGAATTGTTCCATAGATTCCTTGAATTTTGAAATATGTTCTTCTTGGTCATCAAAAGAAATAATTTTAGCGTTAAATAATATTTCTTTTCCATGCATAGCAAATCCTTGAGTTTCATAACTTAATATTTTTTCTTCACTTTCTTTTGGATTAAAAATAATTAAATCTTGAAAATCGAAATTTTGCATTATACGAGCCACTGAACCTATATTAGCTGAATGTTCAGGTCGAACTAATACTATTGTAAAACTTAGATTAGCGTACTGTTCAGAAACGTGGGTTTCTTGAAAGAAATTTATAGCCAATCTCAAATCTTTTTTGTTCATAAAATATCAACTCACAGAAGATTAAGACGAATTGTAATTAGGGCATATAATAAATATTTTAAAAATATCTTTACTTCTTTCTAATTGAATACAAGATGTAATATATAAATATTTGAATAATTTTTATTATTTATATATAAAGATTCATCTCATAACACTAAAAGTAATCATAATTTACTCTTTAATTCAATAATCAACTTAATTTATAACTGACTGATTAAAATGCTGAGTCCCGAGAAAATAATGCAAAGTCTAGAATTTATTAATATTAGCAATGATGAATTTACCATATTTGAATGGAAACCTCCTAGATCTTTCAAAAGCTTTGTTCTTGATCTAAATATTTTAAAAAAAAATCGCTCTAGTAATATATTTTTTCATGTAAATAGAGGAAATATGAAAATTGCTTATATAAGAATGGAAGATCTTATATATTCAGCTGGTTCGGACATAGAAATTCAATTTCAACTATTAGAGGCTTTAATTGAGCAAATTGCGCATAAATTTTTGGAAAGATATGATATTGAGTCATATTTAGGATATGGAAAATTTTCTCCTAAATTGTTTGATGACTTTAAACCAATCGTCGAAAACATAATTTTCAACTTTAAATCTCTCAATCTTGTAAAAGAAATAAAAGTACCATGCACAATTTGCGATAAGGTATTGCCATTGATTATTAAAAAGAGTTTCATTGAAAAAGCGGACTCATACCCCGTTCCAATAGTTTATAGCCATTTAGGACATTCTATTCTTTGTTTTATAGATAGAAACTATGATGTAAGAGGAGTAGAGTTAGTCAATATAACAGGTTAATTTTAATGAAATTTACTTATTGAAATTTGTATGACAGAAGAAAATAATAAGGCCAAAGAGAACTTATTCGAAGCTATAATTAAAAAAACTAAAACTGGAATTACGTTTCCAAAAGAATTAAGAGAGAGTCTGTTTAAGGAGAATGAGGAAACTTATTTTAGACTAATTGTACCTAATGAAAAAAATCAAATTATCTTAGAAATTTTAGATGAAGAAACAGCAATATCAATAACAGAAAAATTAAAGAAAGAAAAACCCAAAGTAATTAGAGAAGATTTTAAAGAAAAACCTTTAAGGGAGTTAAGTTACAGTCCTAATTGGGCTGATTATTTTGTATATGATTTTAAAAATATGGAAAAGATAAAACCAATTTTAGAAACAGCATTCTATAAGTTTGCAGAGACACCAATAAACTTAGAGGATGCTATGGGGCGTGTTAAATATGCACTTATATCCTTTCTAACATCTACAAAAACTGAAAATGCTAAGCTATATTATTCTGTAATCAGATTTCTTTTAGACATAGTTGAAAAGTATAACCAACCAAATTTATTAGATTGGATATTTGAAAAAGTAATACCCAATATTGAGAGTAAATTCCTTTATGAATTAGCTCTTCTAGACATTATAGAGGCATCATTAAAGGCAAAAAGATGGGAAAAAGCAGAACTCTATATCTTCTATGTGTTAAAAAATATTGATGAATACCCAAGTTCTGAAATGTATAATGTTATGAATAGCTTTAAGCAACTTGTTAAAAAAGTAAAAAATGTTGAACGAAGTAGTAAAATAGATATTTTACTTAAAGAAAAATTAATAGAGTATGCTGAGAATATTATAAAAGAAGACGTTGATTATAAAATTCAGATGATTGAATTTCTAGAGGATTTACAATATATTGAATTAGCTTACAAGCTTGCTAAAGAACTTTATGATGGTCTCCCCCCCGAAAGTGTAAGAAATGAAGAAGTTCGTAAAATTGTAAAAAGGTTATACACAGCTCCAATTGCTGAAAATAAACCAAAATCTAGCTTAGATTTTGATGAACATGAAGAAGAAAAGGAGGAATAAAAACAAGCCAAATCACTTTAAGATTCTGAGTTATCTTTTTCTTGCTTTTCCTCTAAATCCTTAATCCGTTTTTCCATTCTTTTCAATTCATCTTCCACGATTTTTTGTTTTTGGTCTTCAATTTTTTTTTGTTGTAATTCTAGCTCTACTTCAGAAAGTTGACTTTCTTTTTCAAGTAATTCTTCTCTGCGTTTAAGCATTTCTTCTTTTTTTTGTATCTCAAGTTCTTCAATTTCTTTCTCTTTTGATTCCAACTCTAATTTCTTCTTTTTTAATTCTAACTCTTTTTGTTTTAATTCAATTTCTTTATCAAGAATTTCTGCTTCTTCTTTTTGTATTTTTTTCTTAATTTTTTTTGGAAGTTCTGTTATTTCTTTTTCAGATATTAATAACTTCTCCTTATCAATTATTTCTTCTTTTAACTTTAATGCTTGATCTTTTTCAACAATTATTTTCTCTTCTAATTCTGTTTCTCGTTGTTCTATGTCTAGTTTCTTCTTTTTTAATTCAAGTCCTTTTTGTTTTAGTTCAATCTCTTTGTCGATTATCTCAATTTCCTCATCTTCCAATTTTTGTTTTTCTTTTCCTTCATCTTCTACTATTTCTTCTATCTTTTCAATGGATACAATAGATTTTAAAATGTTATCTACAGAAATTCTAATTTTTTCATCTTCAGGATTTTGCTTAGTATAATTTTTAATAACCTTTGTTACTAATGATGGATTGTTTTTACCTATAGCTTTTAAAGCTTGAATCGCCTTTTCAACCACAAAATCTTTTATATCAGATAACTTTTCAGCAATTTTATTTATTAAGGATTCATTATCAATAGGAATATCTCCTCCCGCCATAAAAATTATTAACTGCAAATCTGCTTCGCGAACATTTGGATCTTCAGAATCTAATAAATCTTCGCTAAAAGGGAAGAACAAGTCTTGTTCATTCTCACATACTGATTTAAGTAAAATTAAGAATGAGTAGCGTAAAAGAGAGTCTCTTTTCGATAAATTTTCTAGCAATGAGGGAATATCAATAATTAATTGTTCTATTAAAAATCTTAGGACTATACGACCTCCATGTGAGGTTAAAAGAGTCTCTATAATATTTTCAAGGCGATCTAAATAATCCTCATCAGTAGAATCACCTAAATAAAGAGCAATTATTTTTGATGCATCATCAAATCTTTCAGCCTTTATAAAATCTTTTATCTTTAAAAGTTCTGGATTTTCTTGTTCTTTTTCACTCACAATTTTCACTTTTTAACTTTATACCCATAATATATAAAAGTCATTATATAACCGGAAAATAATATTGAGAATTAATCTTAAATCTTTATATCTTAAACTTAAAAAATTAACCCCTATACATAATTCAATTGCAAGATTCTCACGATTATCGAGATATAAATGTATTTCTTCACAATACTGACTTAATGCATCTAAATCATTCGAAAATGTATTCCATAAATAAAAAATTTTTTTATTATCCTCATTTTCAGGGGGAATTTCTCCAACTTCAGAAAGAACCGCTTTAGGTATTACGTTTATTACCTCAACCAGGTTATTTGTATTGATTTTTATCTTAACTTCGGGAAAAAAGATTTTTGAAAATAAATCAATTAAACATTTTAATA
Organism: Candidatus Hermodarchaeota archaeon; assembly: GCA_048885535.1. Lineage (GTDB taxonomy): Archaea > Asgardarchaeota > Lokiarchaeia > Sigyniarchaeales > SOKP01 > SOKP01. The sequence goes on from JBHLLO010000033.1 coordinate 27,079, forward strand.
ATTCGAGATTTTCGATTTCTTCTCTATTAGCATTACAAAGTACGTAACCCTTATCAATAAAAACCACATGCAATTTGTCTTCAAATTTAAAAGTCATGAAATTTTCCTCTTTTGAAATTAAATATTGAAAATCCTCACCGCGATTATGTATGCGATCATTAAAGATTTTTACTGCTTCTTTAAATTCTCTCTTTGATATGAATTTATTTAATTTTCTGTAGTCTCCATGGAAAAAGACATCTAGAAAATCTATTAAATATAGATAGGAATCTAATGGTCTATAGACTACAGTTTTATTTCGAAAATCACGTAAAACAATATTTTTATGAACACTATAACAAAACTTTGGTTGATCTTCTATTGTTAAACCACTTAAAATTCTTAATTTTATTAAGAATCTCCGAGAACACAGAGGTGATAATGTACATAAGATACGATCAACTTGGCATTCCTCAAAACATAATCTATTAATTCTTTTATTAAGTAAATCTAATAATTCAAATCGGTTTTTTGTCTCCGAATCATGGTCCAAAAATCTATTAATATGTTCTGGTTGCAGGGGCATAATTTATATAGTTTTACTTGGTAAATCAGTTTAAATTTCATTTAAGTATTATATTACATGTAATCTAAATTTTATTATCATTCTTTAATTAGAATACTAGAAGAATCAAAATTAAAAGTAATGATATTAAAATATATTAGTAAGTAATTTTTATATTTTTATTAAGAATTAAAGATGGATTCTTAAAGAGATAGATTATAAAGCATGTTAAGACAAATTCACATCTTTCACAAGGGAGAACAAATCTATAATTTTACATATGCGATGGGTCTTGGAGATGAAGAATTAGAGAATGTGAAAAAGACAATCGTATCTTATTTGGACATGCCTACACCTGGTAAAACTTTTCAAAAACCATTGGGAGAATATCAGATTTTTCATCGGGGCATTGGAAACTCGTTACTTTTATTAATTACTGATTTAATAGATACCCGAGAACAAATAGATGGAGTTATAGAAAAGATTATTCATAAATTTAAAGAAATCTACCCTGATCCATCATTGATTAAGACACGAGATTCAACTCTAATTGAATTTGAAGAATTTCTCTATGAGCTCCAATATGAACTACATTCAAAGATATGCATAATGGGACCAGTCTCATCTGGAAAAACTAAACTATATAATCTTCTTAAAAAGAATGAAGAAAGAAAAATTCTAAATTTTGCTAAGTCTTCTCTTTTTGAAATCGAAAACCTAAAATTTGATATTTGGGATTTTCAATTAAAGGATAATTTTTCTTTATTATGGTCTAAGTTCATTAGCGGAGCAGATTTAGTACTCCTTGTATTCGACTTATCCAACTATCATCTAAGGGTAATTAATCATTTCTTAGATTTATATAAAAAAGAAGGTGGTCTTTCAAAATTATTAATTGTTGGTAATAAGAGAGATTTAGTTCAAGAAGAGGATCTCAAATTAATAAAAAATGAATTAGGGCTTCCTAAATTTATAGAAATCTCTCTTATTGAACCAGATGTTAAAAAAAAGCTAACTGAAACAATTTCAGTCATACTAAGACTAAAAATGACTTTACCATCTAATTTTGATAAACTAAAGAAAGAAGCAGAGAACCATAAAAATCAAGGAAATCTAATTCTCGCAATTTCAAAATATAAAGAATTAATTAGTATCTGTAATACCTATCAAGATTTTACGTATATTGCTTCATTTAAACAAAAATTAAAAGAACTTCAAAATAAAGTAGAAAAAGGAAAAAAAATTAGACGTGAAATTGAAAGTAAAAAGAAATTTGAAGTCCCAGGGCAAATTAAATTTACAAATAAGGTTACTGTTAAACCATTACCACTAGATAAGTCCAAAATCCGACCAGAAATAACCCCCAAAATTCCTGAAAAAAAAGCTGAAGAGTTAGAAATTGATGAAAAAAAAGTTGGAAAATTGACTTTATTTAAATCTTCAAAAGAACAGGTCGAGGAAGAAGATATTGAAATAGATATAAAAGTTACACCTACCCAGCTAACTTCAATTTCTCAACAAGATAAGACACTTAGTACACAATTTTCAAAACAATTACAGATGCTGATAGAACAAAGAGGAAGCAGCCTAAGCTTAAAATTATGTGAACATCTTATTAGCGAATTAGAAACTAGTTTAGGAAGAACCTTAACTCTAGAAGACATCAAAACAGCAGCTGATATTTTTACTAAGCAAGAGAATATGTAGATAGATTAGAAATTCTTAATATTATTTAGTTCATCATTAGTTCATACCTTACTTCTTTTAAAGGAATAATAAATTAAAAAAGGCAATAATATACTTTTTATTAAAATTTTAATTGTTTAAAAAGAAAAAAGAAAAGTTGAAGGTCAAAAAATGAATGCAATGAAGGAATTGTGGGAATATTTTAATGAGATAATGAGATTGAACTTTATTAGAGCTCTTTTAGGTTGGGATCAGCAAGTTAATATGCCTAAAGGTTCTGTTAAAGGAAGAGCCGAACAGTTAGCACTAATACAAAAATTAATTCATTCTCGAATAAAGTCCGAAAAGACAGGTGATCTGATTAAAAACGCCGAAAAGCAACAAAATCTAAGTGAGGTTGATTTAGCTATGATTAGAGAAGCGAAAAGGGAATATGAACATGCAACAAGAATACCAGATGAACTAGTTATAGAGATTGCTAAAACAGCCTCCTTTGGGCATGTAGAATGGGAAAAAGCAAGAGAAAAAAGTGATTTTTCAATATTTAAGCCATATCTTGAAAAAATGATCAAGCTACAGATAGAGTTTGCCGAAAAATTAGATACTGGACCAACTTTATATTCAACCTTAATAGATTTATATGAACCAGGTGGTACATACAATTGGATTTCAAAGATTTTTAATAGTCTCAAATCCGACTTAGTAAAGATAGTAAATAAGTTAGATAATTCTTCTGATAAACCTAATCAATCGATCTTAAAAAAATATTATAATCCTGATAAACAATGGGAATTAAGTCTAGAAATTGTAAAGAAATTAGGTTTTGACTTTAGTGTAGGAAGGCAGGATAAGTCAACTCATCCTTTTACAACTTCCTTATCATCAATAGACACTAGAATAACAACTAGAATACTTGAGAACTTCTTACCAACATGTATTTTCTCAACTATTCATGAATGTGGGCATGCTCTATATCAAATGGGATTTAACGAAGATCTACACGATACATTATTGGCTGATGGATGCTCCCTTGGTGTTCATGAAAGTCAATCGAGAATGTGGGAAAACATAGTTGGAAGGAGTAAAGCGTTCTGGATCTATTGGTATCCTTTATTTCAAAAGGCCTTTCCAGAAAATTTAAAAAATGTTGCAATGGAGGACTTTTATAGAGCCATTAATGTCGTTCAACCTTCATTTATACGAGTGGAAGCAGATGAAGTTACTTATGCCTTACACATTATTTTACGATTTGAAATGGAGAAAATGATAATTGAAGATAATCTTCAAGCAATCGAATTACCCGCATTATGGAATGAGAAAATGGAGGAACTTTTAGGTATTACTCCTCCTAATGATGCAGAAGGAGTTTTACAAGATGTTCATTGGTCAGGAGGAGCATTTGGATATTTTCCTACTTATGCTTTAGGTAACCTTTATGCTGCACAGATATATAAAAATGCATTGAAAAAATTACCTATATTACCAGAAGATTATAAAGAAGGAAAATTCTCTAGTCTTTTAAACTATTTAAAAGAAAATGTACATCAATATGGAAAAATTTATAGAGCACCCGACTTAATAAAGAAAATCACAGGAGAAGACTTAAATTCAAAATACTTCATTGATTATATTAAAGAGAAATTTTATCCCATATATAGTATATAAAATTCATTTTTTTCTCTATTAATATCAGAACAAATTCCGATTTACTCAAAACAAGAGAATTAGTAAAGAAAAATTAATGTTAACCTAACTTACTTATTCTCAAGGTAAAGACATATTTATATAGAATTTCTATTATAATAGAATTAAATTAGATTTTGTCCAAACTTGTTCTAACAAGAACATGATAGTCTCTGAAATCAATATTAAATTGAGTATTCTCGGAAGTTGGGGTGTTGGGAAGACTTCTATTACTAATGCGCTAATGAACAAAAATATCCCAAGTATGTACATTCCTACAATAGGGTCCAATATAGTAAGAAAAGAATATAAATTACAGAATTATTACTTAAAAGCCAATATATGGGATATTGGAGGGCAGAGATCATTTAATCCTCTAAACCCCGTTTTTTTTAGTAATATAGATGCCGCTTTTTTAGTATTTGATTTAACTAATCTTAAAGAAACGTTATTAGAACTTAAACAGACATATCTAAAGAATTTAAGAAGTGAATCACCTGAATGTATAATATTTTTGATTGGTAACAAATCTGATTTGGTCAGACCAGAGGATACAGAAATTCTTTTAAATAATATCAGACAAACTAATTTGAAAGAATTTCCATTAATATTTGTTTCTGCTAGAACACATGTCAATCTCTTTGAAGCACTTGAATTAATCATATTAGAATTTTTAGAGAAATGGGAAAAAGAAAGTAATAGTGAGCGCTTTAAGGGTATTTCTAATGAGTTTCTCAATTTAATTGATAAAAAGAAGAAATCTTTAAGCAATTTAATTATTAATTTAGATGAGATTGATTCTACAACCCTTGAAAAAAAGATTAATCCAAAAATAGTCAAAAAAATTGTGACTTCTAAAAAATTAGAGACGCAGAGTGAGTTAAGTGCAATTGATTATTCAGATTTTCAAACAAACTTAGTAGATTTTAATTTAATTAAAAACAGTATTATAGGAACTTTCAATAATAACATAAATATTGTAGAAGATTTAATTCTTGGTTTGAAAACCACTCCTATAGAATTCTTAATGGAAAAAATAGAAGAAACTTCTCAAGTACTAAATCAACTCAAGGAAGATTTTGAACTTAAATTAGATGGAATTCTTCATCTTAAAACTAAAGAGAAAGATTAGAATTAATAAAAAATAATGGTGAAAAGAAATCCCTAAAAAAGAT